>NZ_VRTT01000052.1 GCF_008017805.1 Paenibacillus sp. N3.4 | reverse complement strand
GAGCAGATGCAAGGGTTCTTGTTTACGCAGCCCATCTAATTTCATCTTGTTATCAATTCGCAAAAAGATATATTCACGGCGTTTACACTCTTCCAGAAAATCGTCATCCCATGATACTTGCATAGTCTGACATAAAAGATCTGACAGTTGGGATCTATGGGCTGAACTTTAAATAACCAATGAAAAAGCATCTCCCACTTCAACCATACATATACCAGCATTCTTTTGAGCAGATGCAAGGGTTCTTGTTTACGCAGCCCATCTAATTTCATCTTGTTATCAATTCGCAAAAAGATATATTCACGGCGTTTACACTCTTCCAGAAATTCACTTAAAGCTTCAAGCATATATGTCGGAGCATTTTGATCGGCGCCAAAAGTCAGACCGCTATCGTGAAGCAAAATGATTTCGTTGCTATTCAGTTTAGAAAACAGTTTTTTTCTAATTCGGTCCTTTCCACCGCTGCTTCTCCAGTCACCAACCATAAGCGACCATAAAACCATATGGAATTGCCTCAGTAAGAATAGATCGAATATATTTATGATCCCCCAAGGCGGTCGATAATAAATAGGGTTTTCGCCAATAATGTTTGCAATGGCTTTTACAGAGTCGTTTAATTGCTTTTTGACCTTTTTGGGTGTCATTAACGCGTTGGCCCAGTGTACATAATTGTGAATCCCTATCAAATGACCTTCTTTATGTATGCGCAAAATCAATTCCGGGTATTTCTCTGCCTTGGATCCGAGTACAAAAAATGTAGCTTGGACCTTATATCTTGCCAATAAATCAAGTAAATGCGGCGTATATTGGGGGTCAGGACCATCGTCGAATGTTAAAGCGATTCCATTCGCTTTCTTCCCCTTGGTGTAAACGCCAAATCCGCCTAAACGAACGATAAGCGTAGGTATTATGGTGTATACCGATAAAAATATGAAAAGGAACCAAATTAATGTACTCAACCCTATCACTCTCTTCCCAAAGAAGTACTCTCGCGAATTCCTAAAGAGTAGTTGGCCTTTGACCTATCCATACATGTTTTTAAGAATATCTTTCACAATTGTATCGGCAGCTTTTGATTGGTGTAAAGATGACATTTGTGATTTCATTCGCTTTGCATAAGAAGAGTTGGTCAAAAAATGTTCAATTTGTTCCGTTAAATGAGTAATATCATGAGAAATAGCGGCAGCTCCTTTACGGGAAAAATAATTGGCGTTATCTTTTTCTTGACCAGGGAATGGCCGATAGATGAAAACCGGAACTTGCAGAATAAGTGATTCAGCCAATGTAAGACCCCCTGCTTTACTTATAATACATGAAGCTTGTGCCATTAATACATTGATATTTTCAACAAATCCATAAATGGTGACTCCAGAGAGATGTTGAAATTGGCTGTTTAGCATTTGTTCCAATTTTTTATTTCTACCGCAAATAACGGCAAGTTGACACCCACCAATAATTTGAAGCTTGTTTACCAGCTCTTCTATTAATTCTATCGTATGCGAGGAGGTAGCGAAGAATAGGACCAATTTCTGATTCTCGTGGTTCCCTGTATGATTTTCAAAAGCTGCTCGAACCGGAATCCCTGTAACCTCAATATGGGATTCGTATATACCCGCGTTTAACATATCTCGCTTCAATTCGTTGGTCGCCACATAGTACTTATTTATATGAGGATGGAGCCATCTTGCATGCATAACATAATCAGTGATAATGGTGTATGTTGGAATGCCAAAAGCACGACCAATTGCCGGGGCAGCACCATAAGGAAATGTGTTGATGATAACATCAGGTTTAAAGCTGGATACGAGTTCTTTAAGATGCCTATAACCTAATCGATTCAAAACAGTAAGTAAAGGGTTATGGGACTTAGCTTCCTGAGTCATATAATAACTCCACCCATAATAATTGAAACCGTATGCAGCTGCTTTAAAGCTTCCCTGATATACACTGCTTGAGACTTTATTGATCACAGGATGTGCTTCTTTCATCAAATCTAAAATTTGTATGTATGAAACGCCAAGTTTTAAAAAATGTTCTTTTAAAGCCATGGATGCAAGTAGATGCCCTTCTCCATAACCAGCGGTAAGAATTAAGATTCGAGGATAGTGAGTCAACTTAAAACCTCCCAATAGCAGGTATAATCATAACCATTATATAGAGTTTATGCTATTTCATAATAGGCATTAATAATTAAGGTTCTGTGAAGCGTTTATTAAGTATTTCTTAAATCGACAGTATTTAAACGGGTTTGATGTAAGGCATCAAGATTCTGATTTTTGATTCTCAACATTCGAACTGTCTGTCCTTTTTTCTTCGATGCTCTCAATTTATGACAAATCATCAAAGCCATGCGTAAAACACGCAGCATATATTTGTATATTTCAACATCCTTCCATGGCCGTGGATTGGGATTTTCCTTAATTATAAAGAAAAAAAACCCGCGCTAGGCGCGGATTTCTTTTTGCTGCATATTGGAGTAAACCGACATTTATGCCTTTTTAACAAATTCAGATTTTAGTTTCATAGCTCCGAAATCGTCAATTTTACAGTCAATATCATGGTCTCCATCAATCAAACGTATATTTTTACTTTAGTACCTATTTTTATGACTAATGAACTTCCTTTTACTTTAAGATCTTTGATTACAGTTACCGTATCTCCATCATTTAAAACATTTCCATTCGCATCCCTGATGGTCCTCATACCTTCTATATTTTCAGCTTCCGCTTCTAGAGTCCACTCATGAGCGCATTCTGGACAAATAAAAAGCCCACCATCTTCATAGGTGTATGCGGAATGACATTTTGGGCAATTGGGCAATTCTAACATTAATTTCGTATCCTCCAGTCGTACTTATATGCTTATATACTGCCATAGTTATCTCATATTGACAACCTTCCCCCAAGCAACATAAGCCTCCGTACGCCTATAGATCCGTTAAATACAAAAGAACGAATTAATGTATGGTGTGAATTTCTGATATATCTTGGAATATGATCTTGCCTTTTTCTAAGGCTATTCTTACCATTTCATCGGCTCCTTGTGAAGGACCTCCGATACGTAGAACTGCATCACAGAATTCCAATAACCGCATCGATGAGGGATGAAAAAGTCGATTGAATATATCGTCTCCTATATGCTGTGATCCTGCTCGCTCGATCAAAGGTAGCGCATACCATTCTCCTAATACCGGTAAATGTCCCGCTTCATAAACTTGTAGGGCTATCTTGTTCATCTCATTGATATTAGTCTGAATCCGCTGCGGATCGTCACCCGTTCCAGAGCGATAAGGACCCGCAATTAAAATATGCAGAGCTCTTTTGGGCTCAAGAAGTCTATTGATCTGCGCATATTGCAATAACATGATCGTTTTTGCGTCCTTGATTTCACCATTGCGTACCATACTGATTGCCTTCTCAAACGAATATTCCAATACTTCGATATTTTCTTGCTCTTCCTCTATTCCGCCACCTTTGCCAACTTGCATGTTGGAAGAATATTCGGCTATAAAAAAATGCAAAATCTCGGTCACTGAACCTGGCGACATGTAGGCTTCCCCAATTTTTTCAATGTGGCTTACGCGGTAACCTGTCTCTTCTTCCGTTTCTCGTAAAATACATTGTTCAGCGTTTTCTTTGTCCAACAAACCCGCACACGTCTCGATCAGCAAACCACTCTCATTCCCATTCACATAGGTTGGCATTCGAAATTGTTGGGTTAGAACGACCGTTTGTTTTTCTCGATTAAATAGTAGAATGGTGGCACCATTCCCGCGATCATAGGATTCTCTAGCTTGAGTCTCCCATGAACCATCTTTTTTTAACTGCATAAAAGTAATCTTCTTTAGCTGATACCAGTTGTTAGATAAAACTTCTTCTTTGACTATACGAATATTTGTATTCACAACATAACCTCCCTTAACTTTCTCTGATTATATAAGGTTACGTTACGTCACTTTCAAGCATTATTTTTAATCTAAAAAGATTATTTCTTTGCATTGAAAAAGCCCGAATCCTTGGTTATGTGAATAACGCCATCACGCTCAAGGATTTGATGTAAAAATGTTCTGAATTTATCCAATTTGGATCCAATCAGGATGCTTCTAGCATTCATTGGTGTTGAAGTCATGTAATTCAGTAATGGTTGAATGTCATTTACAATCATATGATCCTCATACCGAATAAGTTTTATTTCTGAGAAGCAGGCTGACAAAATATCATCACCATTGCCAAATTCAAATCGCTCCATAATGGGATCTAAAACCTTAATACTAGGATCGAAAGAGGTAACTATTTGCTCGATTTCCTGCAAGTGCTTCTTACTCATAGTCGATGCATAAAAGTTCGCGTCTGGCTTCATAACCCTGTAGATTTCAGATATAGCTTTTGGAATATCAGGAACATGATAGAGCATATTGTTGGCTATCACGACATCGAATTCACTATTATGAAACGGAATGGCTTGGGCATCTGCTACAAGGAATTTAAAACGATGGTCAGCTTCACGGATATTTCTACGAACATCATCCAACATTCCGCTAGACAGATCAGTCAGAGTAATATGCCAGGATGCAGGAATTTGATCTATATTTCTGCTCCATAATGTACCATCCCGCAACCAATCTCTAATATCCTGAGTCCAGGCTTGTCCTTTAAATGTTCAAAAAACCAACGATGCCATCCGACGTTATTCATACTGAACTTATCGTAGAAGTCGATTCTTGCTTGCAGCCTAGAGGCTGTTTGGTACTGTTCAACCCAATCTTGCTCTATATTTACGGCTTGGATAAGACCAGCCAAGCTTTTCCAGTCTATCTCTTCATTCTTCTCAACAAGGATGTCCATGGCTTCATTAATTGCTCTAACTACATATTGCATATGGGCTGTCTTTTGCAACAAAATTTCTTTTTGCATAGTCAAAGAACGTCGTAAGTCCTGCTCAGGTAAAGAATCATCATTCATCATGTTTTTGATAATATCCAGGGATAAGCCGATATATTTTAATGTCTGAATTTTTTGCAGCTTCATCATATCTTTCTTTTCATACAAGCGTTTAGATCGATGATCATGTTGTGAAGGGCTCAGCAAGCCGATCTGATCGTAATATCTTAAAGTTCTTAAAGTTAAGCCTGTTTGCTTAGCCATTTGCCCCGTGGTTAAACAGTCTTTCTTATCCGGCTTCAATGCCATTCCCCCTATTCCAAAATCCAATTCATATCCGCCACATAGACGGATATGAATTGGACGATGGTATTATCTTTTGCTATGAATTTCTTCATTCATTTGGTTAATAATCGCTTGGATACTTATTGAACCAAGGTCATCTCCACCATGTTTTCTCACAGACACACTGCCGGAAATTTTCTCATTTTCACCGAGTACCAGCATATACGGCATCTTTTTTAGCTGTGCTTCTCGGATTTTGTATCCAAGTTTTTCGTTTCTTGCATCTATTTCAACACGTATACCAGCCTCTTCTAATGATTTCTTCACTTGAAAAGCGTAATCGATATAGTTCTCTGAGACAGGCAATAGCTTTGCTTGGACAGGAGCAAGCCACAGTGGGAAAGCACCAGCAAAATGTTCGGTTAAAATACCGATAAATCGATCAATCGATCCATAAACTGCTCGGTGAATAACGACAGGCCGATGCTTTTGGTTATCCTCGCCGATGTAAGTAAGGTCAAATTTTTCAGGCATCTGGAAATCTAGTTGAATCGTCCCACATTGCCAGCTCCGCTTGAGCGCATCTAGGATATGAAAATCGATCTTTGGACCATAGAAGGCTCCATCGCCTTCATTCACACGATACGCAATGCCGCGGTTATCCAAGACATTCTGCAACGATTTTTCGGCCTGATCCCATAGTTCTTCCGAACCCATATAATCGTCCGGACGTGTAGAGAGCTCGATCTTGTATTCAAAACCAAAAACTTGATAAACATAGCCAATCAAGTCAATGACTCGGCTTATTTCAACCTCGATTTGCTCAGGTAAAACGAAAAGATGAGCATCGTCTTGACAGAATGTACGAACACGCATCATCCCGTTCAGTGCTCCGGAAAATTCATGGCGGTGTACTTGGCCAAATTCCGAAAGGCGTATAGGCAATTCTCGATAGGAGTGTAAGCTATTTTTGAAAATGAGCATGTGGCCTGGACAATTCATAGGCTTAAGTGCAAACTGCGTTTCATCAACTTGGGTGAAGTACATGTTATCTTTGTAATGATCCCAGTGCCCGGATTCCTCCCAAATTCGATTGTTCATCATCAGAGGTGTGCGCACTTCATCGTAATCCCGCTGTCTTTGAATTTCTCGCGCGAAGTTTTCAAGCTCTGTGCGAATAGTCATACCTTTAGGAAGATAAAAAGGCATCCCAGGTGCTTCTTCAGAGAACATAAACAATTCAAGTTCTTTGCCAAGCTTGCGGTGATCACGCTTTTTTGCTTCCTCGAGAACATGTAAATGTTCTTCCAGTTGGGATTTCTTCGGAAAGGAAGTCCCATAAATACGCTGCAGCATTTTATTATTAGAGTCTCCCCGCCAGTAAGCCCCCGCCACATTCAACAGTTTAAATGCCTTAACTCGCCCCGTAGAGGGAAGGTGTGGTCCTCGACATAGGTCGAAAAATTCACCTTGATCATAAATCGTAAGCTCAGTGTCCTCCGGCAGGTCGTGAATTAGTTCCAACTTTAGCGGTTCTTCAAGTTCCTCAAACGTTTGAATCGCATCTGACCGGCTGACGACCCGGCGAACAATAGGAGCGTTTTCTTGTATAATTTTTTCCATTTCTTTTTCAATACGGAAAAGATCATCAATAGAAAGCGGTTTTTCTATATCGATGTCATAGTAGAACCCGTCTTCTATGACCGGACCAATTCCGAGCTTGACGGATTTAACTCCATAGATACGTTTAATGGCTTGAGCCATTAAATGCGCCGTACTGTGTCGATATATCTCCAATCCGTCTTTGCTTTCAAGCGTAACAATTTCAATGAGGCTATCACGCTCGATCGGGTGGTTAAGATCCACGAGTTTTCCGTTGATCTTTCCAGCAACAGCACTTTTTTTCAAGCCAGAACTGATAGATTCCGCCACTTGTTCGATGGTGGTGCCTTGTTGGTACCTCCTAATTGTTCCATCCGGCAAAGTTACTTTGATCTCCATGATTTAGCCTCCATTTCTTTTTTTATATGTTTGAACGTAAAAAAACGCATCTGTCCCAGAAAGGGACGAGTGCGTTCAGCTCGTGGTTCCACCCTAATTCGACCTACAAATATCATTCTATGGCTATTCACCAAAGTATGCATCATGTAGGGTCCTTATTAGTATCCGGTATCGGGGATAAGACGGTGCCGCTTACTGCCGCGATAAAGAGCTCGACGGGTTCAACGCCACGGCTACAAAGGGGTAATTTCTCAACCGGTTACTGGAGAAGCTTTCAGCCTTAACTTCTCTCTCTGGACAGTTCGTTTAGGAAATCTTGTCTTTGGTCAGTGCCTTTTTGTATGACTTGCTATTATAGTACAGAATTACTTTCGTAAAAGTCAAGAACAGTTTTTTTCATTAAACATTTTTCATTGTTGGGAGCCAGCGAACGTTCCAGCCTTGTGGGGATTAAAGTAACCGTAAGTAACCGCCTCGGGATTAGCTGTCCCGGGCGGTTTTTTGTATGCTGGTTGTTAGGAGAGAATTCATACGGATGAAACACCCGTGAACAACATAAATTGTTTAATGAGACAGCGCACGGATTGGGAGGTTCCATATTGAAAGCATTAATTCGACTTGAGGATGTTGGACCTGGTGGCTATTATGAATCTGCGGAAAGTCAAATGAAATTACTTGCCATTGCAGATTACTTATATTTGCACAGTGTACCCTTTCATGTTGCGGTCATTCCTCGATTTGTTGATCCGGAGCGTGGTATCGACAACGCCATGGGAAATCCTTATAATGCCATTTCGGTTAGATTCCTTCAAATGTTGCGTACCTTTTGTGTACGCGGAGCTTCACTGGGCATGCACGGATATACGCACCAATACGGACAGTCAATCAGCGGCGAGGGTTTTGAATTTGCTTTTGCGGGATGTAAGCAAGACTGCCCACCAGAAGATTCGCAAGAGTCGTTATCAACGATGATACAATTTAGGCAGTCATACGCTTACACACGATTCTATTTGGCATATTCCGAGTTTCAAGCTGCTGGCTTGCAGCCTGAATGGTTTGAAACCCCGCATTATATGGCATCTGATGTTCAGCGCAAGATTTTAGAGGCATGTAATTGGTTAATGTATGAAAGCAATCCAGAAGACCCTGACAACCGACAAGTGACTTCGCGGAGTTCAAAGTCGATTTTGGGGAAGACCTATTATGTGCCGACGTCCTTAGGATATGTAAACGGTTCAGCCGTAGAACAAGATGTGAATAGGATAATAAACGAAGCAATCGATTATGGCAAGAATGATTTAGCTTCCTTTTTCTATCATCCGTATCTCGAATTTCCCTATATTCATTTTCGTAAGCATGCACATCCCTATTATGAAGATCATACTCCCCTCAAAAGGCTCATTCAACACATGACATCAAATGGCCGACGCTTTGTATCTATCCAGAACGTCATTAGCTAAGGGAGTACCAATTTCCCCATATCAAGCTTTTTATCTCATCTTCCGACAGATTTTTAAGCTTATTTTCCCCACTGACATCACTTAGATTGATCATATATTTTTTCTTTAGATACACATGGATATCTTTCATTTCTGCTTCTGATAACCTAGTTAAATCCTGATCTCCTTTAAGCTTTCCAAGTAAGATTCCAATGACCTCTGCTGCCAAAGAAGTATTAGGTTGAATCCTAGCACTCCCGTAAGCAACTGCTGAAGCGCCTACATTTTTACCTGCAAGAATGACATTCGCGTAACCTTTCGGAATAAAAGAACGCAGCGGCATTCCATATTTGTCAGGAGTGCCCGTGTGCTGCCCCCACGTGTGACCTGCGGTTCCTTGCAGATCAATGGGATACCCTCCAATACTTACATTATCCCAAAACATCTTTCCGCTCATGAGATCAGAAGCTTGCAGCACATATTCCGTTTGGTAACGATTATAATCACGTATATATAAATAGTCTGGGAATCCGTTAATTTCGGCCTGTTCCCAACCTGGCAATTCTTTGCGAAGATGCGGAAGAATCTGTTTGGTTTCGGATTTCCCCAAATCTAATGCTCTTTGAATGCTTCCCTTATCAGAAGGGTCGACATTAAATAGCAAAAGGGCGTTAATCAGCACCTCACCGTCTCGTTGATTGATCGTATTCAAACCGCGAAGAAATACATCCTTGCTGCTTGGCTTATAAGTGGACCCTACTTTTCCAAACCCCCATGTAAATGTATCCGTAACGGTCGACGTCGAACCAAATTTATCCTCTATTTCCTTTTTGGTTAAACGATTCGTTTCCGCTTGAAACTTCTCCCAATCTACCTGGCGAAATTTCATCATCATCGAAGCAGCCATGTAATCTTTGGTTCCGCCAAAAACGGTCTCGATGCCTGGTATGCGTTCCAATTCTAATTGAGAGGCCAATGCAGAAAAATCTGTGTTCTCTACCCAGTAGTTAGCGGTAATGGTCTTCTCTACCCCATCTCGCGTGCGATACGTAATTGACTTTATTTTCTGACTAGACGTTCCTGCATCCTTTACTCTCTCCACATTAACTATCGTAATCCCAGATTCCAAGGCTATTCCTTTTATAAGCGAATTATAGTTTTGTTCAAATTCACTCGCCTTTCGTATTTCACCCTTTTTATATTTGACAAAAAGATCTTTCACTCGTCCTTGCAGTAAAGAATGATGTTGACCATCCACAGGTTCGTCCAGAAATTGCATCTGACCCTGAATGAGTTGGCCGCCCGGCGCATCTCTGGGATCTAAAATAGTGACGGACAGTCCTTCGTCTACGGCAGCCCTGGCCAAATAAACGCCCTCTATTTCCGAACCGATGACAACAACACTTGTCTGAGTAGAAGTATTCTTTCCCTTACTCATAGGAGCTTTTTGATCTTCACAGGCAGCTGCTACTAATACAGTAGCAACTAGTACAACAGATACGAACATCGAGTGCCTTTTCATTGTTTCCCCCATTTGAAAATTATGGATATCATTTAATAGACGGCATTAGCGCTATTAAGTTTCAATTATTTTTCACTTTGGGTTCAATCGGTTTTCAATTTACAGATTCGCGGTATTCCTGAGGGGTCATATTCATTGCTTTCTTGAAAAATCGATAAAAATGATGATCGGAAACAAAGCCTACATGCTTCGAAATTTCATGAACTTTATATTTATTGTCTTGTAACATGGCTTTGGCTTTCATCACTCGAACTTCAGTAATTAAACTGGATAACCCTTGGCCCGTAACCTGTTTATAGAGCCGAGAAAGGTAAGATGGATTCAAACCAACCGCTTCTCCGATACATGCCAACGATAGGTCTCCAGACACATTCTGTTTGATGTACCCTTCCACTTTAGTGATATACTCATTTCCTTTGACCGTCAGTTCATTCACTTGATGTTCAAAAAGAAATTCTGCTAAATTCGAAAAATAATCAATGACCTCACCCCATGAATTGTGTTCTATCTGAGTAGGCTTATTGATGTCCACTTTATCGTTCATTTCTTTTTGTAGACCTTGACGATTTAATTGAGAGAGAAACATGGCAAACAGTGAATAATAGATTTCTATTTTCAAGCTGTCTGCATGGGAAGGGTAAACATTTATTGTGTTCATGAAGTCCAGATAAAGTTCAAAGAATTCAATCTTTCGACCATTTTCCAAATAACTCTTCAAGAACTCAATTTTTTTAAGATGAAGACGTACTTGGCCATTGGATACGATCGTATTTAGGGGATCGTGATGATGCAAGTCATTTTCAATCAGTAACAGTTCGGCACTCATCCCAAAGCCTTGGCTAAATACGGACTTTAAAGCTTCAAATTTTTCAGCAGTGCCCCTCCAGGCTATAGGCTCACTTGCCGCAACAAATGAGATAGGCAAACTAAGCAAATCTTTACAAGTAGACTGAAGCAACTCCAACGTGCCATGAACAAACAGAATGGTACGTTTCCACGAATCTGCGATATATTCCTCACTTAATTTGTCTTGAATTTGAGGTTGGATCAACCAAACCAATTTACTTCGATCGTACACAATGGAAAAAACGGACGACGATACAGACATATACTCTTCAGCAATGTTCTGAATGGCATATAGCAATCGCAAGCGATCGGAAGGACTGATGTCCTGCTTCCAGTTATCGACTCGTCCGAGGACCAATAAAACGGAAGCATCGGCATCGAGTCTAATCTGTAAATCATTAAACTGCTTTGGCATGGTTTGTAACGAATAAGGATCTCCTTGCAACAAATCCCAGAGAAATTCTTTCTGCAAAGAAGGCAACGCCCTAAAAATCTGTCTTTTGGCCTCCTGAATCAAATGGTCGACTTCGACCTCTTTCTTCAAGCTTACGATTGCCTTTTCAACGATTTCTAATAGTTTTTCATCCCCTTCGGTCTTGAGCACATAATCAACGCTACCGTTACGCATTGCTTCTTGAACAAATGCAAAATCATTGTAACCGGTAAGAAAAATCACCTTGCAACGAGGCCATTGCAGCATAATTTCCTTCTGTAATTCAAGTCCGCTTTTAAGTGGCATTCGGATATCCGATAATACGATATCGATCTTTGTTTTGGTTAAAGTCTCGGTTGCCTCGAATGACGAGTATGCCCAATAAATTTCTAAATTCAAATCATTTGGCTCACTAAAAAGCTCCACTAAGCCGTTCACAATAATAGGTTCGTCGTCAACAATCAATAATCGGTACATCATTTTCACCCTTTTGGATTGGGAATTTCATTTCAACCCGTAATCCGCCCATTTGTCCTCTTGAAAGAAAAAGTCCGGAGTCGGATCCGAACTTCAATTGAAGTCGGGCATGAACGTTTTGCAAGCCGGTCGTTTCCCCAATGTTATAGGAAGACAGTAAACTCACGTATATTTTTTCCAATGCTTCGTCACTGAGTCCTTCCCCATTATCTTCAATGCTGATACAAAGATAGCCGGCATGCTTCATTATCTTAATTTCCACTTTACCGCCATTCAATTTGTCTTCCAAACCATGGTTATACGCATTTTCAATAATCGGCTGCAGGATCAAACGCGGAAGCTTTAAGTCCTTACAATCTTCGGGTAGATCATCCCATTTGGTTTCCATACGATTGGAAAAACGAATCATTTGAATCTCAACATATGCATTGGCAAGCTTTATTTCCAACTCCAAAGTTACTTCGTCTGGAGCATTACGCGTAATAAATTGAAAATAGTCGCCCAAATGCTTCGTAAACCGAATCACATTCTCGATATCATGGCTCTTCGCCATTCGATAGAGGACAAAATAACTATTGTATAAGAAATGCGGATTGATTTGCGACTGCAGCTGCTTTAACTCCGCCCGTTGCGACCTTATTTTCTGTTCATACACCTCATGAATCATCGATTGAAGCCTGTTCACCATTTCATTAAACTGTTTATATAAGTAATCGAATTCATCGTTATGTTTATGCTTTATGGTGATTCCAAGGTTCCCAGCTTCAACCTTTCGGAATGCAATCACCATGTTACGCAAGGTTGGTGGATCTGCCGATAAATCCAAGCTGAAAATAAAATAATAAATATAAAAGATGAAATGGATAAAGTCAAAACCAATTGCGATATTTATTCAAGGGTCCAAGAATCTGAGATTCCGGTACATATACCATAAAAATCGTATTAAGCAAATGCGAACGTTCATAGGTTATTAAATAGTTTTTTCGCTCCATTTCAATATAGCCTTGTCCCATAAGTTCCTCTTGAAACGGCTTTCGCATCATGAATTCTTTCAATTTGGGAACCATTTTCATGTCTTGATCATTCGCAATGAACCAGTTTTGACTTGAATCCAACAAAACAGCTCCACCTTGACTTGTATGGGAAGCTTGCAGAAGCGATTGCTTAATTTCATTTTCCGATAATTCCACCTCGCTAGCAAAAATCGGCATTTTATTTGGAGTAATAGGCTTGGGATACAGCTCACTTATTAGCAAGCGGGTATGCCAAAATATGAACGGGTACTTGTGACTGTCGGAAAAATCTTCTAGTGCATGTAATTCTTCTAAAGGTAATTCATCACCATAATAATTCGCGTGTATCGTCCTCTCCAAAAGCGGAATATAAACCTTTACGTCTGCCACATAAAGGCTGGAGTTTTTCATGAGCAATAATTTATTTTGCAAACTAAGGATCGCTTTCACGCGATCAAATTCATTCATCCCTGGTGCTATTGTACTCAAGTTTCTTAAATCCTCATCAAAAGAATACTCTCTATTTAACTTTATCAGACGGGTCATTTCTGACTCAAAAGAATTCAGATAGAAATGGACCCGTGACTTCATCGACATAGAGATCTCTTCTCTTACACTTGCCTCACCAGAAATGTTCATTACCAAGCTAAGAACGTAAATAGGTACAATAATCATTAGAAATGCAACAATAATTTTCGGGAATATGGAAAATTGTCGAATGCGCCACTCGATTCTTATGGTTGCCACCCCTTCATCCCCGTCAAATCTATATTGAACACCAAAAGAAACAACAGGAACAGAATCCACCATGTTGTTTCTTTCGTATGAATGAATCCTTAAGTTGTTCGGTTTGTCAACTCATTTTTGCTCACTTCAACCCCGAGTTTCGCGCCTTGTCGTGTCAACGCTTCCTGCACTTTTCCGACATCCAGTTCCCGCGGTCTCTTATTATCGCGTACGCACAATGCAGCTGCGGCTCCGGCCGCTTGCCCGATGGCTATTGCGATCGGTTGGACGCGGATAGCCGAATGCGCTTCGTGTGTGGCAGAGATCGGCCGTCCCCCAATCAACAAATTTTCTATTTTCTTCGGTAGGAGACAGCGGAACGGAATTTCATACCACTCACCGGGATTCAGCTCCTTAATGACAGTACCTTCCCCGTTCGGATTGTGAATATCGACAGGATAAGCACCACGTGCGATAACATCGTCAAATTTACAAGCATGAAGAAGTTCTTCGGCCGTCAACACATATTCGCCAACAACTCTACGCGATTCCCTTACGCCAATTTGAGGAGCAGTTGTTTGAAGATACGCATGTTCAAATCCTTCAATCTTTGTAGTCAAGAACCGGACAAACTCCTGAACCTGCCGGCGGCCCTCGATTTCCGCCTCCGTAAGCTCCCAAGGATTCGTGGCATCCTTCAGAATGATGCGGGTCGAGTTGAAATGAATAACACCCGCCTGATTAGCGTAAAACCATAACACATCTTCCCGAGGACAATCGATCTCACCGCGGGCTTTTGCTTCACGATATCGCCGCGTGATTTCGCTTCTCTCCGGCATTCGATCCACATCGATGTTGGCCATGCGGAAGCTAAGCGTCATGGGCTGGCTCAAGCTGTCGACTTCTCGGCCTTTTTCCACTTGCGCACCGGCGAATGCCGCCAGATCGGCATCTCCCGTCGCGTCTACATAAATCCGCGCTTTGAGGTCGACGAGCCCCGACTTGTTTGCAACTGTGATTCCCTGGATGACCGACCCGCTCCCATCCATTCGAGCATCACCAAGAAAAGTATGATACAGCAGCGTTACTCCGGCATCCAGACAGAGTCGTTCCGCTACCACCTTCAGCGCTTCCGGATCAAACGCAGTCTTCTGCATCGGATGTCCGTACATCCCCATTCTTGTCATGCCGTCAATCAGTTCTTGCAAGACGCCGAAAATGATTTGCACTTGTTTGTTGTCTCCGGCCCAATAAGACATCCAGGGGTTGACCATCATGGCCGTACCCGCTCCGCCGAGGAATCCGTACCGTTCAATCAGGAGCGTTTTCGCGCCTTCTCGTGCGGCAGCCACCGCCGCTGCAATTCCGCTCGGCCCACCGCCTGCCACAATTACATCGTACTCATACATGGATCGAACCATCTTATACACTTCCTTATCGTTAATTAAGCAATGCCAAGCGATTTCAAATAGTCGATGCTCATCTTGACGCTTTCCAATGGTGGTCTCTTGCAGATATCCTGTTCGATGATGTAATACTTCACGCCCACCTCAGCAGCAACCGCAAAAATCGATGGATAATCGATAATTCCGTGGCCGACTTCGGCAAACGACTGCTCCGCATCATCGGCCATATCCTTCACGTGAACAAGTGGACAACGGCCTTTGAAGGACTGTAAGTACGTTTTCGGATCGAGACCGCCTTTTTGCACCCAGTATAAATCCAATTCCGCTTGCAACAGGTCGGCTTCGACGGCGTTATATAGGACATCCAGTTTATACTGGTCATCTACTTTGACGAATTCAAAATCGTGGTTGTGATAGCAATATTGCAGCCCAATTTGCTTGCAGCGTTCGCCAACGGCCCGCAGCTTCGCCGCAAAAACGCCGATCTCTTCCTTCGAATTCATCATTGCTATCTTTGACCACGAGGAAATCAGGTAATGGCTTCCAATTGTCAGATTATATTCCATTTGCTTGTCAAGCAGCGCAAATATCTCTTTCATATCCATATCAAACTTCAGCCCTATGGTGTGGCTAGAGGATGCCGTTAAATCGAGGTCGTCCAGTACCTTCTTCATTTCTTTGGCTGGAACGTCGCCATATCCGGCAAACTCCACCGCTTTATATCCCATCGCGGCTACTTTATGCAACGTTCCCAAAAAATCCTCCTTCGTTTCTTCACGCAGCGTATACAGCTGCAATCCTACTGGAATTTTAGTCATTTCCACTCATCTCCCTACGTTTCGTTCGAAATGAATTATTATTCATAAGGCACTGGCAGTTCCCGGTCTGCTGCCGCAGATTTGGCTGTCGTATCTAGCACAGCGATAATACGTCGGGCCTCCTCGGGTTTCACAATGAGCTCCGCACCCTTTAACAGGTGATCCGCAATGTTTTGATAATAGTTATGCCATTCATCCTTCATAAGAGGAACTTTGCTCTCGACCTTTAAACCGTTTAATTCCGTATATAGCATCAAATAATTCTCGTTGTGATTGCTTATGACCGCGCCTTTTGTGCCCAAGATGCGTCTGTTCGCTTTACCAGCGCGGGCGATGGAAGATACTTGCACATTGGCGACCGCACCGCCTTCAAACACAATGGTACTTTCCATATGATCTTCATTTGTTACATCATGCCACAGCCGTTTTTGCACAAAACCGCGAATGGACTTCATTTTTCCGGGCACGATACCCAGCAGCCAGTCGATATAATGTGCGCCCCAATCGTAGAAAGCACCCCCAGAGACAACCTTGTCGGATCGCCACCAATATCCGGGGTGTCCGTGACCACCGATGGACATTTCCACCGAAAATAGTTCGCCGAGCAAATCTTTTTGGATCAAATCCTGTAAAGTCAAATACCATCCATCCCACCGACGATTATGATAAACGGATAGCATGACACCTTTTTCTTTCGCTTTTCGCACAAGTGCTTCAGCATCATCCGTATCAATGCACATCGGTTTTTCCAATATACAGTGTTTGCCGCTTTCCAGCACTTTCATTGCAAGTTCTGCATGTGTATGATGCGGCGTTATGATCGTAATGAGATTGATATCCGGTTGGGCCAGCAATTCCTCAATCGTTTGAAATGTTCGGATATTTGGAAAATCGATTTTCGCCTGATTCAGGCAAGCTTCGTCAATCTCACAAACAGCGGCAAACTCCAACCCTGCTTGATTCATCTGTTCGCCATGCAGCTGTCCCATTTTAAACGCTCTACTGTATCCGACCACTGCTCCTCGGATCATTGGTGTGTTGTTTATTGGCATCATAATTTCCTCCATATGACTTCATTTTCTTTTCTTTCCTAATTTTTGCGAATATTTTCGTTTTTTCTTATTATCGAACAAGCGTTCGATACGTTCGTTTAATGCCTTACTCTTTTACACTCCCTAAAATAATTCCTTTAACAAAGAATCTTTGCAAGAAAGGATAAATCAAGAGAATCGGTAGAGCACCCAGGAATATTTGAGCCGCTTTGGCAGTTCGATCTGATACCTCAGCCAAAGAGCTTATATCCTCATCCCGTACATTAGCGAGATTATTGTCAATAATTATCGTTTGTAAATAGCTGGATAACGGATATTTTTCCGGTGAATTCATGAGAAGCAAACCATCAAACCATGAATTCCAATGATGCACAATCGTAAAAAGAGCGATCGTCGCTAGAGCAGGCATAGAAAGCGGGACATAAATCTTCCATAAAGCACCCCAATGTCCTGAACCATCTATAAAAACAGCTTCTTCAAGTTCCTTAGGTAATCCGCGAAAAAAGTTCAATAATAGAATGATATGAAATACAGCGACACCACCTGGCAAAACCAATGCCCAAATTGTATTAAGCAACCCCGTAAATTTGATCGTCATGTACCAAGGAATCAATCCACCGCCAAACAAGATCGTGAAAACAAAATACCAAACGTAATACGTGCGAAGTTTAAATACTTTTGTTTCCTTTGATAGAGGATAGGCCATTAAAAGAGTTAATATCATACTGAGCGATGTACCGAGAATCACTCGTTCAATCGTTACAACAAAAGATCGAAGAAACTCGGGTTTACGCAAAATATATGTATACGATTGAATTGTGAAGTCTACAGGCCAGAACTTAACCGTACCAGCTGCAGCTTCGTGGGATGAACTGAACGAAATAGCAAGAACATGAATGAGTGGAAACAAACATAATAGAGCCAGAAAACATAAAAAAGTATAAGTAAGAACAAGAAACATTCTCCGTCCTAAAGAAACAGTTTGCATAACAAATGACCTTCTTTCTTAGAAAATCCGATAATTGGCAAACCGCGAAGCCAACCAATAGGAAACCGAGATCAATATAAAAGATACGACAGATTTAAATAAGCCAATTGCTGTCGCAATCCCATAATGAGCATCTATCATTCCCATCCGATACACGAATGTGTCAATAATATCCCCGCTCTGATATACGGCCGGACTATACAAATTGAACACTTGATCAAAACCAGCATTCAATACATTTCCTAAGCTCAAAGTGGTTAATAAAATAATGATCGGACTAATCCCCGGTAGTGTGATATGCAACGTCTGCTTCCAACGATTCGCACCATCCATAAACGCCGCTTCATAAAGTGAGGGATTTATGCCGGCTAATGCTGCTAAATAGACGATGGTGCTAAATCCGAACTCCTTCCAAACATCAGAAATAACCATAACAAATGGAAACCATTTGATGCTTCCTAGAAAAAATATAGGATCTAATCCGAATAGTTTTAAAAATTGATTGACGATGCCCGATGACGGGGAGAGAATATCGATCAAAATCCCACTGAGAATAATCCACGATAAAAAATGAGGTAAGTAAATCAGCGTTTGAACGCCCTTTTTAATAAATCCCTTATTTACCTCATTCAATAAAAGAGCAACCGTAATCGGCACAATCAGTCCCGCACCAATTTTCATTACTGCAATAAAAACCGTGTTCCAAAGCACCTGAAAGAAATCTGGAAGGTTTAAAATATACGAAAAATTAGCAAACCCAATCCATTTGAACCAAATAATCCGTTAGCCGAATTAAAATTTTGAAATGCAATCACAATACCGACCATCGGAAAATAACTGAAAATCAATACTAATACCAAACCTGGCAAAAGCATTAGATGTAGCGGCAATTCACGAAGCATACGGGTATACAACTTAATTGATCTTGATGGCATAGTTCCGATCCTTTCCTTTTGAATTCTGTGCCATTCAGGAAAAAAGGGGAAGATTCCCTTAAACTCTACGCTTCTTCCCCACCTTAACAGCTACCTATTTCTGAGTTTCCGCCCAAACGTTTACTTCATTGGTCATGTCATCTCCACCCAGTTTCTTCCACTGGGTAACGAAATTATCAAAATCGTCGACAGGTACGACTCCCATAATTATTTTCGTGAATTCCTCGAGCGTCATCTTATCCAGGGTAGAAGCCTTTTCTTTCATAGTTGGAGTAGGTGCACCATAGAAAGCGTTAACCAGGAGTAGATTTTCTTTTCTGTAATTATATTCAACCGCGTACGATGAATCCGTTGGTGCTTTTTGTCGCATAGTAGCCCAGTTAATCAGATTTATTCCAGAATCACCATTCATGAAACCAAGAATTTTATCATACCCAGCCTTTTGCTCCGCGTTTAGCTTCTTTGGATCTTTTGTTTCTAATGCCTCTTTTAGGGCCAAATAGGTATCGGGAATATCTTTAAGAGCTGGCCATGTTTGAACCAATGGGTACTTGAATAGCTCTATTCCATCTTTTGCTACAGAGTATTTCTCTATATCTGCCGTTTTACCCCATTCTTTTTCACAGAAGAGATTGAGTAATTTAATCGCCGCTTCTGGATGCTTCGAACCTTTTTTCACAACAAAATATTTAGAGACAGGAAATGCTACCGTAACTTTAGCAGGCTTATCATCAATGGAAGGGATTGCGAATGCCTTCCACTCCATATTCGGATCCTTTGTTTTCCCATCCACAAAAGGATAATAAGGAAACCAATCCGAACCAAACACAATGCCATATTTACCTGCAATAACGGATTCAACAGCTTTACCGCCATCTTTTACCGGAAACTCCTTGTCGATTTGCCCTGCTTTGTACAAGTCACGCAATTTTGCTAAAACGGTTTTTATTTCTGGTTGAATACTGCCAGATACTACTTTACCAGAAGCATCTTTAATCCAAGCCCCAGGATAGGCATGATAACCATTAAAGAAACCTCTCAAGCTGCCCATGTCTTCAAATATTTGTTTATTTGCTGCAATGCCAAGTGTATCATTCTTGCCATTCCCATCCGGATCTTTGGTGAAAAACGCTTCAGAAATTTTAAGTACGTCATCCATTGTTTTGGGTTCAGGTAGATTGAGTTTTTTCAGCCAATCCATACGAATCCACATTACATCTCCCAAACTCCCAGCTGTATAAGGAATTGCCAGCAGTTTACCCTTGAATGTTGCTGATTTAAGTGCGAGCCCGCCATCTTGATTAATAATTTCCTTCGTGAATGGAGCCGCATATTTCTCGTATAGCCCAGTTAAATCTTCTAATTGACCAGATTCCTCCATTTGTTTCAACTGCGTCGTGTTTACGGCGGTAATATCCGCTATTTCACCAGAGGCAATCGAAAGGTTCAGTTTTTGCTGATATTGTGCATCAGGAGCAGTCCAAGTATATTTTATTTTGATACCCAGAGTATTCAGAAATTCCTTTGTCCAAACGTTATTGTCAAGATCTTCACCCGGATTATATTTCACCGAAGCGCCAATACTCCGAACCGCAGTCACCTCAATTGGTGGATCATACTTGCCGAATGGATCATCTTTTTTAATCGTTATTGGTGATTCCGATGGAGCCATTGATGATTTGCTTGGCTCTGTAGTTGTGCTGCAAGCAGACGTCAATAACGTGAAGCTTGCGATGGATATCAGAACAATAGCTTTTGTGTTTCTTTTCCTCATTTCATTACCCCCGATTGTTATTTATGCAAATCACTTTGCATGTATTTATTATAAGAAATAGGGGATTTCGTTAGATACTTTCATCTATTTACATCTACTATCATATATCTACTTCTGATGGCAAAAGACTCTCTTTATGCCGTAATTGATTAGAAAAACGGAGCTACAAGATCGCATAACTCCGTTTTTGTTGTTTAGCCTACCTACAAAAATCCCCATTGATTCTTGTTATGATTGCTATTTCCTTGATTGATCATGAGGCACTGTAACAGTTACAGGAGTAATCTTTTTGTTGCCTGCATTATCGGTGATCGTATACGTAATCGTATATATACGTCCCGTTCCGCTGTATAATCTTTCAGCGCGTAAACTAAATGATGTAGCCGCTGTTCCGAAATTAGCTTGAACGTCGCCTTGACCGCTATCGGGTTCATTGCTAGTAATGGAGGTTAACTCCACAGACGCAACGCCTGATTCAGCATCACTCGAATTTAGTAGGGCATGGATGGTCACCATTTTATGGTTCGGCGGCCATATCGACGAATTATCCAATTGAACGTTTAATATTGGCGCCGTTTTGTCAACCTTCAATTCGATGGTTTGGGTCTGTTCTACATTGCCTGCTTGATCCGTACTGCGATAATTGATCTTATAAACCCCTTCACCGAAGGCAGGAGTGGAACCCTTATAGGCGATCCAGGCCCCGTCATTCACTTGGTATTCGGTTTTCGCCACGCCAGATAAATTGTCATATACAGCTAAGCTTACCGTTACATCCGACGTATACCATCCGTTGCTGCCGTTTGGCGCAGCCGGACTTACTGATGAAACGCTTACAGGCGCTGTCTTGTCAATTTTAATGGTTGCCGTGCGTTTCGCTTCTATATTGCCTGCGTTGTCTACGCTCCAATAAGTTAGAGTATGTTCGCCTTCCATTATGAAAGCAATATCCGTACCCGTTCGTTGCATGCCACCATCTACTGTGTAATATGTAGCTGCAACACCTGATTCGCTATCACTTGCATTCAGGCTTACGGTTACATCATGGTTTACCCAACTTGTCGGAGCGTTATCTGTTGTCGTTGGTGCTGTTGTATCAACCTGAGTCACTTTCACTTTCGCTTCGGCATAAAGGGCACTCAGTGAATTCGTGGCACGAATCACCGCTTCTCCTGCCCCCGTCGCATTCACATGCCCCCCAGCATCGACAGTCACGACTTGACTGTTTGAGCTGCTCCAAACGAGCGTCTGCTCGGTTGCCTCAGCGGGAGTAAACACAGCTGTGAATGCATGCGTATCTCCTACTCTTAAATCCAGTGAATCGGAATCCAGAGAAATCCCTGTCGGAAGGATGGACTCCAGCTTAATAACATCCGCCCGAAGTGGATGATTATGAGCGGGGTTCGCGTCTTTGAGCAGGATATAACTGCCTGTTCCCTTTGGAAACTCGTAAGTACCCAGTACCTGCCAAGATCCTTGCAGCTTGGATTGATCTATAACAACATGCGGTGTCTGTTCCACTCCGTTGATATAGAACGAATACTCAGCCGCATTTGTGGTATTCACCGGAGTGGCGGGTGTTCCGGGAAGATACGCTGTTACTCGATAACGTCCGGGCTGGACGATAGTCGGCGTCCATTTGGCGGATGCGCCCGTCGGATTCGTAATAGCTCTCGATATGCCGCCGTCATAGCTTTTGAGTACGGAAGACGCCACCCATTTATTGGTAGCCTCTCCACTAGTTCCGTTGACTTCCGTATAGCCTCCCTTGTTGTAACCATAGTATAAAGTGATCGGATAGGTAACGGCCGCTGGAATCTCTTCGATATAGGGAGCTTCCAACCCACCCTTGACATAAATCGGGTTCTCATCCAACCGCAGTCGCACATAACCATTCGTCGGCGAATACGTTTGCGTATTCCCCATGATATCCGTGACATCAAGGCTGCCATGGGTATATAGCTTGACGTCGCTCCTGTAGGAGCGTACATAACCCGAATATCTTCCATTTCTTTATGAAACTTGTGAACATAAATACCAGACGCAACATTCTCCGTGGTTTGGAAATCCGCCCCCGTTAATTCCCGTGTCATAGTTGCGTAAGCTGAAAAAGCCGGCTTAGGTACATAGGCTCCTTTTGCATCGCCGGGATTCCGAATCAATCCGTACGTTCCCTCAAAATCTTTGGGATCGGTGGATTTATTTTGTAAATTATAGATACTGATTTTTTGGATGCCATTCGCCAAAGCAGTGACAATTCTTCTGGCCACATAGTTGGCTTGAACATGCTCAGTGAAATTATAGTTAGTAAATCCTGTCTCCGAAAGATTCATGGGAATGGTTTGATTGTTGTTATATTTTTTCATTATATTTCTGTGCCTATTGATATCAGTAACGATATCCTCAGGATTTTTCGGGTACGCATGAAAGGAATATTCACTCAGATAATTCAGCGCACCTTTTTGATAAAGCGATTCTAAGAAGGAGTCCGAACCCTGATCGCCGAATACGAAGCCGGTAATTTTTACGTTGGGATAATCGGGATGAATTTGTTCGTATGATGCTTTTAACAAATTGAAATAAAAATCCGCTTTCTCCGCCTCCGTGGTAAGTCCCTTTCCAAACGTAGGAATGTCTGGTTCGTTCCAAATCTCCACCTGACCGATCTGCGGATATTGGGCCAATACTTGCTTGCCATAGTTAGCAAAAGCCGTCCTTGCCTCCACACTCGTCGGTGCATTTCCCTCATCATATAAATTATTATATAACGCTAGAGTGATATAGGGCTTGAGATCATTCGCCTTCACACCCGACATGAAATTTTCGAGGAAAGGTTTATCTTTAAAGTTATAAACCCCCTTCGTCGTATCCTCAATGTACTCCCATCTCAAGGCATCCCTGACATACTTAACTCCCATTTTCTTGGCAATGGGGAGCAGCGCTGCCGGATCTTGAGCAATTAAGTCGGTTCGAGCGGCATGCGTTTGCACAGAAAAATGCGAATCCGCCACCTGACTCAGATCGAAATTCGAAACGACGGCGAACGAGGTTTCTTGAGAGGCAATAACGTTCCCGTTCTGCTTGGCCGTAATAACCAATTTGAACCATCCCTTTTTACCGGGATTAACGGTTAGCAGGACGGTTCCACCGCTTACCGCTTGACTTCCGGACTTTACGGTGTTATCCCAATAATCGGAATAAGCCCAATCAATCGAGTCCCCATCCGTATTGATTTTGAAGCTCTTGGTGTCATTTTCATAGAAAATGTTCCTATTGTGTTTGCTCGATGGTAAGTGTTGCCGCATAAGCCACTTGCTTTCCTGAAATCAAGGTGAACCCGCTAGCTACTAGCAGAGATAACACAAGAAATGAAGAACATAAACGACCAAGTTTTTGCTTCATAGCATTACTTCTCCCTTCAGATGTAAATCATGAATTTAAAATCATTTGAAACATGTTCTATACTTATGATGTCACCCCCATTACAAAATCAATTATCGTGAGCGATTACATTTAAACTTTACTCAACTGGAAAATTATTGTATACGGACTCATTTAACTTGTTTAGGGACATTTTTAATTTCTTCGACGATGACTAATAGAGGCTCAACTCTGGAGGAAGTCCATGACCCTTTATCAACATAAAAATGCACCCCTTAGCATTCATCGGATTAACCAGGGGTTTTCCAATGTCTATTCTAGGGAGTGCTATTTTTTATCATTGTTCCTTAAATGAATGAAGTATTCTTATTACTTACACAACACATGTGTTTCCTTAACAGGACCTTCTACAAATTGCCCTCGGCTTTGCAGAATATATCGTATCTCTTCGGCAGAAATCATACGGACATCGCTGAAGCCAGATTTGACGGTTAAAGCTGCTGCGGTTCCTGCTGCTTCGCCGATGGCACTAATTCCTGACATTACGCGATAAGACGCGTGGGCCTCAAATGTACCGCTAATGCAACGCGAGCTTAATAGAAGGTTGTCTAATCCTTTAGCGATGAGACAGCGATAAGGAATATGATAATACCCCGGGCTTGGCAAAATAGTCATATACTCTTGTTGATTTTTATTTCCATCAGGATCATGTACATCCACATCATAAGCACAAGCAGCCACCATATCATCAAACTTGCGTACACGCAAGCAGTCTTCTCCTGTTAACATATAGTCGCCGACAACTCTTCGGCCTTCACGAACTCCTAGCTTCGTAAAAATAGTCTCGATCTTGGCATCCCGAAAAGCAGGATGCTCCTTGATCGCTTCAACCAATTCATATACTTGCACTTTTCCGATTTCAAACGCACGTTCAACAGATCCCGGAATTGTAGGATCAACATCGCTAACAGCAGTCGAATTAAATAAGAACGCCTTTCCATCCGGGTAAGGGAATGCTAACACGCCTTGACGCTTATTGGTGCTGTTCGTTCTCTGCTTCATAGCAAGATAATATGGTTTCAGCGTCTCTTGCAGCCAAAAATAGCAGCCCCAGCTTGTGACATCCTTCACTTTAAACAAAGAAGGATCGAACCCGGTGAGTTTGAAAGTAACTGTTGCCATCTGCATCTTCCCGTCTTTCTCTCGCCCCTTTTGAAACCCGGCTCCTGCCAATGCAGACAAATTTCCGTCTGCCGTCCCGTCAAGGAACACGCGACCATACACACGAGTTTGCTTAGATCCAGTGATCGTCAACGAACGAATATTCCCGTCTTCCACCTGCACGGCATCCACTTCGCAATCTGTCCACACGGTCAGATTTTTCTCTTTTTGAATTAATCGATGATAGGTTTCTTTTAATTCCTGTTCGTCATAGCTTGATACCGTTTCCTCGTCAAAGGTTAAACCTGTATTTTGATAGGCTAGCGGGAATAGTTCCTTATGAATACCGGTGTTCACACACCGTCCATTATGGTCACGAAATTTACAAACTAAGGCAACAGCTGCATGTACCCCTGTCCCGCCAATTTCACTCATCTTTTCAATGAGCAGCACCTTACAGTTTAATCTAGAAGCTGCTAAAGCAGCGCAAATACCGCCTACACCTGCCCCAACAATCACAATATCAAAATCGTTTTTAGAATCATTCATGGGTATCACTCCTCGTAAGATCAATATATGTTTTGCTGCGGTTACCCCTTCAGACCGCTACTGGCAATCCCTTCAACAAAGAATCTTTGGAAGATGGCAACAATGATAATAAGAGGCAGCAGCGCCGAAACAGAAGCTGCCATAATCAACGAATAATTCGCACCGTATTCATCTACAAAGCTGGAAAGACCAATCGGTAGTGTAAACAAGTCTCTCGAACGCAGGAAGATCAACGGATTCTCATATTCGTTCCAGTGCCCGGTGAAGCTAAGTATGAGGAGTGTCACGATGGCAGGCTTCGTTAATGGCAAACAAATTTGCCAATAAAGCCGCCAGAATCCCGCCCCATCCACTTTTGCCGCTTCAAGCAGCTCGTTCGGAATCGTACTGAAAAATTGCCGCATCAGGAAGGTGCCGAATACGGTAAAAATCCCGGGTAAAATGACCGCTAAATGGGTGTTCACCAAACCAATCCGATCAAACAGGATAAACCTTGGAACAAGCAGCACTTGAGATGGGATGATCATTGTAGCCAAGTACATGAGGAAGAAAAAGTCCCTTCCCTTAAAGTTCAGTTTGGCAAATGCGAACCCAGCCAACGAGCTGGTGATGATGGAACCAACAACCGTAAAAAAGGTAATTTTGGCCGAGTTCCAATAAAACAAGGAAAATTTATATTTGCCCCCCCAAACCTCTTCGTAATTCGAGAGGATCGGGTTTTTAGGAATCCAATTAATCGGGTATTTGAATAAATCAGCTTGGATTTTGAAAGACGAAGAGATCATCCAAATAAACGGAATCATGACCATCACACACAGAGCCAACATGACAAGCGTAACGCTTAATTTTCGCAAGGATACCAAAGCCAACACACTCCTCCATTAAAAATGCTGCTGCCACTTCTTCTGGCTGCGCCACTGAATCAAAGTAATTGAAAATATGATAACGAACAAGACCCACGACATCGCTGCCGCATAACCCATTTTGAAGTTTTGGAAGGCCGTGATATAAATATGATACGCAATAACCATCGTCGAATTAACGGGTCCGCCTTGGGTCATCACACTTACGACGGCAAAAACCTGAAAGGTGGAAATAATAAGTGTGACGGCTATCAAAAAGGTAGTTGGCTTCAGCATCGGGATAGTGATATTGAAAAATTGCCGCATCCCTGTGGCTCCGTCAATCGAAGCCGCTTCATATAAATCTTTCGGAATTCCTTGCAGTCCCGCCATGTACAGTACCATGGTATATCCGATGTAAGTCCATACGATCATAATGATGACGGCCGGCAGCGCCCATGAGGCGCTCCCCAACCACCCAGGGGGATTATCAACCCCCAGTGATTTCAGGAATGCATTGATCGGACCATTCTGGGCATTGTACAGCACGCTCCACACCACAGAAACGGCAACCAAACTGCTTACATAAGGAAGGAAAAACAAAGTTCGTAATACCCCCTTGGCATAGACATGCCGATTAAGCAACACAGCCAGAACCAAACCGATTGCCATTGCGCTCGGCACCGTTACTCCTGTTAAAATAAAATTGTTTCTTAGTGCGTGCCATAAATAGTCGTCATTTGCTAATTTCTTTAGATTACCGAATCCAGCAAAGCTAAGCCCAGCCAAGCCCTTTAAGTAATCCCAATCAGCAAAAATCAGCATGAAACTGAAAAGCAAAGGTAGAATGACGAAGAATAAAACGCCGAGAAAGTTCGGCAATATAAACAAATAACCCGCCACTTGTTCCTTCCTGTTATGCTTGGACATTCGTCGCATGATGCCACCTCATTTAGCTATATTATAACCATACCTGTATTATAAGCAGATACGAATTCGTGAGGAATGGCGTGATTTAGGTTGTTACAGCGTTGTTTTTAAGATGTGTGGAACTAAGCCAGAAAACTGGGAAAAGTAGAATAGTGAAATATGATTTCAAGAACGGTTGGAACCCAATATCCATTTACCTCCCCGTGCTCTATACGTATGGGTTTACACGTAAAAGAACCGTCAGGATGCAATTTCCCTGACGGTTTATCTTACAAACAATAACTATTTTTTCTCAGCCTTAATCGCTTGATCCGCTCTTGTCTTCATGCTCTGAATCGTTTTTTCCAAGGGCTGTACGCCCATTACATATTTCTCGGTTTCCTCGTTTATAATTTTGGTCATTTCCGGTAAAGCGGTGGAAATCGTTTGAACCGGGAACGTGTAATCACCCTTGATCAGAGCTTTCAGAGAGTCTACATTAATCAGGTTTGCTGCATCTCCAACCATGAGATCCGCCACTTTATCCACATCGATCTTCTTGGAAGACGGCAAGCGTCCGCCGGGAATCATCAGAAGATCCCCTTCTGTTAGGTACCACGAAATAAATTGAAAAGCTTCGTCTTTGTTTGGAGAAGTATTGTTAATGGACATTAAGTCGTTGAATCCTGCCGTATTCACTTTGCCGCCCTTCTCCAACTGGGGAACCGGCGCAAATATCGTTTTGAAGTCATGCGGGAAACTTTTGGTGTCCTTCACACTCCTTAGCAAATGTGTACCTCCGAAGACCATGGCCGCTTTACCGGTCAGAAGCTCGCTTTGAGGAACCAGTTTGTTAGCAATAATATCCGGCCACTTGACCGATAATCCTTTATCCTGCAGTGCTTTTTGATACTCCAACCCTTTCTTGACGGCAGGGCTGTCGAAGGTGGACATTCCATCAGCTGTATAATAGGAATCTATCGGCTTATTCTCAATAATGGAAAAACGTACCATATTATCCCCTGGAGCCAGGATAAAACTGCCCTTCTGATCCGGTGTATTCAGCTTCTCTGCAAGAGCCATGTAGTCATCCCATGTCCATCCTTGAACCGGAATCTTCTCTCCCGCTTTCTCCAAGGCCGTTTGATTAATCAGAACAGAGGATAACAGCTTTATGGCCGGTAAATAATGCTTCTTCCCTTTAAACAGGACGACATTATCTTTGCCGATGATATCATCCACATTAAACTTGTATTTGCTAATCAAATCATCCAACGGAAAGGTAACACCCGCGTTCACTCGGCGATTATAGTTCGTTTCTCCATAGCTGAAGAAGATGTCCGGGGCGTCGGAGTTACTGATAAGAGCCGTATCAAGCTTCGTATTGCCGCTATCGTCGTTCGCGTAACGGTAATACTCCATTTGGATATCAGGATGCGTGCTGTTCCACTTCGTGACTACATCCTTGGGTCCGTTCTCTTCAGGAATACTGCCCCAAATCTTAAGTTTGACCGCTTTCTTCGGTGCCGCTGAACTTGCCGTGGTCGCTGCGGAGGGAGATGAACCGTTTTGGTTGTCGCCTTTGGAACAGCCGGAAATAATCAAACTAAATGCCATTGTGAGTGATAGTGCGGAATAAATCGATTTCTTCATACTGGTAACCCCTTCTCTTTCTTATTTTTATTTAGTTGAAACATCATTAGCATAGCAAAGGGATCCTTCCTGCGGAATGAAATCATTTAAGATCTTACCCGTCTTGTTTTATCCATTTAGTGAATGTAGCGCTTACGATATTCTTGTGGATAAATCCCTTCGATTTTTTTGAACAGCTTGGCAAAGTAATTAGGGTCCGAATAGCCGATCGAATCCGCAACCTCATAAATTTTTATATGGGGTAGCTTGAGAAGTTCCCTAGCTTTCTGCATTCGCATACGGATCATGTAGTCGATCATCGTTTCACCGGTTTCCTTCTTGAATAAGGAGCTTAAATAAGGTTCCGTAAAATTGACTTCCTTTGCTAAGTCGGACATTTTTAAGGATGTGCTGTACTTTTCTTCGATTATTTTTTTAACTGCTTGGATTTCGGGGCGAGGTTGATGAACCGTGCTTGCGCGCAAATGCTCGAAGAAGACTGAAATCCAACCAATCAACCACTCGCTTATTTCTTGTATGGACTCAGATAGCCTCACGACATGATGAGGATACTTCCCTTCGTAAGGCATGATAGAGTAAAGGTTTCCTCCTCTATCTTGAAGGAACACCTCGAAGAGGTGCACGATCTGCAGCCATCGTTCTCTGACCAGATCCGGATAAGGTCTTCGTATCCCCTCTTCCAAATAGGCATCAGCCATATTTCTTATGGCTTTCTGAAGAGCTTCTTTGTCATGACGTGCCATCGAATCCAGAAATTCGTCCCGTGATGATATGGGTAAAGCATTGTATGTAAACATTTGCTCTCTATAGTGAATGACACGATTCGAATCGTTGTAAAATCTCTCCAATAGCGCTTCTTCGGCAAACCCAAATGCTTCATGCAGGTCGTATGCTCGTTCAATAGGGGAGTACATACCGAAATAGACGGGCAATTTGAGATAACGGTGCATACATTCCGCCATCTCCTGAAGCATCGGCTCCGCCCCCATCCCTGAAATCATAGCGAAATGCCCTCCATCCATTTCCACAATGTGCCCTTCTCTATATTTGCGCATAATTTCCCGAAGTACATTCATCACAGAAAAACGCAACAACTTCTCACTCTTGAAGCGATTTTCATCTACAACAGACTCGTAACGGTCAATTTTCAACAATGAAACAGTCCATGGAAACGAGGGAAGAAGATCTTCATATTCCTGTGAAAGTTCACCCGCTTCCCTCTCAGAGTATTGCATAGTCATGAGATCACGCAAATGCTTTTCCATCGTTATTTCCTGACGATATTGAAACGCATTCCGGCTAAGTTGTATCGTTTCCTCCTGCTTTTTACGCTCGTCCTCGATTTCCATTCGGATCTGTTGCAGCTTGGTTTGAAGATCCTCTGGCTGCATGGTCAGCTTCAATATATAGTCGGAAGCTCCAAGCTGCAAGGCACGCTTAACATATTGGAAATCATTATAATTCGACAAGATTAAAATTTTGATGTGCGGATATAGTTCCTTCACCCGTTCCATCAACGAGATTCCATCCATATTTGGCATGGAAATGTCAGTAATCAAGAGATCGCATGACATTTCAGAAAGAATGGTAAGTGCATCCAATCCATCCACCGCCTCGCCGATCAATTCGAAGCCGAATTCCTCCCAAGGAATAAAAGTTTTGAGTCCAAGCCTTACCAAAAATTCATCTTCCACTAATAAAAGCTTTGTCATGCTGGATCATCCTCCATCCTTTTCCAAGGCAGCCTTACAACCGTCTCAACGCCGGCATCATTACCATTTTGCATAAATAGCCCATATGGTTCCCCGAAATGCATACGGATCCGACTTTGAACATTCTCAAGTCCGATTCCACTGTATTTCCCTTGCCTTATGGGATTGGATCTTTCGCGAGCTTCATCTTCAAGCTTTCTCTCGGACAGTCCTTGCCCATTATCTTTAATGGTGATAAACAACAATTCATCTTCGTGATAAGCCGCGATGAGGATTATTAGAGGCATTCGATTCCCATGGATGATACTGTTTTCCACAATAGGTTGAAGGGTGAATTTAAGAATGCGAGCAGACAACAGTTTTTCGTCGACATCGATTGACAAATCGATATTATCGTTAAATCGAATTTTTTGTAGCGAAAAATAATGTTGTATAAAATCAAGTTCATCTCTCAGTGAGACAACTTCACTGTCTTGCTTCATACTGTAGCTTAACATGATACCAAGGGAAGTAATCATATCCCCAACGTTTTTAGCCCCTGAGAATAAAGCCAGCCACTTAATGGAATTGAGTGCATTAAACAAGAAGTGGGGAGAAATCTGGGCTTGCAGGGCATGAAATCTTGCTTCCTCTTTAAGCTGCTGCTCTTCACGAAGCGTCGCAACCATTTCCTTCAAGCTCGACAGCATACGGTTGAAATGATGGCTCAGCAGTCCGATTTCATCGTTTCCTCCCAACAATGCGGGCTTATCGAAATTTCCGGATGATGCTTTCCCCATTGCCTGCACGAGCGAGCGAATAGGTTTCATCAAACGTAGGGTAAAATAGACATATATGAACAGAAAGCATAGGAATAAAACAATGACACTCCATGTCGTTGCGGAACGTACGTTTTTCAACTGCTGAATCCATTGTTCCTGCATGGGAATCCAGCGCAGCTGCCAACCTGTTGCTTTTAAGGTTTGTGTAAACGCAGATTGTTCCACTGCCGATTCAGTCCTGTTCCACAAATCATTTCGTCCCCAGAGCAAACGGTTATTATCGGATATCAGGAATTGAGCAGGGGAATCCTCCTGTAAGCCATTGGAAACGAGAAACATTTCCTTGATTGGAAATGCGATAAAGACTAAGCCATACCCCTTTGTACTCTCACCTTTAATTAATCGGACCATGGTAATAAAGCCCCCTTCTTGGTTCCCTTCAAGGCCTTTGACTTGCAAAGAAGGAGTCACTCCCCAAGCCGGAGCACCGTTTTTTTCTTTAGCTTGTTTCACGTAATCCGGTATCATTTTAAGAATCACTTCATCTTGATTTGTTGCAAAGATGCTGCCATTAAATCCATAAACCGCAACAATTGCATGGTTGTCCAAAATATATGCGATCAGGTTGTCCATTTTGCTCTGTAGTCCTACTACCTTCTGGTAGGTGGGATAATCATCTAAATCCGATTGCCCCGAATTTCTTAGCAATTGCAAAACATCATAGTCATTAGTAAGTAAATTCGATACATTTAAAGTCCGATTCAACATATCGTCGGCTCGATCCGTAACCCGCTTTAGAACCTGAGTTTGTGTATCGCTCATTTCTTTCATAATAATTTTGTCAGATTGAACGAAGTAAAGATACATCATAAATAAAATGGGAGCTACAATAAACAACGTAAATACAAGTAAAAATTTCAGGCGCAAAGAGAAAAATATTTGCCTCTTGTTCATTGTCACACTCTCTCTTCTTCGGAATCCATGTACAATAGCAACCGTCCACTGTACGGTTGCCTTGTTTATTTTTTATATTTACTATTATAACTCCCACATTACTTAAATAACTAGGTGCTGTTTCATGTTTAAGCATGGTTATATTTAATTTAAAGGTATGGATTCAAACAGAAAGCCGACATCTCATGATGTCGGCTTTCCATATATACTTTAAGTTCAATTATAACACATAGATGGAAAAGAGAATGATTGCGCCGACGATCCAACAATAATAAGCAAAAGGCTTCATAGCCTGAAAGTCATGCTTTTTGAACCATTTCATAAGTGCCCATACGGCAATCAAAGCAAATATGCCTGACAATACACCACCAATTAAGGACATACTCAATAGCCCATTCATACCCGTGCGCAATTTGGGAACTTCCAAGATACTAGCACCTACAATAACCGGTGTAGCTAAAAGCATGGAAAAACGAGCAGCAGCTTCATGTTTGAGTCCCATCCAAAAACCGGCAATCATACTGGCCCCCGATCTTGAAAAACCAGGAACCAAGGCTAACGATTGAAACAAGCCGATAACTAACGCTTGTCCGATTTTTAAATCTTCAACCTCTTTATTCCCCTTACCAGTAGCTTTTTCTCCAAAGTACAACAGGAGTCCATTGACGACAAGAAAAATAGCGGCACTGGTCACACTGCTGAAAAGATGCCTAAGTGTTTTTTCGAATAGTACACCTATCAATCCTGCAGGTATAGTTCCTGCAATAACAAGTATAAGAATTTTTTTGGACTGTGAAGGTCCTCCAGAGAAGAGGGAACGCAACATATTCACCCAATCCTTGCTGAAAAAAAGCAGCAGTGCTATAGCCGTACCTAGATGCAGCATGACCACATAAGGCAAAAAATGCTCCTTGAGGAATTCTGGATCTAAGTTCCAATGAAAGACATAGGGTGTTAATACACCATGCGCTACACTACTTACGGGAAACAGTTCAGTAATTCCTTGAATAATGGCGAAAATGACGGTTTGAATAAAATCCATGATCGGTTACTCTCCTATAAATGAAGTATGATTTTGGCAATCGTGAAATAGATGATGAGCCCTGTACCATCTACTAATGTGGTAATAAATGGACCTGAAATGACGGCAGGGTCTGCTTTTAACTTATGTAAAATTAATGGTAATATGGCTGCAACAAAGGATGCCCAAATAACAATAGTCATTGACGTGATGCCAACAACAAGCCCTATGTTCCAATCAACACCAAGAAACCAAGCTCGTGCACATGCGATTAATGAAATGGAAGCACCTGTCATGAGACCTGTCGTTACTTCTTTTCTTACTACTTTTAGAATGTCGCGGAATTGTACTTCACCAACTGCCAGTGCCCGTACAAGCGTAGATACTGTTTGTGTCCCTGTGTTCCCTCCTGTTCCAATCAGTAATGGTATAAAGAATGCCAGAGCAATGACTTCTGACAGTGTTTCCTCGTAGTGTCTTAGAACCGTACCCGTATAGGCTTCTGCCACAAATAACACCAATAACCAAATGATTCGTTTTCTATAAAGCTGAAATACAGACGATTTGAAATACGTATCTGTTAGTGGTTGGCTTCCGCCTAACTTCTGAATATCTTCCGTTGCTTCTTCATGAATGACATCGATCAAGTCATCGACCATGATAACGCCGATTAATCGGTTTTGAGCATCGATAACGGGAAGTGCAACCAAATCGTATCGAGATAGCAGCTCCGCGGCTTCTTCTTGTTCCATTGTAGCAAGTACATAAATAACATCTTTCGTTACAATTTTGGATATCTCCGTTTTAGGATCATTTAGAATGAGTTCCTTCAATGAGACTACACCCAGAAGCTCCCCTTTATTGCCAGTCACATACACATAGGAAGTGATTTCTGCATCATGTCCGATTTTACGGATATGTTGTAGGGTCTGCTCAATGGTCCAGGCGCTGCGAGCTGCAATATAATCGACCGTGGCTAAACTGCCCGCGGTGTGCTCGGGAAAGGTCATTAACGTTTGAACCTTTTGTCGATAATCCGAAGGAAGATGATTAAGGAGCTTTTCAGCTTGATAACGATGTATAGCCAGCATCATATCAGCTACTACGTCACTTGACATCTTGTTTAGAACCTGTGAAGTCATGGTCTCTTCTAAATGATAAAGAATGCGGTATTGCATTAAAGGCTCTAGATACTCCAATATCTCAGCAGATAAATCAGGAGGCAATACCCCCATCAGTTTGAATTGTTCCGTCTTGTCGAGTTTTTCAACGCATTTCGCCAAATCAAAGGGTCTGAACAATTCTACATACGCGATGAGGGAGTCTTCATCGGATTCGATGATTTTACTTTTTAATTCTTCGAGCTCAATCATGCAGGTATACTCCTTCGGTTAAAATGTAGCAAACGGAATAATGGATGCAGCAACTTGGGGGATCATTATTGATTAGCTGCGCTTTCCTTACGCCTTCGATTATTATCCCGAGAAATGCTTAATAAAATTCCAACGCTTGCCATGCAAAGAATCAAGGACGATCCGCCGTAACTGGTAAAAGGAAGCGGGACCCCGGTGACGGGTAGACTGCCAGTTACTGCCCCTAAGTTTAATAGGAATTGAATGCCGATCATGGATATCAACCCCATTCCAAGCAGCATGCCAAATGGATCCGCACATTGCATAGCCGCAGTAAATCCTCGCCAGAAAAATACAAAGAATACAATGAAAAACAAAGTTGTTCCGAGAAGTCCTAATTCCTCTCCAATAACGGCAAAAATAAAATCCGTATGTGCTTCCGGCAAATAAAAAAGCTTCTGAACGCTTCGTCCTAATCCAGTTCCCGTGAGGCCACCGTGTCCTAAAGCATATAGGGACTGAATAAGCTGGTACCCTGAATCGGATTCGTTATCGAATGGATTTAAAAAAGAATGGATCCTTTTGAGCCGATAGCTTTGACTTATGGCAAGGTAAATAAAAACCGGTACAAGTCCTACACCGAGCATTAACAAATGGCGCAAATCAACACCGCCGATTGTAATGATCGTACCTGCAATAAATGCTAAGATTAGCACAGTACCAAAATCTGGCTGCATCATGACAAGCATAAGAATCAAACCAACCATGACCAGCAAGGGAGACAATCCTTTTTTGAATGATCGGATCTCCTCTCCTTTTTTGCTGATCAAAGCCGATAAATACACGATGATGGATAGTTTTGTGAATTCAGCCGGTTGTATGTTGAGCCCACCCACTACAAACCATCTTTTTGCCCCATTAATGTTCGTACCTACAAGTAAAACCAGAAATAGCAATAACAACGAGAAGAGCATGAGAAGCGGCCCTGTTTTTTTCCAAATTGTAAAGGGCAGGTTCATAAATGTGAGCATTATAATGAGTCCAATCCCTGCAAATAGGCCTTGTTTGGACACGTAAAACCAGCTGCTTTCATGGGAATGAATAGCTTTTGCTGAACTGGCACTAAATATCATGACAAGGCCAAAGCCGACCAATAAAACAGCAACAAACAGCAGAAGAAAATCTGGACGGCCCTTAATTTTACTAGTCAAATCATGAAACTCCTTCATAACAAAGTGTCTAGTTCATCTATATTTGCGTTCCCAGCACAAATAGGCTCTCTCGTAAGAGAGAGCCTTTGCTTACCATCAGCATGACTAGCCCGAAGGCTCGCTCTCCATATCCACTCACATTGTATGGATGATTTTATCCAAATCAAGATGTCCTTGATACCATTTCTTAGTCCATAGTTTTAATGAATTATTCTGCCATTCATATATATCCAGTCCATTTTCTCCCGCGCCCAATGACCATCCCAGAATGATCTCAGGACGACCGTCATTCGTAACATCCGTAAGGCCTGCGTAGTCTAAACCATAACCGAAGCCCTTCGTATCCCAAATAATTTGCCATTCTTCATTATGCTGCTTCAACAATGCTGCCTTAAGAATCTTGTCTTTCGTAAGGTTCTCTTCATAAACAACCATTGCCTCATCGATCCCGTCGCCATCCACATCTCCGAATGATATGCTTTTTCCTTTGTTCCCGTGGTCCGATCCTAATAGCCTGGCCCCGTCAGGAAGCAATGCTCGGAGGACGGTGTTGAAATCCTCCCCTTTGTCATTCACATCGGAGGAGGGCGATTTAATTAAATCCATCGGGGTAGAAGGCATTTCACACCCATTGATCCATAATAATGAAGTTACAATGAGCCCTGTACAAATCCATTTGTTCAACATTTTTTTTGCTCCTTGCATGTCTTTGTACTGTTCTATTTTATATTTTTAAGGAAAATAAAAGGTTATGAAATAGTTAAAAATAATTATCTCCTTTTATTGGAAGAAAGATTTCCACTTTCGTTCCTCTTCCCACCTTACTGTGTATTTTTAGCTCCCCGTGATGTAGTTTGATGATTTGTTCCGAGATCGATAAGCCCAGACCGCTTCCGGCAGCATGGATGTTTCCTTTGTAGAACTTTTGGCATACATTTGCTAAGTCCTGCTCATCGATTCCCGAACCCGTATCCTCAACGGTGATGATGACCTGATGCTGCTCCGCATGGGCATACATGTTAATGCGTCCATTGGGCCCGGTAAATTTCAATGAGTTGTCTAACAGGTTAATGAATACTTGTTTGAGCCGATTTTCATCAGCTTGGATGACAGGAAGTGAATCATCAGCATGTACATCCAATAAAATCTGCTGTCGAGCAGCTCTGGGAGCAAGCTGTTTGCCAATATGTAAAAGCAAGCTTTTAAGATGAACGGACGTAGGCAATAAGGCTATTCGACCGTTATCCAATTTAGCAAAGTCAAGCAGTTCATCTACCATGTGGGTTAGCCTATCGGTTTCAGTATCGATAATTTCAAGTCCGTCCTTTAACAGGTTCTTATCCTTTTCCTCAGTCGAAGCTAAGGTAACAACCCAACCTTTTATAGACGTTAGCGGCGTACGAAGTTCATGAGAAACCGATGATATAAAATCGTTTTTGATCTGTTCGTTTTTCAGTATTTTTGCTGCCATTGTATTTAATGTATCTGCCAACGCGCCTAGCTCGTCCCGATAGTGCTTATTAGCTCTGACGGAGAAATCCCCTTCAGCCATTTTTTCAGCTGCTAATTTTAGTTCAGTAATTGAGCTAGTGATAGTCCTGGATAGGAGGATACCGAGAACGGCAACTATGGCAATAACCAAAAGTCCGACAGCAATAAAGATGGCGGAAACTTGATTAACCGTTTTCTCCGTTTCCGTTAAAGACGTAACAAACCTAACAACACCAACCGTATTTTGCTTGGTTTGCAACGGATAAGCTACCGCTAATAGGGCTTCTTTGGAATTTGGTTCATATCCTTTCCAAATGCCTATTTTCCCCATACACGCCTCTTGTACATCCGGATATTGGTTCATCCTCTCACCAGCAGGAAGTCCGGTTGAGTCCTGAAGAAGCTGACCAGATGCATGGATGATCTGGACCTGTGCAGCTGAATTATGTGAAAATCCACTCAGAAGCCGTTCTGATTGCTTCTCGATATCTTCGTCAGTGGCATATTGATGAAAAAAAGAAGCAGAAAGCTCCGCTTGATTCGTCAATATGCGTTCAACATTATGAAAATAATAATAGTTCACCAACATAATCAGGAAAAACTCCAAATGGTAACCGTAATGATAATGACAACGAGATAACTTCCTACTAATCTTTTTTGAATACTCAACCGTTCAAACCTCTTTTCTCCAGCGGTATCCCAATCCCCATACGGTCTCGATCAACTTCGGTTTGGATCCATCATCTTCAATCTTTTCCCGAAGTTTTCGAACATGGACATCTACAGTTTTGGTATCCCCTACAAAATCTTCTCCCCAAATAAGGTTCAATAGATCATTCCTGGATAAAGCTTTATCGGGGTTTTCCAAAAATGTCTTGATCATTTGATATTCCTTAGGCGTTAATTCAATAAAGACATCATATTTAAATAACTTATTGGCATCTAGATCTAGGCGGATTGAACCAGATTGAAGTGTTTTTCTTTGTGAATCGGTCACCTTATGGGTGCGTCGCAATACCGTTCTGATTCTGGCTACGAGTTCTAACGGATTAAACGGTTTAACAATATAATCATCAGCACCAAGCTCAAGTCCCCTAATCTTGTCCAAATCTTGCGCGCGCGCAGTCAGAAAAACAATCACAATGTCAGGATCGATTTTTCTTAACTCCTCACAAAATTCAAACCCATCCATATCAGGCAGCATAATGTCCAGAACAACAACATCAGGCCGACATATCGAAATAAGTTCTAATCCAAGCCCTCCCAAAGCAGCCTCAGTAACTTTGAATCCGGATCTTTCTAAATTAATCGCAACAAACCGTCTAATATTGTCATCGTCCTCCACAATAAGTACTTCGTTTCGAAATAAATTTTCCATGTGTGCCTCCCTGAAACCAGATAAATTCAATTCTAAAACAAAAAAACTCTCTATATAAAACGAGAGCTTTGGGAAGTCAGATATCCAACTCTGTATATTTATAATATCACAACCTATTTCCTTGTAAATCGCTACAAAATCCTTATGGACTACTTTCATTTATGTCATAAAATACAACCCCTTACGTAAAATATAGGATACGTGCATGAGCAGCAAAGCATCAACCGAACAATGAATTGCTTGCAATTAACAACAGCATAATGCCACTAAGAATGGTCCCGAATTGACCAACTGTGAAAGAACCAATACGAATCCCCGCTACTTTTCCACCTAGAACAACACCGAGCCATACCGTAATGAAACTACCGACAGCGGCGGTTATGGATATAGCTAGAGGCGATAATCCAAGTAAGCCTGCACCTAGGCCATTCGTAATTGCATTAGCAGAGAGCGCTACCCCTAGAATGCAGGCCTCACCTAAACCAATATCTCCCGATTTATCCCTATCCGCCATTTCAGGATTCTTGAGAATTGACTTCACGTCAGTCGCATCGGTTTGATTCTGATCCGCTTCTGGCGGTACATGTTGTTTCTTTCGCGGCATTGCTAATAAAATAATGCGAATACCAATAATAATCAATAGAAACGCACCTACCAAGACAGGATAAATGCCAGGCAGAACCTTGGAAAGCCATGTTCCGGAGAAAATCCCGATCATGCTGAAAAGAAAACAAATAATGGCGATAACGACATTTGAAGAAAAACCAATCCGCGTACCACGAATACCATAAGAGATACCTACACCTAAATTATCCAAACTTGAAGATACCGCAAATCCTAGGATCAAAAGCCATGTTGTCATTTTGTTTCACTCCTCCATACTGTATACAGTCAGAGTATTGATGATGCAGCAAAAAAGTGCTTTTCCAAATAAAAAGTGTTGAGATTATTTCAACACAGGCCAAAAGGGGTGAAACCATAGGATGTCTGAATCCAAAATTAATGAAACACTCGGAGTGACTTTAACCTCTTTATTAAAGTCGCGTTCCTTCTCCATGCGGAAACTAAGTTCACTTACGGGGATTGATACGGCTACCATTTCTCGAATCATCAGTGGGAAACAAAAGGCAAGACTCCATCATTTGGAGACCTTTGCCCTTCACCTCGGAGTTCCAACCGCACAATTATTTCAAGCAGCAGGATTCGATATCAGTGTGCCACAAGACGAAAGGCAATCGGATATTTACACATCCATAAGTAGTGTGCAAAAAATTCTGCAGTCTTCCAATTTCATCGATCATCAGTTTACAGCCGAACTCGTTCAGAAAGAACTGAGCAAATATGAGCAATATGCCTTAACGGAAGAAGGAAAGCAAATCATTATCGATGACTTCCCTACTAAATTTGCAAGTGTCAATGGAGCCGGACCTTTCATTGATAGGCTTAAGCAAATGTATCTTCAATTTTGCGAAAATGACATTACATCAGAAAGACGTGCACTACTTGGAAGCGCACTTCTTTATTTTGTTATGTCCGCTGATATCATTCCCGATTACGTTTTTCCGCTTGGCTATTTGGACGATGCCATTGCTGTGCAATTGGTACTTGATCGTCTAAAGCAGTCTGAAGATATGGCTTGATCATTTATTTATAAGTGTTCAACCGATACGGTTAAAACATGGTCAATTTTTTAAATATAATAGTAAATTTCTGTTGTATATTGTTTTTCTGGTACCGAAAGGGTGATATCCAGCAATTGTCTGTCATTGTCCAAATCCTTAAGTTTCATATGTCGGATTTTGAATGGACCTTCATTAGCACCCACTTCTTGATCCTTCCGCTCTATCGCCTTGATAAGTTCAGTCAAACGAAGATTAGGCTCCAAAACAATTTTCACTGCAACATCGTATCTATTTAGAGTGGTAGGCCCAATGGATTTAATGGCATAAGGAACCAGATTTACGGCCAGAATAAGCAGCACGACTGCGCAAAAAGCTTCCGTGTAGAAGCCAGCCCCGATCGCAATGCCTAAACCGGATGCCGACCATATTAGCGCTGCGGAGGTTAGACCGGATATGACTTCGTTGCTTCTTCTTAGAATCACTCCTGCCCCTATAAAACCAACTCCACTAACGATCTGTGCGGCTAATCTCATCGGATCCATGTTAGGATGTGAGGACCCGGCAAATTTACCAAAAGCTTCGATAGAAACGATTGTAATCAAACAACTAATGATACAGATGACCATACTAGGTCTAATCCCGAGCTGCTTTTGTTTGATTTGTCGATCGATGCCTATCAGTAATCCGAATAGTAAAGCAAGACTTAATTTCATTATCATTTCCATAGTAGTCATCTGTATCACCTGCTTTATTTAATTTCTACAGCCATTCGTTAAACTTACGGATATACCATTTTTTGATCGTTTGCGTTAATACGCAATAGCTAAGCAGTATACCTACCAACCAAGGGAAATAGCTCATTGGCAGCGGCTGTAAACCAATACTTTCGCCAAACGCCGAAAAAGGGATATAGATGCCTGCCAGCATAATGACGCTCGTCAACAAAATCACAGGCAAGCTCGCTTTGCTTTGAATAAACGGGATTTTCTCCGTTCGAATCATATGCACAATTAACGTTTGTGATAATAATCCTTCGATAAACCACCCAGATTGGAACAGGGATTGTTCCCCCACATGGTTGGCGGAAAAAATATAATACATCACAAAATAAGTTACATAATCGAAAATAGAGCTAATGGGACCAATAAAAATCATAAATCTACCGACAGACTTAGCGTCCCATTTTTGCGGTTTAGCCAAAAATTCTTTATCCATGTTGTCCCAAGGAAGCGATAAATTGCGAAATATCATAAAATAGATTTTGGATAAGCAGATGAATAGGAAGCATCGGCAGGAAAGGCAAGAAAGCACTTGCGCCCAATACACTGAACATGTTGCCGAAGTTGGAACTTGCCGTCATTTTAATATATTTGATGATGTTCCCAAATGTTTTACGCCCTTCAATGACTCCTTCTTCCAGTATCATTAAGCTTTTTTCCAGCAAAATAATATCTGCTGATTCCTTCGCGATATCGACAGCCGTATCCACAGAAATACCTACATCCGCATCTTTCAAAGAAGCTGCATCATTAATCCCATCCCCCATAAATCCTACGGTATGCCCCTTGCTTTGCAGTGCTCGAACGATCCTTGCCTTTTGCAGTGGGTTTAATTTAGCAAATACGATCGTATGTTCAGCTAAATTCGCTAATTGTTCATTCGAGAGGTGATCAATATCAGCTCCCAGAACAATTTCACCCACTTCAATCCCCACATCCTTACAAACTTTACGAGTAACTGCTGCATTATCACCCGTTAGTACTTTCACAGCTACCCCATTTTCTTTCAAGACCTTAATGGCAGTAGCAGCGCTCTCTTTAGGAGGATCTAGGAAGCCGATGTAGCCAACAAGGATCATATTGCTCTCGTCTTTTACACCGTACTCCTCATCCTTTGAATCCAAATTTTTAATGGCAACAGCAATGACTCGCAACCCATCGTTATTCAACTCATGGATAAGTTGATTCACTTTTTGTATCATGTCCGTTGTAAGAGGGACAACTTTTCCGTTATCCAGCGCATACGAACAATTGCTAACTATTTCTTCCATTGCACCTTTACAAATGAGAATGTGTTCTTTCGTGTGTTTCTCTAATATGACTGACATCCGCCTGCGATTAAAATCAAAAGGTATTTCATCTATTTTGGTAAAGTTTTTTTGAGCTCCCAACATATCCGTTAGTTCAGCGCGCTCCAATACCGCGACATCCAACAAATTTTTTAATCCTGTTTGATGATAGCTGTTCAAATAGGCGTATTCCAATACCTCTTCATCATCGTTTCCATATATATCCAAGTGTTTCTCGAGGATGATTTTATCTTGTGTCAATGTTCCTGTTTTGTCTGTGCATAAAATATCCATTGCACCAAAGTTTTGAATGGCATTGAGTTTTTTTACGACCACTTTGTTACGAGCCATTGCAGCCGCACCTTTAGCTAAGTTTGCCGTAACAATGACTGGCAGCATTTCCGGCGTCAAGCCGACTGCGACCGATAGACCGAAGAAAAAGGCTTCTACCCAATCTCCCTTTGTAAAACCATTTATGAAAAAAATAATCGGAACCATAACGAACATGAAACGAATGATGACGAAGGTTACGCTATTAACTCCTTTATCAAAACTAGTCATCGGCCGCTTGCCTAACAGCGTCTTGGCCATGGAACCAAAATACGTGGAAACTCCTGTTGAAATGACAACTGCCGTTGCCGTACCGCTAATAATATTGGTTCCCATATAACACATATTATTAAGTTCCAAGGCGTTCATCGATAAACGTTGTTTATCTTTCGATATTCTCCCGATACCTCGCTGCATCGTGTCCTGTTTTTCAACAGGCAACGCTTCCCCGGTTAAGGAGGCTTCCGCAACGAAAAGATCTTTGGATGAAAGTAATCTTACATCCGCTGGAACTAAGTCCCCCGCTGAGAGGTGGATCACATCACCGGGTACTAACAGCTCCAAATCCATTTCTTTTCTTACGGATTGACGAGTTACGGCTACCGTTGTTTTAACCATGGCTTTGAGCTTTTCCGCCGTCCGAATGGAACGAAATTCCTGAGTAAAGGTAATCAGGACGCTGATTGAAACCATCGTGCTGATAATCATTACAGCTTCCATATCATCTGTAAAATACGAAAAAATATCTAAACCAAGCAGGATAAGGATGAACGGATTCTTAAAGCATCCGAGCAGTTGAATGAACCATGCAGGAGGTTTTTCATGCGCAATTTGATTTTTCCCATAAAGGTTTAGTCTGACAAGGGACTCAGCTTCCGTAAGTCCTTGAACGTTGCTCGACAGATCTTCCATCAAATCATCCACTTGACATCTGGATGCATGGATGAGTCGCTCTGCAATTTCTTTATTTAATACTTCAAAGTTTGTTTTTTGTTTGTTCATAATAATTTCCTCCAATTCAAAATAAAGCCAATATAACACACAAAAAAAGCTCTCCCTAGCATCAGGGAGAGCTGACCGTTTTATCGTGATCTCATTCGCTCGCACATCAAATACGCATGCTTAAATAGACCTGCCCAAGTGGTACTGACAGCCTAGCATATACGTATGGGGAACATTCGAGAGCGAAGAGAACACGGTTCTCCCTCATTGCATGGTGTTGATGATGATAAGTTTTACAACTCGGACAACTGTCCATGTGGATGTTTCCCCCTTTTCAAAATAAAATGAAAAACCCTCTAGACAGATACTAGAGGGTTGAATGAATGCGCACAAAAAAACATTCGATATTCCCCCTAGTCGAGTTTTGGCACTATACAACGTAAAGAGACTACATAGTCTCTTAGCCACCTTATGAAAAGCCTTAATCCGGCAATCCCTGTTCTACCCATTGGCATCTTTCGATGTTTCCGGGCAGTGGCCTGTATTTGTATAGGAGCCTCACCTAACGAGGACATATGATTACTTTCGAATAGTACTCCTTCAATTTGAAATTGTCAATAGACAGAAAAAAATATTTTGATTTAGCAGTAATTTCATGTTTTCACATAAGGATACCTTGACATATTCCCGAGCATACACTACTTCCCTTTTGTTATATAGGTTACAAATATCCATATTCTTTTGACGTCTAATTCTACCTAATAAGTGAACCTGTGTGTTCCCGAACCTATCTGGAGCACATCCCCGAAGCTGTCGAGGATACCCGTCAATTCCGCCACTTCACTGCCATTACCCCTTTTTGGTTCCTCGAATTCCGAACTCAATAATTTTCACCTTTACATTTACTTTTATAGGCAGCATGCTAAATGTCGTATCCCAATCGTCCTTTATTTGTTTCCAAACTTTCGGATACTTAATTTCCAGTTTCTTCCCAAAATTAATGACATCTACTTTATATTCTTTTTGTGTTTTAGCAAGAGCTGTTTCAACTGATTTCTTAATAGATACTTCAGTTGCTTGCTCCGCTCTTTTTACAAAGCTTTCTTCTAGAGCATTTCCGGGATATGCCCAATCTTCCCTTAGTCTTCCTTCTGTTTGAATGTTGACTTCAAAAGAAATTTGCTCTGCCTCGACTTTTGGCACGATGGTACTTTTTATCGTTCTAACTTCATAGACGATCCTCTCACCGCTTTTTGGATCCACACCTTTCGTGATACCTGTTTGTTTGTTTCCTCCCTTCAGCCAGTTCAAACCAACAACCTCCTTCTCTCCGATCCAACCTATCATTCTTCCTTGATCTCCTTTTATGACGGCGGCTCCGGCAAGTTTGTTTTCCTTTCCAAAAGTGACTACACGTTGAATGATAAAACTCTTTTTACCAGTCAGATTTTCTGACATATCCCCTAATTCTAAAAGAGGCGGTATAAGTAAAGTCTTATGAAATTCTTCAGCCATCCCTCTTAATTTCAAGGCGGGATTAGAGTCAATTCCTTTCTTTTGAAAAATATCGCTGGTTTTACCCTCCGAAATCATGACTCGAATGGTTCTTCTCGTTTCTGTATTACGCAATAAGAAATTAATCATATTTTGCAAATCAAATGTCTTGGCCAGCTCACCGCTAATCACAATAATTCTTAGATGCTCATAGCTAGGAATACGCGATAGCCTCGATGACAATCGATTTATGTTATCAAAAACAGCATCTCCCTCACTGACAATATTGATATAATTATTTAAAGCAAGTCCACCTTCCTTTGCAGCGAAGTGCTTGGGAATAGCAAAGTGATGCATCATAGAAATCCGCTTGTTCTTTCCTTGAATCGGTTGGACTGCCATTGTTTGACTTGGCTCTTTCATATCCTCAGAAGGCTTGTCGAATCCAATTCCAAGGACAATCCCTACATCCTCAATTTCAACTCGATCCCAACATCCCGTGATAGGAAAAAGGAGAATCATACAGGACAACATGCAGATCCCTCTAGCTGCTTTCAACACTCTTCCCCCTTAGCATAAGGATCACCCAAAAAATTAATGGCATGATGATGATGGTAAAAAGGGCTAAATACCCGATGAAATCCCCTAGTTTAAACACACTATTCAAATCTCTCGGATAGATGGCAACTATATAAATAACGGGAAGCGTCGCATAAACAAAGATTCGATAATCCTTTTTCAACACTTGACCTAGCCCGAAACTGGCCACATATTGAAAAGGCACAAAAGCCGTATACATCGACAATACCCACAGAACAGAAAACAGGGACTCGAACCGTTCGAAAAACTCTCCAGGTAATTCTATGTTTTTGGCTACTGTCATCGTCGGCCATGTCACCGTCTTCACTTCTTCAACGGTCAGCGTGCCAAATGAAATCAGGACGACCAACGTATATAAAATAATGACCACACTGATTCCTAACATCATCGATTTTACAGCCTTCTGCGGTTCTTTCATAAAGGCCGTAAAAATGAGCATGATTTCAAAACCACTATACGCTATAAAAGAGGTCTTGATCCCTTTCAGTACCGGTACAACGCCATCTCCCAGCACCGGTCTTATATTATCAAATTCAAAGTCTTTTAAACTGAGCACAATAAGCGCTACCAAGATATAATGAAAACAGGAAAAAAAAGTTCATTCAGACGAGCTATAGGGTTTATTCCTGCCAATGTCAGATAGGCTGCAACACTCAGGAAAGCAATCATGATCACTTCTATAGGGGTGCTATCCAACAAATACATACGGATAACTTCTCCCATCACACGCAGAAGGTACCCGGAAGAGAGCGTGACATAAAGCACAAAGATGATTCCATGGAGAATACCTACATATTTCCCTGCTATTAATTGACTAAATTGAAAAAAGGTCAATTTGGGAAAGCGTTGACTTAATTTAATGATTACATACCCGATGAGTAAGGCGATAACGCCGCTAATGATAACGGAGATCCAGCCATCAGGAGTTCCAACGTCTTTGGCTACCCCTTGCGGAAGAATGAGGATTCCTGATCCTATCATACTTTTGGATACAATCATGAATGTTTGTGTGGATGTAAGTTTGTCTCTAGGATTTATCTTCATGATGCTTTTCTCCCATTTGCTCTCTACTGTCGTGTACGGTCTTGGGGTTTGTTCATCTCAGGGCGTCGTTTCATCATGTTGAGCGGCATTCTCATGAGTAAATCTTTCCAATTATTTATTTTTATAGGAACTATAGGTTCCATGTAATCAACCCCAAAGCTTTTCAACTTTACTAAATGGACCGTCATGACAATAAGCAGCAGCATCATTCCGTAGAGTCCAAGTACAGCTGCCGCTAACATCATCGCAAATCGGAGCATCCTTATCGCAATCCCTCCTGCATATTGTGGAAGAGCAAAGGAGGATATCGCCGTTAGAGCGACTACAATGACCATGATCGGGCTTACGATTGCTGCTTGAACGGCAGCCTGCCCAATGACCAAACCACCAACTATACCAACGGTTTGTCCAATAGGTTTCGGGAGACGAAGTCCAGCTTCCCTTAGAATTTCAAGTGTAATTTCCATAATCAACGCTTCAATAATAGATGGAAAGGGAACTCCCTCTCGTCCTGCTGCGATGGATATCACGAATTTCGTCGGAATTAATCCATGATTGTAGGAAATTAAAGCAATATAAAGAGCGGGAAGAAATAACGCGATAAACGCCGCCCCATACCGCAAAATCCGAATTAATGAAGAGGGCAGCCATCTTTCATAGTAATCCTCCGACGAAGTCAACAGCATAGAAAACGTAACGGGAATAATCAATGCAAAAGGAGTACCGTCGATTAATAAAGCTACTCGTCCTTCCAGCAGAGCGCTTGCTACCCGGTCAGGACGCTCTGTATTTTGCATCTGCGGAAATGGCGATAGATAACTATCTTCGATCAATTGTTCGATATATCCTGATTCAGGAATCTCATCGATATCGATCCGCTCGATTCTGCTTTTCACCTTCAGTAGCAATTCTTCGTTAGTCAGTCCCTTAATGTACATAAGGGATACATTTGTTTTTGATCGTCGACCGATCTTATAATTGATCATCGAAAAATTCGGGTCTTTGATGCGGCGGCGAATAAGTGCCGTATTGTTGCGGATGTTCTCGACAAACCCTTCCCTAGATCCCCGTACCGTAGCTTCGGATAGAGGCTCTTCGATTGCGCGGCCATTCCATTCAGCCGTACCAAGGATGATGACATCCGTAACGCCATCTATAAATAATGCGGTATTCCCCTCCATGATCTGAAGAACGCAATCATTCAAGCATGGAACCTCATTTATTTCGGCAATCCAAATAACCGAATCTGCGATGGCATTTTTTATTTGTTCCTCTGTAACCTCCGAATTCGGATCGGGAAAGTCTTTGGCCAACATGAGTGGTTTAATCACTTGTTCGTTAAGAGCCGCTTTATCGACTAAACCATCCAAACACACAACGGCTACCTTCCACTGATAGCTAGTTATTCTGAAAGTTCGGAAAATAACATCGGGACTGTGCCCTAACATCTCTCGCATCAATTGCAGATTATCTTCCAGATTTTCACTCCAATTAGCCGCCATCGCTTTACTTCCCCCTCCTCCCACTACCCTGCAGCCAATTATTAATCTTAGAAATACCAAAAGGAATTGCAAAGGAACATAAGGCTCCAATCCATATATCTAATCTCGGAAAATAAATCATTACTTTGTGCCACACATCCAAATTCCTTTCAGCCTAACAAGATGTTCTAATGATTATTATTCCAAAATAGCCAAAAGTTATTAACCAAGATTTCCGATCTGCAGAATATCTGCTAAATATAAAAAGGTTATGGCACCCATTGAGGCACCACAACCTTTTATATAATTACTGCGTCTATCGTATCTCGGATAGCTGTTGTTGCTTCGACAAGGTTCTCGACCGGAAAGATGGGACGATGTGCGTTGTGTACATCATTCCTTCGGCAAAATTGCAAAAATCTCTGGATCGCTGACTGCTGCCTGCATTTCTTCTTTTGTCATGGTTCTTTCTTCGCTCTCTCCACCTAGTATGTAATGAACGGGAGTCGGAATGATTCGCGCGGCATACTCACCCGAAGGAGCGGGCTTCCCCTCAGCGTCTTTCTGATCCCATTCAATAAATAAGGACTGGAGATTCGTACGTTCAAGAGACGCGACTGAGAGAGACGGCAGCTTTCGAGTCCACATGATCTCTTTCTGTTCCGGATGCTTCAAGGCTTCTTCCGAATCATCCTTGAGCCTAAAGATTTGCATATCAAACTCAAACGGATGCGTGAGAGTTACCGAGGTGCTTCGGACACGCAAATTGAACAACACTCCTTCCTCGGGCTCGTAACCATGACGCTGGGAATATTTCGACAGATTTACATCAAAGGACACTCCATGGGTCCCCTTCGCGGGAGGGTCTGACCGAAAGAGGCTCCAGCTGCCAATTAACGATCGGTTGGAAGCATTCCGAGGCTGCGGAACCCATAGGTCTCCGTCAAAGCCGTGGAATAAATACCAATTGAGCATGTCGTCCCCCGACCACATAGCGATGCTCTTTACCTGTTGCGGGGAATAGTAGCCTTTCGGATGAGCGATGGCATCAGGACTTGGATACCTATAGACAGCTGTATCCTCTGTCAGATGCAGTAGTTCGTTTGAAGCCACAGTTCCAAGCGGCCGCTTCTTCAGTGACAGCCCTGGGTTGACCCAAGCCATACCGGTAGAGCCGATCTGCACTTGAAACCAGTCATTCCAGCGCGCCGAAGCTGTCAGAACCGTACCCGGATCGAGCCAATTCAAATCATTTTCCGTCTCTGGCGCGGATGAAGAGTAGCCACCTGTAGGGAGCGTTATGGATTCTTGGACTGGCTTGACGTCGACCCGTTCGTCCGTTGGCAGCACCCATCTTGGTCCTTGATCGGTTTGGATTTTGTACCAAACAATTTCATGGAAGCGATACCCGTCTTTTCCGGTATCCCACGTGGCTAGGACATGTACGGTTTGCGGAGCAAGAGCAATCGGCGCTTTTTTAAGATAAGGGGTTTCATACAACTGTTCCTTCCGGGTCAACAGCATATCGAAGTCGGCAGGTTCCTCGTGAATTTCTTCCAGCAATAAAGGCGCATCAAGCCACTTCGGCATCCCGTCTGCGGATTGAATACGGTACCAATCATGATATCGCCCAGTAATATAGATCTCCTGGGGAGAAATAAACGGCGTTTGCCATCCATCCAACAAAGGAGTGTCGCGAATCGCTTCAATTCTTAGCGTGTGCATGGTGACATCTACAGAATCAATTTCCCCTTCTATGACTGTACCTGCGATTTTGGGAATCCATTGTTCACCTAACCATGTATCCACTTTGTACCAAATCGTCGTACTATCAACTAATATTTCCTTGACCTTTAGTGTTTGAAAATAACCCAATACACCTGTTGGTGCTTCTTCCGCCGCATGGGCATAAAATGGGGTATCCTTCACAACAGTTATAAGTGTAGGATTGGATTGGTCTGGCTTAGCTGCAGAAGAGCTACATGCGATCATTAGACTTGCTGCTGCAGAGCATCCTGTTAAAACGAGCTTCCATTTTCTTTTCATCTGCCCACTCCTTTCTGCTCATTTAGACGATATGCTGGAGCAAAAAGTTCCTTTGTTTTCCCATTTTCTGTATCTTCATTTATCATATCCGGATTTTTTTGTTTTTTTATTCACTCGTTTCTATGTAGTAGGGACAGTAGTTTATTGTATGGGACTATTTTAAGGGTTTATTAACTTTCATAACGTGCTAAGCCGTAGCTCATAAAAATACTGCACAATTGGATGCTTTAACTTCATCTTCTCGGTCATGTTTAAAATTCGCTTTTTTCCAACTCTTCTGTCAACCAAAGCTAAAATATTCAATAAGATATCATTGCTCTCTAGGCTTTCCTCTATAGAAATAGATAAAAACTTATTTGCTACAACAATAAAATTGGATTTACTTAATGCTGACTGTTCTGATAAAAGCTCCTTTGCATATTCTGATATTTTTCTATTTCTTGCAATTACTTTGAGACGATCCTCCGGAACTATCCCCTTGGTATCTTTTCTGACAGCTTCAATTTCTTCATTGTTGATAGGAATTTGGATATCTGGATCATTCTTTATTTCCAGCTCCGTATGATACCATCTGATTAAGGTAGTTATATCACTCATACTGAGTATGTTCTTTTTATCTACCGCAATATAACAAAGTCCTGCTTTATCAGGTAAATAACGGTAGCTAGTTGCGCGGTATTCTAACCTTCCATATAGCGCAGGACAGAGAAAGCTCTCCAAAAGTTGCTTCAATTTGCTCCAGGCCATGTAATCCTCCTATTTAACGAGTGAACTTGCCATCTAACACCTTGAATCCCATAAAGGCTTCTATATCCTATTGAGGCAAGTCGTTCTATTATCCATAATACAATAACCAACACTTCGATCATAGTGAACCTCCCCCACTTACTTGCTAGCACAAGTTGAGGTCGGGGCTCTTACCATCAACATCCTACTCCTATAGTAGCGGGTTTGCCACGTCTATTCCATAAAACCCTTTATGGGGTGCATCGAAACTGCCTAAGTTGGTGTTGAAAGAAAATAAAGTATTTGACTGGATGAGTTGATCACACGCGTCCTTACGAATTACATTAGTATTAGACTGACCCTAATAAAATAAACAGCGGCAGCCATGGACTGAAAATAAAGTCCTAGACTGCCGCTGTTTATTGAACTATCGTTCGCCGTTAGGTCAATGCCAATCCCATTCCGAGTGATGGTGATTATGAGGCCCCGTTAGAGCCTCGCGAACGTGATGTAATCGACTTGGACGGGCTCTGCCGATTCGATCCGAAGTACCCGGTTGATCTGTCCTCGGTGATATTGCCCATGTAAGAGGACCTGCGACAGGATGTCCCGTACGGACGTTCGGAACGGAACCCCGCTCTGGTTCGCATAGTCGACCATCTCGTCCAACTCGGATTCCTCGAGCTCTTCGATATAGACGCGATATTGCTCGGCGTTCTCTTCGAACATCGTCCGGAGCGCCGTCAGGTCTTCCGCTTCCTCCCACAACGAATATTGCGCGCTGCCCTTGCCCTGCAATCGGGACAGCCAGACTCGTTCCGCGACCGCGACGTGCCGAACCAGCTTCAGAAGGTCCTTGTTCTTCGTCTCACTCTCCTCGAGCGCGTCCAATATGCGTCCGTCTGCCCAGTACAGGTGGTCCATCATGCGCTTGATCGTCTTCATTTCGGTTTCCCCCTCTTCGTCTCATCGATTACTTGAACCTACTGTTATCGTTAGCTTAATCAATGTAGTAATTATCCTTTTGTTTAAGCCAATTTACAATGATGTTTTTAAATGTTATTGTTGGCAACTCGCAATAGGCTTCATTATCAGAATATGAGTCGATAATCTTCACAGATGTATTATTAAGCTGGATTACAAAGTATTTTACATCGCCGAGAGTTGAATTTTCTACTTTCCCATTTAATACTTCGTTTATTGAGTCGATTAGCCAGACACCATTTTCATCTTTATCTTGAAGATTTGTCCCAATAAAAGCTTCTAACAAATCGGAACCTGCGGGCAAAGATATAACGGTTACACCGTTTAAATCAATAAGTTCAAACCTCATATTCACACCTCTTATTCATGCACTTCATTCTTCAATAGTTCAACATTGATTTCGAACTATCCTGCCCGTTACTTGAGAAAAGGCAACCAATCCACGGGCTGGCTGCCTCTTCATGTTGCTATTGAACTCTCGTTCACCGTTAGCGGAGTGAACCCAAACGGGTGCAGATTGGTAACCAAGATTCAGCTATCCATACTCCATTAGGGTAATTTCAATAAATCAATACTAATAGAATACCACTAAAAATCCATAACGAAGGAATCAAGCATAAGATAACTGCTAATCGCGATTTATTCTTTGATTTAAATATCCAAGATAAAATTGAACAAACTATTACAGCAACAGGGTACAGACTTATTACAACCACACAAATAATTCCCCATAGAGAGATCCCATTATCAAACGCCATGAATGATAATCCCCAAACTAAAAACCAAAACGGTAATGAAATCAAATATATGGTTTGAGTGATACTTAAAAATACTTTCATTGAACACCTTTCTTTGAAATTATTTGCTCATGCCGCTCTTTCATTAAACTTCTTATAAACGAACTCCGTAAACTATCCGTTTACTTGAATTAATATTCGTTAAATAACCAAGCTATCCTGCCCGTTCGTCAACGAAAAAGCAGCCGCTCCATCTGGACGGCTGCATTCATGTCTTTATGAACTATAGTTCCCCTTTAGTCATAATGAACGAGGCGGCCCTCATTCGCCTAACGTAGGTTGCTTTTGGTTAGAATGAGTAGTGGATTCTACTTAAAACCAAATGCAGAGCTACA
>NZ_VRTT01000051.1 GCF_008017805.1 Paenibacillus sp. N3.4 | reverse complement strand
CTATGGGGGGTAATACCAGCGTAGCTGACACCACCCGCAAACACATGGATAAAAATGTAAGAACCCTCCGAGTCTGAAGAGTTCTTTTTATGAATTATTTAATGCCGGGTATATATAACATAAATAAATATGTAAATTTAATCTAACCTTTCATCCTATATTTTGCAAGTCCTGCCTGTTAGGCGTTTAATTTGAGGTTTCGCTGAAACATTTCTTCTTGACACTCACACTAATGTCATACTTTAAGATGAAGTTAGTTTTATAAAGAGAGGAAGAGAAAACCATGTCCGATTCACAAACAACCCAGCTGTTAGAACAAGAACTTTTTTTCGATACTATTCGAGAACGTCGCTCAGTCCGCAACTATGATCCCGCAGTCAAGATTTCACAGGAGGAATTGACCGAAATATTGCAACAAGCTACGCTGGCTCCTTCATCCGCCAACATGCAGCCATGGCGCTTTCTTGTTATCGATTCAACGGAACTGCAGCAAAAGCTGCTTCCAATTGCGTTTAACCAACAGCAAGTGGTCGAAGCTTCAGCTGTCATCGCCATTCTTGGGGATTTGGAAAATATCAAAGAGGTCCAGAAGATTTATGGTCAAGCAGTCGATGCAGGTTTCATGCCAGAGCAAACAGCCGCTTCCTTTATTGAACGCTATACCAACATGCATGCAAGCCTTCCGCCAGAAATCATTCGCCAAATCGTCTTTACCGATTGTGGATTAGTAGCTATGCAACTCATGAATATCGCTCGTGCCAAAGGCTATGATACGGTCCCAATGGGAGGCTACGACAAAGGAAAGTTCATCGAAGCTTTTGGTATTTCAGATCGTTATGTTCCGGTTATGCTAGTAGCCATCGGCAAGGCTGCTAATCCAGGTCGTCCTACAACACGACTGCCAATTGAGGATGTAACATTCTTCAATGAAATGCCACAAGAATAAGAACATGCCAAAGACCTTCGCATCCACTTCAACTAGTGGAAAACGAAGGTCTTTTATTTGCATTCCAAACCGATCCAATGGAACATACTAGTCAGCAACATATATGTATTCCACCTTTATTGAAGCTTCTACATCGCCATTACATCCATGTATTTTCCATCCTGGACCTGCAAAAATTAAAAAATAAGTACCAATAAATTCTGTGGATTCTCTTATTTTCGGTCGATATATATAGAGATTCATCATATATTTAATCTTCAGGATTCCAATACAACACCAATTTATTCATTTGATAGAGTCGTCATCAAAATAGGCTTTCGATCCTATTAAGCTCACATGATAACTGACGATCCATTTTGTTATACAGCGTAAGATTTCCATTCCCTTCAAAAGTAAATGGCTCATAATCAGAAGCGTCAATATACGGATGAAACCCCTTAAAACTTATTCGATTATTTTGGCAACCGCATTATTTAATGCTTTTTTGGGCTGTGCCAAAACCAACTATTTACCAGGGATTACCACGAACTGCATAGGTCATGTATTTTATTCAACAAGTACATTCCAACGAAGCGCTTGGCCTTGGTAAAACAAAACACCGTCATCCTTTTGGTTTCGTTGGCTTAAGCGCGTTAATGACACTTCTTTAATTCCAAAAGGGTTATTATGTTATAAAAGTGCTACTATGGTAACCAAAATTATAGCGTTAGCAGATCAATCTTTCCTATAATGATCTCAAGCTCAAATTAATGATACTCCAATTCGTAACATCACCTTCTTCTACTTCCAACTCTGCTCACCCGATTCGATTAGTTTTTGAAGTCGTCATTGAACAATCCAATCCATTCCACTCTATCCAAAAGAGAGCTTATTCATTTTATACGTAAAAGAAGATAAGGACGTATTTACGTGCAACGGATATTACGGCATAGCGACAGGCTCATGTTTGTTTTGCCATTCCGATTGAAAGGAGGTGATAAAAGGAACATTTCGGATGAAAAGGAGGCGATGCAAATGTAGAGCCTGCGGAATTCGCTTGATCCTATTATTAGATAGAGAGGTTGGGAACAGATGAAAGTGAAACTATGGAGATTCGCGCTAGTTTTTTCCCTTATTGTAGGTACACTAGTTTCTGGATCCCAGGTATCCGCGGACGGTCCGAATTATTATCATACCAACGGCAACCGGATTGTGGATTCTGGCGGCAACACAGCCAAATTTAACGGCGTTAGCTGGTTTGGATTTGAGACGTCCAACTTCACGCCGCACGGATTGTGGACTCGTTCGATGGACAGCTTACTCGATCAAATGAAGAGCAAAGGGTACAATCTGCTACGTATCCCTTACACCAATGAGATGCTTCTGCCAAGTAAGATGCCTAACAATATCGATTTTACGAAAAACCCCGATCTTCAGGGGTTGATGCCTATACAGATTCTCGACAAACTGATTGAAAAAGCGGGCGCAAGGAACATGAAGGTGTTCTTGGACCGTCATCGCCCGACATCCGCAGAACAATCGGAGCTTTGGTATACTTCGACAGTTTCAGAAACGACCTGGGTGGACGATTGGAAGATGCTTGCACAGCGTTATTTGGGCAACGATACGGTAATCGGGGCAGATTTGCATAACGAGCCTCACGGAAATGCTTGTTGGGGCTGCGGAGATTCGGCTCGGGACTGGCGTTTGGCCGCCGAACGTGCCGGCAATGCTATACTAAGCGTTAATTCCAATTGGCTTATTATTGTCGAAGGCGTGTCTTCTAATGTCCAGGGTCAAACTAGCAATTACTGGTGGGGCGGCAACCTGAAAGGTGTGCAGAATGATCCAGTACGCTTGAATGTCCCAAATCGCATCGTATATTCTCCCCACGATTACGGTCCGGGAGTAGCCAGTCAACCTTGGTTCTCTGAACCGACATTCCCTAACAACATGTCAAATATTTGGGATACGTACTGGGGATATATTCACAAAAACAACATTGCACCGATTCTCATCGGTGAATTCGGCGGCCGAAGCGTCGATACGACGTCCACGGAAGGCAAATGGCAAAATGCGTTGGTTGATTATCTTAAAGTAAACGACTTATATTGGGCGTATTGGTGCATTAATCCCAATAGCGGCGATACCGGCGGACTGCTGCTGGATGATTGGAACACCTGGAATCAACCGAAACAAGATATGCTTAACCGCCTGATAGACACAATTCCCGTGCTGGCGGCTCCGACCGACCTGACGGCGACGGCAGGCAACACGCAAGTTGCGCTGAGTTGGACATCTTCGACTAGTACGACGAGCTACAGCATCAAACGCGCGACTACAAGCGGCGGGCCGTATACGACGGTGGCGACTGGGGTAAGCGGAACGAGCTACACGAACACCGGCTTGGCCAACGGCACGACATACTATTACGTTGTAAGCGCAGTGAACAGTGCGGGAGAAAGCCCGAACTCCGCACAAGTGGGCGTGACGCCGCAGGGAACGACGACTACGGGCAATTTGGCCGTGCAGTACCGAGCAGCGGACACGAACGTCAATGACAACCAGATCAAACCTCATTTCAACATCAAGAATAACGGTACAACCGCCGTTAATTTAAGCGACCTCAGAATCCGTTACTACTTTACGAAAGATGGCACTCAAGCGATGAACGCATGGATCGATTGGGCGCAGATCGGAGGCACTAATATCCAAATAACGTTCGTCAGCGCCACTGGGATCAATACGGACACATATGTCGAGCTTAGCTTTACCTCAGGAGCCGGTTCGATTCCGGCAGGCGGACAATCCGGCGATATCCAGCTCCGGATGTCCAAAACCGATTGGTCGAACTTTAACGAATCGAACGACTACTCGTTTGATGGGTCGAAGACCTCGTTTACGAACTGGGACAAAGTGACGCTCTTCCAGAACGGTACTCTTGTTTGGGGGATTCAACCTTAAACCATTATCCACATACCGCGGACGGACAGAATATCGGTTAGTAGAACTCGAGCGAATACAAAGGAGCTGAAACAATGACATTTGCTTTACTTAAAACTAAAAGCACCTCCATGCTTATCATGATCTTCACATTGGTTATAACCTTTGTCATACCTTTGGGAAGCAACAACAGTTTTGCAGCTGAAGCGCACGTTGATAACCCGTTCCTTGGTGCGACGGCATATGTGAGCCCCGACTACGCTGCGTTGGTCGATACGTCGATCGCTCAGGTTAGCGACAACACACTGATTGCAAAGATGCAGACGGTCAAATCGTACCCGACAGCCGTATGGCTCGACCGTATCGCGGCGATTCAAGGCGGTGCAGCGAACGGAGGCCGCAAGAGCCTGTCAGAGACTATGGATGCTGTTCTAGCGCAAAAGAACAACATCACACCAATCTCTGCAACGTTTGTCATTTATGACATGCCAGGTCGAGACTGCCATGCTTTGGCATCGAACGGAGAGCTTCCGCTAACTCAAGCGGGTCTGCAGACGTACAAGACACAATATATCGACGCAATCGCCAGTGTGTTCTCCGACCCGAAATACCAGAACATCCGGATTGTAACGGTGATCGAACCAGACTCATTGCCGAACCTCGTTACGAACTTGAGTGATCCGAGGTGTGCACAGGCGAACTCCACTAACATCTACAGGGATGCCACTCAATATGCACTGAATAAGCTCCATGCAATCCCTAACGTATACACCTACATGGATATCGGTCACTCCGGCTGGCTTGGCTGGGATTCTAATCGTCAATCTACTATTGACCTCTTTACCAATGTGGTAACGGGAACTACGACTGGGCTGGCAAGCGTCGACGGCTTCATCACCGACACGGCGAACACCACTCCATTAGAGGAGCCCTTCCTGACTGATCCGAACTTGACAATCAGCGGGCAGCAGCTAAGGTCCGCGAATTACTATCAGTGGAATCCGTACTTCGATGAGGCGGACTTTACAGCGGCGTTATACTCCGATTTCGTGGCGAATGGCTGGCCGGCCAGCATTGGCTTCCTGGTCGACACCTCGCGCAACGGGTGGGGCGGACCGGGCCGGCCTACCGGAGCTAGCGGCACAAACGTTAACGACTATGCCAATTCCGGTCGTATCGACAAACGTTTCCACCGTGGAAATTGGTGCAACCCTTCCGGTGCAGGTATGGGTCAACCGCCAACGGTAGCGCCTGCGGGATACCCTGCATCGCACTTGGACGCGTTCGTGTGGGTGAAGCCGCCAGGCGAGTCGGATGGCTCGAGCTCATTCATTCCAAATAATGAGGGCAAGGGTTTTGACAGAATGTGTGATCCGACTTACACAAACCAAAATGGCTCGCCAACGGGCGCATTGCCCGATGCTCCGTTATCGGGTCACTGGTTCCACAACCAGTTCGTACAGCTCGTACAGAATGCCTATCCGGCAATTCCCGGCAGCGGCAACAATCCGACGGTTCCGGCCTCTCCGACCGGCCTGACGGCGACGGCTGGCAACACGCAAATCGCGCTGAGCTGGACAGCTTCGACCGGTGCGACGAGCTACAACGTCAAACGCGCAACCTCAAACGGCGGGCCGTATACGACGGTGGCGACTGGAGTAAGCGGAACGAGCTACACGAACACTGGCTTGACCAACGGCACGACATACTATTACGTCGCAAGCGCAGTGAACAGCGCGGGAGAAAGCCTGAATTCCGCGCAAGCGAGCGCGATTCCGCAGGGAACACCGCCTACGAGCAATCTGGCGGTGCAATACCGAGCAGCGGACACGAACGTCAATGACAACCAAATCAAGCCTCATTTCAATATCATGAATAACGCTTCAACCGCCGTTAATCTAAGTGACCTCAGAATCCGTTACTACTTTACGAAAGATGGCACTCAAGCGATGAACTCATGGATCGATTGGGCGCAGGTCGGCGGCACTAATATCCAAATAACGTTCGTCAGCGCCACCGGCATCAATACGGACACGTATGTCGAGCTCAGCTTTACCTCAGGAGCAGGTTCGATTCCGGCAGGCGGACAGTCCGGCGATATCCAGCTCCGGATGTCCAAAACGGATTGGTCGAACTTTAACCAATTAAACGACTACTCGTTCGATGGGTCAAAGACGTCTTATGCTAACTGGGACAAAGTGACTCTCTTCCAGAACGGCACTCTTGTCTGGGGGATTCAGCCTTAAGATCCATGAAACACCTTGGTCCTAAATAACTGATTCGGACTACAATCTTTGTCATCATGTCGTGGTACTCGTAGGACGTGTACTGGAATCCTTGGTTGCTGTCAACGATCAACCCAGACACGTCCTTTTTATTTTTAATGCCTCCATTTGGGGCTCGGTGTCTGAGCATTATCACGCGATCGTCTATCATTAATCTTGTTGATTATGCTCCTAGAGATACCAATTTCTATGTAAAAAGGCATAATGCAATCAGTAAAGAACTGATCGAACTATGCCTTATTAATGCTTACTAACCGTTAAACCGTAATCCGATTGGATAATCGATCAATGAAATGCTCCAAGCCGAAGTTTAAGGCTTCGATGTTTGCCCAATCCTTAGATACTAGAAGTGTAAACAAGCGTCCCGTGTAAGATGATCCGCCTTCATCCTGCTGTGTAGGCAGCGTTCCGGATGTATAAACAACGATGCCTTCTCTGGTGGCAGGGTCATAGAGCAGTCCCTCCTGTCTCAACAAGCTGCACACCTCTGTGAAATCGCATGGCTTATCCAATATCCACTTGAAATACCGTGAAAACAATTTGACATCGTGCAGTATAGGTTCCATAAAGGAAATATACGTAGACAACGTGAATCTTCCGTTAATTTCAATAATCGGAATGATCGTGTCGTCCATTGTAATAATGGAGTCAATACCCGCAACTCCGGTATAGCCTATCCGATACAGATAAGACCCAATCTGCTTCGCATATCCTCGGTACTTCTCGATAATCTCAGGACTCAGATCAACTGGAATTTTGGAGCCGATATATACGGTATCCCGTAAAACCTGCTGCTTCAGGGAGAACATCTCCACGGAGCCATGTGGTGAAATATAGATCTGATAATTCAGATCCGCCTTCTTCTCGTACCAGCCTCTACGAGCCACCGCGCATTCGGATTCTGCCTTGCGCTTCTCGACAAGCGTGTGAGCAATGATGAAAGCTTATCCATGTTGTCAATGATATAGAGCCCTTTGCCCGAGGCGCCGTGCGGTTCTTTGATTATGACTTTTTCGAAGTTATTCACACATTCCATCAATTGATGATAGGCCTCTCTAATTTCCTCTATATCGCTACACACAAAGCCTTGGCAAGTTGCCAACCCGAGCGTTTCGGCAATCTCCCGATTGAACACCTTATCATTGACCTTGGATTGTAAATCAGATGGGGCTCCTATGAGGCACAGCCCGCAGTGTTCCGCAATTTGCTCCTCCAAATACGTGACGGCATAAGGTACAAAATAAACATCTTCCTGCTCAGCCGCTGCGAGCTCAAGCTCCAATAGCAGCTTTTGATCTCTCAATACCAGTTCAGCAATCGGTGTAAGCGCATCCGAATGCTCCGGTACAACAAATCTCGGGATTGAGAATCCCCACTGCCTAAGCTGCTCGAGATAGGCAGGATCCGGCTGCTCACGCAAAATAAGGATATCCTGTTCACGGCACAGCAGCAAGTTCATCTCCTCCACCCGATTCACAATACGATCCTCGCTGCGGTCCACAATTCCTGCTTGAAGACGGTTCCAGTACTTCTCCGCACCTATGTTCAACAGCCAAATGATAGTACCTTTCGTTCGTTGAACGGTCAAATATTCAATCAAATGAAACGTTTCGGCCATCTCTTCCACTCCTTTCAAATCAACAAAATGAATGCTGTCCTCTTAGGAAATCCGCATAGTGACCTCTCTCCCTCAATACCCTAATCTCCCCATCCAAGCAAATGATCTCCGGAGGCAGCACATGGCTAAGGAACAAAACGGGACTATGCGTCAGTCCGTAAGCTCCCGATTTATCAATAATGAGCAGATCTCCAGGCTCGGCATTAGGCAGCATCACCTTTTGCCCCAAGACATCAGTAGGGGTACAGAGCGAACCTACGACATTTAACTCTTCTAGATCCCCATCTTTTCCAAGCAATCGCATTGGGAAATTATTTCTTACATATCGCCCCAAAAAAGCAGTTGAAGCATGCTGATTCGAGCCACCATCGCAGACGAGGTATTTACTTCCCTTACTTTCTTTAACATAGAGTACCCTCGTCATAAACGAACCCGCTTCAGCGAGCAAAAAGCGCCCGCTTTCCACTCCAATTCGGACACCTGCCAGCCTTTTCTTGTATCGCCCCCACAATTCGGCTAAACCGCTTTGGAGTTGCTCCGTCTCCAGATAGGATTCTCCTTTAAAGTAAGGGATGCCAAATCCGCCCCCCAAATCCAGAAAGTCAAGCTCAAAGTGATAAGTGTCCATTAAATCTACTGTAAGCTTCATGATTTCTTCCACCGTCAAAACGATATGATTTGCATTCAGCATCTGGCTTCCCGAGAAAATATGAATCCCATGAATACGAACAAATGGTAATGCTTGAATGATTTCCATTGTCTCTTTTAGAAAGGACTGGTCGATCCCGAACTGCGTCGGAACCCCAGTCATTTTCATGCCCGCACCGTTGATATTGAAGTTCGGATTAATACGTAGAGAAATATTCACCTTGCGCCGCCTACCGCTTGCTATTTGATGAATCAGCTTCGCTTCTTCAAGTGATTCGACATTGATACTGTATATGCCCGTTTCGATCGCATAAAGAAGATCCGTGTAGGTCTTTCCAGGACTTGTGAAAATGATTTGACTAGGATGAAAACCTGCCTGCAGCGCCATGTACAATTCTCCGGAGGATGCAACCTCTATGCACGATCCCAATTTCTTTAATAACTCGCATATGCCTAGCAGTGGGTTAGACTTAACCGAATAAAAAATCTCGAATGGCTCAGGCAAACAGTTCTTCAATAGCTCGTATTGCTCCGCAATTTTGTTCCCATCGTAGATGTACGCAGGAGTGCCATATGTGTTAGCAATATTCTTCCATGTATGTTGATTCATACTCACCATTACCCCTAGCCAGAAATATGGGCCGATCTCTAAACCCGTGGTACCTTCCATCATGGAAAACAACAGCGTCGTTATAAAACAGTGGATTTGTTTCAAAAGCATTCATCCATGTGATGATTTCCGTCTCTACCTGATCATCATTGAAAGCCACAATTAGCAGAAGTCGCTCGTTATAATAAGGATGACGGCATTTTATAAAAGTAAAGTACGTCCCGACAAACATTTGCCCACGGTAAATAAGTCTTTCTTCATCCATATTCATGTCTAATGTAGCTAGCAGCTTTTCTTGTTTCTCGCTCTTGCTCCTGGTGTCAATGATAAACACATGGTTGGCAAGACTTGGACTCTCCTGTTCCCAATCCAAATCTTGCTCATTGATTGCCTCATATTTGTAATAAATATAGCGGTCTTTGATCGGATTTTGCAGCAAGTAGGCAAGCTTGCTAACTAGGCTCAGCTTGCTTGGATTACTGCCTTCAGGTTTTACTATCGTACAAGCGCTCAAATAAATTTGCTTGATCCCCAGTTTTTCTTCATCTACATCGATGGCATGATACTCTCTCTCAAACTCTTGTTCATTCATAGGGACGGCCTCTATGCTATATTTATCCATCTGCCAGTTTACCCAAAATTTGCAAAAAGGAGCAAGACCAACTCGTTGAACGGCGCCATTCACCGCAATTTCTATCATATCGGCGAGGATCATCTTCTCCCTGTTAATAAGTAAACTAAAGCATTCGATATTGTTCATTTCAATTTCTATTCGATTAGGAGCCATCTTTCTTGCCCAAATCTGTGACGCCTCTTCCAAATTGTCAATTGCTTCTACCTTAAGCCAATAGGTTTTATTGTATCCCGGTTCTAGAGCGGAAAGCTTGAGCTCTTCGGGATAAGGATCTCGCTGCTCGGCTATCAGCTTATGGAGCAACTTTTTGGAATTCAATATGGCATTGAACTCGTTATGCATAAAGCCGTGAACGATACGAGTTGTTGACTTGGGCAGCCTTTTTAAAAAGTGCATGATTCGCGTAGAGTTAAAAAACCAGTGTTCGGTGCTCGTCAATCCTAAAACAGTCATATTGCTCATGTTATCGATCAGTGCATATTCAGGCTTATTAATATTTAACCGTAAATCGCCAATGACGCTGGCGATCCCGGCAAATGTATCCGGCACTTGCATCGCCATGCGAAGTGTTTTCGAACCGCCCGTACAGTGACCGATCAGATAAACGCGGTTCCGATTCACGTTGTAGGTCTCTGTAAGTCTCTTGATCATACGAATGACGTTGACGTCATCCACATAATTCAACCTGCCAATCCCGACGATGCTGATAATAATAGCATCCGAGATGGTACTGCGTTTCACCCAAGGGAGATCCACCGGATAAGCTCGAGCTAGTGCATCGTGGAAATAGACGACCAATGGGTAGGATGCTTCCGGATTATAGTCATCCGGTATATGCACCGTGTAAGCAACAAGCCGATCTCCGTTTGGCTGGGGTTCATAAACGGTGAAACTCGATCCAAATACATCTCGATACGTCTGTTTAACCTGCTTCTCAGAAGTGCTGGCGTATCGAATGAATTTCTCCAAGACTTGAAAAAGAGTAAGGTAACAAACATTCGGCACATACTGATTCAAGGCCTTGAAGGCATTAGGCAGAGCCACCATCTCCTTGATGGTCGTGATCACAGAGTGATCGCAGTCCAGCCTCTTCTCCACTTGCTGTATCATCTGGTCTATGCTGCTCTGAAATTCACCGAAATACACGTAGGCCTCGCCCACCTTGGCAGTATCTCCCGCTCCTTCGGCGCGTATGCGGAGCAGACCGTTAAAGTTGTCCTGCCATGGAAAGGTTGCAACAGAAGAAGCAGCCAGCTCCTTAGCCTGCAATAGATCTCCTGCCGCATTAAAGATTCTGACATGAACAATCTCAGTTCCAGTTTGACGATCCATATATTGAGGAAGAACGATCAACTGTAGTTCCTCATTGGACATATAAAATACACGTTCTGGGAAAAGGCTGTAAGATTGCTTATAGGCGACCAATAATTCCTCATCTACAAATTCTTTACCGTTATCCGCTAAACAGTCAACCGGATTGAGCTTAACGATGATCTCCTGCGTATTCAAAGGCACTCTCAAGGCAAGGGGGCATTCGAACAAAACGGTATTGCTTCCTTCGCGAAACCGGTACAAGAAGAAGTAATCCTTTATCAAATAATCGTGATTCCCTGTTACGACAAGCTGTCCATTGATCCACATCCGGATTGGCGTAGGGAAATAGGTAATCACATTGACTAGAATATCTTGTTCTTTCTGGCAATACACCGTGTTTAGCCCATACATATATTTATCCGGTTCAATTGTAAATAGATTTTTGGGCGTGTTCACTTCTTGGTAGCGATTAACCATTTCGGCAGTGTACTGTCGCCAATTCGCTTCTATTTCCTCCCGGGGAAGGATAACAAGTTCGTTGAAGTACAACAATCGGGCTTCCGTGTCCAGATAAGGCTCCATTCCCATTTGCTTGACATCATTCGTAAATGCGCTTCGCACCAACCACCTGCTTAGCGCATTCGGGATGTCTCCGGCAAATGTGATCGGGCAGTGGCTGTTGGAAACCAACTTTTCCAAATACGCCTGCAATTCCATTCCATTTACCTCGCCTTCTCCTTTTGGTTAGTTAATGAATGATTGGTTTCACAATAGCGACAGTAAGAGCTTTTTTTATTGATGAAGCCTTCGATATGCTTGTGGACACCAACCGAATCTTCTTCCACAAATACAATATTCATCTTCCTTTGCCGCAGGTATGAGAAAACACGGTGGTAAGACCCTCTCAACTCCTCCAGATAGGTTAGGTCTGTATCTTCCTCAGCCCCCTTCTTCCTCGTATGAAACAAAGTCTTCCCTCGCCTGCGAATGCGATCAAGGCACACGAGTGGCGATGTATCGTAAAAAAGCACTACATCAGGTTTCCTGACGCATTTGCACAGTATCCACCCTAGCCAAGTCATCGCGCCATTTACATCATCCCTAGTGATACCCGTGTATAAATATCTATCCATGATCACGATCTTGTTCTTCCAAATTGATGGCTTAAGAATGAACATGTAATCGATGATGAAACTAAGCCATTGCAGCAGGCTGTACACGTTCGATGTGAGTAGTCCGATGTGGTCCAGCTTTTTGACTATAGATCGGATGGCTTTGTTAGCATTCCATTCGATGACGACTGGTGAGAAATCTTGTGTATTTAAATAATGGAGTAATTTGGCAATTCCCTCGCTTTTTCCCGAACCGCTAATCCCTTCGTACACGACCAATACGCCCTTTTTGTGATTTGGGATAAAGTCGTTGTTGTTCATATCATTTTTTGCACACTGCTCACTACTCGATCCAAGCAATTGTAGCGTTTCAAATCGAAAAAGCGACTGATCAAGTCCTTATTCCACTGGTACACGAGTTGAGCGTTGGAAGCATCAACAACCTGCTCCAAATAGTCGGTATTTGCGGGCTTGATATCGTTCAACATGTCAATAAAGCCCTCATACTGATTTAGAATCGGGAAGAACACCCTCGTATGCTCCAGAGCATAGTAGGCTTCGTTAATAATTTGATTGTTCGTCAGGATGGCTACAAATTTGTCCCAATTCAGATCAATATGCGGGTCCGTTAAGAAACCATAAATGTCCACGAATTTGTATAGCCCTAAATCACGTTGAAAATCTATCCAGGTTATCACAGCCGCTTCCTTGAACAAATGAACACACAAATGCGCCAAGAAATACTCTTTGGGCAAGGAACTAATTTGCTCTCCTGCATTAAATTGATACGCTTCTGCCTCTTGGATAAAGTTATCGACTGCTTTCTCCGTGCCTTGTGCCATCCAATCCAGCGAAAAATTGATATCAATTTCGATCAAATTGATGCCCGGCTCTTGAACGGCCTTACGGTACGGAACAACCTCGCCGTAGTTCATCCGATGGTTCAGGATTTCCCGGCGGGTGGCAGGAACGACAACACGTTCATTCTCATCATAGAACCCTTGAATAAACCCAAGCTCCTTCATGACATTACCGCACGCCGTCAGATCACTCGCTCGCAGCAAAATATCAATGTCACTGGAAATTCGGCAGCCTACCGGATAGATGGAGTGCGCAAGAATAGAGCCTTTCAAGAACGCATGGGGAATCCCGCTTGCATTCATTGCAGCAGCGATTTGCGAGATATAGGAACGATGCGATTGCGTCCGCAACCTCTGTATCTCATGAATTAAAAACAAGCCGAATTCGAATTCTCTGTTAAAAAAAGGAATTTCGCTCATACGCAACACATGATACGCAATACCAGCTGTCCGGTTGTAGACCAGATGACCCAATATTTCTGCCCAGTCCAATTTCTGGGTCACCAGCTCTTTCATACGTTCAGTGTTCGGATTGCGAAATTGCGACAGTTCCAATACGAGTTCCTGCTCTAATGTCTTGTTCAAATGAATCACTCCTTCTTAGAATGGATGCATAACTTACATGAATTGTTTTCTGATGATTTTACCAACAGCGTTACGGGGAATCTCCTTGACAATATGAATGACATCCGGGTACTGGTAAGAAGCAAGCTTTCTCTGGCATATTTGCAGCACGTCAGCTTTCGTAATCATGCCTTCAATATCTGGCACTAACATAATTTGAAGCTTCTGCCCGTATCTGGGATCGGCGATACCGCTGACGACAACCTCGCGAATACGCGCATCCTCCAATAGAACCTCTTCAATTTCTTTTGGGTAAATATTCATACCCGCGCGGATGATCATATCGTCCTTTCTTCCCGAAATATATAAATACCGATCTTCACCTTCGTAGACCATATCCCCGGTATGCAGCCAGCCTCCTTGCAGCTTAACCGCCGTCAATTCCGGTTGGGCCCAGTAGCCGAGGAATATATTAGGCCCTCTTACAAGCAGTTCGCCGCTCTGGCCGTGCTTCATTTCGTTCCCCTCTTCGTCGATGATTCGGATCTCTATGCTCGGTAAAGGTATCCCGATACATCCCTCTTTCACTGTAAAATAACAGGAAGGCAAATACGTGATTCGAGGCGCTGCTTCCGTCTGCCCATACAACAAATAGAAATGAACATGTGGAAATTTTTCTTTGATCTTGAGAGTTACCTGTTTATGCAAATATTCTCCCATAAGCGCCACTTGACGGAGAAGCGGCAGGGAATAATCCGATTTGTCTAAAGCCAATTGATACAAAATCGTCGGCGTTGAACAAAATACGGTTATTCTCTTATTTTCCATAAAATGAAGCAGCCTTCGGGGCACAAAAGCTTCATGATAGAACGTCAACTGGGCGCCGGCTATGATTCCGTATAAAAACTCGCCAGTCATCACCGAAGCGTGACTTAAAGAACGATGGATGAGCAGATGATCATCTGACTTCACTTCAAAATAAGACTGAATGTCTAGGATGTTCGCCCAAACATTCTCGTAGGTTAGCACCGCCCCCTTTGGTAATCCCGTACTGCCTGACGTGTACATTATAAAGCTAGGAGGCAGTTCCCCCGTTAACCCGCTCCAACTCATCTCTCGATTCCGACGCTCTGCGCTCAGCAAACCGCCTGATCAGCGATGATCATGGTTCCAGCCGATTTGCATGCTTCAATGAGTATTTCCGTAACAATCGAGGTCTGACTCGTGTATAGAAAATCAGGCTCGGTATGCCTAATAATCTGTGCGCAGCGCTGCTCGCCGTATTTCAGTGTCATCGGTATGATCGTCACCTGAAGCATAATGAAAGCAAGCACATGTACCGCTTCATAGAATGGATGCTCATCCATGACGGCAACTTTGCTGCCAGCCGGTATAAATTTGCCAATCTTACGTGCCTTTAACTTTACGTACTCCAAAAGTTCCGCATATTGCATAATGGAACCGTCTTGCCTTGTTAAGGCAGGTCCGCTACCGTTCACCTGCATGGCACATTCCAGCACGCTCCATAAGCTCATATCAGCCTGCTCTTTTTGCTATTGTTTTATTTGTAAGCGCGGCTAAATCACCGACACTACGGAGAGATTCCATGCCTAAATCGGATTCGTCGAAGACGATTTCGCAAAGCTCCTCGATACGAACAAGCAGCTCTACGTATTTCAAGGAGTCGATGCCTAAGTCTCTCAGCATCATCTCATCCGTCAATTCATCCTCCTCGACACCGATAGCAATTTCGTTAATAGCTGCTTGAATTTGTTGTTTCACGTTCATTGTGATCATTCTCCTTTCTAGATAGGGTCAACAGGCAGATTCGAAGCTGTTCTACAACATGGCTTTCAATTTCGATGATAGCTTGCAAATTGCGTTCCAGATCGTCAAGCAATCGAGGAGCTTTGCTAATAGCCAGTTTAAGTGCTAAATTGGCGCAAATATCCCATCGTTTGGCTGATTCTCTTAGTTGATCGCCGAGGATGGCCACAGCCTCTTGCGGCAGCAGGTTGGCGATTTCCTCAACAAAGACAAGAAATCGATACCGCCCTCGAGCTACCCTTTTGAGACACGTGTTGTAATATTCCTTAAAGAAGAGAGCCACAGTCTCATCAATGGGTTGTTCTTTCCTTTGCAGTATGCTTTTCCTAAAAGCATCTATACGCCCTAGACCACTTTCTCCAGCATGAAAAGGCTGTTCTCCCCTCATACGTGTATAGCTCTCTTGAAGAACAGCTATCAGCCTATCCTTCGTTATTTGGAACTCCCGTCCCGTATCGAATTCCATCCACAAGTGACGAATGGGCCTTCTATACTCGCCAACAACCGAACTCATGCGCGGAGTATCGGATAGTCTCGCTTGCATGAAAGCATCCATCGGAACTTTACCGTCAAAGTCACTGCTGGAAAGCAAGTATTTATCAAAAATATCGTAGGTCTTCTGATCATCGTCATAACCTGTAATAACAACTGCATGCAGCCCATGTTCTTTTAGATAAGCTCTGTGGTAGCTCATATAATACAAATCCACAACAGCAGCAACAGGCTTATTCTCATCAATCAATTCTCTCACTCGATCAGCCGCCACTTGGGGATCATCATGGATGTTTAGACTTATCTGTATGCGATCGTTATGCTTTATAGCTCCCTCTGTCTCTTGACTGCCTTTGAAATAAGTTGTCTTAGGAAAGTAGGCAAACTCCAGTGACGAATTCAACTCAGATTCAGTAAACTCAACAGACGTCGAGTACCTGTACATGTAGGTCGTACCCATATAACCCGTTTCCTCTTTAAACATAAAAGATAGATAGTCAGCGAGCACGATATTTGGATTATGCCCTTGATGAGCCAAGCAAGCCCCATAAGCAGCCGCAAAGCAATCATTGATATATGTCTCATAATATCTCGGCACATTTTCAACTGAATTTTTCATTGCTTACATCCTCTCGCCTCTTATTTATACCTTTCGTTGACAATTTTAATTCGGCCGTCTGTCTCTTGCGATACGGTTCCATTTCTCTTCATATATGCAGCCAGTACATCTCGCAATAAGCCACCACGACTGATCAGTTTGGCATCTTTGAACTCCTCAAAGTTATCGCCCCCATTGACCAGGTAATCATTCGTAGCTACCTTGAACACCTTATTCTTGTCCAGCGGCTGCCCATCCTTATTGACACGAACTAATCTCTTCCCAGCGGGCTTAGAGCCGTCGATCTCATAGGCAATACCAGATACTTGCAGGAATCCTCCATTGCTGGCTCCATTCGGCCATTCTCGAAGTCCCCGTTCCAACGCATCGTAAATCCTGTCTCCTTGCACCTCGACAACCATCAACGAATTGACAAAAGGGAGCGGCTTCCCTACGTCGTAAAGATTGATTTCACCTTTAGGAATACTCTCACGAATGCCCCCTCCGTTCAGAAGCGCTATATCCGCCCCTCCTTCCTGCCTCATCGCATCCGCAATAAGATCGGCCAAATTCGTTTCTTTCGAGCGCACCTGTGAACGCACTCCATTGAGCTGCACGATGGATGAACCGATTACTTCCTTACCCTTTTCAAGAGCTATAGCATGATAGGCATCGGCAACTTCAGCCACAGCCTTATCTTGTTTAGAGCGATCCGTCGTTTTATGAAGACTCCAACCTACCGCAGCTACCTTGCCGTTTCTGAAATACAAATTGGCTAGACCGACATGGGTAGTATAAGATCCCGGCTCGGCATAATACGTGTTATTGATCTTCGCCACATCCGTGTACAGCCAGTGATGATGACCGGACAAAATAAAATCAATCCCATCAACCTTTTTAATCAACTCCTTGTCCAAATCGTCGCCCAAGTGCGAGAGAAGAATAATGGCATCGACCTTTGCGTCTGTAAGTCAGCTATCACTTTTTGGGCCGACTTAGCAGGGTCTTCGAACTGTACGCCTTTCGGATCTGATACGTTCATATTGGATAACGATTCAGGTACAGTCAATCCGAAAATACCGATTTTTTTGCCGCCTACGGTAACAATTTTGTAGGCATCGAATGCTGGTTTACCATCACGCCAAGTATTGGCTGAAAGAATGGGATACTTAAGTTCCGCTCTAATGGCCTCTGCACGATCAAAGCCAAAATCCAGATCATGGTTCCCGAGCACCATCGCATCATAACCCATCAGATTGGCAGCTTCCACAACACCCTTCGCTTCATCAATGTTAGCCTCATTCGTTCCGTGGAACATATCTCCGCTGTCAATGAATAGCGAATCTGGATTTTCCTGACGCAACTCATTCACGATCCCTTTCACGAGCGGCAATCCCATCTGCACATTGACTTCATCGAGCGTATAATAACCTCCATTGGCCTCTTCGTAAACGAGATGTCCATGCACATCGCCAGTGTTGATCAGACTGATCTTCTTATCGAAATAGCCGATCCCGAGAAGCACGTCGTTCAAGTTCACCGTTCTTGCGGTGAGGTAGATCGCTGCGGCTGCCAGCAAAATGCCAAGAACAATTAGATTCGTATACTTTTTCATGAAATAGCTCCTCAACACTTCTTAAAGAAGAATTAGTACATGGAATTGCCTGTACTCGTATAATTTCTCACGCCGAATTTCCATATAACACTAACCAGCGTGAACATCACGAGGCCAACGAGCGGTGTCATATACATATATCCACCCCAAAACTGATCAGCCCCCCCTTTGTTCAGAAAAAATTGGGCAGGAAAATAATTGACGAATGAAAAAGGCACAACGAAAATGAGCAGCTTCTGAATCATAGTTGGATAAAAACTGATCGGGTAACCGGCCATTCTCCTTGTATTGAAGAAAATCAGATTGCGCAAATTTTCCGTTTTGACCGACCAGAAACTGAAGCAAGCCGAAAGCATAAAGATCGATGCCTGTATAATTGCTCCCCCCAGCAAAGCCAGGATATAGAACACCATATTAGGAAAATTCCAGTGAATACCTACAGAAAAGGCTGTATTGGCAAACAAAATTATACCTACAATCCCATGACCGAGCGTAGCCGGGTAATCGACTCTGGATGCAATGATTTGATAAAGTAAACCAAGCGGCCTTGTGAGAAATCGGTCAAACTCACCCGAATGGACCATACCGTCGAAATCCCGAACGCCGGCAAATAGAAAAACAAACAAGCTATAGGATAAGAACAAGAAACTGTAGAGGAACATCAATTCATTCATTTCCCACCCTTTGATATGCAAGAAACGTAGAAGAATAAGAACCATAACCGTCACGCTAATCATTTCCCGGCAAAAAATGGCGATCGTAATCAATGATCTATCGAATTTGTACTCAAGTGTTGTCTTTAATGTCAGTTTCGTATAGTGAAAAAATAAGGAGAGCAATTCCAACCATGTATACTGCATTTATTATCCCCCCTGTATAACCAATTTCTTGGCTGCCGCCTTCCATAGGAGTTGGCCGATCACAAATAGAATCACAATCCAAAATGCTTGTCTCATCAGGCTGCTCCAAATCTCTTCCTGCGGAATCATGCCCAAATAAACCCGAATCGGCGTATAAAAGATCGAATCGAACGGTGTCAGCTTGATGAAGTCCACAATCCCCTGAGGTAAAAACCAAAGAGGGATCAATGCTCCTGAGAATATCATCACAGCCGCATCTTTGATCGTTACCAAACTGAACGTCCAGTAGAACCAAAACGAACTTACCCATACGATAAAGTTAAGGTTGTATAAGACCAAATAACCAAGCAATGCGCTAAGTATGAAATAAACAAACATGATCGTGGAAAACGGCATCAGCAGTTTGAATAAGAAAATGGAGACGATAATGGCAGGCAAGAGCTGCATAAGAAGGCGGAAAACTGTTGTTCCCAAATGATGGGATAGAAGATAAAGCCGGAAATTTATGGGCTTCAACAAATCTGAGGAAATAAGTCCGCTCCTTACTTTTGATTCGATGATATATTCGTCCATCATATAGACGACCTGCATCAGGAAGGAGAGAACAATATAGGTGACCAACATTTTAAATTGAACGCCTTCCAACGATTCCTCCTCTTCATAAATGGCTTTCCAAATGGAAATATTGACGAAAATCATCACAATGGCATTCACGACACCCGCTAAATAGTCCATCCTGTAGACGATATTATTCTGGAATGATTTCTTAGCAAACTCCAGATAAACTCTCACTCAAATGGATACCTCCCTGATAAATCTGCCGAATGATTTCTTCAATATCAGTCTCCTCGACGGTCAAATCCACGATGTTATATTTCTGCGACAAAGTGCTGATCAGATCAGACACCTGAATATCATCTTTGGAAAACCGGAACCATTTCTTATTGTCCTTCTCGTTCATAAGCTGAGCCCCCGGTATGAAGACGTTCAAATGGGCTTCACTAAACTCGACAGCAAGAATACGCTCCCTGCCGTAATTCCGTTTAATTTCATCGACAGTACCGTCATAAATGTTGGTGCCATGGTCAATAATGATCATGCGTTCGCACGTTTTTTCAATATCAACCATATCGTGCGTGGTAAAGAGCATCGTTGTGCCCTTTTCTTTATTAATCTGCTTGACAAAATTACGTATTTTTTCCTTGGCAATGACATCCAGTCCAATCGTCGGCTCATCGAAAAAAATAATTTCCGGATCGTGCAGCAGTGCGGCTGCAATGTCCGCTCGCATTTTCTGTCCAAGACTAAGCTGCCTAACCGGCTGACGTATGAACGTGTGCAGATCCAGCATCTCGCTGAACATATCCATATTTTTCTTATACACACGCTCTGGGATTTTATATATGTGCTTCAACAAATCATAGGTATCGCTAACGGGCAAATCCCACCATAGCTGTGTTCGCTGACCGAAAACAACACCTAATCTTGAGGTGTTCTTCTTGCGATCCTTATAGGGACAAAGGCCACCAATGTTGATCGTTCCCGATGAAGGCACCAAAATGCCGGTCAACATTTTCACTGTAGAAGACTTGCCTGCTCCATTCGGACCGATGAAACCGACCGTTTCCCCCTTTTCGATAGAGAAATTAATCCCGTCGACCGCTTTTTTGGTCGTATACTCGGGGATCAATAAATTTTTGAGAGAGCCTAGTACTCCTCTATTTCGTACATTTAATTTATACTCCTTAACTAAATCCCTCACTTCAATTAAAGCCATTTCAGCTTCCTCCTGCCCTAGATCAAAGTGTGCTCCCCTGTCTTTTGCTCCACCATGTGAATCAACTTGTCCAGTGTGTTTAAATTATCAAGCAACAACTCTTCATCGTTAAAAACAATCGAAAATTCCTCCTCGATATTCACGACAATTTCCATGCAATTGATAGAGTCCAAGCCAATTCTACTAAGTGGCTCATCTCTGGACAGACGTTTGACATGATCAACCTCTAGTCGGAATACCATAGCAACGATCTCGACAATCTTTTCGTAAGTCATTATTATCTCTCACTCCTTGTTAATATAAGTCTTGGCCAAGAAAAATCACTTATCCTGGGCTAAATCCAAATATCATTTCCCCCCTTTCTACTTATGATTGAAAATATTACAGACCTAAGAGCTTCCTTTGATTAGCATCAGATTAGCGAAAGTAATCATACCCTCCCCACTTAGTGGTGATAAGGTCAGACCGCGTACCGGATTTAAGGAGAAACTTTTCTTCATATCCACTCCTTCAGGTTGGTAATCCTTACGCTGCGTAAACTCGTTAAACAGCAGCGCCACCGTCTTGCCTTCCTTTGCATCGTCAACAATAATTTTCTCGTAATGGACACCGTTGCCGTCCGTCAGTTCAACGCGAATCGAATTCCCTGTGCCTCCCTTAACATCCAGATTCATGCCACTGAAGTCAGACCAATTCTCGTTGACGCTTGCAGGAGCGCCGAGCCAACCTCCAGGATGGAGATTGTACTCCACATTAAGCAAGCCGTCTGACGATATCGTGCGGGTTATCTTAGAAGAGGGATCACTGAATGGATCGGAGGAACCGAAAGCTCCAATGTAATTTCTTTCTACATTCCCTTTTGGGGCGTTAGAAACCACATTATGGTCGTCTGCTGTGGGTGTCGGAGCCATCGCAATATCCCCTTTGGTAAAATAAGCAAGAGCAAACGCCACAGGAGCTGTATAATCGATTGCATGTTCATTCGTTGAATAGGAATCCAAAATGTCTACATAAGCCTTGGCAGGCGGTATGCTGCCATCCGCATCCTTTAGGATTCTATCAATTGTAGGGTCCCCACCGAATTTATTAGGTCCGCCAACGACAAGCCCTGGGATGTAAGTATGCGTTCCGGCCATAATGCGGTTATGTGGGTGTAGAGGCATTTTCGTACCGGATCCGGTCATATAGGTGTAGCCGGTTGCATTTCGGCCTAACAAATAGTGAAGCTGATCAAGCGCTCCCTGTACATAAGCTTCTTTTGCTGACAAGGTATTTGCCAGCAAGAGAACGTTTCCTAGCGCTACACTATCCTTGGCCGAGCCCCAACCATATTGGTCCGTACTTAAGGCAACATGATAGCCGTCATTCGAGATCTTCTCCAGCACTGAATCCGCATAGGCAAGAATGGCGACTTTCACCTTCTCTTTGAGAGAAGTATCCGCATGTTCGCTGGAAGCGTATGCGTATTGTCCAAGCAGAATACTGTTTGCCCATGATATCGGTCCGGAAGTCTGAGTCAGCTGATCCGCGAAATGCTCCTTGATATAGAGGTCATAATCCCTATTGCCTGTCGTTTTTAGCAGCTCTGCTGCAGCCCATATGCGCTCCTCGTTGTCTGTCGTTTTGCCATAGGCTCCCGAACCGCTGTCTTGATCCTTATCTGAGCGGAATTCTGGAGATGGATGCTTCTCCAAATATTGCTGCGCTTTAAGCGCATTATTCAGTAGTTCCTTCGCATAGACGGTATCAAACGACTGGTAGATACGCGCAGCCATCGCCATAACGCCGACGTACTGAGCGGTTCCGTAAGTGGACATTCCGTACACATAACGATCTTGGATATCCAACTCAGGCTTAATAAATCCTGGCCATCCCTTTCCTGCTACCTTAAAATAGACAGATCCGTCGCCACGTTGCATCTTCTTCATCCAATCCAGCTCGAATTTCGTTTCGGCGAGAAGGTCGGGTAACTTACTGTCATTCGTTGAGCCTTCAGGTAAAACCATCTGTCCTTTATAAAATTTTGAAGGGGCAAACTCATAGGCAAGCAGCAGTTGGGCCGTGCTGACTGTAGCGGTTGGGATGTACTTACCGAAGTCCCCCGCATCATACCATCCGCCGCTGACATCGATAATATCGCCTTTCTGATGAAACTCATCCGTGAAGTACATCAATGCTTGTTTGTCCTGCGTATGCCCCGCTTGATGGAAAAGACCGGTCAGACCGTCGCTAATTGCAGTCCCGGATCTTCCAAGCGCATAGGAGCGGATCGCCTGCAGCAGGGAGTTCCGATACACATCCTCTCCGATACGGAACGGATAGGAGACTCCGCCCCCCTCTATCTGCAACACATAGGTCCCTGGTTCCTTATAGGAAGAGAAATCCGCCTTCCTGATAGTGTCACCGGAATTCGAATCGTTGACAGCAGCAGATAGCTTTCCGCTATACACCTTCTTATTGGAATCCAAGTTGATCAATTGAAACTGGTCGGCTGCTGTTGTCTCAGTCACTAATGCCACTTTGTCGGCACTAAGCAAATATCCAATCTGATCTACCTTCACCGTCGTACCAACCAATGGTGCTTCAGCAGCTTTCGTTGTAAGAGGCATCACGGAAGATATTGCGCCCAAAGAAATTGAAAGCGATAACAATATATTTGAAAATTGTTTTCTCATGTTTCAGCCTCCTGTAAATATGCTTTTCCCGCCCTCTCACGGGTGTACTCGGATTCAATCTCTTTCGTAATTTAATTATATATTTTACCATAATTTGGTTCTATCTGTAATATGATCTTTTGAACACTATTGTGACATTCTCGTTTAAAATGTTCCAAAACACTACAACACAAAGGTCATCATGGCGTATTCAGCAAGAGGGCCACCGTGCCCCCCGGGACAAGGAACCAAAGAAAAAGCCTGCGACCTCTCTAAAAACAAGTGATCACAGGCAGTTTCTGGTTGCTGTTCCCTAATTTAATTTGTACAGACTCCACTTTTGAGCGTTCGTACCATTGTCATCCCAAATTTGAACGTTCGTACCATTCACAGTGCCTCCAGCATTTACATCCAAGGCTTTGCCATTGTGGCCGGCTATCAGTTTATAAACGCCTCCTCCCACACTTACTATGCTCCACTTCTGATTTAAGCCGCCGCCATAACTCCATATTTGTACGTTGGAACCATTGGCCGTACCGGCTACATCCAATCCTTTATTGCTGTTGGTATTAATAACTTTATACAACCCGCCGCCAACATCTGTGATTACCCACTGCTGAGCGCCCGTGCCGTTATCATCCCAGATCTGTACGTTCGAACCGTCTGCAGTACCCGCAGCGTTTACATCCAAGGCTTTACCGCTGCCTACATTAACCAACTTATAGGTTTTACCGGAAATGATGCTGTCACCGGGTGGCGGCGTTGACCCAGCCTTCATTTGATCTCTGACAAATTTACCGGATGCCGATAACTGCGCATCGGACCATCCTCCATTCGGGCTTGCGCCAGGCGCTAGTGCAGCGGAAGCTTCAGCTTTATCGCATAAGGACCAATTGACCCAGCTTAACTGTCTGTTCGCTATATAGTCCATCCATTGTTTTGACTCGGCAAGATAAGGACCACCGTTACCGGAAGCATCGCTCGTCCCCCACTCCGTGATGAATACAGCCACACCTTTGCTCCTCGCATAGTCAATACGATCTCTCAGCCATTGACCGTGAGTGCCAGCATAGAAATGCGTTGTATACATGATGTTGCTGTAGGAGAGAGGATTGTCTGCTGCATCATTCACATCCTGACTCCATGTTCCAGTTCCTACAATGATAATGCTATTCGGAGCAATGGAACGGATAACCGGAATCACTTCCTCAGCATAAGGCTTTATGTGGCCGTTCCACGTGGCATACCCATTTGGTTCATTGCAGATTTCATAAATCACATTCGGATAATCCTTATACAGTGTGGCCATTTCCCTAAAAAAGCCTTTTGCCTGTTCTTTATAGATGTTGGGATCTTTTTCACCCAGTACATGCCAGTCGATGATCACATAGATGCCAAGATCAATCGCGGCCTGTACCGCTTCTTTCACCTTATTTTTTTGGGAAGGATTGTTGATATATCCGCCATCTTGCGTAAACATTGCAGGTCGAAACACAGTCATTCCCCAATTGTCTCTCAACCATTTCATACTGTCGTAGTTCACAAACTGTCCATACCATTGCAAACCATGAGAACTCATGCCCTTTAGTTGGATAGTTTGTCCTGTCTGATTTACCAGATTGCTTCCCGAAACTCGCAATTGACCGTTTTGGGAAACCACCGAGCCTGCTGCGGCTTGTGCCTTGTCTGCTGGAACGAAAGTTACAGTCAACATGATCGTCATAATAAATGTACATAAGATCAAACTCATTCTTTTCAACATATAAAAAAATACCTCCTCAAAATGTTTGTCGCTTAATTTCGCGTCTTTGCCTTCCCCGGCCGGCCGTTTGCTGGTAGCTGTACCTCCTTCCCTTCAATGTATTTTTATTTTACCTATTCAATGTAAGGGACCTCTATCCGCAACGTGACGTCTTGAACACTTTGATGACTTGTTTCATCACGATAAATGGCCGAATGAACAGAATAGTAACGGAAGTGTTAATCATTCATAAGAAATGTTAGATAGTGGAATGGAAAAAGATGTATAATATTCATATAAGAGTATCTTGCAGAATATCGAGGTGTCATTCCATGAATTTCAAAAATTCAGTCAGATTTAAAGCTGTAAGCGGATTCATATTGATCGTGGCTCCCCTGGTGTTTTTTCTTTTTTATAACAACATGTATGCTATGAATGTAGTTCGCGATCAGGTCTCACTGAATTACAGCAAGTTGCTCACCCATTACGTCAATGGAACGGATAATATGTTGAAGGAATTCGATTACTATTTCTATCGCTTAGAAAGCGATCCGGAAATTGTTTCCATGCAAACTAATAAATCCTCTGTGGATGACTATGTTTTAGCCAAACAAAAGTATACAACAAATTTATGACGGACATAGGATACTACAGTATGATCAACACTTTCTTTGTATATTCCAAATCCAACGATGACCTGTTGATCGTAACCCAGGAAAGCGGGAATTTCCATGAACGTTATCAAACTGTACAGAACTATCTTTCGCAAATCCTGGGTCAAACGGTGCCTCACCAAGGGAATGATTGGCAATTAATTCAATCAGGTGATCCTTATTTTCTCGTGCAAATGAAAGATTTAGGCTCCGAAATGTATGCTGGTTGTCTCATCAGCCTGAACAGCCTTGCGATGCCGCTAAGTACTTGGGATGTGGGTGAAGGAGGTGGAACACTCATTGTTACGGACAAAGGACAACCGTTAACGGGACAGTTTTTCCCGATGCAAACCTATGCTGGTTTTAAGAAGCAATTAGAACCTGTCAACCAGGTGTATCAAATCCTACGAGACGAGACAAATAAAAAGGAATATCTAGTTGTTGGTGAATTCTCGAAACTTGCGAAAATCCATTATTTGATCATAGTTGCCGAGAAAAATATCCTACAGAACTTGCCTTATTTACATAAAGCTATTTACTTTCTCCCCTTGGGAGTATCCCTAGTACTCGCCTTATATCTTGCTTTCTTGCAAAAAATCTTTTTTAAACCGATGGGGCAGCTCATTCGTGGTATGAGACAAATCGGCCGGGGTCAATTCGATGTCCGTCTGAACGAAAGCAATTCAACCGAATTTGCGTTCCTGATTTCCACCTTCAACGATATGGTTAAGCAAATTGAGCATTTGAAAATTTCTATTTATGAGGAGAAAATCAGGGTGCAGCAAGCTGAGTTCAAACATCTTCAGGTGCAAATTAATCCTCACTTTTACATGAACTGCTTGAACATCATCTACAATCTAGCCGCACTAAAAGACCATAAATCCGTGAAGAAGATGGCGCTTCATCTGGCAGACTACTTTCGTAATCTCATTCGTACAGAGCGTACATCCGTATCGCTTGCGGATGAAATCCAGCATATTAATAATTACCTAGAAATCCAGGTCATGAGATACCCAGACAGCCTGACATTCGCCATTCGGGTCGAAGAATCGTATCGAGACTTTCAGTTGCCTTCATTGACATTGCAGCCTTTTGTGGAAAATGCAGTGATTCACGGTTACAAAAAAAATTCAGAACGCTTTTGCGTGGAAATTGAAGCGTTTCCCGACCCTGATGATCCGCAGCATTACTTTATCGTCGCTATTTCAGATAACGGGAACGGATTTACCCCAGAGATGCTGAGGGAGTTGAGCTCCGATCACTACGCGAATCAGTCGGGAGACGGACATTTGGGCATTTGGAACGTGCTTCGCCGGCTCCGCATGAGTTATGGCACGGCGAAGATTCATTTCGCAAATAGGGAACAAACCGGCGCCGAAATCAGAATTCGTTTCCCTCTTCAACATCATTTTGGACAAGGAGATGGTTCGAGTGTTTAACCTGTTAGTGGTGGATGACGAGAAATTTGCTGTACAAGGCATTACGCAAGGAATCGATTGGTCTGACCTGTCTTTCATTCATATCTATGAGGCCTTCAGTACGGAGGATGCCAAGCAGATCATGGCGTCCCACAAAATTGACGTGATGATTTCGGACATCGAGATGCCTGACGCAAACGGCTTGAAGCTGTTGGAATGGGTCAAGGAACAATCTCCCTTAACAGAAACGATTTTTTTGACAGGGCACGCTAATTTCACCTATGCACAAAAGGCTATTCAACTTGGAAGCTTTAATTATTTGTTAAAGCCAGTAGATCATGATCAGTTGAAAGAGATCGTCAGGAAAGCCGTACACAAAATTCAATCCGAGCTAGAACTGCTGGACTATAACAAAACCTACGAAGCCTATTACAAGCATTGGTTAAATCAATTGCCCTTCCTCGTGGAACGGTTTTGGCAGGATGTGTTAAACGGCAAAATCCCCTCGACGCAAGAACGTCTGCAGACGGGATTCCAGATATACAGCATTCCGTTGGATGCACATAGTCATGTTATTCCAGTATTGATCAGCGTCGAACAATGGAAAGAAGAATTGAACGCAAGAGATGAAGAAATCATGGCATACGCTTTGCGCAATGCAGGTGAGGAAATGATCCTTCAGGATGTTCCTGGCTGTGTAATTCCAGACCAAAGCGGCTTCAATCTTGTACTCCTTTATATTCAGAGAGGCACTCCTATTTCTCCAGAATTGAACAGGAGATGCGCTGAATACATACAGGCTTGCAATCGTTTTTTCCACTGTCATTTATCGTGTTATATCGGGGAAATGACCCCAGTTACCGAAATCCATCAAGTACTGGGCACATTGCTTGGCATGGAACGAAATAATGTGACGAAGATCAATTGTGTTATGAATCTGCAGAGCTGTGAAGAGCAGAAAGGGAGCTTGCCATCATTTCCTTTGATTTCCGATTGGTTCTTGCTTTTTGAACTCGGCAAACTGAATGAACTGCTGGGCCGAATTCATGAAAGTACAGATCGGATGCAAGAAGGCGGAGTACGTTCGGAATCGCTGGAAGCTTTGTATTACGGACTGATTCATATGATTTATCATGTGGCTCATAAAAAGGGTGTGTCGATTCAGAACATGTTCACTCATGATGAGCTGCAGGATGTAACTACCGTCACTCGTTCGCTAAACCAACTTCGCAGTTGGGCTATTCGTATTGTATCGGCTGGAATCGAGTATATGAACAAGCATCATCAGGATGTCTCGGCTGTCATCGCGAAAGTCCGGAAATATATGGACGATCATCTGCATGAAGATGTGAACAGAGAAGATATTGCTGCTTTCGTCTACCTGAATCCCGCATATTTGTCCCGCCTTTTTAAAAAAGAAACAGGTCTATCCATATCCGAATACATGCTCAGGATCAGAATGGACAAAGCCAAAAAACTGCTCATGGAATCGGGCAATAAAATCAGCCATGTAGCCGAAGTAACCGGCTACGGTCATTTCTCGCATTTTGCCAAAATGTTCAAAAGAGTGACCGGCATTTCTCCCCAAGAATACCGAAAAAAATTCCAGATCAACAAGTCACAATAGTGTTCGAGTAGTCACGTCTCAGATAGAACGCCCCACCCCTAATAGGTAATATAAAGTTATTGGAACCAAAAGGGGGAGAAGATAGAGCACTATGGGTAATTCTACAAGTTTTTCAACAAGACGGCGTCACAACCTGAAAAAGTCAGGATCGACGCCTGCATTTTTCAAGACGGTACGCAAATATTGGTTTTTCTATATCATGATGCTGCCAGCCGGCATTGTCCTGATCATTAACAACTACTTTCCGATGTTCGGAGTGATCATTGCATTTAAGAACATCAATTATTCCAAGGGTATCCTTGCAAGTCCTTGGATAGGCTTACAAAACTTTAAGTTTTTGTTTTCAACGGAATCCGCTGGATCATCACCAGGAATACCATTGGTTATAATGTTGTGTTTATTATACTGAATCTTGTGATAGCTATTTCTTTTGCCATTATGTTCAATGAAATGCGCAGCAGGCTCCTTTCCAAATTCCACCAGAGTACAATGTTTCTTCCTTTCTTCTTATCTATGATCGTTGTAAGTTATCTGGTATTTGCATTTTTGGGACAAGACCACGGTTTTTTAAATACCGTTGTTTTTCCGAAATTAGGCATTGAGCCGATAGAATGGTACTCCGATCCAAAATACTGGCCATTTATTCTGCCAATCGTAAACATTTGGAAGAACATCGGCTACTTCACCGTTATCTATATGGCAGCAATCATTGGAATTGATAACGAATATTATGAAGCTGCATTAATTGACGGTGCCTCTAAATGGCAGCAAGTCAAAAAGATTACGATTCCTCTCATCGTACCTGTCATGATCGTCATGACCTTATTACAAATCGGAAGAATATTTTATGCCGATTTCGGATTGTTCTTTCAAGTTACACGGAACGCGGGGGCGCTTTATCCTGCCACTCAGGTCATTGATACCTATGTGTATCAAACATTTTTATCTATGGGAGATGTCGGGATGTCATCTGCAGCTGGTTTGTTTCAATCGGTCGTAGGATTTATTCTCGTTCTTGGTTCAAACTTGATTGTACGACGCGTCAGCAAAGATAATGCGTTATTTTGAGGAGACGAGTAAAGTGATTAAAGTGAGTAGGCGCAGGGCAAACGATATTTCGGACACATCTAATCTTATTATCAATCTGATTTTCTTGCTCCATACGGCAGCATGTATTCTTCCGCTCCTGCTCGTGATAACCGTATCTTTTTCTGATGAAAAGTCTGTTTTGATTCACGGCTATAACTTCATACCAGAAACATTCAGTCTTTCCGCTTATCAATTTTTGTTCCAGGATTGGCAGCAAATACTGAGGTCCTTCGGGGTATCTATCTTCATAACAGTTGTCGGTACGACATTCAGCGTAATCATCATGTCGATGTATGCATACCCAATTTCACGCAACGATTTTCCGCACAAAAACGTTTTCTCCTTCTTTATGTTTTTCACTATGCTGTTTAACGGCGGACTTGTTCCGTGGTACTTGGTCTATACACAAATGCTGGATCTGAAAAATACAGCGGCTGCTCTGATCCTCCCTCTGTTGGTATCCGCTTTTTTTGTAATGATTCTGAGAACGTTTTTTGCGAGCACGATACCGCCTGCATTGATCGAATCGGCCAAGATCGACGGAGCCAGCGAAATGAGAATATTTGCGCAAATTATTCTGCCGCTTTCTTTGCCAGTACTAGCAACCGTTGCCCTGTTTCAAACTTTAAATTACTGGAATGATTGGTTCTTAAGCCTAGTCTTTATAACCGGCAGTAAAAATGTGAATCTGCAGTATTTAATGTATAAAACGATGCTTGATATCCAATTCCTAGCCACCAATACACAGGCCCAGCAGGGAATTAGTCAAGCAGGAGGGTTATTTAATCTTCCGACGGAAACGGTGCGCATGGCCATGTCCGTATTGGGAATCGGCCCCATTGTGTTCGCTTATCCTTTTTTCCAAAAATATTTTGTCAAGGGTTTGACGGTAGGCGCTGTAAAAGGTTGAATGATACCGTATTGTAAAAACATTGGCTATAACCGTAAAGCTCGGTTCAGCATAAATCGAATTAGAAAAAGGAGGTTTCTACGTATGAAAGTAGTCAAAAAAAGCGTTCTTACGCTGTCCATTCTGTTGTTATCCATATCTTTTGTACTAGTAGGATGTTCAGAAGGAAATAGTAAAGACAGCGTTCTCGGGGGCGATAAACAACCCACAGCTACTAACAATTCAGGTAATGAAAGCATCCCGGCTACTCAGCTGAAGCCGTATAAATTGAAATTGGTTTATCCCGGAAGCATTCAACCGGATCAAGTAAAAGTCCAAGAAGCTATGAACAAAATTTTGCAGCCAAAAATCAATGCCACAATCGAATTAATGCCAATCGACTGGGGACAATGGGATAATAAAGCAAACCTGATGATCGCGTCCCGCGAAAAGTTCGACATCATGTTCACAGCCCAATGGAACGGACACGCTGTCAATGTATCGAAAGGCGCTTTTCTTCCGATGAATGATGACAGCCTGGATAAATACGGAAACTTGTTAAAAAAACATGGTCAAGGCATTATAGATTCGTTGAATCCAATCTTCCTGGAAGGAGCTAAAATTAACGGCAAAAACTATGCTGTGCCGACCAATAAAGAATTAGCTGCTCAAGGTGGCGTAATCTATCGTTCAGATATTGCCAAAGAGCTCAATCTCGATATGACCAAAGTGAAGACAATCAAGGATCTTGAACCGATTTTGACGTCTGTCAAAGAGAAGCGGCCGGATATGACTCCGTTATTCTTAAGAAATGGAGACAATTTCAACGCCCATTATATTGTGCAAACCGACGCCCTTGGTGATGCTTCGATTCCCGGCGTCATCCTAAAGGATCAAGATAAAACAAAGGTTGTTCTAACAAGTGATCTAGACAGGTATAATGAAACACTGAAAATCACCCGCGATTTTATGAAAAAAGGTTATATCAATAAAGATGCAGCTACTACGTCGCTTGGGACAGGCGAAGCTTTAAAATCAGGTAACGTATTCATGGTTGTCGTCCCTTTGAAACCGGGCAAAGACGCTGAGATGGCGAATGGTATCAGTCTGCAGGGAAAATTGAAGCAAATTGAAATGACACCCAAAATCGTTTCAACTGGAGAAACTTCAGGATCCATGCTGGGGATTTCCACCACATCGGAAGATCCAGAGCGGGCTATGATCCTCATCAATTTACTGCACACTGACAAAGTATTGAACAACCTGCTCAACTTTGGGATTGAAGGCGTACATTATGAGAAGGTTTCCGATAATATTATTAAAGCAACAGACGCTACAAAAAATTACAATCCCGGAGCTTCCTGGATGTTTGGTAACCAGTTCCTGAACTATATCTGGGAAACTGAAGATCCGCAAAAGTGGGATAAATTCAAAGAGTTCAACAAAGATGCCAAAAAATCCCCCGGTCTTGGTTTTACTTTTAATGCCGAACCTGTTAAAACGGAAGTCGCAGCACTCGTCAATGTTGGAAAAGAATACGATCCCCCGCTTGATACGGGATCCGTGGATTCAGAAAAAATTCTTCCTAAATATAGAGAGAAGCTGAAAGCGGCTGGTCTGGATAAAATACTGGCAGAGAAACAAAAGCAGCTTGACGCATTTCTCGCAAGCAAGAAATAGAGGTAATTGAAAAAACGGCAAAGCCAGCATTTCTGCAGCTTTGCCGTTTTTATTTCGAATAGTGTACAATGGATAAATAATCTGTGATGTCTAGGGATACCCCCAATCTTGCATGGAAAGAATTAAGCCCATTTACCGCGGTTTCCGCTAATTTATAGCCGTATGTAACGTTTAGCAGATCGACACACCAGTATACCAACTATTCTTTTAATTTTATACCAGCAGTTATTAAGGTCGTGCGGAAGTTCCATCTGGCAGACGAGCCAGCGTCCAAGCCGGAACAACGTTCTCACATGGGAACTTGGCAGCCATTTTCTCATCGATGTCAATGCCTAGACCTGGTTTCTCATTCGGGTACACATATCCGTCTCTGGCTTCAGGTACACCTGAGAATACCTCGTGAATTTCGTCTTTAAAACCATTCCATTCCTGAATGCCGAAATTGATGCTGCTGACATCCAAATGTACATTAGCTGCATGTCCTACCGGAGATACATCGCCAGGACCGTGCCATGCAGTACGAATGCCATAAGCCTCGCAAAGTGAAATCATCTTTTTAGCTGGTGTGATTCCGCCGATTTGACTTACGTGGATACGAATATAATCAATCAATCGTCCTGAGATCAATGGCATCCATTCGTTCGGATTATTAAACAATTCGCCCATCGCAATAGGTGTCGTCGTGTGTTGGCGAACCAGTTTAAACCATTCGATTTGCTCCGGAGGCAGTGCATCCTCCAGATAGAACAACTGGAATTTCTCTAGTTGTTTAGCAAAGCCTACTGCATCGATTGGTGTCAAGCGTTCATGAACATCATGAATCAGCTCTACTTCCCAGCCTATTGTGCTGCGTATATGTTCGAACATTTCAATAATGCCTCTCATATATACCTTAGGATCATAGTAGACACCTTCCAACGCGTTATCCGGCTTTACGATTTTGTGATCGCGCCCACCGTACAAACCCATTTGGCAGCGAACATAACGGTAGCCTTCTTCCAGGCAGGCGCGTACGTTTTTTTCCACTTCCTCTTTACTGCTGCCATCAGCATGCTTATAAATGGCTGCTCCTTCGCGGCACTTCCCACCAAGCAGTTGATACACAGGCAGGCCAGCGATTTTCCCTTTTATATCCCACAGAGCCATATCTACCCCGGACAAAGCGTTATTAAATTCCGGTCCATTTCTCCAATAGCCGCTGACCATTGCCGTTTGCCAAATATCTTCAATGCGCTGCACATCCTTACCGATCAAGAACGGCTTCAAGTGGTCTTCAATAGCCGAAGCTACGGTCAAATAACGCTGTGTAAATGTAGCGCAACCCAAGCCGTACAAGCCGGGCTCGGAGGTTTCAATTTTCACCACAACCAGATTTATCCCCTCTGGCGCGGTCAGTATTGCTTTAACATCGCGGATCATAATCATATAGTTCTCTCTCCCTTATCCGTATATCTATATCTATTGTTTTACAGCTCCTGCTGTCAAACTGCTAATAAAGTACTTTTGCAAGAAAAGGAACAAAATAATCAAAGGCAAACTGGAAACAATCGATGCTGCCATTAAATCATTCCACACGATTTTATAAAATCCGTTCAACTGCCCGATTCCGACCGGCAAGGTCTTCATGTTATCAGAGGTCGTGAGAATGAAGGCAAACATATACTCGTTCCATCCGACGATAAGCGAATAAATAGCCGTTGCAGCCAAGCCTGGTAAAGACAATGGCAAAATAATTTGCACAAACGTACGAATCTTGCCGCAGCCGTCAATTTTTGCTGCTTCATCCAGTTCTTTGGGTATCCCTTGGAAAAACCCTAACATCATCCACGTACAAAATGGGATAGAGAAAGAAATGTACACCACAATCAAACCCAAGTGCGAGTCAATCAAGCCCAGTTTCTGCAGTACTTTATAGAAAGGAATCAACAGCATAATGGATGGAAACATCTGAGTAATGAGCAAAAAGGTAAGAAATGACCCTTTCCCCCGAAAATTGAACCGTGATGCCCCATATCCCGCCAATGCGGAGAATACTAAAGAAACACCGGTTGAAACAAGCACGATATACGTGCTGTTCATAAAGTACGTGCCGAAAGGATAGTCCTTCCAAATTCTTGAGAACGCTTCGAATGAAATATGCTCTGGGATCCACTGAGGTGGGGTTACCATAACTTCCTGTGTTGGTTTTAATGCGGTAGACAGCATCCACAAAACAGGAATCAAAACAAGCAGTGAGGCAATGATCAAAATGGCGTACATGGAAGAGTTGAACAACAATTTTTTTCCTCTACTCGTTGGCACTGCTGAACACCCTCCTATAAACATATCCGATCAAGAAGCATACGAAGAAGACCACTACAGCCATCGCTGCTGCTTTACCGAAATCAAAGTATTGGAACGCTTGCTTAAAGATATCGATGCTGACTACATTCGTTGCATCTCCTGGACCGCCCTCTGTCAAAATCCATATCATTGTGAAATGTTTGAACCACCACACAGTATCCAGAATCAACGTTACTAACAGCACTGGCATTAACCCTGGAACCGTAACGTAGCGGAAAGATTGCATGCGATTACATCCATCGATTTTGGCCGCTTCATACGTATCCTGCGAAATGGATTGAAGACCTGCCAGCACCAGAAGCATGACCATTGGATAGCCTTTCCAGATGCAAACAATCGTGACCGCGATAAAAGCAAAATAAGTGTCGCCCAACCAAGAAACCGGATCAGAAATGAGATGAAGATCCATCAAAATATAGTTGAACAAACCGTACATTGGGTTGAACAGCCATTTCCAAAGCAAACCTACAACGACTTCTGGAAGCAGCCAAGGAAGAATCAGAATTGCTCTGAAAAAAGTACGTCCTGGCAGGTCCATATTTAAGACCAAAGCAAGTATGATACCGAGGACAAAATGTCCAACAACGGTAAAAAACGTATACTTGAGTGTTAAAAAGATTTTTCCGACAAATTCCCAATTAGAGAAAATATCAATATATTGATGAATGCCGACAAAATTCCATTTGTTAACGAGATTGGTATTAAAAAAACTGATATATGCGCCATAGATCAATGGATATGTTACCAGCAACAGCAAAATTATTGCCGCTGGAGATACAAATCCATAAGCAGCCCACTGCTCTTTCGATACGGTATGCTTCACGTTGTCCTCCCCAAAAATAGAAGGGGGGAGTCCCCCTCTACCTTATTCTGATACTACCTATTTGCCTTCCTTGCCGATCAGCTCATTTGCGCGGTCTGCCGCCTTTTTAGCTACCGAATCCACAGTCATTTTAGCATCGGTAGCCAACAAGGTTTGATATTCCTCGGCTACAATATCATAAAACTGTGAATAAGCAGAGAATGTAGGAGTTGAATAAGCAAACTCTAATGCCTTTACAAATCCTGCCTTTTCCGGTGTAGACATTTGCTGGCTCTTACCCGTTTCGATTTTTGTCGGCAAGGTTCCGGTTACATCATTCATTTTCAAGGCATTTTCTTGACTGACTAGAAATTTCAAATAATCTGCAACCGCTTCCTTATTTTTGCTTTGAGCGGATACCGAATAGCCAAGTAAACCAAAGGTTGCCTTGTGCTCTTCCTTCTTCGGTATAGGAGCACTGTAGAGCTTGCCTTTTAGATCTGGGTTTTGCGACAAAATAGTACCGATAGCGTTCGGGCCGCTAATGATCATCGCTGCTTTACCTGTCGCCATCAAACTGGCTGCCTCGGGAAAGCCTGTTTCCGTTACCCCTGGTGGAACAACATGGTATTTATTATTTAGGTCTACGTAGAATTGTAATGCTGCTTTGGCTTTAGGCGTATCTAAATCGGTAATCCATTTGCCGTTGCATCTTTACGGATTTCTTCCGCTCCAAAGGAACGCAGTACAGGCAAGAAGCGAGTCCCTCCTGAGGTGTTCCGTGTACCAATAAGAGCGAATCCCCATTGATCCGTTTTCCCGTTCCCCTTCGTATCCTTCGTGAGCTTTTTAGCGGCCTCAAGGAAATCATCCCACGTTTCCGGCGCCTTAAGTCCTTCTTTCTCAAACCAATCCCCTCGGTAAATTAAAGCTTGCGGAGTCGCTGTCCAAGGGAGTAATTGCAGTTTGCCATCAATGCTAGATTCTTGAATCATGTTGGGATAGAACTCTTTTAAATAATCCGCGCCAAACAGCTTCGTAAGGTCTTCCGTAATGTTCATTCCAAAAGCAGTTCGCATAAACTCAGGCGTGCTCGTAAAAGCATCGGGAAGATCTGAAGCCGCAGCAAGCACCGATATTTTTTTGTACATTTCATTCATTGGAACACCAACAAACTCAATTTTGACATTGGGATGCTGTTCCATATATTTATCTGCAATCGATTTTTCAGCTGGTCCCCCGGGTGTTTCTGTTTGTGTAGCTGACATGATTTTTAGCGTAATTACACCTTTTCCTTTGTCTGTACTGCTGGCTCCAGCTGATGGTGCTTCTGATTTTTGTCCACTACATGCGGTAATACCCAACGTTAGCGCTAAGATAGAGCTAGTCCAAATCATACGTTTACTTTTCATTTTCAACCCTCCGTTTTGGTATAAAAAATAAATATATTGCAAATGTAAGACAATACCAAAATAGGTTTTAGTCATACATCCAACAAACACAAGGGAAATGCGGATTTCTCTTCATGGTCGAGCATACAGGATTAACAGACGCGAATTACTTGTAACATGTCATACATGTTATATCGAGGAAAAGAAGTGCTTTTTATAGGCCCATTCTCTCCCGAATTTTAAGCATATTCTCGTCCATACCTTGTTTAATGTTGGCCTTGACCTTTGCACTATCTTTATTCCTTAAAGCCTGAAATTGCTCAATATGCCCTTGCAGACTATCTTCATGAATCCCCAAGACTCGGTTCAATTCCTCCAAGTAATGATAAAATACATCCTTGGTATTTTTCATCACCATAAAAAGAATATCATTCTTGGAAGCCTTCGCAATCGCAAGATGAAACTCAAAGTCGGCCTCCGAGTACTTCTTGTAATCATCTTTGTTTGCAATCATTTTATTGAGAGCGTTCTCAATCTGAAGCATGTCTTCATCATCGGCTCTTAGAACAGCGAGCTCAATGCATTTGAATTCAATCGTCTCACGAAATTCCGACATGTCGAGAATCTCTTTCTCGCTCAAGTTCATTTTGGGAATGAAATTGTCGACCATATTATCGTTGATCGATTGGGACACAAAAGACCCTTGGCCTTGGCGTGTTTGAATAATGCCAATAGCTCTTAGCTTTTGAATCGCACTTCTTACGCTCACTCGACTCACATTAAACATTTGACACAGCTGATTCTCTGAAGGAATCTTGTCCCCTGGCTTCCATGAACCGGATACAATATTTGTTTTCATCTGATCATAGACTTCGTCTACGATATTTTGCTTTTCGATTGTTTTGATACTCAATTCAAACACCGTTTAGTTATGACATGTCATACAAGTTGTTTCGTTTTTTTATTATATCAGCTATTGGTTAACTAATCCAGAGGAAAAACAGATAAATTTCTGGCGTGTTTAAAACAGACGACTCCTATTGAATTCAGGAGCCATCTGTTGGCAATATTAGCACTAGGGATTTTGTTGACTGGCTACGAACAGGGTGACAGTTCAACTCTTATGATCCGGCTCTCTCTCAAATATGGGGCGCAGATACTGACTCTACATGGGCCTCAGCACTTCACTTTGTTCCCGATACTCCTGTGGACTAACGCCTTCCATTTCTTTGAACACACGGCTGAAATGCTTCGTATTCTCGAAGCCGGCCATTTCGCTAATCTCGTAGACTTTGAAAAACGTTGTGACAAGTAATTCCCGCGCCCTAGTGATGCGCAGTTTTTTCAAGTAATTGACGAAGCTTTCTCCGGTATACTCCTTGAATGCCTGACTGAAATACGAATAGTTCAAAGAAACATGATTGGAGACGATGGCCATATTCAAATCCTTTTGGTAGTTGTCCTGCATATACTGAACGGCTTTCTTCATCTCTTTATGATCGATGTGAAACGCCTTCATGCTCCTCACATAGTCATTCAGCCGATGCAGCAATCCTTCCACACTACGGTAGTAATCGTGAAAATAGTTAAAATTCGAGATGTCTCCGACTTTCTTGAATAGCCGCAGTATTTCTATGGACTCTCCCCCATACACATGAAAAACCTTATCAAATATGAGATCGTTGAACGCTTGACTAACAGCTTCCAGATAAGCGAAATCGTATCGTGTCACTGTCTTTATATCGAGTACCTCCATCAGCAGCACTGTCATTTCCTTGTCATGATCGGTTCCAAGCATGTTGGCGATTTTCTTGATCGTTTCTGTAGGGAGGACGAATTGTTTGCTCTTCTCACTGATACACTCGTAGCGGATGACTCCAGGTGCAGATTGCAGGAATGTGTATTTCAGCGCCTGCTGCGCCTCTCGATAAGCGGACTGCAAGCGCGTCATACCATGCGTAAACACGCTTAATCCCATGCAGTACGTGAAATATCCAGCTTCGACAATCCTATCCGTCAAATGCTGAAAGAGCTCCCCATGCTCGGCAATCAGCACGAACTGGTTCTCCTTATCGAGCACTTGCGCTCGACGCTGTCTAAATTTTTCAGGCACATTTCCAAGTTCGGCTTGGATCAGCGTCAAAAATTCATTATGGACCATGGTCCCTTTGTATTGAAGCACGCCAAGTTGGAAGCCGTCATTCAGCCACTCCATATCGATGTCAAGCAATTTGGCACAGAGGTCCGTCTCCCCAAGATGAGGTTGCCTGAGCAAATAGTTAAGCTGGCTTTCTTTGAATGTTTCGCGCTGCTGGAGGGAAATGGATAGCTGTTCATTGATCTGTTCTTTCTGCTTAAGCTCCTTCTCCAATCGAAGAAAGGTGCGTGACAGCTCATCACGGACGATAGGCTTAAGCAAATATTCCTTTACCTTGCAGTGAATCGCTTCCTTCGCATATTGAAAGTCATCATGACCGCTCAAGATGATAACCGCCGGCTTCCATTCCAGCTCCTGAATCCGATTGATGAGCGTGATGCCATCCATGACTGGCATACGGATATCTGTGATCATTATGTCCATAGATGAATCTGTCAACAGCGCTAACGCCTCTTCTCCATCGCAAGCGAATTCAAAGTTGTACACATTTGGAAACTCACGAGCGATCATGGCCCGTAAGCCAAGTCGGATATTCTTCTCATCGTCAACGATAAGTATTTTTCTCATTAGCAGATAATCCTCCGGATAATATTAAGTAAGGCAGCTTCATCATCACACGGGTGTAAGCACCCTCCTTACTTTCAACCTTAATGCCATAGTCATGGCCATAGTACATCTTAATTCGCCCAATCACGTTGCGTAGACCGATACCGTTACCTTCATTGTCACCGGTCGGTTTATAACCGCCGTATTTCGTATAAAAATGGGCATCGTCCATTTCGATCTTCTCATGAAGCTCTATGAGCTTCTCCGGAGACATACCCGCCCCATTATCCGTCACCTCGATGAGCATCCCATCTTCCTTCTGCCAAGCTCGAATCAAGATGACGATACCGTCACGTCTGGCTCGATCTGTGTTCATGCCATATTTTACGGCATTTTCAACTAGAGGTTGAAGCGACATTTTCAGCACTTCCTGCTCCTGATACCCTTCTGGGATATCAAGCTTGAGCTCCAGCTTGTCGTCATAGCGGATATTCATAATCGCGATATAGTTCAGAATATGCCCGATTTCATCACGCAAGCGGACATGATCACTCGACCACTTCAGGCTATAGCGCATGAGTGCGCCGAGGGAAGTCAATGCATCGGAGATCGTATACTGCGCCTCGACTTCGGCCAGCATTTTTAAATTCTCCAACGTATTGTAGAGGAAATGGGCGTCGATCTGATTTTTGAGCGCGTTCAGTTCGGCTTCTTTTGTTGCGGCCTTCTTGTTTACAGCTTCAACGATAAGCTCATTCAACGTTTTCAGCATCTGTCGGAAATGATGAGCGAGCTCACCCACTTCTCCACCTGCATCCATATCGATCTGCACGTTCAGGTCGCCACGACGTACTTTTTTCATTGAATCCCGTAAAATGTGCAGCTTTTTCAAAATAAGGGACTGGAGGAAGTAGGTGATCACCGACAAAAGCGCGATCAAGACCACCGCTGCAGCGATGAAAAGATTGCGGGTCTGCTTAATTTGCGTAACCGGATTTTCTAGTGACACCACATTCAGCAGATGCGCCCCCAGTTGATCTATAGGTGTAGACAGGCACAGATATGGCGTATTCCCAATTGTAAACGTAAAGCTGGATCCCCTCTGATGGGGGGGGGCTTCCCAATCACGACGAAGCTGCTCCAAATTCATCCCTTTAAAAAAGGGGCTGCCTGTATCGGTAAAAATTCGCCCTGAACGGTCTACAATTAACATATGGGACTGACCGTCTTGGTTCGGACTGTACGCTTTCTGAAAAAATTTATTAATCAGCATATCCACTTCCCTAATGCCGACATGCGTATCACTCCGGTAATAGATCTCCCAAAGCAGCGATACATAAGTTGTGGTTGACTCCATGTCCGTGTTTTCACGCTTTATAATGTCCTTCTCATCCTTCAAAATTTCCCACCAAACCGTTCCCTTTTTAGCTAACACATCCTTGTACCAGGCTCTTCCCTCAATACGTTTTTCATTAAAGATGACGGGCCAAATTTCATTGATACTCGGATTATTAGTAAATAAGCGGACATTTAAGATGTTCGGATTACTAAACATAAGCCGCTGCAAGTTTGAAGACGTATTCGTATTGAAATCGATCAGTTCCAAAACGTCTAATTCCCGGGTACTGAGCAAATAATTAATAACTTCTCGATCGGCGATGGACAGTTGAGCGGTCCGCTCCATAATTTCAATATTGCTGAGAATGGTAGCCTTCTCGCTTTCTAATGCATATTGATTCTTCTTGAGCGTGTCTTGAATTGTGTTCTGATAAAATTCATTAAACAGGTACCACGAGAACAAAATAATAGGGATTAAAATAATGAATATATACGCTCCGATCAGTTTCACCTGTATAGAAATACGATTCGTCAACTGCGTGATCCGCATCTTCCATTCACTTAGAACGTCCATCCCCACATCCAGCCTCTCTCACTCTAGTCATCCTATTTTAACAAAATATGTTACGGATGAAGGAAAAACATGAAGCGAAAAACCCGAAAATCCGGATAACCGGGCTTTCGGGCTAACGCATAGGGCTGCTTCAAGAACTGCAGTGTTACTTTGAAAATTGTGCAATCTTCTGCTTATTCGCTTCAAACTCCTTCTGCTGGTAGGCCTGTACTTTATCGAGACCCGCCGCTTTTCGATCCTTCAGGAATTTGTCAAAGATCTGATCGAACTCTTCGTCTGATTTGGCTAGCAGCAGCTTCGGCAGCGCTTTACCCCAAATCTGCGCGATTTTGCTGTTAGCGATCCCTTCTTCCGATGTCCCTGACGGAGTAATGTTATCATATTGCGAGAAGCTCTTCGTCTTGCCCTTCGTCCACTCTTCAGGCTGTTTTATCGGTTCCACAGTTGGCGGCGCCCATTTCAACATCATGTTTGTGTCCATCAGCATCCAGAACGTGAAGGACGAACCATATTTTTTATCAAATGCTGCACGATCTTTGTTCATCAAATCAAACACTTCCGGCTTAAATTGATCCTTGCCGTCAATCGTGTCGTAGCTAACGCCTTTTTCTCCTAGGTACACATCTTTATTGCCTTCCTCACTCATCAGATAGCTCAGGAACTTAATCGCTCTCGCTTTATCCTTGACATCCTTAGAGATCAACGTTACTGTCCAACCAGAGATGCCAGGACCTGGCAAGGTAGGTGCATCTTTTTTGGCGTTGGCGGGGCCGTCCACAGCAATATACACCTTATTAGGATCTTTTTGATATAGGGAAATATTTTGGTTAGACATATCCGAGCGCTGATACAACATGGCGAAGTAACGGCCCTGCGCGGTTTTTTCTTCCATTTGCGGACGTTTGTCGATGAAAATATCTTTGGCCAGCAAGCCCATTTCATTGGCTTTACGGAATGTCTTCAGCCAGCTCACATATTCCGGATCAGTGAAACGATCGTAGAGCTTGCCATCCTTTTCATAAGGAATTGCAAGAAAGTTTGCTAGCATGGAATTATTTTGTGCTGCATCCAGAAATGATAAGTTCCCTTTGTCTTGAAAATCATGCAAACCAAGCGGAATGAGCGGTTGGCCGTTCACTTCCGGGAACTTCTCTTTAGCCGCTTTCAGGGCGTTCAGGAAGCCTTCAGGCGTTCTCATATCCGGCTTGCCAATTGCCTCGTACATATCTTTGCGAACCAAGAACGTTTGGGTCGAAGTGAAGTTTTCACCAAACTTCTTGTAGTCCTGCTGAGAGGAAGAAGCATTCGGATAGCCATAAAATTTGCCGTCCTTCTGTGTGTACCAGGATGTCTTGGCAGGGTCCGCCACCTTGAAGAAATACGGATCATACTGCTTTGCGAGATCACTCAGCGGAAGCACCATATTGCCTTCGATCATTTTCTTCACCGCATCCTCGTACCAACCGAGCGTAATGAAGTCAGGCAGCTTCCCGGAAGCAATCATCGTGTTCAGCTTCTCGTTTTCATTGCCAGCAGGCACGATGAAGTTCACGTTTACGCCGGTTTTCTTCGTGATGTATTGGGTAGTTGCGTCTACGCCCCACTTGTTCGGAAACCATGAGAAGTTTAAATACCAATCGAACGTAATGGGCTTCGTGTCGGATTTCCAGCCTGGCTCATCGGAATTTGCTGCAGGCGCTGCGGAACTTGTCCCTTTTTCTGCCGCTTTGGTTTGCTGCGGACTTGTAGAACCGCTTGCGCCTTTATCCGTTGAACAAGCGCTTAAAGATACGGCTGTGAACAGAGCAAGCAGTGTAGTTAATGTCTTGCGCGTTTTATTCTTCCTCATGTACGTTTTCCCCTTTTCTGCATCATAATGATATGTTCAATCTCTGCCAATAGACAAAGATTATCACCGGAATCTGGTGGAAAGAAAACAGGTTCAAACACTTAACCTTTGATCGAGCCAATCATGAAACCCTTTACAAAGTATTTCTGTAAGAACGGATACGCGATAACAATCGGCATGGTGGTCACAACCATCGTCGCCAGCTTAACGGACTGGGAGGATACCGTCTTAAAAACGTTGCCTGATGTTGCGGCGACCATTTGGTTGGAACTAGACTGCGCCACGACGCGGTATAAATACGTTTGAATCGGCTGAAGATCACTCTTGTTGATAAAGATCATCCCGGTGAAATAGTCATTCCATTGATAAACGCCGTGGAAAAGCGCAATGGTAGCAATGACAGGCATGGAAACGGGAAGAATGATTTGGTAAAAAATTTTGAAATCGTTAGCGCCGTCGATCTTGGCTGCTTCTTCCAAAGCATCAGGAATTTCCCGGAAGAAAGAAAGGAAGATAATGAGATCGAAGAAGCTGAACATCGCTGGGATAATGTAGACCCAGAAGCTATCGAGCATTCCTATATCGCGGATTAGCAAGTAGTAAGGAATCAATCCGCCGCTGAAAAACATTGTAACGGTACCGATGATCATATAAACAGAGCGGCCAATAAGCTCTCTGCGCGAGAAAGCGTATGCGACCATTGCCGTGAAAAGTACATGGATGACAGTGCCAATCAGCGTTTTGGCTACGGTGACACCCATGGCGAGCATAATACCGTCGTTGGCAAATACGGCTAAATAGCTGTCGACGCTAAACATCCGAGGCCACCAGTAGATACCGCCTCGCATGGCGTCTTGGCCTTCATTGAAAGAGTTGACAAACACATACCAGATCGGGTAAAGCGTCGCGAAGCAGATGGCGAGCATCAGCAAATTGTTAAACTGGTCGAATGCAGCCTCTTTGAACGTTCTGCGTTTCAGTGAAAGCATCGATGTGCCACCTCTTTCAAAATAATGATGTATTGTTCATACGCTTCGTGATGAAGTTCGCCGAGAGCAGCAGAACGAGCGAAATGAGGGATTTGATTAATCCGACCGCCGTTGCATACGAGAAACGGCTCTGTCGAAGACCGACTTGGTATACGTACACGTCGATGACATTACTGGAGGTTTCGTTCAGTTGATTCTTGAGTACTAGAATTTGATCAAAGTTCGAGTTGAGAATGCCGCTGACGGCGAGAATAAACAAAATCGTGATTGTGCCTTTGATGGATGGCAGCGTGACATAGAACATTTTCTGAAACCGTCCTGCACCGTCGATGGTTGCTGCTTCATACATTTCAGGCGAGACGCCAGTGATTGCTGCCAAATAGATGATGGCAGACCATCCTAGCTCCTTCCAAATGTCCGAAGTGATAATAATACTCCAGAAATATTGAGGCTCGGCCAAATAACTAATCGGCTCTTTGATAATTTTCAGCGCCATTAATAAGTTATTAATAATCCCTACATCTGCCAGCCATGTAGCGAGGATTCCTCCCAGAATGACCCATGACAGAAAGTGAGGGAGATACGAAATCGTCTGCACCAGCTTTTTGTAACGGGCGGAGCGGATTTCGTTCAAAAGAGCGCGAAGGCAATCGGCAGGGGAAAGCCGATGACCAGCTTGAGCACACTCATGCCAAGCGTATTCTTAATGACATAGCCTAGATTGTCATCTTCCATGAAGGCTTTGAAGTGCTCGAGTCCAACCCAAGGGGCTTCAGAAATCGTTTTGATGATATTAAAATCCTTGAAAGCAATGATAATTCCGTACATCGGCACATAGTTGAAAATAATCATCCAGGCGACGCCAAGCAGCGCCATCACTTGCAAATATCGTTGTCCATATAGCTTGCGCATCAGCCTCGATGCTGATCTTCTAGCTGCTGTTGATTTGTGATTCAGAATAGGAATTTCCGCTTCTGTATTCATTCTAGCTGTGCCTCCAGTGCCTTCCACATTTTTGCAAGCAATTTCCTTTCACTTATTGTACGTCCTTCATCCTAGTAATGTAAGGCTTCAAAGTTCAGCTATGGTTGCCATTTTTCAGGTGAGATCACAGACGATGAACCTGACAAACTCTCGTGGTACAGGATTTGTATACGCTCAGAGTAGACGTAAGTAAACGATTAGTAGACGGAGATGATAGGTGTGGAAGTTTATAGGATAGAACCATGTTCGTTCCATGCGGATCGCTCAGTGATTCTGTGATTTACACTTTTAGAAGAAAGTAGATCTTATTGGCAGATGTAATTGCGATTCCAATGCTATGCTTGTGTAAAAAGGGGTAAGCAAGTTCTAGTCTTCTAAGTTAGGCCTTCGCTGCAGAAGAAAGCGAAATACGGATAGGCGCTTCTCAACGAGAGCACCGGAGCGCCTCATGAACGCCAGAAAAACCGAAAAAGTTTTTTAATAGACCATTCAACATGCCGATCCTCCTCGGTTGATCACTAACTTTTTTTATGGAATATTCTGCTAGATGTTAATAACCATTCCGTCATATGCCACTTGTATACCAGCGGGATTAAATAATTGAACAAGATCGTCGTGAAGCAATCCGGAATTATGAGTAAAATGAGTAACAACGATTTGTCCTTCACATTCCATTATACGTTCCTCCAGAAATACCCGCTGTTGCTGATTCATTTGATGCGATGACTTCAACACGGGTATATAGAAACAAGATGGATTTGGAGTATGCCGCCAACCAGATCCAAAAAAATAGGGGTACACAATTTGATCCCAAAATTACCAATGTTTTCCTAAAGATACTGAAGAAAGAAGGTTCAGATATTTTATTGCATATCGAAGGTGTCAAAAATGGCCCGTATTAGCCTTCTAGCAAGCTAATCGGGCCTCTCCTATGCGGGCGTCATTCAGCTTAGCCTACCAACTTAAACGATTTACGGAGGTTCTTATTGCAAAATACGTTGTGCAACAGCAGCCAAGTCTGTGAGATCTACCTTGCCATCTCTGTTATAATCAGCTCGTTTATACATTTCCCAATCAGGATCTGAGGAAGTTTTGCCATATGCCGCTGCCACAATAGCTAAATCGACTACCGTGAATTTCCGTCATTATTCATGTCTGCCGGGTCAGATATGTAGACGGAAGAAGAGAATGATTGCAGGGCTGCTGTCAGTGCCGTTATTGCTCCGGCGACTTCTGACTTCGTTGCATCCGGATTATTTGCTACATTAAAGGCTGAAGTAATCGCAGCTTGCAGCTTTGCTTTCGAGCCGATAGGGTATTGACCGGAGGCGTAACCTTCTGTGGCTGCATCGTGCTGTGTTTGTGCATTAGTAATCAGCGCTCTCAGTTCAGTCAGATCTACAATGGCTTTAACGAGAATGACCTTCGAACTTCCATCGAGATTGGTTTCCTTTTGTAAGTCAGCCAGCGCAATACTTGAAAGAGCTATTGTGGTGCTGACATTATTGGCTGTTTCTTTCGCTTTCCAATGCAGCTTCAATAATGCACCATTTACACTGCCGCCGCCGATATTCGCAGTCAAGAAGCGCAAATGACCTCCAACATTGGATTGTGCCGCAATAACGATTTTAGACTGTAAGGATTCCGCTGAAAGAAACTCCACAACGTTGGGATCGTAAGTGAAATTGATATCTTGGGCATATACACTTGATATCACACTGTTCAATTCAACAGTTGCATCAAAGTTTTGCCCGCTGGTCACATTCGCCGGAACCGTTAAGGACGCCGAAGCTGCTGTCAAGCCATATACTCTAAGCTCGCGAATTGACCACGAGTTCGAGGCTGTGCCCGTTTGGATCACTTTGAAATACCGGATGGTTTGGGGTTCAAAGTTGATAGTAACGATCGGACCCGAATCAGGAGCACCCGTTGCGATTGGACGACCCCAGTTAACGCCATCATTTGAAACATAGAGCTCATAACCTCGCGCATAGTCCGTATTGCTGCCTGTTGAATCCATCTCGATACTGGTAATGGCCGTTGGAACTTTCATATCGATCGTGAAGGATTGCTCCGGAGTCGGCGCCATCGGTTTACCCATGCTAAATCGAGTGTTCATGTTGCCATCCAAAAGATTCATTGGACCGTCTGTGCTTGTTGAAGTCGAAGTTGCTGTCCAGCCCGTTCTATCTAACGGTTTCTTTGGTGTAGTCGCAGTTGCCGTATTGCTAGCGGCCGAAACGTTGTTGGCGCCATCTTTCGCTGTAACTGTATAGCTGTAAGTCGTTCCAGGTTTCGCACTGGTATCGTTATATGAATTCGATGTTGTGTTACCAATCAGACTGCCGTTACGATAAATGTCATAGCTCGCTACCGCTACGTTATCAGTCGATGCTGTCCAAGTTAAATTAACTTGGTTATACGCCGTTGCTGTCGCTGTTAATTTCGTAGGAGTGCTCGGTGGTATCGTATCCCCAACATCCGTACCGACGAATTCATTGAGCGTTTGTCTCATCGCACTGCCTGACTTGCCGTAGACACGCCCTCCCAGATTGTTAATAATGTGCGTGATTTCACTGCCTGACGTCCCATTTAACCAAATGGTCGTAGCGTGATGAATTTTGACCCCTGCGGCGTTAGGTACTTCAATTGCGGAATCGAGTTTCACAGCTGCATCTCTGAAGTAGGAGTAAACGCCGAGGCCCCAAGCTTCATGTGTAGTTACGGAATCCGCCACTTTATAGGACGCATAGCCTTTTTTGCTTCCGTTCATCCAAGCCGCTTGATTCGGAACATCGTACGGAATCTCGGATTGATAGAAATACAATCGGCCACCGTTCCCATTCCATATCGTCTGATATTCATTGTGATGCTCGTTGAATAATCCGTAAATCGTAACATCGGTTCCGTTCACAATTAGACCGTTTGTCGATACGTTGCTGGTCCAACCGGCGCCAGCGCCATGGTCGCGCGCCACATCCAGAAATGATCCCCGATGACGTTCGTTGCTGTTAATTTTCATTTGGGATGCATTCGTCCCAGCTACGGCTCCGCCTGTACGGAAGAATAAATCGTGTAACGAGGTTGGATTCGTTGCGTGATTGTTTGCACTGCCTGTAGGTCCGATTTCCAATAGAGTAGAGGTTGCATTTGGACCAGCCTCATAAAGCAGTCCTGCTAATTTCACGCCGTCAACATCGGCAACCGTCATTGCAGGTTTATCTGTCGTTGGAATTAATGTTGGCATCCCGATTCCAAGTACAACCGTGTTTGCGTTATTGATACGAATTGTATCATTTAAGCGATAGATTCCCGGCGTAAACAGCAAATTCTTCCCGGCTGCTAATGCAGCATTGATGTTTGCAGCACTCGATGTGCTAGGTTGATCCGAACGAACAATATAGAACTGGTCGATCCCTATGGACTGACCTGGCGTTGCTCCCGCAGCCCAGCTTGCTCCTTGCGTATTCTGTGAAAGCGATGGAACAAACACTTGATATTGATCCGTTTTGCCAATATATAAATAAGGCTTTTCCCGGATGACAGGCGTGTTCGGAACGACCGTATACGGCTGATCGGGGAATGTCCCCGCCGGTGCATTCTTGTCACCTACGAATACCATGTTCCAAACCCCGTTGGACCAACTCGAATACTGGCTGTTTCGAGAAAACCATTGCTGCTGGGAAGCTGGCGTTATCTGACCATCGACAATGGAATCCGCTAGAAAGCCTCCGCTTGCATATCCGGCATTCCAATTCGAATCAAAGTCAAACAAATTCAGTTTACCTTTAATATGTAACCGTCGAAGAGGTGCTGCTTGTGAAACGGCGATTTGCGTTGTCCCCGAAGAGATATGCGATGGAGCAGGAATTGTGAGCGTCGGATTAATACTCAGGTTTTCAATACCGCGCCAAAAGTTGCGTAATGCTTTCCCGTTATCCCAATCTGCATTCACATTCAGCCCGCCGTTAATCAACACATCATCCGGATTTTGTCCCAAACCAGATACTTGCGTATTGAAGCCTACATAGAAATTAACATTATAACTTCCTGGTTTAAACAAGAGGGCATCTCTTTCTGTACCGAACTCATTGCTTTCCTGTCTGCCAAATATGGAACTAGCCGTGTTTTGAATATCTGCAGCTGGCATATCCGGGCTAAATACATAGACATTGGGTCCAAAAATCGTTGAATTCGCATCAGTGATTGGAGTTGCTGCATGTGAAATACCTGCAGGACTCCATAAACTGAGGACAATCGCCATAGTGGATACGGATGAAATCATTTTCTTAAAACTGCGCATTCATATACCTCCCTCAGATTGGAAAAGAAACGTCATGCATGATGCTCATTAGTAAGCGATTACATTTCTAGCGCCGATCACCCCCTCTCTTCTTTCAAAAGTAGGATGCTGTCTCTTAGTTGGATCTTCAACATAGAATAATACCGCGTTCATTGAAGAGGTAAACTTAAGGAGAAAAGGAGATAAATTTAAGGTGTTGGGAATGCAGATAGGCATGCATAAATCAAATTTTAATGTAAAGGTATGTTGTAGGATTATCTATGTTTTTGTAGGAGTTTTTTATAATAAAATATATAAAGCGCAACATAGTATGTTATGTGATATAACATTAATAGAGTGCGAAATGAGCTTGAAAGAAGGTTTTTTGAAATGAAAATTAATTAAACGATTAAATTATAAGATTATATGTCACTGGAATATTCTGCTAGATGTTAATAACCATTCCGTCATATGCCACTTGTATACCAGCGGGATTAAATAATTGAACAAGATCGTCGTGAAGCAATCCGGAATTATGAGTAAAATGAGTAACAACGATTTGTCCTTCACATTCCATTATGCGTTCCTCCAGAAATACCCGCTGAACTTCAAGGATTGTCTCCACGCTCATATGATTCGGGTTTCTGTTGTTCGATGTGTATCCATGCGTACAGTCCAGTATCGCAATATCGATTTTTTTACCTTTCAGCCATGCCCATGTTTCCTCGGGCAGCCAGCCCGTATCGTGTCCGTAGAACAGATTTTTGCCGTCTCTCTCAACAAAATACAGCAGACATGTCTCCATTCGGTCATGATCGGCAAGTAAAGGCGTTACAACCGATTCCCCCATCGAAAATGGTTTGAATGGACGAAGCAGATGAAAAGCAAACCGCTGACTTTCGAAGCCCAAAGCATCTCGGCCCTTGTTCATAACCGAATCGTTTCCATAAATATGCAGTGGGTGATGAAGACCATTGGCAAAACCCTCCATCCGGCTCACAAGATCAGCGGGATTGTAATGATCATAGTGAGTATGTGTGACAAGAAGATGTTCTATTAAACCATAATTGAGCTTATCGCGAACCGCTTGCATATAGGAATCTGGCGAATAATCAAACTTAATCACATCATCAATGATGATAGAACTCCTCGTTCTTAAATTTTTCCCGCCAAGCGCCCATGCCTTACTACAGGCCTCACACTGACAGAAAGTATTAGGAAATCCTTCAGCAGCGGCTGTACCTAGAAAATGAATTTTCATAAGAAGCATCTTCCTTCCGACAGGAACGTTATTTATCTGCCTCCAAAACATACCGGCGAATCGCCTGCGCCACTCCGTCCTCCCTGTTGCTGCCCGTGACAGCATTTGCCAATTGCTTCACCTCGTCCTGGGCGTTGCCCATAGCTACACCTATACCGGCTTCAAGAAGCATTGCTTTATCATTCAAGCTGTCGCCTACAGCCATCACCTCCTCCATAGATAATGCCAACAGATCGCATACTTCGCGTATTCCGCTCGCTTTGGAAATACCCCATGGATTGAGCTCGATGTTGCTCGAATGGGAATTGGTGATCTCGAATAGCCCTACCTCTTCTGCCTTTGCCCGAACCCGTTCCAGTTGGTTCCGGTTTTCCGAGGAGTAACAGAACTTCAGCCATTGGGACTCAGGGGTAGTTCGGCTCCAATTGTCACCATCAATCATTCCTTCTGTCGTATAGCCATAAAACCAACAATCTTCATCAATGGCAATTTTATGAAGCGCCATAACAGTCCCGATATTTAACATTTGTCGCATATGCAGCTCTCCGGAAGACTTCCACACTTCGCTTCCATTAACGGTCACCATCGGAGATTCCAGACTCAGCTCTTGCCAATAAGGCTTGGCAGTCTGTACCTCCCGCCCCGTTGCCACAATGACGGTAACTCCTTGAGAGCGTGCTTCAGCGATCGCTTTCCGGTTTTCTTCAGATACTTGGGAATCCTCGTTCAGCAGCGTCCCGTCCAAGTCAAGTGCAATCAATTTTATCCTGCTCATGTAGTTGCCTCCAGTATTTGATTAAACTATCCTTTAATCCGCCTAATGTGATCCCTTGTACCAGTTGCTTTTGGAATATGATAAAGACCAAAACTGAAGGAATAAGGATGACGGTTACTCCCGCCATAATAGGACCGTAGATAATACTTTCGGAAGATTGAAGCATCGTAATTCCGACCTGCACCGTTCTCATATTCTCTGAATTGGTAACTATCAGCGGCCACAAATAGGCGTTCCACAAACCGATAAAAGATGCAATAAAAATGGATGACAATATGGATTTCGACATGGGTACCAACATGCTTGTAAAGAACCGGAAATCGCCACAACCATCGATAAAAGCTGCATCTCTATATTCTTTTGATATGCTCAAGAAATGCTGCCGCAGTATGAACATATAAGTCGCGGATGCCATCATGACAATGATGACTCCGGAATAAGTGTTTATTAATTTCATGTTTGCCACTGTAATATAATTGGTTATAAAAAGCATGTCTCCAGGAATCATCATCGTGCCGAGAATAACTAAGAACCATATATTCTTTCCTTTAAATTCCAGAAACGAAAATGCATAGGCAGCCAGGCTACTCGTTATTAATCTGCCAACGGTTCCAATAATCGCAATCAAAAAAGAGTTCCATATAAATCGGAGAAGCGGCGTTGAAGTAAATACGATCTCATAATTTTTTAGAAATAATTGGCTTGGAATAAATTTAGGCGGATATGAGCTTAAATCGCCGGAACTCATAAAGCTGGCACTTACACAATAAATAACTGGGGATATGACGATCAAACCAATGATGATACACATCGTACTGAATAGAAAGTCGCGCATTTGCATGGCAGTCTTCATGAATAATGCACTCCTTTCTTTTCATACACAAAGGTAACTAAAGTAAATAACATAACAATAATGAAGATCATAATACCAACAGCACTGCCATATCCGTATTTGCCATTCTCGAATGCTTCAATGTACATTCGGTATATCATCGTTTCGGTAGACCCCATAGGTCCTCCTTTTGTCAAAACCATGATAGGACCGAAAACCATCAGTGAATGAATAATATCCGTGACGATCAGAAAAAAGAGAGTTGGGGACATCAATGGAAGCTTAATATGAATCAGAGATTGAAAATAACTGCTTCCCTCCATATCCGCCGCCTCCAGCAATTCTTCGGGGACATTGCGGACGGCTGCCAAAAGAAACAAGAAGCTGAATCCAATGCCCATCCAGATGCAAACAATAGCAATGCCAACCATTGCATACTTTTCATCACCGAACCAATTGATGCTGAGTCCGGTTAGAGCGTTGAATACGCCGATCGATGGATTTAAGATAAGTTGAAAAATCATCGCCGCCGAGGACATCGATACAGCCATGGGCAAAGCGAACAAAATCTGGTAAACACTTGTCCCTTTCCGTTTCTTTTCCGCCAATAATGCCATACAAAGGCTGATAATTATGGTTCCCGGAATCGTGATGACGGTATATTTCAACGTATGAAAAACAGTTTGCAGCATTCTTTGATCACTGAATATATTTTTAAAGTTTTCAAACCACACAAATTCAATCGGATTACCATTCAAATCCACTAATGTAAATCCTAAATAAAATGTTTTCGCAAATGGGTAATAGGTGAATAAGAAAACAAAAATTAAACACGGCAGCTAAACAAATATGGCTTGACGGCTTCTCTCCATCTTTTCTTCGCGAAATGATATTTTAATCCCTTGCTTTTCACTTGTTGAGTTGAACTTATATTCACGCGGGATCATTCTCCTTCAATAGCAATATTATTGCAAAAGATCGAGCCTTTCATGAAGCTTTGACCTCTAC
>NZ_VRTT01000050.1 GCF_008017805.1 Paenibacillus sp. N3.4 | reverse complement strand
AACTCCCCAGAAAATTAGGTCATTCGAGACTCAAAAACCACGAAAATGATGAAAAAGGTGGGTGGGCACTCATTTTATCCACGTTGAATCGACAGCCACATACGGTTCGTTAGCGTAGACAGCACAAGTAAGGAGTTGCTTCATTGTTCGAATGGCTCCTGTTATGGATACTTAAGCAAGCGACTAGCGCAAAATGGTAGAGAACCTAGCTTCATGCCAGGTTTATCTTAGTAGATAAGAAAGCATATCTATACTTTTGCTTCACATCTATCATGACAAACTAACTCGTCTCTGAAGGATGACGAAGGGGTTTGACCGCCGACATGCGTCGGTGCTACAACGCCCGTCCAGGATTCCCGCGTGTTGGAAGTCGTTTATCCTTGTGGACATATAACCGGCCTGGATCTTCTGGGTGATGCATCCTCTGTCCGAGGTTGAGTGCCTTCAATTGAAAAAATCTATTAGACAAGAACAAGAAGCGGGTGGTAAATTTAGGTTAATATCCGATTATATACATTGGAATAATGGTTTTTGAAAAGCCGTGGAAATAACAGAAACAAGGTGGTATGCTTGGAGCTTTACTGGAAACGCAATCTGTCTATGTTATGGTTGGGCTTATTTTTTAACCATATGGCGTATACGCTCTCAGTACCCTTTTTTCCTATCTTTTTGCAGAATGATTTAGGCATTCAGAGCGGTCTGGAGGCTTGGTCGGGCGTTTCCATTTCGATTAGCTTTCTAATCAGTGCTTTGTGCGCCCCTTTTTGGGGATCGTTAGCTGACAAATATGGTAGGAAGCCTATGCTGATTCGCTCAGGTATAGGCTTAGCTGCGGCACATTTTGCGAACTATTTCGTTCATGATCCATTTATGTTCATTCTTGTCCGCATTTTCCAAGGACTCATGGCAGGCTTCAGTCCGGCTTCCATCGCTTTGGTTGGTTCGAATACACCAGAGAAGCATGTGGGTTACGCACTTGGTGTCATATCCACGTCAACGGCTGCCGGAGGCATTCTTGGACCGCTTGTGGGGGGCGTGCTGAGTCATTATATGGGATTGCGCGAGTGCTTTATCGCATCGGGAATTATTACACTTGTTTCCGCTCTCATCGTCTTCGTCGGCGTTAAAGAGGTTCATGAACGAAAGGTTGGAGTCCAATCCAGTGTGCGCAATGACCTCAAACAAGCTGCTGGCAATACCCAATTAAAACGAATATTTGGGCTAACCTTATTAGTCTCGACCTCAGTTATGATTCTGGAGCCGCTGCTCACAATCTATGTGGTGCAAATCGGCGGGAGTATAAACAACGCTTCACTCAGTTCAGGCATCGTTTTCTCGGCCGTGGGCGTTGCTACGGTAATTATGGCTCCCCGTTGGGGGATCATCGGTGGGCGAATCGGTTATGACAAAATCCTTTTCATTGGTTTGTTAGGTGGAGGCATTGGCAATTTGCTCCAGGTTGGGGTTCATCACCTTATTGGTTTTGGTATCCTGCGATTCAGTTATGGATTGTTTTTTGCCGCTGTGTATCCGGCTTTAAATGCACTCATCGTTAAATACGCGGAGACTGATTTTCGCGGAAGAGCGGTCAGCTTAAATCAATCGGCAAGCCAGTTCGGCATCGTGGCAGGCCCTTTGTTAGGCGGAGTGCTTGGTGGATGGATCGGCATACAGTTCGTCTTTGTTATTACCGGCGCGACGCTGCTCGGAGCGGCCTTGACGATGAAGATGCTTAGTTCTAAACGAGTTGATCAAAAGTTGACGGGGTGAGGGAAAAACCTATAAGGTAGTACGGAACCAAGTTTGGAAACGAAATGTGGCAGCATGGATGTGGCAGGCATTATACATGCTGCAGAAACCTTAAATAAAGGAGCTTGAATATAGATGTCAACTGCAATCGATTTATGGATACGGGATGTTCGCTTTGAAGAAAGAGAAGCGGCTGTTGAATTAACCATTGAAGCATATAAACAATATGAACAGGGGTTTAGTCCTGAGTTTTGGGAAAACTACAAAAATTCCATGCGCGTTTTGTGGTCAGGCGAGCAAGTCGTTGATCGCATCATCGCCGTTCAGGATGGTAAGCTTGTAGGGGCCCTTCTTTTATTTCCAGCTAACTTCCTGTTAGAAAAAATTAACGTAAAGCTTCCTTATCCGGAACTCCGACTTCTGGCTGTTGACACTTCGGCACGCGGCAAGGGTGTGGCGACGGCGCTTATACGCGAATGCGCGCTGCGAGCGGAGAAGAGAGGAGCGCCGTATCTTGGTCTGCACACAACGGAGCGAATGGCTTCCGCACGCAAGCTTTATCAAAGGTTAGGATTCCAGCGCGTGACAGAATTCGATTTTCCCGGTGAAGATAAGCAGACAGTTGTTGAAGCCTATCGACTGCCTTTAGGGGGAGAGCTGGGCTTCTGATAGAAAAACAACAATCGCCACGGACGACCGTGGCGATTGTTGTTTTTTTTGGGGACGGAATCCTATCGTTAATTCAGTTCTTTGAGCGGTTCGAAGTTTGGATAAATGTAAGGTGAGGAAGGAGCGGCAATTTTTTCGATTTGAGTAGCTTTAATGGTGAAGATATCATTTCCGTTATAGCTGCCGTTCTGAATCGTGCCTGTAACTTTGACCCACATGTCTTTGGTGTAATTCTGAGCGCTTGGGAAATCAATCATGACGCCGTAAGGGGTAGCGTCGCCGAACAGCAGCTTACTGCAAATCGGCCCACGACGAATTGGTTCTTTGTCATATTGTCTTCGCGATAGACGAAGCCGGTAAGTTCAATTTTTTTGCCGATAAAATTGTTTTTGAAAAGATCGATGGACGAGAGGATTTCCATATAAATTTCAGGTTTGACCACAATCGTATCTTTTTTATACAGGATCATTCCGATTTTAGAAAAATCTTCATCCCACTCGTTATCTGCATGGAAAAGCTTTTGAAGCTCGACATCCGTCACGGCGGCAGCTGGAGCTGGAACTGCGCTAGAAGAAGAGGCCGGAGCAGGTGAAGGGCTTGTTAAGGCATTCGAACCAACCGATGGCGTCGTTGTTGGTATAGGATTTGTTGCAGGGGCGCTTGAAGGCGCACTATTTTCGGCAGCAGCACCTGTACTCTGTTTCGCGATACTGGATTTAGCGGCCGAAAGATTCATGCCCTTGGTCGCTGCCATCGCGCTGCTCAGTGCTGTATCCGGCAGTAGGAAACCTATAAGCAGCGGTAATAAAAGCAGACCGTAAGCAATCGTATTGCGCAGCGGTGAGCGAGAAGCGGGTTGTTCGCATTCGCAGGCAACGGGTCTTCCCCAGTAAGCGCGCAGGGCCATGTAGCCTTGAAAGCAGGCAATGATGTAGAGGATAACAGCAGCCACCTTAACATATATCATCATGCGTGGCGCTATGTAATATTGCAGGGCATCCGTTTTGGTCAGATTGACAATATAGCTGGAAAAACCGAGTAAGATAAGGGTGCGAAAGAAATGATGGAAGCTTATCAACCGAGTTGCGCTCATGTAAGTTCCTCCTATAATCTCATGACTATAATTATAATAAACGCTCCAAAAGCAGCGAGCAAGCAAAAACGGTGACAGCGATTAAAAGTGAAAGCATGAGTACAAATTTGGATTTGAATACGGACAAAAGCATAAGTGTACTTTTGAAATCAAGCATCGGCCCAAAGACAAGAAAGGTAAGCAGTGAACCCGATGTGAAGGACGTCTGAAAGGAAGAAGCGACAAAAGCATCCGAGGTAGAGCATAAAGACAAGACGTAGGCAAATCCCATCATAAATAAGTGCGAGCTGATCGGCCCTTGGCCAATGGCCACTAAGCTCTCTCGCTGCATAAAAACCTGAATCAGTGCGGTAAGCAAGGAACCAAAAACGAGATATTTCCCCATTTCAAAAAATTCATCCGAAGCATGTACGAAAAAAGTGTTTAGTTTGCGGGTGATACCGCCTTGATGCTGATGCCCATCCAGAGCCTCTTCGCTGGAGAAATTGGCGCGGCTGATACGAAGCGGATTGCTTTTGATAAAACGGTAAAGGATGAGACCGATTATAATGGCAACAGCGAAAGCCAGCCCCATGCGGGAGTAAGCGATGGCTGGGTGATTACGAAATGCCATAAATGTAGCGGCAAATACAATAGGGTTAATAATGGGGCCGGTTACGATGAAAACGACAGCTATGTAAACGGGCATTCCCTTGAGAATTAATCTCCGAACGACAGGAATCATGCCGCATTCGCACATAGGAAACAGGATGCCAAGCAGGCAGGCGAACAAAATGCCAAGGATAGGATTTTTCGGAATCCAGCGGCGAATGGTCTGCTCGGAAACGAACGTTTGGAGTAAGGAGGAAAGCAAAACACCTAATAAAATAAAAGGGATAGCTTCTAAAAGAATGCTGATAAACATCGTTTTGAAAGCTTGGATGTGATCTGCTGTCAGCAACGAAAAGACAGGCACGCCTTTGTTGAAGAGAATGAGCACAATGAGGAGAAAACAGATGGCCGCGATGGCCTGCATGCTTGCTCGAAATACAGTAGTTGGCATCGAATAGACTCCTTAATCATAATTATTACTATTATAACGTATGAGAATTGAAAGGGAAATAGGACAAATTTGTTCAGGGGAGCAGCGACGTTATTCGCTGAATCGGGAAGCTATTTATCGCCGAAAGACGTTTATGAATACATGAAGCAGCAATATCCGGGTGTAAGCTTCGATACGGTCTACCGGAACCTTCGCTTGTTAAGCGAGATGGGCGTTTTGGAGCAGTTTCATTTGGCGGATGGATTGAAATTCAAGGCAAGCTGCTTGTCCCATCATCATCATATGATTTGTGTTCGTTGTGAAAAAACAATAACCTTTGAATTTTGTCCGAAGAAGCTTGTGCAGGATCTGCCTGAAAGCTTTGACATACAGAGTCATCGCTTTGAAATTTTTGGTCATTGTTCAGATTGCCAAACAAGTTCATTCTCCTCATAGGAAATGGCTGGAAGCAGGGCATATGTCGATGGCATCGATTATCTTATCAAAAAGCAGCCTCATTGAGTTCAAATCTTGAACTCAAAAGAGGCTGCTTTTTTGAAGGACGCATGATGATTAAGTCTGAGAATCCGCCTTACGCTTCAACCAATCTTCTTCTAAAGCCGCAGTATCCAAGTCTATACCGATCAGGACCAAATAAGGCTCTCCTTGAAAGGTTGCGGGCTGCCAGTTCGGGCGTTTGCCTGCGTATTGCAGAAGGAATGGCTCGCGATGAGGACCCAAAGTGATATATCCTTTAGCGCGAAGTAAACGTGCCCCCCACTTTGCTAAATAACGTTCGATCGCTTGCTGCGTCATCCTTTGATTGGCATCAAAGGGAAGCGTAATCGTCTGAATACGTGAGAAGGACAAGGGAGGTTCTGATGCCTTGCTCGTCGCCGTTACACGCTTAGTAACCTGCATAGTGGGTTTGAAAGACTGTGGCGTGCTTGAATGAGATTCAAGCGGCTTCAGCTCTCCAAAGATAAGCTTTAAATCAAACTGACTCTGAGTAGTAGGCAATAAAAGGGAGTGCTCGTTTGATTTACGAATGGAGCGTTCAATAGACCGCAGCTGCTTATCGGACACGAGATCCACTTTGTTCAAAAGCAGTAAATCGGCGACTTCCATTTGTCGACGAAGCGTGTGTACGAGTTCCCTATCAGAAGCGAAGATGCTGTTATATTCAAGCACATTTTCAGCATCAAGAACGGTAATGACCGTATGCAGCTTTACATGTGGAAGAAGCGCAGGCTCTGTAAGCGCATCGACGATTTCCTCCGGATTAGCCACCCCAGTCAGTTCGATGAGAATGACGTCGGGTTTACGTTTGAGCAATTGTTTAATGGAATCGCTGATTTCACTTTTCTTGCTGCAGCAGATGCATCCATCAAAAAGTTTGGTCATGTCGACGTCTGGCGCAGCTTCTTGAATAAGACGGCCGTCTACATCTTGTTTGCCAAGCTCATTCATGAGAACAGCAGGTTGGAGTTTAAAGGAGGAGGCTTCTTGAAGCATACGAATGAGCAGGGTTGTTTTGCCGCTGCCAAGAAATCCACTCAGTACGATAACGGGAACTTTGCTCAAGGGAAGATCTCCTTTTTCATGAATTTAAAAGTAATTATTACGAATTGAATTGTAGTACAAAAACAGCGCTGCTGCAAGTTCCAAATTGAATCTTAACAAAAGGATAAAGTCAGAGGGATTTAAAATAGCTCATGAATCAAAAAAAACCGGGAGCATCGAGAGGACGATGCTCATCCGGCTTATTTATTTTTGGCAACGTGAAGCAGCTCCGGTACGGTTACAAACGTGTAGCCGGCTGCTTTCAGCTTGCTGATCAGTGGCCCGATAGCCTGCACGGTTCCTGACAAGTCCTGACTGTCAGCACCTCCAGAGTGCTGTAGGATGATCGAGCCGGGCTTGGTTTGCAGCATAATATTATTCAATATCTGATCGGACGAAAGCGACTTCCAATCCAGCGAATCCACATTCCAATTCACGATTAAATAATGATGGTCGGCTACCCATCTGACTTGCTCCTCATTGATTGCTCCGTATGGTGGACGAATCAGCTTCGGGGCGTAACCAATCAAATTTTGGAGGACGCCTTCTGTGCTTTCGATCTGGTTTTGAAATTTATCCACAGATAGCTTTGGGAGATTGGCATGGCTGTAAGAATGATTGCCTATGACATGCCCTTCTTTAACAATCCGTCTAACCATGTCCGGATGTGCATTTGCTTGGGAACCGAGTAAGAAAAAAGTCGCCTTCACTTGATTCGCCTTTAATGCATCCAGAACCTTCGGAGTAAATCTGGCATCAGGTCCATCATCGAATGTGAGCGCAACCTTCTTCTCCTGAGATGAGCCTCGCAGCTTAAAGGTATCGGGGTACTTCACAACCAGTTGAGAGAGCGTTAGCTTTTTTTGCGAAATTCGTGATTGTCCTTGGCTTTTCTGGACGGGCACAGAAGGTTTTTTCTCTGACTGTGCTGCTTTCTTAGGTTTAGGCGTAGGTGTTGATTCAACAATCGTTGGTGCTGATTCCGGTGAAGCTGTAGGTGTAGGAATCGGTGTTGGCTGATCTAGACTACTTGCTGCTGCCGAGGGTTTGACACTCGGTTCGGTATTTTCCAAAATGGCTTTAGTTTCAAGCTCTTGGCCTTCGATGTCAGCATTTTGTGCATACGGTTGATTCGGATACGTCTTGTTCTTGGCCATTCCACAACCTGTTACTAACAGGCATATCAAAGTAATGGACCAGATCCATTTGGTCATGATTAATCCCCCCGCCGAGCAATATGACTATGCTCTAGTTTTGGCAGAGAAGGGATATCCTATCCAATGGAATTAAAAGGAATAGACGCTTTATTCAAGCAGCAGAGATTTGAACATGAACTAATTGGAGTAGCAGACCGTCTTTACTATACCAAAGTGAGAGAGTTTGTATAGATAGAAGGGAGTGAAATGATGATCGTTCTGGGCAAAAAGAAGTTATTTCTGCTGTTGGTCTTTCTTTTGTGTGCAGGCTGTTTTCATCATCAAGCCTTAACTTCATCGGTTTCAACAAAGTCTTCTCTAAAAAAAGCATCGGTTAGCAGCTTTTCAGTATCCGTTGGGGAAACTATTCACATAGATGATCAGGTAAGAGCCTCCGAGTTACGGCCGACCAAAGCCATTTCTTTTGTAGATGAGAGGCAAGGTTATGGTTTAGTGGCAGTCAACTCAGAACTCCTATTTTTGCAAACCACAGATCAGGGGGTTTATTGGAAAATAAATAGCAAACTTCCTGATCTGACTGGGACGAATCTGCTGTCTTTCCTAGACATGCAAACAGGCTGGCTGTTGACGAGTCCGACGCGTGATCAAAAGTCTGAGCTTCGACTCACTTCAGACGGCGGTCGAACGTGGGAGGTCATTGCCCGAGATCTTCCAGGACTTGAAGTGAGCGCGGGAGCGCCATTTTTCCGCTTTTTTGACCGGCAGAACGGACTTATTGCTGCCAAGGGTATCACGGATATGGTACTGCTTCGTACACAGGATGGAGGCTTAACATGGTCGGCATCTAGCCGCATACCCTTACCGCGAGCTGCCGATGGGACATTTGCATTTGTTTCTTCTACCGAAGGCTGGTTTGTAGGACCAGGCAAAAAAAACGAAGCTCCCTCCTTGTTATATCACATGGTCGATGGGCAAACCTGGGAAGAGGCCGGCAGGCTGCCAAGTCCTCTTGCTGCCAGGGCGATATCTTTTTCAGACGCGCAAAATGGATTTATTCTTCAGCCTGCGTATAGACTAAGCTCTGTCACCCAATGGCAGTTGCTTCGTACGGAGGATGGAGGCCAAACTTGGAGTGAGCATGCGTTTCCTAGTTCATTTCAGCCGCTCGATTTTGACATGCAGATGAACTTTTTTTCGGCAGCTAACGGATGGTTGGTTGACACTGCAAGTATGTGGCGATCGACAAACGGGGGCATAAACTGGGCTGCTCTAGCACCCTAAACATGTTAAATGATTTTTTGAAAGGTGAAAATATCTAGGAACTGGCCCCATTTGAAGCCAACTTCACGAAAATGAGCGCACTGTGTGTAGCCATTTTTCGTGAAGGTATGAATACTAGGTTCATTATCCGCACAAATCGTCGAGATCAGCACATGAAAACCATTTTCTTTGGCGACAGACTCAATATGCTGAATGGCCGCCGATCCGACCCCTTTACCCACGCAGGCCGGATGCAAATAGATCGTTACTTCTCCTGTTGTCTGATAGGCTTGTTTTTTCTTATGGGGCATAACTTGGACATAGCCTTGCAAACTGCCGTCCAGTGTAATCACGTAAGTTTGAAAACGCGGGTCAGGGTGTACAACACTCTCCGTGAATTCAGTTAGGCTAACTGGCTCAGTATGAAAAGAAACGGTCGAATGTAAGACGAAATAATTATAAATATCCATAAGATCAGGAATATCCGAGGGTTCTATCTTTTTAAAAGTAATAGTAGGCATACAAATAGCTCCTTATCTCATAAAAAAATCTAACTTTCATGTTAGCATATATTCCATGTCATGAAGCTAAACTCCTTTTTTGATTAGACATATCGAGTTATTCCATGTATCTTAGAGATAACGTTTTAAGTTTGTAAAAGGTAGAATGGCTTATAGGGAATAGGGGGAGTCAGATGTCAGGTAATTCAGGCTATATTCTCGTCATCGTGGTTGGTGTCATTCTACTTGCGGGACTTACATTCATGAATCTCCGCAAAATTAGCAAATCCACCGCGGATTTGACGCAGCTCAAAAAAAGAACGCTTCTTTGGAGCGAAATTTCGCTTGCACTATTTGTACTCCAGTTGTTTTTCCGTGATCGCCAAGGTGGGTTTTTGATATTTTTCGGTATTCTTACTTTATTTACTGGTGCTCACTACTTAGGTGTTTTGTATTATTCAAAACAAAGAGGCAAGTAATATAAAAATGAAAAGAAGCTTCCGATGTAGGTGAACAACTACGAAACGGGGCTTCTTTTTTGCGTTAAAGGATTTTGGATTTAGCTACCGGGGAGATTATTCCAACCAACTAGTCGGTTTTGTTTTGATAGGTGACTTTAATTTTTGATACCATTTCTTCTTTTTCTTTTGTTCCATTAAAGTTCTTAGCTGCAGCATGAGAAGTTTAGCCCTATCTTCATCGGCATATTTATTTCGCAGACGTTCAAAAATATTATGATCTTGCATGGGTTACCTTCTTTTCTGACTGGTATAGGAAGCTGATAGGGTGTTTGTTTCGGGAAGGAACACTTGTTCTTATTTCTTTATTATAGCATAATGCAGTTGGTCAGGGAACAGGGAATTTGATTATCGCGTAGCGGACGGCTTAATGCAAGAAAAATATGAAAAAATTTAGCTGACGGCTAGATTACGACGGCACATCTTATGGATTTTTTAGTTCATTTTCTTTTTTTGGGTTCTCGTGTAGATCAATCTATATCTACTTGCATCTAATGTAGAGAATCTAACTAAAAAAGAGGTGATTGCAATGGCTAAAGCGAAAGCTGTTCCTCAACACGATTTAATATTAATCAGTTGGACAAGAAATCCGCTTCATCCGGGTTCAGCACGTAGGATTGTTGCTTCTCGTGTTATCGGAAGCGCTGACCCATGTACTTTTACACTGGCTCCCAAACGATTGCTTATCAATGCTTTAAATTGCTTATTAGACGCAGACATTGGTTTTAAAGTGGTATTTCGTAAAAAAACTTCAAGTATTAGTGGATTTTTAGTGCTAGAACGTAATCCCTAGTTTTGGAAGTGGAACAACTTTTACAATAACTTAAACATAATTTCATCTTAGATTCATATTCGAGGGTTATATTTATAACCAACCCCCCTTTAAAATATATATGGAATCCCACCGAGAGGTGGGTATTTTTTTTATTTGCAGAGATGCAGAGATTTGGGAGGGGCAAATCGGGAGTAAAGAATTTTCAAAAGATAATCAGGACATCGATTCTTGGGATACGACTACTCCTTCGGTTCCTAGTAACGACCCCTTGGTGGAGCCATCAAACGCATCTATCAGTGCTAAACAAAGTAATTGTATGGACAGATAAAGATGGAAAAATAAGAAAGAATAAACTGGGCGATCTTTATAATCTGTTCGGTACGTTTAGCAATCAATATACAGCTGACTTCTTGAATAAAGAATTCGGTGAATTATAGGCGAATTGGCTCGGATCAAGCACAATAAATGCGGATAACATCGTGAATCAGTATTTAAAAGAGACAGGAAACGCCCAATAACAAAAGCACAGGGAGTACAAAGGGAACGTCTAACGAGAATACCCAATTGACGCCAAAAAATACTTAACTAAGCGTTCCAGAAATGGGGCGTTTTTCTAAAAAGATAGATTAACCCAATTAATTACAAAATTATGGTACGATCAGAGTAGCACATTTTCAGAAAACAATATTTATAATTGAGGGGGAAAATGGTATGGGAATGATAGGATACCTAAAACAAATCTCTAATGAATTACTTGAAGGAATTATTGAAGGGAAAGAACATATTACTGATTTAATTTATAACAATGAAGACCAAAGTGGTTCATTAGATATAGACAAAGCTTGGCATGCAATTCATTTTATTTTAAATGAAAGTGCTTGGGAAGGGCAGTATCCACTTATTAATGTCATTTTAGGTGGGACAGAACTAGGTGTCGATTTAGGATATGGACCGGCGAGATATTTAACAAACGAAGAAGTGAGAGATGTAGCTTTGAGCTTGTCCAATCTAAACGAGAATGAGATTAAAAAAAGATTTAATCCTGAGAAGATGAAGGAATTAGATATATATCCCTCGATAGCTTGGGATGAACAAGGTGATCTGGAGTATGTCTTTTCCTATTACGAAGAAGTAAAGAAATATTACATAGAGGCTTCAGGGAAAAACAGTGCAATGCTGTTATACATATCTTAAGATCAAGTAAAAACACAAAAAAGGAGTTTTGTATGAAAAGGTTTTCGAAATTCTTATTAAGCTTAATCATTGCAACATGGATCCTTTCCCCTTCTAAGTCTTTTGCATCTGATGAACCAGTAAGTGTTTTCATCAACGGAGTTCAAGTGTTGTTCACTCAACTGCCTGTTGTAGATGAAGGGACAACACTTGTCCAATTACGTCCAATATTCGAGAAGATTGGACTCAAAGTTGGATGGGATGAACAATCGCGAACGATTACTGGAACGGCGCAAGGGAAGAAAATTGTTTTAAAGATCGATGACACTAACGCAACAAAAAATGATAAACGGATTGTATTGGAAAAGGCTGCAAGAATTATCAATGGAGATACTTATGTACCGCTTCGATTTATAGGGGAAAGTTGCGATGGAGATGTAACGTGGGACGAGAAAACAAATCGTGTAGATATTGTCATTGATAAAATAATTCCCTCTTCAGATCCCTTTAAGCAATATTCCTGGGGAACTTCAATTGAAACAATAAAATCCGAAAACAGCAATCGGGAAATGCTAGTTGATTTTGATTATGTTGTAGCCTATGACAATTATTTATTGTTTGACATACCTGCAACCGTATATTTTCACTTTAAGGATGGGAAACTGTGGCAGATTGCTTATAGAATTACTGACAAGGAATCGTCTTTTGAGTACTTCACAGAATTAAGACAAGCATTAGGTCGAGCCTATGGAGATTCTAAGTCTGAAGGACCTGCATATACGAGTGAGAAAGCTGGAAAGACAACCGTTGAACAATTAAAAGGAAAAAGTAAAAATGAAGCAAATGAAATTATTTACAATGCAATTACTAACGGTGACATGTTTATTGCGGCTGACTGGGAAAGGGATGATTACACGATTAATATGATGCTTAGTAACAGTGGAACTACTAAGAAGAATAAAACATTCATAGATATATCAATTAGAAAGAATGGTATAGAATTTACTGGTTCTAAATGAACAAAAAGCCGCACTTTGCGGCTTTTCGTTCATTCTGCTTTAAACATTTATCTGCCTCCTTTACTAATGCTTCGTACTATTTGGTGGATTTTCATACAGTTCTGCTAATACTTGAATCTGTTCGGCCAGCTCTTTATCCGTAACAAAATTCAACTCAATACGAGAGCTAGCAAGCATGTAAATCATAATCGTAAATCCAGTAAGTTCTCCGTTATAAAATATATTAAAATGCATTTGTTGTTCTTCACGTTTTTTGAGTTCACTAATCATTGCAGTAACAGCGATAATCTCGGTGTCCTCAAAACCATTTTCGATCAAAGAAGCTACGTTGTTAAAGAACAATCCCACATTACCGATGTCTAAGCGGATTGTCGCAACCCAATTTTCGTCAAATGTATTGTGATCTCCTGGGAGTGTCTTGATATTCTGTTTAAATGATGAAAACTTTAAGTATATCTTGCTAAAGAGTTTGATAAACAAGATGGCACTCCTTTAATCGTTTTGAGTCGATATGAAATGAATAACTCCAACTAGAAGCAAAAAGAAAATAAGGCCGACAATAATCCATAGCACAGTTTTTCCAAGGCCTTTAATTACTGATATATTTGTAGCTGTTGTATATTCGCGTGATAAATCGATCCGGCTCTCAGTGTTCTCTTTCATTCGTTTATAGGTATCAAGGGAAATCACATAACTTCCGGCAGCCATGTCGTGTAGTGCTCTTTTTTTGTTATTGAATGCAACGGTAAGACATTCAACGAAAGTAATAACTCCAATAAAATTACCTATTAATGAAACATTCCCTTTATAAGTGCTGATGAAGTGACTGATATCATGAAAATTTACGTTTAATTCAATTCCTTCTTTAAGTTTGAGTACCATTATGATCGAATAAAGAAAGAAGAGGAGATATCTGAGTGACGCAGTTCCAATGTGAAGAAAGTTTCCATATTTGTCTACGATCCTAGCTTTACTGATTAATTTTCCTGGGGTTCCACCAAACTTCATTGTCATGAACACGTAAAAACCACAAAACAGCAACCAATAAATGACAAAAGGGAAGACTGAACCGAATTTTATCGAAGTACTTAGTGAGAATCTGTACAACAGGACGGCAGGAATGGCAATGATTAATAGGTCCAAGATGTGCATCTGGACTCGTTTCCAAAAAGCTATGTATGAAATCTCGCTCTTTACTTGATTCTTAGATTCCATTAAAGATGGTCCCCCAAAATTTTGAATTTAAATATAACTTAACCTCGTCTACTGGGAAATTTATGTATTCTTCTATTAATATACCATAACCTAGTTACTAAGAGACAAAAATTGTATATTAAGGTCGAATCTACTATAATGCAAAATTAGCTTTCATTGCTGCGGGCTGACTGGCGAATTATTAATGATGGTCGCTGATTGTGAGTGGACGATCGAGTGGCTGGAAAGTTGCACGTCGCTAGGTAATAGTAAGAATAATAAATCTCACGAGGGATACTAACCTGTGATATTTAAGTATTTGGCACAAAGTGCCTGCTTGTACTACTCCTAAAAAGAGCACAATATTGATGTTTCAAAAATCACTTAAAGGAGCGGGCGAATGTTATGACAAATCAACAAAAAAAGTGTGAAATCAGAAAAACAAAAAAATCAAAAACCAAATCAAAACAGAAGTAAAAAAGATATCGGAAATCATGGCATTGATGATGCAAAGATTAATTCTGGTGATTAAAATACTTCACAATTTAAACATGAAAAAGCCCGGGGATGCTTTCCCTCGGGCTTTTACTTAGTTCAGTGCTTCCAGTACAAGATTGATACTATCCTCTGTTTCTAAATTTTTATATTTTGAAACTTTTGCAAAGCGGTTTATAGGACATTAGATATTTAAATAGTAACGCGACTGCTTACGCAGCCGCCCATGGGAGAGGAGAAACCGGATGAAGAGCTTATGGGGAAACGTAAGCCTTCTCCGCGGTTGTCTACGACATTCTCTGATGTCGATAGTTCAAGGATGACCGTTTTGCGGTAAATTTATACATAGCCGTCATAAAATTTTTGTGTACAATTAGAGCTTGTGGTACGATAGCTAAAGAAAGCTAGCTAGAAGGGAATACGTAAGCATGAGAGTAATTTCAGGCACTGCAAAAGGCAGGCCGTTAAAGGCAGTACCCGGTATCGGCACGCGTCCGACAACGGATAAGGTGAAAGAAGCGATCTTCAGTATGATTGGTCCTTATTTTGAAGGAGGTCAGGTGCTCGATCTGTTCGCCGGTACAGGAGGATTGGGGATTGAAGCGTTGAGCCGAGGCATGGACAAGGCTGTTTTCATTGATATTGAGAAGAAAAGCATCGAGACTGTGCAAGCTAACGTGCAAGCCGCAGGGTTTAAGGATCAAGCAGAGATTTACCGAACAGATGCATCAAGAGCGCTCAAAGCGCTAGCCAAGCGGGGTCAGCAATTTGAGCTCGTATTTCTTGATCCACCTTACAAGTTGAAACTTATCGCAGAACTGGTAAGTTCAATGGAAGGACAAAATATTATCGTAGCGAATACAACGATCGTGGTTGAACACGATGCGAAGGATGTTCTCAAGGAAACCCTTGGCAGCTTCCAGCAGCAGCGTCGAGCGGATTATGGGGATACAGCTGTTACGATATATAAGCGCACGGTAGAATGAAAAAAGAGGTTTTCTGTATTTCAAATCAAGAAATTGACCTTCTAAGGAGATGAACAGCATGATGAGGCAAGAACATGGAAGTACAGTTGCCGTGTACCCAGGAAGTTTTGACCCTGTGACACACGGCCATCTTGACATTATACATAGAGCAGCAAAGGTCTTTGATAAACTAATTGTGGCGGTTCTTAATAATACGTCCAAAAATCCATTGTTTACACTGGAAGAACGAATGGACCTGATCAGGCAAGTCACACGGGATCTACCCAATGTAGAAGTGGATGGGTTTCGAGATTTAATGGTTAATTATATGAAGGCGCGTAATGTGCGTTTGATTGTTCGCGGACTTCGGGCAGTTTCCGATTTTGAATATGAGCTGCAGATGGCTTCTACGAATCATAAGCTGAATTCGGATGTGGAAACTTTTTTCATGACATCGAAGCCACAGTTTTCGTATTTGAGTTCTAGTATTGTGAAGGAAATTGCTAGGTTTCATGGACCAGTGGAGGACCTAGTTCCAGCAGAAGTGGAAGAGGCCTTGAAAAGCAAATTCCCAAAAATCTAAATTCCAAATAGGCATTCCCATAAGATTCAAAGGCTAGGAATGAGCTTTTTTTCTAAAAGTTCGTATACAGAATGAAATAATCAGCATAAAAGTAAGCAAAAGAAGGAATTGCATCAGCATTGGTCCCCATAGGCCCCATGCCGATTGGCCGTTCAATGGGAAGATTGTTGACGTATTCTCGTTCGTTACTGTATCCAGCCAAAGAAAACTGGGCTCTGTGTCCACGAAAAACCGTCCAAGCGGTTTCCAAAGCAGAAAAGTAAAGCAAGAAGCAAGCAAGGCATGTAAAGCTCGATGTACGAAGAAAGAGATATAACGCGAGTCAGTTTTGTGATGAAAGCTAACGACTTGCGCATGAGCAGATAAGCCCCCCAACCTAGAAATGCGCTGAATAGCGCTATTTGTGGGAGTAGGGAGAGGGATTGTGTTTGGCTAACCGCGTAGGCGCCTAAGTGTATTTCAAGAAGACCTGGAACCCATTGAAGCGAAGTATTGGCTTGGATATTCATCAAACCGAGTACGAAATGGGTGACAGAGCGCAAACTGTCGGTGAAGTGAGTGATATTCACAACATTAATGAGTACGGAGAAGATCATCATGTACCCGCCAATCAGCATCAAGGTTTGAACAGATGAGGTGACGGCGTCACCAAGCAGTTTGCCGAAGGCACGTCCATCATGCAAATAAGCTCGCTGCATGGTAGACAGAGCGATTTTCCAGATGGAACCGGCAATTCGATCATGATCTCTTGTCGATGTGGAAGAAGGCTCCATTGAGGCTTCTTCAAGTTGTGTTGATTCTTTTTTATTTCTCAGTAAAAGGCCCGTTACGATAGCGGATAAGTAATGGATGACAGCAAGCAGCACGCCTAGTCTGGCGCTGTGCAGGAAGCCGACGCCTACGACCAGAACCATGAATATGGGGCTGCAAAGATGAGACAGGGCGGTTAATCGTTCCGTATCTTCACGTGAAATGAGAGCTTTTTCCCTGAGGGAAGCAGTAATTTTGGCGCCAGTTGGAAACCCTACAATTAAGCCGGATGCCAATGCCCATCCGCTTACGCCTGGAAGCCGGAACAGTACCCGCATGAGCGGTTCGAGCAGTGGGCCTGTCCCTTGAATAACACCAAAACCAATTAACAGCTCAGTCATCATGAGAAAAGGCATCAAAGCCGGAAATACAAGCTTCCACCAAATCGTAAGCCCCTCAAGCGAGGATTGAAAGGCTTTATCAGGGAATAAAATGATGGACACTACAACAAGGGCAGCCAAAGACCCTAGCAGCAACGTAGTGAGTTTAGAATTGGATCTTGCCTTCATAGGCTGCATCGTATCACCTCATACTTAAATATGCTTCATTTGTACGCGCGAGGATGCAGGTTTAGACCAAGCTTACCTACGTCGGAGGGACAGACTTACCGTTTAAAGGACATCAGGAGGGAGAACCTGTAATGGGCAACGAAGAAGAGAGTACAATACGTACATGGTCAAATGATTCATATCGATATCCCAAAAGCTCAGCGGGCAGACGCTATTTAATTTCGGCGATTGTCGGGGTTGTCATTATTTATTTGTTGTTTTTTGTACAGCTTCCTTATTTTATTTTCATGCCCGGAACGGCAGAAGAAATTAAGCCCATGGTAACGATTCCCAAAGGCTCAGATGTAGAAAAAGGCGCGTTAATGCTAACGACAGTCCGAGTGGCCGATGCAAACGTAGTCAATTATTTGATCGGTCTCGTACATCCGTATGAGGAAATTCAGCCCAAAACGAGTGTTTTTCGCAAAGGTGAGTCCGAACAAGAATATTCGCAGCGCCAAGAGTATGTCATGCTGACTTCACAGGCTAGTGCCATTCAAGCGGCTTATAGCGCGGCCAAAATACCTTTTCATATCAATCATGAAGGTGTTATCGTGCTCCAAACCCTACCCGGCTTAGCAGGAGAAAAAGTGCTCAAGCCAGGCGATGTGCTCTTGAAGATTGCGGATAAAGAAGTGAAGGCGGCGCAAGATTTAAAAAACGCCATCAAAGGCCAAAAAGCCGGAGATTCAATCCCGATTACCTTTAAGAGAAAAGATGTTGTCCAGAACGCTACCTTGACGTTAGGTGTACTTCCGCAGCAGGAGGCAGACAAAAGTGAGCGTGTAGGTATTGGTGTTGTTCCAGCCGATATGCAGGCCATTAAAGCCGACCGGGACGATCAACAGGTGTCGATCAAAGCAGGTGAGATTGGCGGACCGTCAGCAGGGTTGATGTTTTCTTTGGAGATCTATAATCAGCTTGTTCCGGAGGATATAACCAAAGGCTACCGGATTGCAGGGACTGGAACGATAGAGCCGGACGGCACGGTAGGTCCGATTGGAGGCATTCAACATAAAATTATCGCCGCGGATAAACAGAAGGCCGAGTATTTCTTTGCGCCTAAGGATGTTACCTATCCCGACGGCACAAAAGTTGATAATTACTCCACTGCCGTCCAGCGAGCCAATCAAATTAAGTCGAAGATGAAAATTATTGAAATCGGCACAATGGAAGATGCGCTTAAATTTCTAGCGTCTTTACCACCTAAATAAGCAAGCAGCTATAAAATAAATAGATTTATAATTGACAAAAGGTAAGCAAACTGGATATAATAATCTTTGTTTGTTTGGGGTGAAAAAACATGCAAATTCGTTTTAGAGAGCTGTCTCTTAAAGGACAACCGGTTCATTTGACTGAAGATATGAATTTGACCGTTCCTTTTGAAGGAAATCAAGATATCATTCGTTATGGACCCGTACATGTCGATCTTCATGCTGAGCATGAAGCAGGAGCGGTAAAAGTTAACGGTTCGTTAACGCTAGACTTGGAGTTAATTTGTTCACGATGCTTATCGCACACAAACCAAACAATCGAGCTTCCTTTCAAGGAAGTCTTCATGCAGAAGCCAGAAGAAAACGTCGAAGAGATTGACGAGGACATTCATCTGGTTGTTGGAGATAAAGTCGATTTAGAGCCTTACGTGGAAGAAATTGTAGTGGTCGGTTTACCGTACATACCACTTTGTGACGAAGCGTGCAAAGGTCTCTGTCCAGTGTGCGGAGAAAATCGTAATCTAACGGATTGCGGCTGTAAGTTGGATAAGATTGATCCTAGACTTGCAGGTCTCGCGGACTTTTTTAACAAAGATTAAGGCAACGCCCGAAATTCGTATAAGGAGGTGTTTTGAATATGGCAGTACCTCAGAGAAGAACGTCCAAAACTCGTCGCGACAAGCGCCGTACTCACTTTAAATTGGAAGTTCCAGGCATGGTGAAATGTGAACAATGTGGAGAACTGAAGCTAGCACACCGTGTGTGCAAGTCTTGCGGAACTTACAAAGGTAGAGAGATCGTAAAAGCATAAGATTAAACATAGTACTTCATCCTAGTGTGAGGTGCTATTTTTTTGCTTTCTTTTTGGTTCTAAATTTAATATACTACAGTTTAGTATCTGGTAATAAGATGAGATCTCACGAGATAAGGTGGTGCTCGCCATCGAACGCCTTCCTAAACGACAAAGGCAGCAGCAGTTGCTTCAAGCGATTGATGCCAATCCTTTTATGACGGACGAGGAACTGATGCGAACTTTTGGAGTCAGTATCCAAACGGTCCGCCTAGATCGGTTGGAACTCGGCATTCCCGAGCTGCGGGAACGGATGAAACATATGGCGGTCAAAACGTACGATCAAGTGCGCTCGCTGCCGATGGATGAAATTATTGGAGAAGTGATCGATTTACAGCTGGATCATAGCGGTATTTCGATCTTTGAAATTAAAGAAGATCATATTTTCTCAAGAACCAAAATTGCAAGAGGTCATCATATATTCTCGCAAGCGAACTCCCTGGCGGTTGCCGTCATCGACGATCCGATAGCCTTGACAGCTTCTGCAGACATCCGCTTTGTTCGTTCTGTAAAGCTTGGAGAGAAGTGTATCGCCAAAGCCTACGTGCGTTCCGTATCTAAAGGGAAAGCAAGAGTCGAGGTGTTTTCATATGTTGGCGATGAAACGGTTTTTCGAGGTGATTTTGTGATCTTCCATTCGAAGAAAGAGCAACATCAAGATAGGGAGGATAAGCTGCATGCGGATCGCGATTGATGCAATGGGCGGCGATCATGCCCCTAAGATCGTAGTGGAAGGTGCAGTTGCAGCGGCCAAAGAATGGAAAGATGTACACATCATTCTGGTAGGCAATACCGCTGCGATTGAAGCCCACCTCACAGAGAGACCGGCGAATCTAAGTATCCATCACGCCGAAGAGGTGATTGAAGCCGAGGACGAACCCGTTAAAGCGGTACGCCGGAAAAAAGACGCTTCAATGGTCGTCGCAGGAAGACTCGTACGGGAGAAGGAAGCGGAAGCCATGATTTCCGCTGGCAATACCGGAGCTTTGATGACGACGGGACTGCTCGTTGTTGGCAGAATTCCGGGCATTGAGCGGCCAGCTCTCGCGCCTATGATTCCAACGATGGATGGAAGCGGTGTTCTCGCTCTTGATTTGGGAGCAAATATGGATGCAACTCCGGAGCAATTGATCCAATATGCCATTATGGGCAGCATCTATCGTTCCAAAGTTCATGGCATTGCGAAACCTCGTGTCGGATTATTGAATGTTGGAACCGAGGCGACCAAAGGGAATGAATTAACCAAAGCGGCATATCCTTTAATGGAACAAGCCCCTATACATTTTGTAGGCAACGTTGAGTCCTCTCAAATACTGCGCGCCAAGTGCGATGTGATCGTATGTGATGGATTTGCCGGGAATATTATGCTGAAGTCAGTGGAAGGCGCTGCGTCGGCCATTTTCTCAGCGCTGAAGCAAGAATTCACCAAATCCATTTTCACCAAACTTGCGGCAGCTGTATTAAAACCGGGACTTACCCAATTTCGCAAAAAATTTGATCATAACGAGCATGGCGCTGCGCCATTTCTAGGTATTGATGGTTTAGTGCTGAAAAGCCACGGATCTTCGGATGCCAATGCCATTAAGAATGCTGTGCGACAAGCCAGAATAGCACTTCAGAAGGATTTGGTAGGTACCATATCTACGGAAATTAGTCACGGGAAGAGAGAGATATCAACATGAACCTAATCCCAGTTGGGGTACTCGGAACAGGCAAGTATGTGCCAGAGCGCATTTTAACGAATCAAGAGTTGGAAACCATGGTAGAAACCAACGATGAATGGATTGTATCCCGAACAGGCATACGCGAGAGAAGAATCGCGGCACCCGAACAAGCCACATCCGATCTTTGCTATGAAGCGTCCCTCATCGCTTTGTCCGGCGCTGGTATTACGGCAGATCAGCTGGATTTAATTATTGTGGCCACAGTTACGCCAGACATGTCTTTCCCGTCAACAGCCTGCGTACTGCAGGAGAAGCTGGGGGCGAAGAAGGCGGCCGCTTTTGATCTGTCTGCCGCTTGTTCAGGGTTTGTCTATGGACTGGCCAATGCTTCGAATTTCATTGCCACAGGGACATATAAATACGCGCTTGTGATCGGTGCGGACTGCTTGTCCAAGATTACAGACTACACGGACCGCAACACCTGCATTCTTTTTGGCGATGGTGCGGGTGCTGTTGTTATCGGTGAAGTGCCAGAAGAGCGAGGTTTCAAATCATTTGAGCTCGGTGCTGACGGTTCAGGAGGCCCACTGCTGAAATTGGAGGGTGGCGGATCACGTAATCCCGTGTCACCGACATCCATTGAACAACGTTTGCATTATATCTACATGGCCGGAGCCGAGGTGTTTAAGTTCGCAGTCCGGATCATGGGAAATGCCGCCGACGAAGCCCTGCGCAAAGCAGGTTGGGAGAAAACCGACATCGATTTGCTCGTACCTCACCAAGCTAATATGAGAATAATTCAAGCCTCCTTAAATCGTTTGGACTTAACGGAAGATAAATGCATGGTCAACTTGGACAAGTACGGCAATATGTCTGCAGCCTCGATTCCGGTGGCACTGGCTGAGGCCGCGGAGCAAGGTCGATTGTCGGAAGGTGATCGCTTGATCCTGGTTGGTTTCGGCGGGGGTCTCACATGGGGCGCTGCTGCACTAATCTGGTAGATTTGAACAATAAGGTGTAAATTTATCTTGGAAGGGGAACCTTTTCTCGTATGAGTAAAATTGCTTTTGTTTTTCCGGGTCAGGGTTCGCAGACCTTAGGTATGGGACAAGATTTGTATACGAATCATCCCGCTGCCAAAGCGTATTTCGACCGTGCTGACGAAGCTTTAGGCTTTTCTTTGTCAGAGCTTATTTTTCAAGGACCTGAAGACCAATTGAAGGTCACGTACCACACGCAGCCTGCGCTGCTGACAACAAGCATCGCTTGTCTGGAGGCTTTCAAGGCTGCGGGGCTTACGCCAGACTATGTCGCTGGACATAGTCTGGGCGAATACAGCGCGCTAGTCGCGGCCGGCGTGCTCGGTTTCGAGGACGCGGTCCGCACTGTGCGCGCCCGCGGCGAGTTCATGGAACAGGCCGTCCCTGGCGGCCTAGGTGCTATGGCGGCCGTGCTGGGAGCCGAGCGCGAAGCGCTTGCGGAGCTGTGCACGGCGATTACGGCCGGCGGCTCCGTCGTGGAGCTCGCCAATGTGAACTGCCCGGGACAGATTGTCGTGTCGGGCAGTAAAGAAGGCGTTGCAGCAATGGTTGAACGCTGCAAGGAAGCAGGCGCGAAGCGGGCGATTCCGCTCGAAGTGAGCGGGCCTTTTCACTCTTCGCTCATGAAGCCGGCCTCCGAACGCCTCGCTGAGGTGCTCGCGTCCGTTGAGATGAGCGATGCAGCCATGCCCGTTGTGGCCAATGTAACGGCTCGTCCCGTCACACAGCCCAGCGATATTCGCGGGCTGCTTGTAGAGCAAGTGTATTCTCCGGTTCTGTGGGAGGATACCGTCACTTACTTAATCGGCCAAGGCGTCGATACGTTCATTGAGCTTGGCTCAGGGACTGTTCTCGCCGGACTGATCAAGAAGGTGGATAGAACGGTGAAAACCGTATCTATCGGCAGCCTGGAAGCTTTGGAGAAGTATGTGCAGGAGGTGCATGATCATGCTAACGGGTAAAGTAGCGCTGGTTACGGGTGCATCTCGTGGTATTGGACGAGCCATTGCTCTGCACTTGGCTGAATCTGGTGCTGATGTCGTGGTCAACTATGCGGGCAGCGAAGCTGCTGCTGAGGAAGTTGTAGCACAAATCGAAGCGATGGGCCGCAAAGCCACCAAACTTCGGGCAGATGTAAGCAGTTTTCAAGAAGCGGATGATTTAGTTAAGCAAACGCTCGAAATTTTTGGTAGAATTGATATTCTTGTGAATAATGCTGGTATCACGAGAGACAATTTAATCATGCGAATGAAGGAAGACGAGTTCGATCAAGTCATCGCTACGAATCTGAAAGGCGTGTTTAACTGTGTGAAAGCCGTTACCCGCCCGATGATGAAGCAGCGTTTCGGTCGAATTATTAACATATCTTCCGTAGTAGGCGTGATCGGCAATCCCGGTCAAGCCAACTATGTGGCAGCAAAAGCAGGCGTTATTGGGTTAACCAAAGCGACTGCGAAAGAACTTTCTTCTCGAGGCATTACTGTGAATGCAGTGGCGCCAGGTTTTATTGAAACCGATATGACCGACAAGCTGTCGGCCGAGATGCGAGAACATATGTTGAAGCAAATCCCACTGGAGCGCCTTGGTCAACCGGAGGAAATCGCAAAGGTTGTTCGTTTCCTGGCATCCGAAGACGCTTCTTACATGACAGGCCAAACCCTCCATGTAGACGGCGGCATGTACATGTAATTGGCACAGAATGAGAATCTCTAAATTGCCTACTGGCAATCTGCGAAAGATTCTCGTATAATACCAAAGAGGAGGTGAACCGGATGTCCGACGTATTGGATCGTGTTAAACGAATTGTAGTCGATCGTCTAGGGGTTGATGAAGCTGAAGTCACCCTCGAAGCATCTTTCAAAGAAGATCTAGGTGCTGATTCTCTCGATGTAGTTGAATTAGTAATGGAATTAGAAGATGAGTTCGATTTAGAAATTTCCGATGAAGATGCTGAGAAGATTACGACTGTAGGAGAAGTTACGAATTACATAAAATCTCATACGTAATAGTCTACCAAGTCCCGTTCTCCATTAAGACGGGACTTCTCTCCATTTTTCGCGTAATAAAAAAACAAAGCTTTCCTACATAGAAGGTGGTAAACATGAACAGAGTCGTAATTACAGGTATGGGCGTAGTTACTGCCCTTGGTCAAGATTTAGAAACATTTTGGGGCAATTTGACAACCGGTCAGTCCGGCGTTAGTTTAATCGAAAATTTCGATGTAAGCGAATACCCAACACGCATTGCTGCTGAAGTGAAAGGTTTTCAAATTGAGAATTATGTAGACCGCAAAGAATCGCGACGTATGGACCGTTTCGTACAGTTCGCTGTTGCGGGTGCGCTTAACGCTCTCAAAGATGCAAACCTGGACGTGAAGGAAGACACAGATCCTGAGCGTGTGGGCGTTTCTGTCGGTTCAGGAATCGGCGGTTTGAACACATGGGAAGAACAGCATCGGATTCTTTTGGAAAAAGGACCCAAGCGCGTATCACCTTTCTTCATTCCGATGATGATCGCCAATATGGCATCCGGTCATATTTCGATGGTTACCGGCGCTAAGGGACCGAACTCGACGGCGGTTACCGCTTGTGCAACAGGCACACACTCCATCGGAGATTCCTTCAAAATGATTCAACGCGGCGATGCCGACGTTATGATTTGTGGTGGTGCAGAGGCGACCATTACACCTATAGGTGTTGCTGGTTTCTGTGCGCTGCGTGCCATGTCAACGCGTAATGAGGAGCCTCACTTGGCTAGCCGTCCGTTTGATACGGATCGCGACGGCTTTGTCATGGGAGAAGGCGCCGGTGTCTTGATTTTAGAATCGATGGAGCATGCGCAAAAGCGGGGAGCGCGTATTTATGCGGAAGTGATTGGTTACGGGATGAGCGGTGACGCTTACCATATGACCGATCCAGATCCGGATGGCGCTGCGCGTTGTATGACCAAAGCGATTAAAGATGCGGGTATTGCGCCCGAATCCATTTCTTATATCAATGCGCACGGTACTTCTACACCGGTAGGCGACCGTTCTGAAACCATAGCCATCAAGAAAGCGCTAGGCGATCATGCTTATAACGTAGCCGTGAGCTCGACAAAATCTATGACAGGGCATTTACTTGGCGCTGCTGGAGGCGTGGAGGCTGTAATCTGCGGTTTGACCATTTCTAATAATCTGATTGCGCCGACAATTAATCTAGTCAATCAGGACCCTGAGTGTGATTTGGATTATGTACCGAACACAGCTCGTGAAGCGAAGGTGGACATCGCGATGTCCAACTCGTTTGGCTTCGGGGGACATAACGCGACAATTATCTTGAAAAGGTTTGAAGCATAAATTGCCTTCCTACGAAGAAAGATAACGTAATATCATTCTCTCTGGGTGGTGAATCGAGGCAATGAACCAAGATATTAAACAATTACAGCAACGAATCGGGATTACTTTTCGGAAATCGGAGCTGTTGAAGCAAGCTTTTACCCACTCCTCGTATGTGAATGAACATCGAATCGCCGGACATAAAGATAATGAACGTTTGGAGTTTCTTGGAGATGCCGTGCTCGAACTGACGGTTTCGGAATTTTTATATGATTCTTATCCAGGTCGGACGGAAGGCGAGTTGACCAAGCTTAGAGCATCTATTGTTTGTGAGCCGTCACTCGTTACATTTGCAGAGGCTTTGGACTTCGGGGGATTTGTTTTATTAGGCAAGGGAGAAGAACTGACTGGCGGGCGTTCACGCCCGGCTTTGCTTGCCGATGTGTTCGAGTCATTCGTTGGTGCGCTCTATTTAGACCAAGGCCTGGAGGTTGTCAAAGGATTTCTGGAAACGCACGTGTTTGCCAAGATTTCTAGCGAAGGCAAGCTGCTGGTCATTGACTATAAGACGCATTTGCAAGAACATATCCAACATCACAGCATGGGCTCGCTGGAATATCGTATCGTGAATGAGCGCGGTCCTGCGCATGAACGAGAATTTGTTGCTGAGGTTCACATGGATACGACCCTTCTGGGCACAGGAGTTGGACGTTCCAAGAAAGAAGCGGAACAACAAGCTGCGGCTGGTGCGTTATCGAAGTTAAACGTAACGGTACAGCGGTAATGGATATGGCTAGAAGAGGCGGCTGCGGCTGCCTTTTTTGTTTTCTTCTCTTATTTTTATAAGGGATATGTTACAATAATTTTTGAGGTGAGACCATGTTTTTGAAACGGATTGAATTATCCGGGTTTAAGTCTTTCGCGGATCGGACGGAGCTGGAATTTGTGCGCGGTATCACCGCGGTTGTAGGTCCTAACGGCAGCGGCAAAAGTAACATATCGGACGGTATTCGCTGGGTGCTTGGTGAGCAAAGTGCAAAGTCTTTGCGCGGCGGAAAAATGGAAGACGTTATTTTTGCGGGTAGTGATGCACGCCGAGCGGTCAATTACGGGGAAGTCTCCTTGACACTCGACAACAGCTCTCAAGCGCTTCCGCTTGACTTTAATGAAGTCACGGTTACGCGTAGAGTGCATCGGAGTGGGGAAAGTGAGTATTTAATTAATAAACAACCCTGCCGCCTAAAAGATATAACCGAACTGTTCATGGATACAGGCATAGGGAAAGAAGCCTATTCCATTATTGGACAAGGACGGATTGAAGAGATTTTAAGTACGAAATCAGAAGATCGCCGAGGGATCTTTGAAGAGGCTTCGGGGATTGTTAAATATAAATCTCGAAAGCGTGAAGCAGAGAGGAAATTAGGCGATACGGAGCAAAATTTGCTTCGTATTCATGACTTGGTTTCCGAGCTAGAGGATCAAATTGAACCGCTTCGCGAGCAATCGGAGAAAGCGATTCGTTATAAAGAGCTACGGGAAATACTGAAAAGCAGTGAAATTGCGATGTATGTGCATCAGATCGATCAAATCTATCTGTCATGGAATGAAGCTACTCAGAAACTGGAGAAGCTAGTGAAAGAACAGACGGAACTATCGACAATTGTCAATCAACACGATGCTCATATGGAAAAGCATCGTTGGGAAACACGCAGGCTGGAGGAAGAACTGGAGAAGCTGCAAGAAAGCTTGCTGCAGTTAAGTGAAGAATTCGAGAAATGCGAAGGGCACGGCGAAGTGCTCAAAGAGCGTAAAAAGAACTATATCGCCAACCATCAGCAGCTAAGCACGACGATCACTTCGCAAGAACAGCGCAATTTGGACAAAGAAGCTGAACTCAGTGAGCAGCGCGATAAAATCATCCAAATCGGCGCTCAATTGTTTGAATTTCAGGCAAAATTGAATGCCGAGGAGCAGCGCCTGCTTGGGGTAAATGGCGGAATCAGCTCTTCCCCCGAGGACCAATTGAAAACCGAACTGCTAGAGACGCTTAATCGCATGTCTCATGCGCGTAATGAAATTAGATACGCCGAGCAGCAAACGGAAAGCATTAGTCGACGTTTGGAAAGACTGGATGAAGAGCGTCAGAAGTGGGCAGAGCAGCGTGAAAAGATTGTGCTGCGCAAGCAAGAGTTAACAACCAAGCTGGATGATACGGTGAGAGAAATTGAAGACATACGCCAGCAATACGCTGAATTATCTCAAAGCTTGAAATCAAGGCAAGGCTTGTTGGACGAAGCGCAAGGGATGGTCCGCAAATGGGAGCAGAAGCTGGACGCTTTAACTTCTAGGCGCGATACCATGAAAGAGATGGCCAATGATTATGATGGCTTCATGCAGGGTGTTAAAGAAGTTCTTAAAGCGAAAAGCCGTAAAGATTTGCGCGGTATTCGCGGCGCAGTTGCAGAGCTCGTCAAGGTGCCTGCTGAGGTGGAAATCGCCATAGAAACTGCGCTTGGCGGAGCCTTGCAAAATATCGTCGTTGAGACAGAGGCAGACGGACGTGAGGCTATTGGCTTCTTGAAGCGCCGTCAAATGGGACGCGCTACGTTCTTGCCAATGAATGTTATCCGCGGCCGATCCATATCTGACAATGAGCTTCAATCCTTGAAATCAGCTAAAGGTTTTGTCGGACTAGCGGTTGATCTGGTTTCGTTCGATGCTACTTATCACAATATTTTTTCTAGTTTGCTTGGCAATGTCGTTGTGGCAACAAGTTTAGAAGAGGCCAATCATATCGCGGCTAAAGCCCAATATCGCTACCGCGTTGTTACACTGGAAGGTGACGTTGTTAACCCAGGGGGTTCGATGACCGGGGGTAGTTTACAGAAGAAAACAACTAATCTATTGGGACGTCAGCGTCAAATTGAAGAGCTGGACGAGGAAATTAAAAGTTCAGAACAGCAGCTTAGTGGATTGCGAAGCCAATCAAGCGTTATGAAGCGCGAGATTACAGATGATATGATGACGATCGAAAAACTTCGCCAGTTAAGCGAGCAGAAACGAATCGAAGAGCAACAAATTCGCGCGGAATTGAATCCGTTAGAGTCAGAAAGCCGCACGGTGGAGGATCAGCTCACGCTGGATCGACAGGATCGAGGGTCGCTGCTGGAAGAACAGGCGGATTTTGGCCGGAAGCGTACGGAATCTGAACAAGCTTTGGCGCAGCTTCAAGAAGAAGAAGCCTCGTTGCAGCAAGCCATTCGCGATGCTGAGCACTCACGCAAAGCAAGCGAATCAGAGAAAGAAGAGCTGCAAGGCCAACTGACGGATTTAAAAGTCAAGGTCGCTTCCATCTCGCAGGAGAAGCAGTCACTTCAAGATCAGCAGCGCCGCTTGCAGCAGGATCTTAGCGAAGCGGAACGCGAAATGGCGATGAACCGTTCGATGCTTGAGCAGTTGGAGCAGGATATGGAAGCTCTCCAACAGGAAACTGTTCTGCAAGTGGAGCTGCTGAACGAGCTAAAGCTCAAAAAGCAGGAATGCACAGAAAGCATTGACTATAAGCGTGCTGAACGAACGGATTGGCTACATAAGCTAGACAAAGAAGAGAATGATACAAGAGCTCAACGATTGCAGCTCAAACAGGTAGAAGAGAATCTGCATCAAACAGAAGTTCGTGTGAACCGTTTGGATGTAGAGCTGGAGAACCTGCTTAAGAAGCTGGGCGAGGAATATGAGCTTAGCTATGAACTGGCCAAAGAACGTTATCCCGTTCCAGAGGATATTGTGGGTACTCAGAATCGTGTGCGGGAATTAAAACGCGAGATCACTTCTCTAGGTGAGGTGAATCTTGGTGCGATTGAAGAGTATGCTAGGGTTTCCGAGCGTTATGAGTTTTTGGATGCTCAAAAAAATGATTTGATCGAAGCCAAAACAACGCTTTATCAAGTAATAAGGGAAATGGACATTGAAATGTCCAAGCGCTTCAAGACAACGTTTGACGCCATTCGTTCGCATTTTGGCGTAGTATTTGCTAAGCTGTTCGGCGGCGGACGTGCGGATTTAATTCTTTCCGAGCCTGATAATTTGTTGGATACAGGCATTGAGATCGTTGCTCAGCCGCCAGGCAAAAAGCTGCAAAATCTGCAGCTGCTTTCCGGTGGGGAGCGTGCCTTGACTGCCATAGCGCTCTTATTTTCAATTATTCGTGTGAAGCCTGTACCATTTTGTGTGTTGGATGAAGTGGAAGCGGCTCTGGATGAAGCCAACGTGTCCCGTTTCGCCGAGTATTTGCGTGAATTCTCTGAAATGACGCAGTTTATCGTAGTTACTCATCGCAAAGGTACGATGGAGGAAGCGGACGTTCTATACGGAGTCACGATGCAAGAGGGCGGGGTATCTAAGCTGGTCTCAGTCCGCTTGGAGGATGAAGAATCGGAAGTATCTGCTTAACAATGAGCAAGCGATGAGAAATGGACAGCAAGATGATGTTACGATGACAGATTTGCCAAGGCAATCCTTTAGGAGGAACTATGAGTTTTTTTAAACGATTGAAAGATAGTATTTCTAGTAAGGCAGAGGCGGTTACGAATAAGTTTAAAGAAGGACTTTCCAAAACGAGAGACGCTTTCGTAGATCGCGTTGACGATTTATTCAGCCGGCGCAAGAAAATTGATGAGGATTTCTATGAAGAGTTAGAGGAAATTCTTATCGGTGCCGATGTTGGTGTGAATACGGTATTGAAGCTGATTGACGAGCTGCGTGCAGAGGTAAAGAAGCGCAAAATAGAAAATCCGGGTGAACTCCAGCCAATTCTTTCGGAGAAATTGATTGAGCTTCTGAAAGGCGATGCGGACGCAGGATTGAAGCTGAACCCGAATGGTCTGTCCGTCATTTTATTTGTAGGGGTCAATGGTGTAGGGAAAACGACAACGATTGGCAAAATGGCTCATATGTTCAAATCTCAAGGCAAAAAGGTATTAATGGCTGCCGGCGACACGTTTCGTGCCGGTGCTATTGAGCAGTTGGAAACTTGGGGGGAACGTGTCGGTGTTGATGTGATCAAGCAGCAATCGGGTGCTGATCCTGCCGCAGTCATGTTCGATGCCGTCCAGGCTGCGAAAACTCGTGGTGTCGATATCTTGCTGTGCGATACGGCAGGGCGTTTGCAAAACAAAGTCAATTTAATGGAAGAGCTGAACAAGATTTATCGCGTTATCCAACGCGAAGTGCCGGATGCTCCTCATGAAGTTATTCTTGTCTTAGATGCGACGACAGGCCAAAATGCCTTGAGTCAAGCCAAGCTTTTCGGTGACAAAACCGGATTGACGGGTCTGGTGTTGTCCAAACTGGATGGCACAGCCAAGGGTGGTATCGTCGTAGCTATACGGCAAGAGCTTTCTTTGCCGGTGAAGTTTGTAGGGCTTGGCGAGAAGATGGACGATTTGCAGCCGTTTGATTCCGAACAGTTCGTGCATGCGCTCTTTGGCAAATGGATGAATGAGCAAAAAGAAGAGATAGGCAACTAATTGCTATGCTTTTTGTATGAAAAAATCTTGTCAACCTATAGACGGTGGGCAGGATTTTTTTTCATTCCATACTGACAAGGTTAAATGCTTGACATTACTCTTGGAATTCAGTATGATAGGTTCTGTTGTGCTGCTGTCAAGCGTTCAACCTTTACGGAGGTGGCAATGATGTCTGTTGATCAAATGCTGGAAAAGACGAATCGGATTAACCTGCTATTTGATTTCTATGAACCTATGCTGACAGAGAAGCAACAAACATTTCTTCGATTGTATTTTCATGATGATTATTCATTGGGAGAAATTGCTGAGAACTTCGAAATTAGCCGCCAAGCGGTTTATGAGCATATTAAACGGGCTGAACAAATGCTTGAGGATTATGAAAGCAAGCTGCATCTTTTACATAAACATGAACAACGGTTGAAGCTTCGTGTCGAATTGATTCAGGCATTGGATCATTGCGAACCAGAGCTAAAGAGGAAAACGACAGAACTTTTTGATACAATAGTAGGGATCGATTGAAACAGACGTAGGAGGTGAAGCGCATGGCATTTGAAGGATTGGCAAACCGATTGCAGAACGTTTTGGCAAGCTGAGAAGCAAAGGTAAGCTGACGGAAGAGGATGTAGGCGAAGCGCTTCGCGAAGTTCGATTGGCGCTGCTCGAAGCGGACGTTAACTTTAAAGTTGTCAAGGATTTCATTGCCAAAGTGAAAGAACAAGCCATCGGTCAAGATGTGCTGAAGTCCTTTACGCCAGGCATGGTTGTTATTGATATTGTAAACAAAGAGCTAACAGCATTGATGGGTGGGACACAAAGCAAGCTTGCACGTTCTAATCGTCCTCCGACAGTCATTATGATGGCTGGTTTACAAGGGGCGGGTAAGACAACGACCTCAGGTAAGTTGGCGAAAATGCTGCAAAAGCAAAATCACCGTCCGCTTCTCGTTGCCTGTGACATTTATCGTCCGGCTGCGATTAAGCAGCTGCAGGTGCTGGGTGAGCAATTGAACGTTCCTGTATTCGCCATGGGGGATCAAGTCAACCCTGTTGAGATCGCCAAAGCGGGACTTCAACATGCCAAAGATAATGGCAATGATTATGTCATTATCGATACTGCAGGACGTTTGCACATCGATGAAAACCTTATGGACGAGCTAAAAAATGTCCGTTCTGTCGTAGAACCTGATGAAATTTTGCTCGTTGTTGATGCCATGACAGGGCAAGATGCTGTGAATGTAGCTGAAAGCTTTCATCAGCAGCTTGAACTTACCGGCGTTGTGCTCACCAAGCTGGATGGGGATACCCGCGGCGGTGCCGCGTTATCCGTGAAAGCAGTGACAGGCTGTCCGATTAAGTTCGTGGCAAGCGGCGAAAAGATGGATGCGCTGGAAGCATTCTTCCCAGACCGTATGGCTTCAAGAATTTTGGGCATGGGTGACATGCTTACGCTGATTGAGAAGGCGCAAGCCGGGATCGACATGGACAAGGCGAAAGAGATGGAGCGCAAAATGCGCAACGCCGAATTCACCTTTGAAGATTTCCTCGATCAAATGGAGCAAGTGAAGAAAATGGGTCCACTGGATCAAATTCTAGACATGCTGCCAGGTGCAAACAAGATTAAAGGCATGAAGGATATGAAGGTCGACGATAAACAGATGGCGCGCGTTGAGGCCATTGTGAAGTCAATGACCACCGAAGAGAAGCGTAAACCAGAACTTCTCAATGCAAACCGCCGCAAACGGATTGCGTTAGGCAGCGGCAACTCAGTGCAAGAAGTCAACCGCTTCATTAAGCAGTTTGATGATATGCGCAAGATGATGAAACAGTTCTCCGGCATGATGGGACCTAAAGGTGCCAAAGGCATGAAGAAGTTAGGCAAGGGATTTAAATTCCCCTTTTAAATACGTGTTTTTATTCTAAGTAGGAGGTGATTTTTCATGGCAGTACGTATTCGTCTTAAACGTGTAGGCGCTCATAAAGCTCCTTTCTACCGTGTGGTGGTTTCGGATTCCCGTTCCCCGCGTGACGGTCGTTTTATCGAAGAAATCGGTACTTATAACCCGATTGCAGAACCAGCAGCTGTAACTCTTGATGAGGAGAAAGCGCTGAAATGGCTTCAAACTGGGGCACAACCGTCCGATACAGTTCGCAGTCTGTTCAGTAAAGCAGGTCTTATGACTAAGTTTCACGAGCTGAAATTACAGAAGTAATCTGTTATCTTCGGAGGGTGGGTTCATGAAGGATCTTATCACCGTAATTGCTAAGGCTCTTGTTGATCATCCGGAAGAAGTGCGTGTTGCTGTTGTGGAGAAAGATGACAAGATTGAGTACAGGCTTTCTGTTCATCCCGATGATGTCGGTAAAGTGATTGGAAAGCAGGGCAAGATTGCGAAGTCGCTCCGCACGGTTGTCACGTCAGCAGCAGTGAAAGAAACGAAGCGAGTAGCAGTTGAAATCGTTTCATAAGAAAATGGGTTAGGAATTAGTTCCTAGCCTTTTTCTTGTATATGTTTATGAAGGCATTCAAATGTGGAGGTTGGACAAAGCGAGTATGAGCGAAAAACTGGTTACCGTAGGCAAAATTGTGAATACGCACGGCATTCGTGGCGAGTTGAAAATTATTCCGGAAACGGATTTTCCCGAACGCTTCGATATAGGGAACACATTGATCATCGTAGATTCTCAAAATAAGCAAACGCCGGTGACCGTGCAAACGTCCCGCTTACATAAAAATATGTTCGTCATTCAATTTAAGCAGTTCAATCATATTAATGAGGTTGAGAAATTCAAAGGCTCACTTGTTAAAATCGAGTCGAACGCTCAGCAGCCGCTTGAAGAAGGAGAATATTACTACCACGAAATTATTGGCTGCAAGGTTGTTACAGAGGAAGACCAAGAGCTTGGACTTGTTTCTGAGGTTCTGACGCCAGGAGCTAATGATGTGTGGGTTGTTTCTTTGCCGAAAGGAAAGCAATTGCTCTTGCCTGTCATCGATGATGTCATTTTGAATGTGGATATAGCCAGCAAAACGATCCGTATTCATCTCATGGAAGGGTTAATGGAATGAGAATTGATGTACTAACCCTGTTTCCGGAAATGTTCGATGGGGTGTTCTCTTCCAGCATTTTAGGTAAAGCTCGCGATAAGGGGATTGTTTCCCTCCATACGGTTAATTTTCGCGATTATTCGAATAATAAGCATAATACGGTGGACGATTATCCGTACGGCGGTGGTGGTGGGATGGTTCTCAAGCCTGAACCGATTTTCGCTGCCGTTGAAGACTTGCCTGTTCATCAAAATGCGGAGCAAGAGCCTGTTAAGCCAAGAGTGATTCTGATGTGTCCGCAAGGAGCACCTTTCACGCAGAAAAAAGCAGAGGAATTGTCCTCAGAGCAGCATCTTGTGTTTATTTGCGGTCATTATGAAGGGTATGATGAGCGGATCAGACAGTTTCTCGTGACAGATGAGCTTTCCATCGGAGATTACGTATTAACAGGCGGGGAATTGCCTGCAATGGTCGTGATCGACAGTGTGGTGCGTCTGTTGCCTGGTGTGTTGGGTAATGAAATGTCGGCAGTGACGGATTCTTTCTCTACAGGTCTGCTTGAATACCCGCATTACACGAGACCGGCTAAGTTTAGGGATTGGGAAGTACCGGAGACCTTGCTGTCTGGGCATCATGAAAATGTAAAACGCTGGCGCCGCAAGGAGTCCCTGTTTCGAACACTGGATCGCCGACCGGATTTGCTTAAGGAAAGAGAGCTTTCCAAAGAGGAAAAGGCTTGGGTAGTCGAATGGAATCAATTGAAAAAACAGCGAAATCAAAGTGAAAATAAATAACTGGGCCAAGACGGATATATTTTCTTGCCAAACCATATCAATATATGATAGTATATATTCTGTTGTGAATTTTTAAAATTGTTTGAGTCTGGTGGTCCTCTACGCATAACAACTTAGACATACTCGTAGATAGGCGGAATGAACACCTGTGTGGAAGGAGGGAGTCAACTATGAATCTTATTCAAGAGATTACGAAAGAGCAACTCCGTACGGATATTCCTAATTTCCGTCCAGGAGACACACTTAAAGTACACGTAAAAGTTATCGAGGGTACACGTGAGCGTATTCAGCTGTTCGAAGGTGTTGTTATTAAACGCCACGGCGGTGGAATCAGCGAAACGTTTACAGTTCGTAAAATTTCTTACGGTGTGGGTGTGGAAAGAACTTTCCCATTCCATTCTCCGAAAATTGAGAAGATCGAAGTGGCTCGCCGTGGTAAAGTTCGTCGTGCGAAACTTTATTATCTGCGTGGTCTTCGTGGTAAAGCAGCAAGAATTAAAGAAATTCGATAAGAAAAACGGGGGGCTTGTTCAGGCAAGTCTCCTTTTCGTTTTCATGGTACATAATAGACATATAACCAAAACTGGAAAAGAGGCAATCAGTGATGGAACACAAAGATCAAGAACAGCCTTATTTAGAACCGGTAGCTACAGCCGGAGATGTACCTGCTAAAGAAAAGAAAAGTGAAACGTGGGAATGGATTAAAGCCTTAGTTATCGCAGGTATCCTTGTGATTGTTATTCGCTGGTTTTTATTTTCACCGTTTATTGTTGACGGGGATTCCATGCGTCCTAACTTTTCAACGGGTGAACGTCTTATCGTGAACAAAATTCTTTACGATATCCGCTCGCCGAAACGCGGCGAAGTTATCGTATTCCACGCCCCGGAAGGGAAAGATTACATCAAGCGTGTGATTGGTTTGCCAGGCGAGACTGTGAAAGTAACAGGAGATAAAGTGTTCATCAATGGTCAAGAAATTGATCAGTCTTTTATTCAAGCGGCGATTGAGCAAGCTAACAAAGAAGGACATGCTTATAACACGTTGTCCGATTTCCCTGAAACGAAGATTCCTGACGGTGAAGTTTTTGCGATGGGCGACAACCGTCCAAACTCCAAAGATAGCCGTTCCAAAAGTGTCGGGTTCGTTCCCTTCAACAAAATCGTTGGTCGCGCAGAAGTGATCTTCTGGCCAGTGAGTAAAATTAGTTTCATACATGTTTGAGGTGAAGAAGAATGACCATTCAATGGTTTCCCGGTCACATGACCAAGGCACGAAGACAAATCGAGGAAAAGCTTAAGCTGATTGATGTTGTCATTGAGCTCTTGGATGCCCGCATACCACTCTCCAGCCGGAACCCGATGGTAGATGAAATTTTAAAAGACAAGCCGCGCTTGGTGCTGCTGAATAAGAATGATTTGGCCGATCCGCAGGTCACAGCGGAATGGGTTCGATATTTTGCCGAGCAAGGTCTTCCGGCTTTGCCGATTGATGCTTTCACGGGGACTCATGTGAAAGAAATTTGCCGAGAGTAAAGCAATTATGGGCCCATAAATTGAGAGTCAACTGCGTAAAGGGATCAATCCCCGCGCAGTTAGAGCGCTTATTGTAGGCATTCCAAACGTCGGTAAATCGACGTTGATTAATCAGTTGGCCGGCAAGAAAATTGCTGCAACGGGGGATAAACCAGGTGTAACCAAGGGTCAGCAATGGATTAAGGTAGGTACAGAGATGGATCTGCTCGATACTCCCGGAATTTTGTGGCCGAAATTCGAAGATCAGGATGTTGGTATGCGATTGGCAGCAACAGGAGCGATTAAAGAAGAGCTTTTACATTTGGATGAAATCGCTTTGTATGTCATTAAGTACATGGTTCAGCATTATGGAACTGGGTTGCAGGAGCGCTTTGCTATCACTGAGCTTCCTGAAGATTTAGATAATGTGAATGAAGTTGTCAAAGTGATGGAAGCCATCGGACGCAAGCGTGGAGCGATCGTTAGTGGAGGCAAAGTAGACTTGGACAAAGCTTCTTTGATCATACTTCGTGAGCTTAGGGCTGGCAAGATGGGGCGCATTTCTTTGGAAAAGCCGATTTAAATTCATTTTTGAGATGTTGTATAGGCACTTGCTAAAAGAAAAGGTCACTTCTGGAATTCAGCGGATAAGCTGTTTCCGAAGTGACCTTTCTTTTTTATAGCCATGTGTAAAAAAATGGGTATGGCTTGACCTAGCGCCTATCCTTTATAATGATGGGATGGAAAGGGGCGAAAGCCATTGCTGCAAGTTGAAAAGCAGATCTGGGAGCAAGGTTTTACACGTATTGCAGGTATTGATGAGGTGGGAAGAGGCTGCTTGTTTGGCGATGTTGTGGCAGCAGCAGTCATTATGCCCATGGGGTATGTGCTTGATGGTGTAGACGATTCCAAGAAACTATCTGAAAAGAAGCGCGACCTCTTATACGACCAAATTATGAGTGAGGCGATTGCTGTAGGTGTTGGTATCGTAGATGTTGAAACCATTGAAGCGATTAATATCAAACAGGCAGCTAGGCTGGCCATGAAAAAGGCTGTTGAGGGACTCCCTGTTGTGCCTGATTTTTTACTGGTTGATGCGGAATCCGTTCATATAGATATTGAGCAAGAAGCCATTATTCATGGAGATGCACTTAGTCAATCGATTGCAGCGGCATCCATTATTGCTAAGGTGACGAGAGACCGCATGTGTCTGGAGTGGGATCATTTATTTCCAGAGTACGGTCTTGCCATACATAAGGGGTATGCGACGAAGCATCACAGAGAGATGCTTATGCGCTGGGGGCCTACGCCTCTACATCGTAAATTGTTTATTCGTAAAGTGATGGCGCAGGTTGAAGCTGCCGAGCAGCAGTCCGAACAGCTGGAGTTAGACTTGATTTGAATTTATCCATGTAAAGAAAAAGCATGGTAAAACCGATAATATACATAACGGGTTATGAAGGTTAGAGGTGATTGGGATGAATATTAGCGGGTTGATTCGTAATTTAGTTGGTGATTTGACCGCATCAGATAGTAAGGTATTGGAATTAAAAGTAGGACAAATCGTTAAAGGTGTTGTGCTTCAACTTCTCAGTGATCAAGAAGCGCTATTAAATATTGGCGGCGTACAAGTACGAGCTAAATTGGAGACCCCGCTCAAACAAGGTGATGTGACGATGCTGCAAGTGCAGCTGAATCGAGCGGTGGTCAAATTATGATGAAACCGCTGACGGCTTCTGATATCCAAATCTCGAATGATTCACTCGGCGAATTGCTGGATGCATTCAAGGTGAAGGATACGGCGGCTAACCGTCAAATGGTTCAACAGATGCAGCAGGAAGGCGTTCCTGTATCCAAGGAGAACGTGAAGGCCTTTGATCAATTGATGCGTTCTGTGCCTGAGGGCGTGAATAAGGAAGAATGGACACAGGCGGCAGTTCTTGCTTTTAAGAAGGGGTTGCCACTGACGCTAGAGACAGTAGCGGCTCTTAGGCAGGTTACTACGGGGCAGGCAGTAGGACAGGTGTTGGAGCAGCTTGAACAGCAGGTGTCAACGCTGTTAGAGCAGCAGCCGGGGCACCCTGCCACAGACACGGTGAAGCAGGTAATGGCGCTGCTGAAGGATCTGCGTGCTTCCGCTGCAGCTACGTGGCCCACGCCGCCGCCGGAGGAGCCGGCGGCTAAGATTGCTGCGCCTGCTGCTTCGCAGTCAGGCGCTATGAAGCCCGCGGCGGCGTCCACAGGGTCGCCGCCTGTTACGACCGGCAGCGCGCCTGCGCCTGCTGCCGCTGCGCCTCCAGCAGCACAAGCTCCGCTTGCTGCTGGAGCAAGCCTTCCCTCCGCGGCGCTGAGCGCGGAGGAAGCCCCCGCCGCCCCGGCACAGCCGGCGGCGATTCCAACTGCCCGCCCAGAAGGCGCGGGCGGCATGCCACAGGCTCAGGCGCGCAGCGCTGAGCCTGCAAGCAAAGGCGAACCGCCAGTGGCGGGTTCGCCAGCTCCTGTACAGCCGCCTGCGGAGCAGAAGGCGGCGGGTGTGGCTTTGACGCAGCCGCGAAGCGCTGCGCCTAGCGAGCCCGCAGCTGCTCCAGATCCAAACTGGATCAGCAAGATGCTCAAAGCGGTGGGCGTCGAGCATGAGGCTCATCTGGCGAAGCTGGATGAACGCACGGAGGCGCTGCTCCGCCCGCAGAGAAATATCGGCGATCAGCTGCCTAACCTGCTCGGGACAACTGCCCAACAGGACGATTCCGTCAAGCCTGTTGCGGACACATTGAAGAGTCTGCTGCTGCAGCTTACAGCCTCAGATGACACACCAGCGCCGCTCAAAGAGGCAGCGCAGCAAGCCATCGGGCAAATTACGGGTCAACAGCTTATGTTGACCGGTGACAAAAGCTCCATGTTTGCTCATATGACTTTATTTGTCCCTTTTTTGGATGGAACAGGTCAACAATCTGCCGCTATTCATATCCAATCGCAGAAAGGCAGGCGCGGGGAAGTAGATGCAAGCAACTGCCGCTTGTTGTTTGACTTGCAAATGAAAGTGATGGGCAATACATTAGTGGATGTACATGTCGTGAACAAGATCGTTTCATTAAATATACATAATGATCATCCTGCGTTAGCCCCTTTAATGGAAGAGTCAAAGGACGAAATCACGGCGGCTATGAACAAAGCAGGTTACCAATTCATATCCTTAAAATGTTCACCTTATCCGGAATTGCCTGTTGGTAAGCCGAGTGAAGCTGGCAAACAAGGGCAGTCTGAGGGTAGAGCGGACCTGAGATCCTTATATCAGCCCAAACCCTATAAAGGGGTGGATTTCCGAGCATGACGAATTCCAAAAATCTACACAGGGAGCCCAATCCTACCCCCATTAAAAAAGCAGTGGCTCTTCGATATTCACCCGGAACGCAAAAAGCCCCGACCCTTATTGCCAAAGGTAAAGGGCATATGGCAGAGACCATTTTGCAGAAAGCAAAGGAAAATGGGATTCCGATTCAGGAGGACTCTTCCTTGGTTGAGGTATTGTCCAAGCTTGAACTGGATCAGGAAATTCCGCCGGAGCTGTATCAGTTAGTGGCCGAGGTGCTTAGTTTCATCTATCGATCAGATAACAAATGAGGTCTTCAAGGAATGACTCATGACTGGAACCCGCAAAGATGATCGCAAACAAATAGGTACCTATGGTGAAGAGCTGGCAGAGGCTATGCTTCGTCAACTTGACTATCTCATCCTGTGTCGCAACTGGCGTTGTCGTACAGGGGAAATCGATATTATTGCTGAGATCGAAGGCATCTTGGTTTTTGTGGAGGTTCGGACGAGGAGACCGACAGGCCATTTTGGGCTGGCCAAAGAATCCATAGACTACCGAAAACAAACAAAAGTCAGAGAAACAGCCCAGTTTTATTTGCATCGTTATAAAAAGTATGAGCAGTCTATCCGATTCGACGTTATTACCGTAGAGCTGCTAGAGGAAGGGACGCCTCCTCACATTGAACACCTGCAAGGAGCTTTCTAAGGGTTATTGGTCATGAAGATGACAATATACCTTTGAAGGCTTTTATTTTTGGCTAAAAAAGAGCATCCGATTAGGGAATATGTACATTTACTTGACGAGCGGGGGAGGGTTGTTCCATTTTATATCAAACATGATTCACACTTACCGAACATAAATATGACATACGAACCTTATAGGAGAGTGGAGTGTGGAGTCATGCCTATTTATCCACCTATATTGAAACGCGGAGACACAATTGGGATTGTAACATTGGGAAGTCCGCTTAGTTATGTCACCATAAATAATGGCATTTCTGTCTTGCGAAGTATGGGGTTTCATGTTGTTTTAGGCAACTATGTCTATGCGGTGGATGGTTATCTGGCTGGAACGGATGAACAAAGAGCCACCGATTTAATGAATATGTTTATGGATCATAAAGTTAATATGATTCTTCCCACCAGAGGAGGCGTCGGGGTAGCGGGAATTCTCCCTTATTTGGATTATGATATTATTGCTGCCAATCCCAAAATACTTTCTGGCTACAGTGACGTTTCCGTATTAATGAATACCTTATATCAGTTTTCTGATTTAGTTACATTTTCCAGCTTGCTTCTCTTTGATTTTAGAAATTCAACTCCGACCTATAGCTTCAACCAATTTTTTGAGGCAGTTTCTACATTAAGCGCTCCACGGATTATTCGGAACCCTCCCAATATGCCACTAATAAGTAAAGTTCTTGGCAGTGTGACGGGGCCTATTGTTGGAGGTAACCTTTCTTCAATCATAGATACACTTGGCACTTCATACGAGATTGATACGGCAGGGAAAATATTGTTACTTGAAGAAACTCATGAACCTATAAACAAAGTTTACAGAATGATCAATCATTTAAAGCTGGCGGGGAAATTCAATGATTGCATTGGAATTGTGATGGGAGAGTGCACAGATTGCCAAGTGGTTTATGGCAAATCTTACAATGATTTAATCGACGAAGCCATAGTTCCAATAGGCAAGCCGCTTATGACAAATATAGCATCTGCACATGGAAAATATAAGGCTGCTATACCTATTGGAGCTATGGTTCATCTCAATACATATAATCATACATTGACTGTTCTTGAGCCGACAGTTAGTTCATCTTAAAAACATTAATTGTTTATGATACGTTTAGCACCCCAATAATGGGCTTCATAGTACGGAACTCCAAATAAATCGCTTATTTTAACTTCACGAGTACCCATTGTTCCAGCTTGCAGTATCTTGTTGTTTCCAAGATAAAGAGCAACATGCGATACCCCTGCTTGATAAGTGCCACTTAGGAATATCAAATCCCCTTTGCGTAGTTGATTGGCTGGCACAAAAGTTCCTAAATCACTTTGCATGGAAGAAGAGTGGGGCAAATTGAACCCATTTTGATTAAATATATATTGAATAAATCCTGAACAGTCAAATGCTTTATAAGGTTGATCGCCTCCAAATACATAGGGAACTCCAAGTTGCGTTATTCCTTTGGCAATAATGGCATCAGCTTTTATTTCCCAATTTTGCTTGTGTTCATTAGGAAGGTTTAAGGTTAAACCTTTGTAAACATTATTTGGATCAATTTTTGGATTTACAGCCATTAAGTTGGATAAACTTACGCCATACTTTGTGGAAATTGTCCATAACGTATCGCTATCACTAGCGGTATACTGATCATATGTAGCTGCTGATGCTACGCTTGAAAATATCATACTCATAGCTAACGCGGAACTTAATATGATTGCTTTTTTCAATGTAACCTCCATGTTGTATGCGTTTTTATGAAATGCTCCCATTTAACTTAACATCATTATGAAAGGGTGGAAACATTCAAAATATGGTAATTTAATGGGAGTGCGAAGACAAATTGATGTCATTCACCTGGATTATTTTTGCCGCATGAGCACTTAAGGTCTCTTATTTTCGTTTTTTATGCTGATATTATAAAGCAATCTTTATATTTAATTCGACAAAATTCTACAAAAAAATTATGAAAAACCGAGTATAGTAGGTATTGAAAACTATTAATACTAGGAGAATACTACTATGCCAATGTATTATTTTAGAGAAATATGGACACCCCTTAAATTGATTGGTATTCGTTTCTATCGTGATGATGACAACGATCTATGGATCAAATTTTGGAAAAGAAAAAAACAGCTACTAAAAATAAAATAAGACACTTTGATTTGCATGATGGAAGAAATTGTGGAAAATAATAGCAACAAAGATATAGAGGTAAGCGCGATCCAATTCCCCTCAAATTGAACACCTGCAAGGAGCCTTTTAAAGATCGTTTGTCGCGAAGCTGACAACGACTTGTAAGGCTCTAATTTTTTGAAGAAGACTTCCAAATTGTCATTAAGAACAAGTGGGAATTTCTTACTGCCTGTTGTTCCGCATTAATTCATCCCTTCAATTGGCTGTTTCTTGTCCAAATTCCGATACTGAATAGCTTCAGCGAGATGCTGGGGAAGAATGCAATCACATTCCTCAATGTCCGCAATTGTTAGCGCTAACCGCAGAATTCGGTCATGCGCCCTGGCACTAAGTCCTAAAACTTCGAAGGAAGCACGTAACAACTGATCCCCGGCAGGGGTCAGTTCACACGTTTGACGCAACCGTTTCCCGCTTAATTCGTTGTTATGCTCGATACCCGTGCCCCTATAGCGGCGTATTTGTCTCTGATGAGCCCGCATGACATGTTCGGCCATTTCAATAGACGATAAGTTGCGTGTTTGTTCTTTCAATTGTGCGTAACTAGGCTTAGGCACTTCAACATGAAGATCAATACGATCCAACAATGGGCCTGAGATTTTAGAACGATAATGGACAATTTTTGCAGGGCTGCAGGTGCATGTGTTAGTTTCCGTCTCGGCACCGTAGAAACCACAAGGACAAGGGTTCATGGCTGCGGCGAGAATAAAATGGGAGGGGAATGTGTACACGGCCCGCGCCCTTGCAATCGTTACCTGGCGATCCTCTAACGGTTGTCTTAGAACCTCCAGGGCACTTCTAGAGAATTCGGGAAGCTCGTCAAGAAAGAGAATTCCACGATGAGATAGGCTAACTTCTCCTGGCTTGGGAATCGTTCCGCCTCCGACGAGACCAGCAGCTGAAATCGTGTGATGGGGAGCACGAAAGGAGCGTGTGCGCATAAGGGATGATCGATCAAGCAGCTTGCCAGAGGCACTATAAATTTTAGTTACTTCAAGTGCTTCTCTGTCTGACATAGGGGGCAGGATCGAGGGCATCCGCTTGACGAGCATGGTTTTTCCTGTTCCCGGAGGACCGATCAAAATGATATTATGCATGCCCGCAGCTGCAATCATCATAGCTCTCTTTACTTGATGGTGACCGCTGACATCGGCATAATCGTCGGAGTAAGGTAGGTAACTAGTGGGATTCATCGATAATTTATTCTGTTTATTATTAATGTCATTAAATATAAATTCGACGACTGAACGTTCATTCCAGCGCTTAAAATCAGAGAGATTGGAGATTGCGCAAACCTCCATGCCCTCGATAAGGGCTGCTTCCGGAGCGTTCGCAAGAGGCAAACATACGCGCTTCATGCCTATTCGTTTGGCTTCATGCACCATCGACAGCACGCCTGGGATAGGTCTTAATGATCCATCTAAAGCTAATTCTCCGAGCAGCAGGGTTTGAAGGAATTGGTCCTGAGGGACTTGACCGGTTGTCAGAAGGATGCCAAGGGCAATGGCAAGATCGAAGGACGAGCCTTCTTTGCGCAAATCCGCTGGAGCGAGATTGACGGTAATACGATCCATTGGAAACGTATAGCCGCTATTTTTGATGGACGAGCGGACTCGCTCGACCGATTCTCTGACTGCCGAATCAGGCAAACCGACTAGATTAATCTGGGGCAAGCCGCTTGATATATCGACTTCTACTTCAATCGTCTGACCTTCTATCCCTTGTAAACAGGCACTCATGACTTTGCCATACATAACAAAAACACCTTCTTTTCTATCAAAATACAGCAGCTAATCAGAGCTGTTGCTTTGTTAGGATAAAAGGTGCTTCCTTATTGATCCGTTCTTATGTATGTATTGTATATGAAAATGGATAAATTACGCAATTCGCAAATGAGATTAGAGCGTTTTAAATGAAGGGAATATGCACATACTGGAGCTAGAGGTGATAATTATGCAGGAAAAGCCGTATTTTTGCCCCAATTGTCGTTCCAATCGGATTAAGTTCAGCGTCATTACAAGTTATACCCAACCGTTTATCAAAGATGCCGTTTCCGGCAGTATAAAGGAATTCAAAGACCCTGATGCTATTGCGGAGGCAGAGCCTACAATTCAGTGTTTGGTTTGCAGTTTTATGGGCAATGAGCTGCGTTTTATCAAGCAAGCAGAACGTGAGCCGCGGATGGAAACGCCAACTACAAACTTTTACTAAATGCGTTCTTGGAGCAAGCCGTATTTTTCAGAGATTGAAAAATACGGCTTTTTCATGCGTAAAGTGATAGCTAAAGTTTTTCAGTGTGAAAGGAAACTTCGAACGACTTCACGAAAAAAATAAGGAAACTGTCGAAAATAAGTGATACAATGGTTAGGGCTTGTAAAGAAGTGTGATACTAATTCAAGTGTATAGAAAGTCCATACTGATAGGAGGATTTAGGAATGAATATCCATGAGTACCAAGGCAAAGAAGTCCTGAGACAGTACGGAGTCAACGTTCCTAAAGGCAAAGTAGCTTTTACCGTTGATGAAGCCGTTGAAGCTGCAAAAGAACTCGGAACATCCGTTGTCGTTGTTAAGGCACAAATTCATGCCGGAGGTCGCGGTAAAGCAGGCGGCGTTAAGGTAGCCAAAAACCTCGATGAAGTTCGTACATATGCTAGCGAAATTCTTGGAAAAGTTCTTGTCACTCACCAAACTGGTCCAGAAGGCAAAGAAGTTAAACGCCTTTTGATCGAAGAAGGCTGTGACATTAAAAAAGAATATTATGTTGGTGTTGTTGTTGACCGTGCTACAGGCAGTGTCGTGTTAATGGCATCTGAAGAGGGCGGTACGGAGATTGAAGAGGTTGCTGAACATTCTCCTGAGAAGATTTTCAAAGAAGTGGTAGACCCAGCAATTGGTCTTCAAGCTTTCCAAGCTCGCAGACTAGCTTATTCCATTAACATCCCTAATGAACTTGTTAATAAAGCGGTTAAGTTTATGCTCGCTCTTTATAAAGCATTCGTAGAGAAAGACGCTTCCATTGCCGAAATCAACCCATTGGTTGTTACGGGTTCTGGAGATGTTATGGCTCTTGATGCCAAATTAAACTTCGATTCTAACGCTTTGTTCCGTCACAAAGACATTGTAGAGCTTCGTGACCTTGAAGAAGAAGATGCGAAGGAAATTCAAGCTTCCAAATATGACCTGAGCTACATCGCTCTTGATGGCAACATCGGTTGTATGGTTAACGGCGCGGGACTTGCTATGGCCACTATGGACATTATCAAGCACTACGGCGGAGACCCGGCTAACTTCCTAGACGTAGGGGGCGGCGCTACGAAAGAGAAAGTAACCGAAGCTTTCAAAATCATCCTCTCCGACGAGCAAGTAAAAGGGATTTTTGTTAACATTTTCGGTGGTATCATGCGTTGTGACGTTATCGCTGACGGCGTTGTAGCTGCGGCAAGAGAACTTGGACTTTCCCGTCCGCTTGTTGTTCGTCTTGAAGGTACTAACGTTGAGCTGGGCAAAAAGATTCTTAACGAATCCGGCCTAAACATTGTTGCTGCAGATTCCATGGCGGATGGCGCGCAAAAAATCGTTGCACTTGTGAAATAATGAAACCGACAGGTTTTTTAACTAATATAGGGGATGTGAACAAAAGATCATGAGTATTTTGGTCAATAAACATACAAAAGTCATTACTCAAGGGATTACCGGCGCTACGGGTTTGTTTCATACCAAAGGCGGTCTTGAATACGGTACACAAATGGTTGGTGGTGTAACCCCAGGTAAAGGCGGAACAAAGGTAGACATCACACTGGAAAACGGTGAGCTTGTTCAACTTCCGGTTTTTAACACGGTTATCGAAGCTAAAAACGCAACTGGTGCTACGGCATCCGTTATCTATGTACCACCAGCATTTGCTGCAGAGTCCATCATTGAAGCTATCGAAGCTGATCTTGATTTGGTTATCTGTATCACAGAAGGTATTCCTGTTCTTGACATGGTTAACGTTAAACGTTACCTGGAAGGCAAAAGAACTGTTCTGATCGGACCTAACTGTCCGGGCGTTATTACACCAGGTGAATGTAAAATCGGTATTATGCCGGGCTACATCCATACACCAGGCCACGTAGGTGTGGTTTCCCGTTCCGGGACACTGACTTACGAAGCTGTTCACCAATTGACAACTCGCGGTATCGGACAATCCTCCGCAGTTGGTATCGGCGGCGACCCTGTCAAAGGTTCCGAGTTCATTGATATTCTCAAACGTTTCAATGAAGATCCAGATACCTACGCGGTCATCATGATTGGTGAAATCGGTGGTACGGCTGAGGAAGAAGCAGCGGAGTGGGTTGCTGCCAATATGACCAAACCGGTTGTAGGCTTCATCGGCGGTAAAACAGCTCCTCCAGGAAAACGTATGGGCCATGCCGGTGCCATCATTTCCGGTGGTAAAGGAACAGCTGCTGAGAAAGTGGCAACGATGGAAAGATGCGGTATTCGCGTAGCAGCAACTCCTTCTGAAATGGGCTCTACACTTGTAAGCGTCCTTGAAGAAAAAGGACTGCTTGATTCCGTAATCACAAAAAAATAGTTCTCTTCTAACGAAGGTAAGCAACCTTCCAACTCCCTGAAAACGGGATTTGGGAGGTTTTTTGTTTTTCACTAGAGCAACATATTTGTCATTAACGTGAGGAGTGTATATACTTATGGAAAATCGTTTGATTATTTTTGGGCTTCATGAGCTTGAAGGCGTCGGTTGGAAAACGATGCTTCAACTTCTTAACCGCTTCCCAGAACCTCATATGTTGTTTGAACTATCAGCCGCTGAAATTGCCTCTAAAGGAATCAAAGCTTCTATTGCTGAACAAATTTCCAAAAGGTTCACACCCGATTTCATTGAGCAAAAGCTGCAGCTTTATATGAAGCAATCCGTTCAAATTCTTACGCTATTGGATGATGATTATCCTATTATTCTGAAAGAAATCGCTCAACCTCCATGGGTGTTGTATGTCAAAGGTAAAATCGCTTGTTTGAATCAACGATTGCTCGGAATCGTTGGCACGCGAACACCGACGCTTTACGGTAAAAAAATTGCTGAGGATTGGGCAGCAGCCCTCTCGCGGGCGGGATTTGGTATTGTAAGCGGATTAGCAAGAGGAATCGATAGCAGGGCTCACATTGGTGCTTTACAAGGCAGCTCCAAGACCGTTGCTGTTCTGGGATGCGCGATTAATCAGATCTATCCTAGGGAAAATGCACAATTATATCAAATGATTGAACAAGAAGGCGCAATTATTTCAGAATACCCTGTAGGTACAGGGATGCGTTCGGGGATGTTTCCACAAAGGAATCGAATTATTGCCGGATTATCACTCGGTGTTATGGTTGTTGAAGCAGCAGAGGATAGCGGATCATTAATTACTGTTGACTTTGCTTTAGATGAATCTCGCGATGTATTCGCTGTTCCGGGCCCCATCCATTCTCGTCAGAGCAGCGGTGTTCACAAGCTTCTAAAAGATGGAGCGAAATTAGTTACTCAGGTCGAGGAGATTGTGGATGATTATAAATATTTAATAAGTATGGAAGATCGCAGTGCTTTGAAGAAGCCTTTAAGTGTCTATTCACTGAGTGATGACGAGCATGAAATTGTCCAATTGTTGTCGAATGAACCCATCAGTTTTGATGCGCTATTGGATGGGAGGCAATTTACGTTTGGACATTTGCATGCAGTTCTGTTATCTTTGGTATTGAAAAAGGCGATTAAACAGCTTCCAGGATCAACATACATATTAGCATAGGCATTTTCATGCAGCTTTGCTTCTCGCCAATAAACTTTACCTTGAAACCAAGAGGGGAGGAAGGACGATCCATGGCGGATTCTTTAGTCATTGTTGAGTCACCAGCAAAAGCCAAAACGATTGGCAAATATCTAGGCAGTAAATACATCGTAAAAGCCTCGATGGGTCATATTCGCGACCTCCCGAAAAGCCAAATTGGCGTAGAAGTGGATCGTAACTTTGAGCCTAAATACATAACTATACGTGGTAAGGGTTCCATTCTCAAGGAACTGAAGGATGCCAGCAAAAAAGTAAAGAAAATATATCTGGCAGCGGATCCGGATCGTGAAGGGGAAGCTATTGCTTGGCATTTGGCTCACTATTTGGATGTGGGGGCTGATGAAGCCTGCCGCGTTGTATTTAACGAGATTACGAAAGATGCGGTCAAGGATGCTTTCAAGACGCCAAGAAAAATTAATCAGGATCTGGTGAATGCGCAGCAAGCGAGACGGATTTTGGATCGCTTAGTCGGTTATAAAATCAGTCCTTTGCTATGGAAAAAAGTTAAGAAAGGGCTTTCCGCGGGGCGTGTGCAATCGGTCGCAGTAAAGCTCATCCAGGATCGTGAAAATGAGATTAAAGCTTTTGAACCCGAAGAATACTGGTCTATTACGGTCCTATTAGATGCCGGTAAAACGACATTTGAAGCCAAGTATCACAGTATTCAAGGTGAGAAAAGAGAGCTGCATTCCCAAGAAGATGTGGATCTGATCCTGGCAGCAATGGGGAATGGTGCATTTGCCGTCAAAGAAGTGAAGGAGAAAGAGCGTCTGCGGAATCCTTCTCCTCCATTTATTACAAGCTCTTTGCAGCAAGAAGCAGCCAGGAAATTGAATTTCCGCGCATCCAAGACGATGTCAGTCGCCCAACAGTTATATGAAGGGATAGACTTGGGTAAAGAAGGTACGGTAGGTTTAATTACTTATATGCGTACCGATTCAACTCGGATATCACCTGTTGCGCAGGAAGAAGCAAAAGACTTTATTATGAACAAATATGGCGCAGCGTTCTATCCGGAATCGCCGCGTATGTACACGAAAAAAAATGCGAATGCACAAGATGCGCATGAAGGGATCAGGCCTACCTCTGTTCTAAGAGAGCCTGATCAGATGAAAGAGTTTCTGAGCAAGGATCAGTTACGTCTGTACAAGCTGGTTTGGGAGCGCTTTGTAGCCAGTCAAATGTCATCAGCCATTTTGGATACGATGACAATTGATCTCACGGCTGGAGAGACGATTTTCCGTGCCAATGGTTCCAAGATGAAGTTTGCCGGTTTCATGAAAGTGTATGTCGAAAGCAACGACGACGGGACAACGGAAGAAGATAAATTGCTTCCTCCTCTGAAGCAAGGCGATTCCTTGCAGAAGCAAGCCGTCGATCCGAAACAGCACTTCACGCAACCGCCTCCACGATATACAGAAGCTCGTTTAGTGCGTGCTTTAGAGGAAATGGGCATTGGTCGCCCAAGTACTTATGCACCGACGCTGGAGACGATCCAGAAACGTGGCTATGTAGCGATTGAAGAGAAAAAATTCATTCCTACTGAGCTTGGTGAGCTTGTTATTCAACTGATGGAAGAATTTTTCCCGGAAATTCTCGATGTTGAGTTTACGGCACATATGGAAGAAGAGTTGGACTTTGTTGAAGAGGGCAAAGAAGACTGGGTAAAGGTGCTTGAATCTTTCTATACATCCTTCGAAAAGCGCCTAGAATTTGCTGAAGAGGAAATGAAAGAAATTGAGATTCAAGATGAAGTATCCGATGAAATTTGTGAAAAATGCGGAAAGCATCTTGTGTACAAAATGGGTCGCTTCGGTAAGTTTCTCGCTTGCTCCGGATTCCCGGATTGCCGGAATACGAAACCGATTATTAAAGATATTGGCGTGACCTGCCCGACTTGTCATACAGGTAAGATTGTGGAACGCAGAAGCAAAAAAGGCCGCGTGTTCTACGGCTGTGATCAATATCCGACATGTGACTTCGTTTCTTGGGATAAGCCGGTCAATAAGCCTTGCCCTGTGTGCAGCTCCATGATGATTGAAAAACGAAGTAAAAACGGTGTAACCATTCAGTGTACGCAGTGCGATCACAAAGAAGAAGCCGCCGACGATAGTCCAGATGATATGAAAGATTAGAGGTGTCCTAATTTTGCCAGAATATCCAAGAGTAACAGTCATCGGAGCAGGATTGGCTGGTAGTGAAGCTGCTTGGCAAATTGCCCGTCAAGGCGTACCTGTTACCTTATATGAAATGCGTAATGTTCGCAAAACACCCGCGCATATAACTGATCAATTTGCTGAGCTTGTATGCAGCAACTCCCTTCGTTCCAATGGGCTTACCAATGCGGTAGGCGTGCTAAAGGAAGAGATGAGAAGGATGGACTCGCTGATTCTCGCTTGCGCAGATGAGCATGCTGTGCCCGCAGGTGGCGCACTTGCCGTTGACCGTGATGGGTTCTCACAAAGTGTGACATCAACGCTGCGTAATCACCCGTTGATTGAAGTCATCAATGATGAGGTTCAAACTTTGCCAGAAGGCATTACCGTTGTAGCTTCGGGACCCCTAACATCCCCGGCGCTATCGGCTGACCTGAAGACATTAATGGGTGAGGAGTATCTGTATTTCTACGATGCGGCCGCACCGATTATTGATAAAGATTCAATCGATATGAATAAGGTCTATCTAGCATCCCGCTATGACAAAGGTGAGGCTGCTTATCTCAACTGTCCGATGACTGAAGAAGAATTTGATGTATTCTATGAAGCCTTGATTACAGCTGAAGTAGCGGAGCTGAAAGAATTCGAAAAAGAAATTTATTTCGAAGGTTGTATGCCGCTGGAAGTAATGGCTAAACGCGGTAAACAAACTGTATTGTTCGGACCAATGAAACCGGTTGGTTTAATTAATCCGCATACAGGGAAAATGCCGCATGCCGTTGTTCAGCTTCGGCAAGACAATGCTGCTGGAACGTTGTACAATTTGGTGGGCTTCCAAACCCATTTAAAATGGGGCGAACAGAAGCGTGTGTTATCGTTGATTCCTGGGCTGGAGCAAGCGGAGTTCGTTCGTTACGGTGTCATGCATCGCAACACGTTTATCAATTCTCCGAAGCTTCTTGAACCAACCTACCAATTCAAACGCCGCGAGAATTTATTTTTCGCCGGTCAGATGACAGGTGTAGAAGGTTACGTTGAATCAGCTGCCTCAGGTTTGATTGCCGGAATCAATGCAGGACGGTTAGCGAAGGGTGAGCCTTGTGTGGTTCTGCCTGAAGAAACGACGTTGGGAAGTATGGCTCATTATATTACAACGGCTGACTTTAAACATTTTCAGCCCATGAATGCGAATTTCGGTTTGCTTCCTGCATTACCAGAGCGTATTCGCAATAAAAAGGAAAAATATGAGAAGCTGGCTAACCGCGCTTTGGACAGTATTCAGAATTTTTCGAAAACAATCGCTGATTAACTTGAAACCATGCTAGTCCTTATGTTACTATATTTATGTTTTGTTGCATTTTCATTTGCTCCCCCATACATGCACCTCTAGATGCGGTCCTTTTTTCAAAAGACCTCGCTAGGGGTTTATCTCATTTATGAGACTGAACCAGGGTATAACAGTCCCTACAGGGCCTATGATCCCATTCGAGAGGTGAAAGAGATGGATTCAAAGCAAGCTGAGTTTCATGCAACGACGATTTTTGCTATACGCCATCAAGGCAAGGGAGCTATCGCTGGAGATGGGCAAGTCACTTTCGGAAACAGTATGATTATGAAAAGCACAGCCAAGAAGTAAGGCGTTTACATAGAGGCAAGGTCATTGCTGGCTTTGCAGGCTCTGTCGCCGATGCGATCACACTTTTCGAAAAATTTGAAGGTAAATTAGAGGAACATCATGGCAACCTCCAGCGTGCCGCGGTAGAGCTGACGAAGGATTGGCGGCAGGACCGTGTGCTGCGAAGACTTGAAGCCATGATGATCGTCATGGATGCTACAGGATTGTTACTGCTCTCAGGCAATGGTGAGATTATAGAGCCGGATGACGGTATTCTAGCTATCGGTTCTGGGGGCAGCTTCGCTTTAGCAGCAGGTAGGGCGCTGCATCGTCACGCTTCCACGCTTAGCGCCAAGGAAATCGCTCATGCCGCTTTAACCACGGCAGCTGAAATATGTGTATTCACTAACCATAATATCATTGTGGAAGAAATCGAATAGTTCATTACGCTTACGATGCAAGTTTTGCTTTTGCAAAACTCTGAGGAGGGTACCTTAAGTGAAAAACAGCTCCCTGACACCTAAACAAATAGTTCAGGAATTGGATCGATACATTGTAGGTCAGAAAAAAGCGAAGAAATCAGTTGCCATTGCTTTACGTAATCGGTATCGTAGGAATCTCGTGGACGAATCAATGCGCGATGAGATCGTGCCCAAAAATATTCTGATGATCGGGCCTACAGGTGTTGGTAAAACGGAAATTGCACGTAGGTTAGCCAAGTTGGTAGGCGCACCTTTCATTAAGGTTGAGGCAACCAAATTTACTGAGGTTGGTTACGTTGGACGCGATGTCGAATCGATGGTTCGAGATTTAATTGAAACGTCTATTCGCATGGTCAAAGCAGAGCGCATGGAAAATGTGAAGGATCAGGCGGAGAAACAAGCAAATGAACGATTGGTATCCTTGCTTGCGCCTAGCCCGACACGCGCTAAAACACAGCGTAACCCGTTGGAAATGCTATTCGGAGGTCAGAATACCTCCGAGCAAGAAGAGAGCGCTCCTGACGCTCCTCTATCCGCCAAAAGGGCGCAAATCGCCGAACAATTGGCCGATGGTAAACTGGAGAATGAAGCCGTGGAAGTGGAAGTGGAAGATTCTTCTCCTTCAATGATGGATATGTTTGCTGGTCAAGGCAACGAACAAGCAGGCATGAACATGCAGGAGATGCTCGGCAGTCTTTTACCCAAAAAGACGAAAAAACGCAAGCTACCTGTTAAAGAGGCGCGTAAAGTATTGACGCAGGAAGAAGCACAGAAGCTGATTGATATGGATGAAGTGATTCAGGAGTCCATCCAACGTGCGGAGCAATCAGGTATCATATTTATCGACGAGATCGACAAGATCGCGAGCAACAGCCGCGGTGGAAGTGGTCCTGACATATCTCGTGAAGGCGTTCAAAGAGATATTCTACCTATTGTTGAGGGTTCTACGGTGGTCACGAAATATGGGCCTGTAAAGACCGATTATGTGCTTTTCATAGGTGCTGGCGCTTTTCACATTGCGAAGCCATCCGACTTGATACCGGAGCTCCAAGGGCGCTTTCCGATTCGCGTTGAATTGAGTGATCTGACATTGGAGGATTTCGTTTCTATTTTAAAAGAACCCAAAAACGCCTTAACCAAGCAATACACGGCATTGCTGCAAACAGAGGGCATAACCGTGGAATTCTCCGACGCAGCTATCCATGAGTTGGCGAAAATTGCGGTGGAAGTGAATCAAAATACGGAGAACATCGGCGCGCGGCGATTGCACACTATTTTGGAAAAATTACTAGAGGATCTTTCGTTTGAGGCGCCTGAAATAACGCTTGAGCACTTCTTGATCAACCCTGAATATGTACGTGAAAAGTTAACGGATATTGTACAAAATCGAGATTTAAGTCAATATATTTTATAATGAATGAATGATTGATTGATGGTCATGTAAGTGGGAGGCAGTTAAATGAGTTTACTGAATAAAACAAGAAGGCTAAATCGCTTGCTGCAAAAAGAAGCTGGCAATGCGGTTAGCTTTATGGATATGGCTGAAGTGCTGC
>NZ_VRTT01000004.1 GCF_008017805.1 Paenibacillus sp. N3.4 | reverse complement strand
TTTGATACCTTTATTATACAAAAAAACAGGCGTCTTTCACACAAATAAATTGCGCAAAAGATACCTGTTTATTTTTTGTGGACTTTTTCAGTGGCCTCTCAGTTATGAGGGGGTCTTTCGTTAATTTTATTCATGGATGCCTAGCTCGGATAACTTAGCTCGTACCTCTTTAACTAAAGTTAACGAGTCTTGTTCACGGTTTACGACATCGATACGATCCATATCAACAATCAAGATTTCCGATGCGTTGTAATGATTCATAACCCAGTCATCATAACCGGACCACAATTGCCGATAATAATCAACGAGTGATTGGTCTTGCTCGAAACTGCGGCCGCGTAACCCAATGCGATGAATGACTGTTTCAAATGAAGCCTTCAGATATACCATTAAATCCGGCGCCTTCTTAGGAAGCTCAGCAAGCTCAGACATCATATTATCGGCAAGACCTTCATAGATTTCGAATTCTAATTGCGAGATGCGTCCTAATTCTAAATTGACCTTGGCAAAGTACCAATCTTCATAAATACTTCTATCCAATACATTTCTGTTATGTACCAACGCTTCCTTAATTGCCTTAAATCTGGTATTCAAAAAGTGTAATTGAAGCAGAAACGGATATCGTTTCCTCTCAATTTCTTCTGGAGTTGATGTATAAAACAACGGTAATATGGGATTATCATCCACACTTTCATAATAAACATTCGAATTCAGTTCCTGTCCAAGTAATGTGGATACAGATGTTTTACCAAGTCCGATCATTCCCCCAACCACAATCACTGCCATTGCCTCCTTTACCCCTCTACTTCTGCGTTATTTTATTAAAAAATTGTTAATAGCATTAAAGCCTTCCTATTATACAAGGAATTCCGAATCGTGTGAACCCTTACTTTGAGTCTGTATCTCTAATTACCCTCTCCCTGTACGATACGCTCAATGACCTCATGCAGATCATCAGGCTTCAAGAGTTCCACCGGAGAGACCCCCTTTTCAAAATGCAGGTATTCACCTTCAATCAGAATCACATATCGCTCACCTTGTCTGGCAATGTGTACCTTACGCCCGTAATCAGCCAATTGCGCCTTCACGGTAATATGATCAAGTTTAATGCGCATTTCCAAGTCCGGTTTCTGATCGACCAAATAATTCGCGGCCTCCATGACTTGTGTAGGGGTCCATTTCTCTTGAAGCTCGCGCTTTTCACTTGCCGCCCATATCTCTAAATCCTTTTCTTCTTGTTCCCTTTCTTCCGGTTTATGCTCATAATCTCTTTCTAATTGTTGTTGAACCAACCCAAGCACCTGATGATGCAAAATTTCCGGCATGGATTGCTCATATTCTACATATTTTAGGAAATCCTCAAAATAGCGAGCATGTGAAGCTTGATGTATTTTGAGCTCTGAAGGTTCCAGCATGCCCTCCTCCGGCATAAAGGGGTAGAGAATCGATTTCATATTTTTTGCATTAATCGCCATTTCAACGTGATTGAGCAAGCTCTTCTCATCTGTGATACGGGCTATTTTCGGCTCAAAGTCACACTTGAGGATAAATACAAACGGATCATCGAAATATTGATTGAGCTTGGCGCTTGCCACAAGAAAAGCTCCGCCTCTGACTGCACTGGTATGTAAGTAGGCATTGAGCAGCTCATCACTTACATTCAGAAAATCTTGCTTATTCTCCGCAAACCGCAGCCTAGCAAACACATTGTAATTCGGGTTACTGTCTAACTCAAAGCCCGGTTCCGTGATAAACCGACCGATTTTTGTTGGTACCTGCTCAGCTCTGGGATTACGATCAACTTTACGTTTGGCAATACGGGCTAATTCACCGTCCAGAAACAGCTGGAGGTCGCTATCCTCATAATCCGTTTCGTCCAATGTTTGATAATGACGATAATTTTTGGAAGCAGCATCCGGTCCCTCGCCCTGAATAACAAAAAAAGATATATATTTAATTCCGAATTTCATGTTGGTTCTCCCTGGGTATCATAATAAAAAACAGACATCTCTGATTGTACTTCCTCTAAAAAAGAACGCCACAAAAAATATATCTTCGCATGTGATATATTCCCATTTCGTGATGTCTCTATTAATAAGCTCTATTTCATCCAAAAAACAAGACAGAGGTGTGACGATGATTTACGGAACCAAACTATTGGAAACAGATACGGAGATATTTATAGCAGCACTTGCACAAACACCTGTTTACGTTTGGTCATTAGACTCTCTTGGCGTTTATTATCAGGTCACTTCGGGTTCAATCGTGAAATATACGCCTGATGCCGTGCAAATACAATCCGAGAAAGACTTAGGCCTCCCGCTTACACAATGGTATTCCAGAGAAATGAACGAATTTAGCATCAGCTTCTGAAACAAAAATCGCCCGTACCTGCTGCAATCACAGGTACGGGCGATTTTGTTTCAGAAAGCCTATGATAACTCTATTGCACACCGCGCAGGCGGCTGTTTCGGCAAATACACATCAATGATCGTTCCTTCTCCCATATGGCTTTGAATCGACATCGTGCCTTTGTGCGCCTCAACAATTTTGAAACACATCATAAGTCCGAGACCGGTTCCTTTTTCCTTCGTGGTGTAGAAGGGTTCGCCGAGCTGCTTGAGGCGTTCTTCCGGGATACCGCAACCGTTATCTTGGGTCCTAACTCGAATCAAATCGTCTCCCTGTTGGGACACGGTCATTCTTATATGACCATCTCTGGGAATGGCCTCGATGGCATTTTTGACCAAATTAATAAATAATTGCTTCAAATGCATTTCTGAACAGACGATTTCCGGAATTTCAGACTCAAATTCAAGTATAAGCTCGACATTGCAAAGCAACGCTTGTGTATCCAGCAGTGCAATAACCGTCTGTAAAATATCTTTAAGCTTACTTTGCTTATAATGAATGGCTTCAGGCTTAGCGATAACTAGAAACTCACTGACAATAAAGTTAATACGATCCAATTCAGAAAGCATAATGTCAAAATAATGCTGTTTCCCGCTCATATCGTTTTGCAATAGCTGCAAAAATCCGCGAAGCGAAGTGAGCGGGTTTCTAATTTCATGAGCAAGTCCTGCTGCCAATTGACCAGCGACGGACAGCTTATCTGATTTACGCAACAATTCCTCCGTTCGTTTTCGCTCTGTAATGTCGCGTGTTATACCTGCAAAACCGATGATTTCACCCTTTTCATTCTTAATGGGTGTCTTGGTAACACTTACGTGCACAATCAGGCCATCCTTGCGTTTCCGTACCGTTTCCAAACCTGATATTTGCTTTCCGGCTTTCAGCATTTCGTATATTTCTTTTCGCTGTTCTTCCAAAAAATCCGGATATATAGGTAAAGGTTGACCTTTAAGTTCGTCCTGATTCCAGCCAAAAACATGTTCATACGCAGCATTCACAGAAATCACTCTGGAGCGCAAATCAAGCACACAGATGGCGTCCGTCGTATTATTGATAAAGGATTCCAGAAGCTCCTTCGTTTCTCTCAGCTCTGTTTCCATATGCTTTCGTTCAGTAATGTCTACACAAGATCCAATCACTTCAATGACTTTTCCATTTTCCAAAATCGGTCGCAACGACGTCAAATAGGTAATGCCTCGGAAGGTTGCCTCATACATGACATTTTGTTCGCCATTCCAGGCGCGGCGATAATATTTCTCCATATTGGCAGCCTTATAAAATGGCCATATTTCGTATAACCCATTTCCGATGATATGAGATGGTTTGTAACCCAATCTATAAAGCAGCTCACCATCGCACAACGTATGTATAAACTTCCCCTTCATTTGCCTAAATTTCATTGTCATTCCTTGCTGTCTGCGCACGGTATCATGAAGGTCTTGTTGAGCGGCTCTCAGTGATTCACGATCCTTGTTATGCTGTGTAATATCTTTTGCAATAATATATATGCCTTCTATAATGTCATTCACATAAATGGGAACATGCTTCAAACCTAATTCGATCATATCCCCATTCTTATGTCGAACTCGAATCATGTAATTATCTGTCTCTGAAAAAATAATCCGATAAGGAGAACGTTCTTCATGTTCCTTGCCTTCCAAAAAAAAGTTAATAGGCCTGCCAAGCATCTCCATTTCCACAAACCCTAAGATCCGTTCCATGGCAGGATTAACACTTATGATCATGCCCTTCAGATCGCAAGTTAAAATGCCCGCAGGATTATGTTCAATCAATGATTCATAGCGCTGTTCGCTTTCATCAGGCTTACGCTCGATCTCCGATTTACGCGACATGTTTCTCAAGTGGGAAATAAAATATAAAGGCTGATTCTCTCGATCACGGATGAGCGATATCCCACACTCCACCCACATCAGATATCCTTCTTTGTGTCGAATTCGGTGTTCCATTTGAAAAGACTTTATTTCCGCTGTAAGCAATTTTTCCTTTAAAGCCTCATATTTATGAGCTTCCTCAAGCAAGGATATCTCCTTAACCTCTCTGTACAGCAGATCCTCTTGTGAATATCCAAGAATAGAGCTAAGATAGTCGTTGATCTTTAACCAAAGCCCGTTGAGCGAAATATAGGCCATACCAATTGGTGCGTTCTCGAAAGCCGCGTCAGAGGTTGGCACCTTTCTTCTAAGCAGATCTAGAATATTGTCCGGATCTGCACTGATTTTCAAATCCAGCGGATTATTGACCATATTCATTTATCTCCCATCTTTATCACACAATTGGAAGCTGTTATCACCACGGGTTTGAATTCGACGACAGGAAGATGATTCCTGCCATATTCTGATTAGGATTAAAAAAAGTCCGCGAAATGTGCCCTCAGCCTTATGCACTATGTTAAAACAACTCTAAATCTATATCTATCACAATTTCCTCCCCTGGAAAAAAGACAAGACGCTAAATGAGCTAGGAAGCCTCATGCATAAGGAAGCGTGCGGGCCTTTTTTGATGGATTTGCTGCGCCAAGTAAAAGGTAGAGGATTATATAATCCGGCTGTCGTCTATGTGCTTGGGTTCCTTACACATCACATCCTGGATCGTACCATGCATCCCTATGTTTTTCACAAATCCGGTTTCAGGAAATGGGATCATCAACGTTTTGAAATGATTATGGATACAAAGATCATTCAGCAAAAGCTCGGACTTCCTACCTGGAAAACACCTGTCTGGAAACACCTTTACGTAGGAGAGTCTTTTCCTTATACGGCAAAAAACCACCCCAGCTTGATTATTTAAACGAAGCTAAGGCGGTTTGGAATTGTCCTACGGATCTGAAGGAAACGTATACCTATAGTGTGTGGGAGTTGTTGGATATCACCATGGAGGATGGGAAAAAAGTTTTCAAGCTGCGATTCAAGCGCTGCAAAGCGGCCTGCCTGAACATGATTCAGCATTATCTCATCTACTTGGGAATCGCTCATATGAGACAGGCAAGGATTGTGATAGTGGGCTCGAAATCATCCATGTCAATCCTATTATTTGAAGCGCAAATCATCGATTTCATTTTTCATTACGGCAATTCGGTAGGGAAACAACTCGCTCGACATCAACCGATTGGCAACGGCCGGGTCCTGCTCCATAATCAGAGTTGCTTCTACCGCATTATCTACGCTGAGAATGACGGTTTCAAATGTGCTTTCATCGAAGTTTTGCGTTTTTCCGGCCAAAATAAGCTCACCATCTTCTTTAAGCTGAAGGAGATATTGGAAGTGCTCTTCGAGCACTTTCTCTTCTCGTTCGGTCCAGTTACTTCGCGTTAGAAACTCAGGAAGCAAACGTAAGACATAAATAAACTGTGTCTCTTCATTCATGTTTTGCACTCCCTGTTTGAACTAAATTTGGAATTTGCCAATTAATTTCAGTCATCCCCAATTGCTTCAGATGCGTATTAACTTTTGAAAATGGCTTACTGTCAAAAAATCCACGATATGAAGAGAGTGGACTAGGATGTACGGATTTAATAATAACATGTTTCTCCGTATCAATGAGGCTTTGCTTCGCTTGAGCATGACTACCCCACAGAACAAAAACAACCGGTTGTTCCCGCTCATTTAATGCGCGAATCACTTGATCGGTGAAACGTTCCCAACCTTTACCTTTATGGGAATTAGGCGTATCCGCTCGCACAGTAAGAGCCGTATTTAACAACAGTACGCCTTGTTCAGCCCATTTCACCAAATTACCGTGATCCGGAACGTAACAGCCTAGATCCGTCTTTAGCTCTTTATACATATTTTGTAAAGAAGGCGGTACTTGTATACCCGGTTTAACGGAAAAACTAAGTCCATGCGCTTGGCCTTTTCCGTGATAGGGATCTTGTCCTAGGATAACGACTTTGGTATCGGCATGGGAAGTAAGATGCAGCGCGTTAAAAATATCCGCTTCTTCTGGATACACGGTATATCGCTCATATTCATCTCTTAGAAATAATTGCAATGCTTGATAGTAGGGCGCTTCGAATTCCGCCGCTAGGAAAGATGACCAATCGTTTTTCAAAATACTCATTCCAGTTCCCCTTTATTCTGTTTCCGTGCTAAGTTCTCCTGTATGAACATCTTTTAGGACAATTCGTCCCTCCGCGGCTGTGCCGTCTTCGAGAACGATTTTAAGCTTCGTTGTTTTGCCTTTGGTCACAAGTGCTTGGATCTGAGAGTCCGTTAAATTGCGACCATAGCTTTCTTTCCAGATCACAAACTTGCACCCTTCCTTATAATGCGAACAGCCGTAACCTTTTCGTCCCATAAATAAGGATCCCCCACAGCCAGGTCTTGGACATGTCGCCAAAAAAGCCGGAGCTCCGTCCGTTTGTTTCGCTGGAGCTGCTTTTTTAACGGCAGCAGTTGTCTTTGTTTCACCGGTTTTTGCAGCCGAGCGTGTTGTGCCTCGTTTGGCAGGGCCAGCAGAAGGCGTTTCTCCTTCAAAAGCCGTCTTCAAGGCTCTGGGCTGCACACGCACCTTATCCACGATAAGCGTCGCGAACTTTTTCACGTTGAACATAAATTGCTCATCCGAAGCTGTACCGCGAGAAATTTCATTCAATCTGCGCTCCCATTGTCCGGTCATTTCCGGTGAGGTGAGCAGTTCGATTCCTGCTCCGCGAATCAGTTCAACAACAGTACGGCCCTTCTGCGTCAGGAGGATTTTTTTACCCTGCATATCGACGTAACCGACTTTCTTCAAGCGCTCAATGGTTGCTGCACGCGTCGCAGGGGTGCCAAGTCCGGAATCTTTCATCGCATCGCGGAGCTCCTCATCCTCAATCTGCTTGCCCGCGCTTTCCATCGCTTTAAGCAAGGTTCCTTCGGTAAAATGCTTAGGCGGTTGTGTGTCTTTCTCCTTCACGATGGCATCGCTGCAAGTGACTTCCTGCTGCGGATCAACGGAGAAGGGTTCACTTACTTCAACCTCTTCCTCGTCTTCCTCTTCCTTCTCTTTCCCCTTCGCGCTTTTCACCTTTTCTTTTTTCTGGTCGGCATAAATGACCTTCCAGCCTAGTTGAAGCAGCTCCTTAACCGTCGTTTTAAACAATTCCTGCTCGACCTCAGTCATGACGGTATGCACTTTATACTCAGCTGGGGGATAAAACTGCGATAAGAAACGCCTCACAATCAAATCATATAATTTCTGCTCATCGGGAGTCAGTCCGCTTGCTTTTCGATTCGTTGGCAGAATCGCATGGTGATCTTCTACTTTGCTCGGATTGCAAATGAACTTATTGTTTTTATGCACTAAATTCCGATTGGCCCCTTGCACAAGATCATTATAGGCTGTTCCTTGCAAAGCCGATAACGATTTATGCATTTCGGGAATATTTTGCTCCGTCACATAATTTGAATTCGTCCTTGGATAGGAAATAACCTTATGTTTCTCATAAAGCGCTTGCGCGGTATCTAATGTTTTCTTTGCTGAAAAGGCGTATTTCCCGTTAGCTTCACGCTGCAGCAGCGTTAAATCATACAATTTAAAGGGGTATTCCTTCGTATCCTTGACTTCATAGGATGTGATGCGGGCTGGCTTGCCTTTCACTTTAACTGCAAGAGCTTCAACCTTTGCCTGGTCAGTTAAGCGCTCCCCTTGCCACATTCCTTTGTAAGTCGTCATTCCTTGTGTAAAATACCCTTCAAGCTCGTAAAACTTCAAGGAAGAAAAGGCTTCTATCTGTTTCTGACGATCATAGATGAGAGCCAAAACAGGCGTCTGTACACGGCCAACGGAAAGTAGTACGTTATGTTTGGTGGTGAAGGCACGAGATCCGTTCATCCCAATCAGCCAGTCGGCTTCACTTCGGGAGCGCGCCGCGCGAGTTAGATTCTCATATTCGGAGCCATCCTTTAAAGTAGCGAAGCCATGGCGGATCGTTTCTGAGGTTAAATCAGAAATCCACAACCGCTTTACAGGATGCTTAAGGCCAAGATGCCGCTGAATAAGCGAGAAGATATGTTGACCTTCACGCCCAGCATCGCAAGCATTAACCAGCTTATCGCATTTTTTGGCCAGCTCCGCAATGACTTTCAATTGATCATACGTCCGCGGATTAGGAACGAGCTTGAAATTGTCCGGGATAATGGGCAAATGATCGATGCTCCACTTTTTATATTTATCATCGTATTGGTCTGGTTCAGCCAACTCAATCAAGTGGCCGATTGCCCAGGTGATAATGTAGGTTTCCCCTTCGAGATGAGAACGCTTGTTAACAGCCTTCGGCTCGATAGCTGAAGCAATATTGCGACCCATATCCGGTTTTTCTGCAATGACTAAAGTTTTCACAAATGATGACCTCTTGTCGAATTTGGCTGTCGGTATTTCATATTAACTACTCTAATATTCGTGCTGAATTTACAAATATCCTCTTTCCCGAGTAAAATGTCAATCCCTTCACAGATAGATCTTGAACTTAAAATTTGAAATAAACAGCCTGCCAACTGCTTATGGCACAACAATAAAGAGGATAGATAAACTTTATTTGTACAACTCAAAAAGAGGCTCAACATCGAAATCGGTGCCTGATGAAAGGATAGAGGGTGCAAGAAGGTCGGAGCGATGAGTGGACACTGGAGCAGTTATTTCCTAATTGTTTAAAGTCAAGCAATGATTCTGACGATAAGTCAAAAAAACTGCTTGAACGAGATAAGCTGTTTTCTCAGATGATCATGTATGTAGAGGAACCTGCTATGATTTATTGTCGTAAAAAAAATGTTCTGCATGGATGCTTTCTCCAAGTCTAAGGATGCCGTAGGAATATAGGGGCTGCCTTCTTTTATCCGTTGGGGAACCAGGGTTGAACATTCGTATGCCATGAATCGTTTGATCAAACGGAATATGGGAATGTCCAAAGATAATGATATCCGGCTGTTCATCTTCGAAAGCTTCTCTCGCTCTTTCTTCGGTTGTTTTACGGAAACCGTCGCCGTGGATAAGACCAATCCGAAAACCACCGTAGGTCAATAGCTTCTTTAATTCGTAACGCTTTCTGATATCTGGACCATCATTGTTCCCAATAACAGATTCACACGGAGCTATCTGCTCAACCAAGCCAATCACGTGTGGACTGATCCAGTCACCGGCGTGAATAATGAGTTCTACCCCTTGCAAGCCTTCAACAAGCGCGTCCGGAAGCTTCTGAACGCGTTCAGATAAATGAGTATCCGCAATCACACCAATCCGCATGGCTAATCATCCCTTCAATTTGGTCAAACCGTTTTCTTATTGTAACATATTCGATGTTTGCTCGGCAGTTTGGTACAATAATGATTACGCATTTGATATTGCCAAGGGGGTCAACCAAATGAAAGAACCCATCGTCGTGCAAAACAAATTAAGAGAAGCTATGGGGCATCTCGAGAAACGCTTCATGGAGCGGGAAGAATTGATTCGCGTCATGCTTCTGGCCGTCATGAGCGGCGAACATGTTTTGTTGGTCGGTCCTCCAGGCTCGGCTAAGTCGCAATTAGCAAGGGCATCTGCTGAACTATTCGGCGATGAACCCTTTTACGATTATTTATTGACTCGCTTCACGACACCTGATGAACTGTTCGGGCCTGTCTCCTTACAAAAACTGAAACTAGATGAATATGAACGCCTCACACACGGTTATTTACCTAGCGCACGATTTGCTTTCTTGGACGAAATATTCAAAGCAAACAGCGCCATCCTGAATTCACTTCTCTCCGTTTTAAATGAACGTATCTTTTTTAATGGTCGGCAAAAGCAACCTTCGCCTCTCCTGTTTCTCATAGCGGCATCCAATGAACTGCCGGAAGATAATGATCAATTAGCTGCGTTGTATGACCGCTTCCTTTTTCGATTCGAAGTGGAATATGTTAAGCAGATATCCAGTTTTGAGCTCATGTTTCAGGCGCCAACGACACCGATCCCTGCCCTGCTGTCCACGGATTTAGTTAAACAGCTGAAATCTCAAGCCGCGGATGTTGAATTGCCGGATTCCATGATCTATATGCTCTTTCAGTTAAAAACAGCGCTTCAGGATAAAGAGTACGTCCTCTCTGACCGCCGCTGGAACAAAATCGGTCACACTTGGAAAATATCCGCGGCGATTCATGGACGCAGCTCCGTTAACGTATGGGATACTGTACTTACCCCCCATATGCTGTGGGATTTTCCCGAGGATTTGAACGAACTTAAAGGGGTTTTCGACACTTTATTTCAAGACATGCTAAAGCGAGAAATGGAGCAAGAGCTGCCTTTACAGACTTACAATCTGACTGTGAAGAAGTGGTTGGACAAGGAAGACGAGCTGCATGCTTTCCAATTTAAGAAAGAGATTGGCGGGTCTTTAAACAAGGAAACGGCAGAGCGTTTAAAAACGGCGCTGGAAGACTGCCGGGACGAATTGGAAGAAACAGCGAGGAGCTTGCGTGGCAGACTTGTTTCCTGGCAGGAGAAAGAGAAAAAACTGCCGGATTGGATTGCTTCTCAGTCCATCTTCCTGCAGCATCCTGAGCAGTATGCGGTGAAGTTCACTCATCTACGCATTCAAGGCGAGCGTATTTTACAGTCTATTCAAGGCTTGTATCGCACCTTATTCGATCGAGAGATACCAGGAATTGTCTACGACTATACCCTATAAGAGGTTGAACCTATGATCATACGCTGCACGCGTGTCGACCGGTATGTGTTTGATGGATACGTCCACTCTTCGCGTGTCGCACAAGAATGGATGCGGGAAGCCGCAAGACAAGCCCCTTGGTTTACAATTGAACTATTTGCTGATTTCTTCATGTGCTTCTATTTACCCAAACCTGATATGGACGGTACGGTGGAAGCAACGCCCTTCCACCGTTGGATGCTGCTGACACTGCGCAAACAATACTTTTATGTAACCATCCATCCTCGCACAATCGGGCAAGTGAATGCTTCGTTCAAAACTTCACTCAAGGCACTGATGTGGTTGACTGAGTCGTATGAGAAAGAAGTCAAGCGTCGCCAGAAGGAACAGCAGCAGCTTGGCATCGGCTTGGAGAAGAAGCAGCAGCAAAGCGGACAAGAAGCACCGAACGTAAGTGAACGGCTCTCGGATAAGCAGATCGAGAAGCTGCGATTGGTCGGCTATACGCTGCAGCAGGGCAAAAGAACCGTTGAAGACAAGCAAGAAGCCGTGGACTCTCGGCCTCTAATCGCCGCGGAGATCCACGCCCTTAAGCGGCGAATCACCGAGATGCGCGACGAGATGCGCACGGAGTTCATGAAGCGCGACAAGCTAAAGGCAAAGCTGCGCAAAGCTGAAGAAGAGCTGGAGCGCGCACGCGGCAGTTGGACCGGATGACAGCACGGGATTTAGCAGCCATGCAGGAGATTGAAACTGAATTGGGCGATTGGATCGGTCGGGCTTTGAAGGAGACGTTGTCCCTCGAAGAAGCGGATAGCTTTAACGTACACGAGCTTGTGCAAGCGAGTCAACGACTCGCGAACCGGCGCTGGGGCAGCGAGCTTGGCAAGCTGCGACGACAGACGTTCGAGCACTATGTGCAGTGGATCGAGAAGTTAAAGCGGAGTAAGGATCTCGTAGCTTTCCTGCAAGAGGTTGGGCGAAACGTTCATCACCTCCGTGTTCAGCGGAAAAAGCTGCGCACAACCTTCGTCCCTGAAACCTACGATGACTTGCGCCAGTCGGGTGATATCGCTCATTTACTGCCGAGCGAAGCAAGCTTGCTCGCGGATGAAGACTTCGAGCCTTATTTCCTCGTCAAATGGATGGAGAATAAGCTCATGACCTACAATTACACAGGCTCCATCGATGAGCCCCAGAAAGGTCCTGTCATCTGCATGCTCGATACCTCCCATTCGATGCGAGGCAGCAAGCTGCGGCTTGCCCAGCTTTTCACGGCCACTTTCGCCTCCTTCTCCCTCTTAGAGCGTCGCGACTTTGTCCTGCTCTTATTTGGAGCGAAGGGTGAGCTGATCGAGCATGTGCTTTCCTATAAGCGTCCCGATTGGGACCTCTTCTATGGTCTGGCACAGCTAGCATTCGGTGGAGGTACCAACTTCGATGCTCCCCTAGCCAGAGGAATGGATATCGTGGAGCAACGCGCACAATTCCGAGATGCCGACTTTGTCATGATCACGGATGGAATCGGCCAAATTTCCAAAGCTATGCAGCAAAGACTTGGTGAGCTAGGCCAGAAGAAGCAGCTTCGCCTGCATTCCCTCATCATTGGGTCTGCGCGTCAACATTTGGTCCAGCACTATGATATATTAGGTATTTCCCATCAAATCCGATACGCTACAGCCTGGGATTTCCAGGACCCGATTAAAGAAGAACTTCTGCTTGATGTTTTTGCAAAGCGGTAGGATGACAAGGATAAACAACTTCTCGTCCCTCAGGAACGAGCGAGTTTATCAAGGTAGATGCGAAACAAAAGAAGCCTTTTCATCGATTAGTAAATCGTTGAAAGGCTTCTTTTGTCGCCGTAGGTTAATCTTTTTAGGCTCTTAGCATATCCTTTATCGTTTTCAAAGAAACGCCTGTCTGATGGTAAACTTCAAGCAGAGTTGCTCGCGGATGGATTCGGACGAAATCCTTTACTTTACGCGACTCCATCAACAACAGCTCGGAACAGCTCTGGCAACGTGCTTCGAATTTCTTAATAATGACTTTTCCGCACTTTTCACAGTTACACAACGACAATTCGGCACACCTCTTTTCCACGGCATCCTATCGGTTACAAATAGAATACGAAAGCCTGTCCCCGTTTTGGTGGGTAGCTGAGATCTAAACGATATACCTCGCTCGTCACTACTCACTTTGATCTTCCAATATAGTGGTTGAGCTTTCCTTTGGCCATAACTCCCCGTCTTCCCAGCCAAGGACAAATGCTTCCCATCTCCGCTCTGCAGGGAAAACCTCCAAGTCGCCAAAATACTTCTCAATGGCTACATACTGGGTGGCATGAGCCCGCAGTGCGGCTGCTTTTACAGACCAATTCGACTCGGTATCCAGCTCTATGGACGGTTTATGACCTTGTGCGCGCAACGAACCTGTTGCGGCATAGTACAATTTGCGAACGCTTGGACATTTGCCGCTAAGAACAGCAGCAGTCGTAGCTTTGGAGATCGCTACATGATCAGGGTGACCATTGCCGCCATCTTCTGGAAAGGTAAAGAGAACTTCAATTTCATACTTCTGAATAAATGAGATCACGCCATCAACCAGCGCTTGAAAATCGATGACGCCAAGCTCGCCATCCGGCCAGCCCAAGTGTTCCACTTTTGTAAGTCCCAGAATTTGCGCGGCATTTTCCATTTCAATTTCTCTAAGCGCGGCTAGCTCATCTTTATTAACGGCCCGCTGCGTCCCTTGTCTTCCCGCATCACCGCGTGTCGCCAATAGAAGTACGGGACTATGTCCCAGATCGGCTAATCTCCGAATGATACATCCGCTTAAAAATGTTTCATCATCGGGATGGGCATATATAAATCCAAATTGGTGTCTCATCGAGCTTCACTCCACTCCATTTTTTGGGTAAGGGTTACTGCATGCTTATGATCAAAGAAAAATCCCGCTTCACCCATAATTGATTGAATTGTACCACATTTCAAATGGAGGGTTAGCCAATTTATGTGAAATTTTCCGGTGGATAGATTTTTTCTATTAAATAGATAGCTTTATCCAGAGGTATTAAGAGTTCACTTTGTTCAAAAAGATCCTTAAACGTCACTTTGCTCATAGATACCTCATCCTTGCCAATAAGAATCAGAAAGCGAAACCCTAGTTCGAGTGCACTGGCCGTCAGTATACTTCCTGCTAATTGCTCATTCATCATCCTTGAGGGAATACCAGCCATCTGCAGTTGTTGAACTCCTATAGAAGCTTCCTCAATGGCGCCGTTGTCTAATGGTATGACCATAACCCCGTATTCTTCATTTTTCTCCCTATTTATATACATCCAACACCCATCCCTCTCTTCAACGGAATAAAAAAAGCGCCGGACCCCTGGTCCCGCGCGAATTGCTATCCCGCAGGGAGGCCAACGCGAAATGCGTTAGCCCACCCTGATTGCTTACAGGTGTGTGCTAACGCTGATAAAAATGATACATATGAACGAACCTAGAAACCGATATGCATGTATTCATAAGATTCGTCTCCTTCATAACTATTAATTATTATGATTATAGCGAGCAAGCGTTGTAGATGCAAGTCTTTTTTCTATGCCAATACAGCTTCAATATCGGATGCAATGTCTGCTGGCTCTGTTCGAGCGCTATATTGTTTAACGATATCCCCATTGGCATTCACGAGGAATTTCACGAAATTCCATTCAATATCACCTGTACGTGAATCCTCTGGTGTATGGGTGAGTAAATATGTATACAAAGGATGAGCATTTTCGCCCTTCACATCAACTTTTGCAAATAATGGGAAAGTGACTTGATAGTTGAGCTCACAAAAGCTTTGGATTTCTTCGTTAGTACCTGGTTCTTGCCCGGCAAACTGATTGCAAGGAAATCCCAGAACGACTAAACCTTTTTCCTGATATTGTTCATATAAGCTTTGCAGTCCTTTGTAGTGCGGTGTAAGACCACATGCACTCGCCGTGTTTACAATAAGTAATGTCTTCCCTTTATAGTCTGAAAGTGATTGCGTTTCTCCTGAGATGGTTTGGACCTCAATATCATAGATGGACATAGGTTCGTTCTCCTTCGCGCTTTTAATTAATACATGTCCAGTATATCATTGATTACCGGGATGCCCTAATACAGTGGCCTCCTCATCCAACTTCCCATATACAGGCAAATATGATATATTGTTAACCTGTTTATGCCAAAAAATATATCATCATTTGATCTTAGGAGGTAACTGATCTTGGACACAAAGACTCAAAGTGCCTATCAAGAGGAATTAGCGCGGCTCGAACAAACGAATGCGGAAATCGATAAGCAGCTCGAGCGCCTAAGGGGCACACCCGTTTATTATGGACCCGATTTAACGGAACAAGCGCTGGAAGTTATTCGCGAGCAAGGACGAAACAATTTAGCAAAAGCCGTAGATGAAGCTTATTTCGGAAGACTGGATTTCCATGAGACAGGTACAGCTGCTAAAGCTCCTCTCTACATCGGAAAATCAGGCGTTGAGGATGAGCGTACGGGCCAACTGCTTGTCATTGATTGGCGAGCTCCAGTGGCAAGCCTATTCTATTCCTTTACAGGCGGACTTGATACCGCTGCTTATGATTCACCAGATGGAATCATTGAAGGTCTCGTTTATTTGAAACGCAATCTTGTCGTACGAAAACAAATTCTTCAGCGCGTCGTTGATACTTACGATCGAACTGAAGATTCCTTAGCGGTTGGCGATGAGTTCTTGCTGTATCGACTCGGTGAAAACAAGGATAACAAGCTGCGAGATATTGTATCCACCATTCAAGCGGAACAAGACAAAATCATACGGGCCTCCAAAAATACAGCTCTAATTATTCAAGGGGTTGCAGGAAGCGGAAAAACGACGGTAGCTCTTCACCGTCTAGCCTTTTTACTCTATCAATATCGTGAGCAAATCCGCGCGGAACGCATGGTTATTTTCGCGCCAAACTCCATGTTTCTTGACTACATCTCCGGTGTTCTTCCAGAGCTCGGTGTAGGTCATATTCAGCAGAATACGTTTACGGACTGGGCGCTTGATGTGCTTGATCAGCAAGTTAAGCTGGTTGATCCAGCCCTAGCTTTACAAACATGGTTTGCCCTAGGCAGCAAGCGACCGCCCATCGATGACCATGCGCCTGGACGCTTCAAAGGTTCAATCCGGTTCAAACAATATTTGGATACTTGTCTAACTCAGTTCGAAAGTACGTACGTACCGACCACTGATTTCATTCCATGGGAAGGCATCAAACTGCCTATAGCCACCATACGTGAATGGTTTTTCGTAGAAAACAAGCATTATCCGCTTGTGAAGCGTCGCGAACGCGTTATCGCTAGGATCAAACGCTGGATGGAGATACAATTAGACAAGATTTGGGAACAAAGTCGGAAGAAAGAGTTGAAAAAGAAAGCCGCTCAACGCTTACGCACCTATTTGACAGGTTGGCCGGAGCATTCAGCATTTAGCTATTACAAACTGCTTTTCACAGACCAACAACTTCCGAATGGTTTGTCTGGCGAAACCAATCAAATACCTGAGTCCATAGTCACAGCTTCTCTGAAGCTTTTCAAGAAAAAGGAAGTGCAGCTTGAAGACCTGGCCCCACTCCTTTATATTCATATACGTCTGCATGGTATTCCTTCGGATCACCTTTTTGATCATGTGGTTATTGACGAAGCACAGGATTTCTCCCCTTTTCAAGTAGCTGTCCTGGATGCTTACACGCGAAATCGTTCATTTACGATACTTGGGGATTTATCCCAAGGTATTCACGCCTATCAAGGTATTACCGATTGGCATGAATTTTCCAGCCTTTTCAAGGAAGAAGAAACCGGATACTTCGAACTTGATCGCAGTTATCGGTCAACGATGGAAATTATCCAATTCGCCAATCAAGTCTTGCAGCGCGGCGTGGAAAAACCTCTGCTCGCGGTACCTGTCTTTCGAAGCGGAAATAAAGTACGTATCATTCAAACCGATATGAAGGGGCGTTTACCACTTCTCAAGCAAGCGATCGCTACCTTGCAGCAAGGCAGTTCCAGTACGATCGCCATCGTGGCTCGCACGGAGAAACAAGCGCAAGACTTGCATGATGTGATGACTGAATCCGGCCTTGTCACCAACCTAATAACATCCAAGCAGCGGACCTATCGGGGCGGCATTTCAGTCCTTCCTATTTACTTAACCAAAGGGCTGGAGTTTGATGCCGTTATTCTTATGGACGTGACTTCCGGACATTATGAAGCGACGTTTATGGATGCCAAACTGCTGTACGTTGGCTGTACACGGGCCTTGCACGAATTGTGGCTTCTCGCTCCGGGCGAGTTGTCACCTCTGGTAAATAGCCAAGATGCAGACAATGTAACAACTGAATTACCTGCTTAAACCAATAAAGACACGCCTCTACCTGACAGGTAGCGCGTGTCTTTTGTTATCCATTCTATCTAGTAAGCGATTAAAACGCCACCCTCACCTGCATAGGTGCCGATCACTGAACCCATATTAGAGAAAAGTACATGGCGAAACGGATACTTTTCTAACAATTGCTTGAGAACAGCTTGCGCTCTATCTTCACAGTTGCAGTGCGCAATCGCAATCGTATCTTTTTCATAATCGTGTGCAGCTTCCCCGACTTTCTCAATTAAACGTTTGAGCGCTTGCTGCGTGCCGCGAATTTTGTCGATCACTTCGACTGACCCTTCCTCACTTGCTTTCATCAATAGCTTGATATTAAGCACGGAAGCCACAGCACCACGCAATCGATCCAATCTGCCGCCTTTGATTACATTTTCGAGTGTATCCAAGAAGAAAAATGTACGGGAGGTTCTCACGGATTTTTGAATCGCTTCCACAATGTCGCCGAACGGTACTTTCGCTTCTGCCATTTTGGCTGCTTGGTAGACAAGCAGACCAAGTCCAAGTGATGCAGTCTTGGAATCAATGACTTCGATCCGTCCCTTATGCCCTTCTTCTTCCAACATTTCTTTGGCCATAACCGCATGGTTGTAAGTGCTGCTAAGAGCTGAAGAAAGACTGATCACAAGAATATTCCGATCTTCACCTGCTTCCTGAAACGTAGTGTGAAAAAGAACAGGTGAGGGGCTTGATGTTTTGGGCAGCTCGCTTTCTCTCTTCATTCTTGCATAGAAATCAGCAAAGCTCATTTGAGAAGGCATGCACTCATCGCCAAAATGCACGGATAATGGAACACTGACAATACCTAACTCCTCTACAATCGGTCTGGGAAGATCACAACTGCTGTCTGTGATGATCTGGATAGTTGTCATGTTGAGTTCCACTCGTTTCTAGTATTTTAATAATAAATTGTTGTAAATTTTGTTTTAGTATAAGGGAACCAGATAGAAAGCTCAATCCTACAAAATTAAACAACGGTTGAACTGAAGGTATGAACTTCGTTTCATCGTCTAATCTTAGGAGTCTACTTTTTCAAAAAATTCAGATCGAAAGAAGGTACAAACCTTGGACTATTCTGTTCGCGAAGAAAAAGCCAATGCTCTAAGTCATGGACTTGGCATCCTATTAAGCTTGGGAGCGCTCGTACTGCTTATTGTTCATGCAAGTTTGTATGGTACTGCATTGGACATTGTCAGCTTCACCATTTTTGGCGTTGCACTTGTTGTCCTATATTCATGTTCTACCTTGCTACACAGCTTCAAGCCTTCTCGATTGAAAGATATCTTTGAAATTTTGGATCATTCCGCCATTTACCTCTTAATTTGCAGGAACTTACACGCCATACATGCTGATCACCTTGAAAGGACCATTTGGATGGACCTTTTTGAGTATCATTTGGGGACTTGCCTTCATTGGCATGGGTCTGAAAATTTTTTACGTCAAAAGATTCATGCTCATTTCAACACTTTGTTATTTGCTTATGGGTTGGTTAATCGTGCTGGCATTTAAACAGCTTTACCTGAATTTGCCTTTTGATGGCATCGTTTGGCTAGTCATAGGCGGACTTTTTTATTCGTTTGGTACCATCTTTTATGTATGGCGGCGCATACCGTATCACCATGCCATTTGGCACATATTCGTGTTGGCTGGCAGCGCCTGTCATTTTTTCTCCATCTTCTGGTATGTCATCCCTGCCTAGTTATTTGAACTAACTGCTGAAGTTCCTGCAAAGATACAGCACTTTCCACCTCTCGGGCAAATACTTCATACCCTTGCTCGTTAGGATGGATTGCATCTTCAGACAAGTAGTGTCGGTCTTGACCGATAAAAGCATCATACACTTGGACGATATAGATATGCGGTTGTTCTAATTTGCGTAAAAAAAGGTTAAATCGTTGTACCCAATAATCAGCATCCGGTACCTGCGGCAAAGGATTATAAAGACCGATTAATGCAATAACATACGGCGCTCGGATGCCTTGTCGTAAAACCTGTATGTGGGCAATCAGTTTTTTGTAGTTTGTTTCAAACATATGAAGGGCAGACTTTAAGTAATTAGGGTCGCTTTGGTAAAAATACGGAATAGCCGCTTGCATTAAATCGTTGCCGCCAGCTGTAATCGTAATAATATCCGCTTCTTGAACATCTTTTTGCAGCCGAGATTCCGATTCAAGCGTTTGCAACAGGTGTGTGGTGGTCGCACCATTCTTTCCAACCTGATGCAATTCAACAGGTACATTCAGTAATTGTTCCATCTTCTGCCGATATAGAGACACAAATCCATAACCTTCCGGAGCTCCAAAACCAACAGTTAACGAATCACCAAATGCCAGATAACGGATCGTTTTTTCCATTGCTATCCTCTCCCTAAAGCCCGACATATGAGTAATATATGCTTCAGCGCCCATTTTGGGAATAAATCCGATTTCATCTTCTAAACATTTTTCTAGTACCTGAGTTGTTGAACATAACTTTCTATCTTCACTTTTTCTGAAAAAGTAAATTGGAATTCACAATCGCATCCCTCATCGTGAAGGACAACTTGGACAATTTCACCTTCCAAATTGCAGATGACAAGAATCGAAGGTTCAATCAGATCTGCCGGAAACTCTTCTCCATCTTCTGGATGAATCGCAAGAAAAACATCCCGCCATTGACCTCTTATCTCCGATTCTGTAAAAGATAACGTAAATTTGTGTTCGATGTGCTCAGCACCATATTTCATCATTGTAATTCCCCCTAGTTGTTAACCGTAAAATCGCTTATTGGAAGCCATTCTGCACGTGATTATTATTGTAACTCAGAGAACAGGAAAGTGGTAGTTTACGATTCTTTATACTACAATGAAGCTTAGAACCAATCAACAAAGGAGTCTTACTACTTATGAAATCAACCATCACCCATACGATCGATACGCACGAGGATAGATTCAAAGCAATTTCCAGCTTCATAGGCGCCAATCCTGAACTCGGTCATGAAGAATTCCAAGCAGCCGCACGCTTAACGGCAGAATTAGAGCATCATGGATTCCAAGTGGAACGGGGTGTCCTAGATATACCGACCTCATTTATCGCAACCTATGAGTCAGGTAAGTCAGGCCCAGTCATAGCCTTCTTAGCTGAGTACGATGCATTGCCAGAGCTTGGCCATGCTTGTGGACATCATCTCATCTGCATGATGAGCATTGGCGCAGCAATCGGTTTAAAATCTGTTATCGCTGAAACTGGCGGCAGCATTCGTGTATATGGGACACCTGCTGAGGAAACGAAAGGCGCCAAAGTGCCTATGGCAGCAGCCGGACTGTTCCGCGATGTCGATATCGCTCTAATGGCTCACCCTTACTATACGTACGAAAAATCGGGTGAATCCTTGGCTATGGACGCCATTCAGTATGAATTTTTCGGACGATCCGCTCACGCTGCTGCACAACCTTATGCAGGAATAAATGCTTTAGACGCTGTCTTACAGCTGTTCAACTCCATAAATGCCCTGCGTCAGCAGCTTAAGTCAGATGCACGTATCCATGGCATCATCCGAGAAGGCGGCAAAGCGCCTAATATCATTCCTGACTATGCAGTTGCTCAATTCTATGTGCGCTCTGCTTCCCGCGCCTACACCAATGAGCTCGTCCAGAAGGTACTACATTGTGCAGAAGGAGCGGCATTGCAAACGGGCTGTACTTTGCAAACCTCTTTCTATGAATACTCGTATGATGAGCTTCTCACGAACGAAACGTTGTCTAAGGTATTTACTGGAAACCTATTACAGATGGGGATTACGGAGGATGAGATTGAAGTCGGTCAAGATCACGGCTCCCTTGATCTAGGCAATGTTTCCATCCAATGCCCTACGATCCATCCTTTCATGAAGTCGTCAACGAGCGACATCATCTGCATACGAAAGAATTCAGAGATCTGGCTATGCAGGAAACTGCTTTAAATAGCATGATTTTTACAGCCAAGGCATTGGCCTACACTGCTTATGACGTGTTAACGCAACCGGAACTTTTGAGTCAAATTAAAGCAGAGTTTGATGCGAGAAAAAAGTAACATAAATGCACAATGAGAGCTGTTCGAACAATGAATCAGCTCTTTACTTGTGTTGTTTACGCTAACGAACCGTAGGGTTGTTTAGAGGCGCGAAATGATCCTCTCTTTTCATCTAACGAATTGAAGCGACGTTATGGAGTCGATTATTAGTAAAGTAATGCGCTTTTACTTGCAATAAAGCGTCTGGAGTTCGTTAAAAAGATAACTCTTTGTCATTTGATCCAATAAGGCTTGCTGAGTTCGTTAGGTGTCCCCGTCAAAAAAACCTCTGAAAGTTAAGTTGGCTCCGCATCGATCTAGATTGCAGAGCCAACATTCAGAGGGCTTTATCATTTATACATGATCAACTAAACAATCATTCTTTTTCATCACTGCGCAGAAATAGAGCTACACCAACTAACAATAAACAACCTGCAGCAATCTGTATCATCGTGATGGATTCACTCAACAGCACATAAGCCAAAAGTGTAGCACCCAGCGGTTCTCCAAGCACAGTCATTGAGACCGAAGAAGCCTTCATATATTTCAACAGCCAATTAAATATATAATGACCCAGCACAGTTGGGACGATAGCGAGCAATAAGAAAATTTCCCATTCTTTCAACGAATAGGCTGTGAAAGAAATACCTGAGTACACATTCATGACAGCCAGTACTGCGCCTGCAAACAAAAACACAAAAAAACTGTATACGAATGCAGAGATACGCTCTCGTAAGCTTTTGCCCAGCAGCATGTGTAAAGCAACAGCTACAGTACCGATTAAAGATAAGAAGTCACCTTTAAGCGCATTTCCGGAAAATCGGAAATCTCCCCAACCAATACAAATAGCGCCAATAATCGCGATAAACATAGAAATAAGTGCAGTGCGATTTGTTCGTTGTCTATATAAGAAAAAGGCTCCGAGCAACACAAAGATCGGCTCCAAGGTCAAGATAGCCGTTGAACTTGCCACTGTCGTAAAGTACAAGGAATCCATCCAAAATAGGAAATGCAGACCCAGTGCCACGCCGGAAATGACTGTTCGCAGCCAATCTTTCAGATGAATCCGCCGTATTTCCGTCCTATAATTCCAAACAAAAGGAAGCATTAACACATTCGTTAACCACAGGCGGTACATGGCCGTAACAGAAGCGGGCGCAGATGACCATCTGACAAAAATTGCTGAAAATGAGATGGCAATGATGCCAATTACGAGAAAAACGGAGATTGGAACTTTAGTCTTATTCATAGCATTCATGTATGAAACTCCTTAATTAAATAGGGCTTATTGCTGCCGTCTTAGTATATAGGAGGATAGGATTCTTGCCAATCTTTTTTAAACAACGTTCAATTCATTTAGGAAATTGTCGGATTCTCTCTCCGATTGTCAAATTTTATTAGAAATGCCATACAAAATTAGTTGAAATTCATATATACTGAAAGCAGGAACTAGCTTAGACAGACGCAATCGGGGGTTCTAAGAGTGATGTCATTCAACAATTTTGATTATACGGACAAACCTAAACGTGATTTTCAACATACAGACGAAATTGCTGCCGTCATCACAAAACATGCAGAGGTTGCCTTCGTCATTTGCAGCTTGCAGCATGCGGTCTTATATAGTAATGATAAATTTGAACAACTGTTTGGATGGCACCCAAATGAGCTGTTAGGTTATCCTCTGCCTACAGTGCTCGGGAACGAGCGAACAGATTTCAATGATCTCGTTACAGAGCACTTCTATGAATACACAACGAAAACAAGTGAGCGCTGGCACCGAGATGGCTTTACACGAGTTGTTCGAGAAAGCATATCCCCTCTTCGTAATCATAAGGGCGAGATCACGAGCTACATTTATATAGTGAAGGAACATAACGAAGGGTTGAATCAGGAGCTCGTTTCTAATAAACAGCCCTTTCAATCCTTGTTTGACAATAACCCTGATGCTGTACTCATCATTAATCCCGAAGGCCAATTGACAGGGATGAATCCCACTACTTACTTGCTGAGTGGGTATGACCGAGAAGAACTTCTTCTCGTCTCACTCCTCTCTATTTGCCCGCCAGAGCAGCATCAACACTTATCCAAAAAATTTGAACGAGCTTTACGAGGCAGACCCCAAAACTTCGAAACATTCATTACACATAAAAACGGCACAAGAATTGATCTTCATCTCTCCCTTATTCCAATTGCGAATGAAGGAGATAACCAAGGTATTTATGCAATCGCCAAAACATCACACAACGCAAACAGGCTGAGGATTTAATCCAATACATGGCTTACTACGATGCCTTAACCGACTTGCCTAACCGTCGTATGTTCGAACGTAAAGTGATGATGCAGCTTAATGATGCTGACAAACATCAGACGAAGATTGCGATTTTATTTTTGGATCTGGATGGCTTCAAGTTCATTAATGACTCACTCGGGCATGGCATCGGCGATCAAGTTTTGAAAGAAGTAGCCCATCGACTTAAACGCAGCACTAGAGAAATAGATACGATTGGACGTATGGGCGGAGATGAATTTACCGTTTGTGTTCCGCAGGTTCAGAACTCTCTTGACATTGAGCCTATTGCACAGCGCATATTGGAAGAGCTTAGGCTTCCTTTTCATGTGCAAGGTCACGACTTTTACCTCACTGTAAGTATCGGAGCAGCCTTCTATCCGGAGCACGGTCATCACGCCGAAATGCTGATGCATCATGCGGACACAGCCCTTTACAAGGTCAAAGAAAACGGTAAAAATCATTTGCGGATTTATTCCCCTACAATGAACGAAGAAGCTGTGCATCGACAACAGCTAGAAAGTGAGCTGCACAAAGCATTGGAGCGCAACCAATTCGTTGTGCACTATCAGCCCCAAATTGATGTTCAAACAGACACAATCATTGGAATGGAAGCCCTCGTCCGTTGGAATCACCCTACGCACGGTTTGCTCTACCCTGCAGATTTCATCGCGATATCGGAAGAAACCGGATTGATTGTTCCTATCGGCTCTCAAGTGCTGGACATCGCCTGCCGACAATGCAAGGAATGGCATAATATGGGTTTCACAAATTTAAGAATCGCAGTGAATTTATCACAAATTCAATTAAGACAAGAGAATTTGGTACAGATGGTTGAACGCATTTTACAAGAAACCAAACTCGTCCCAGCATCACTTGAACTCGAAATAACCGAAAGTATCGCGATGCATAACGCTGATTTTGTAGTCAGCCAATTACATAAATTAGTCGCTCTGGGCATTCAGATTTCGATCGATGACTTTGGAACAGGCTTCTCTTCGTTAAGTTACTTAAGTAAATTTCCTATTCATCGTTTGAAAATTGATCGGTCTTTTATTACTAATATTTCGAATCACTCCGAGTCTGCGATTATTTCTTCTATTGTCGGACTTGCCCAAAATTTAAATCTAGGTGTGATTGTAGAAGGCGTTGAGACTGAGCTTCAAAGGAACGCACTTCCTAAACTAGGCTGTAACGAAATGCAAGGATATTTGTTCAGCAAGCCCCTGCCTGCAGATGTATGTTTAGCTTTACTTCAAAAAAAAGCTCATTAACATAAAAAGAAGCCTCGTCACTGATTATCAGGAGACAAGGGCTTCTTTCACTTTATTATTTTAATCTAAAACTGCCGTAATATGTTTGTTCGTAACAGACCAATGGGATGTATTCCATACCGATTCTTTATTCTTGAAATAAAGAATTTGCGGTGAAGCATGCTTGATTCCAAGGTCTTCTGCAATTTGGTTGGAAACAGGACGTGATTCGATCACCTTAACTAAGAAATAATCAACTTCCTCGTTTGGTTTTCCTGACAAGTATTGCTCATATTCGTCTAGTGCACTTGCACTAACTGGGCATGTCGTACTGTGTTTCAAGACAACTGCCGGTTTATCGGAGGAGCGATCCCATACTTCCTGCCACTCTTCCAGTGTTGTTAACTCTTTCCATGCGGACATTTGAACATCTCCCTTCCAAGATTAATAAGAATTATTATAAAGTAATAAAAACCTATATGCAAATCAGACTATTCGTTTCTTTCTTTTCAAACTGATATACTTATCCAATAGTCATATCCTTGTAAGAATAGGAGGATCTTATGCAATCACCACCCCCTCTCTCAAGACGTTCTTTTCTTAAGAAAGGCACCGTCCTTGCAGGTTCCTTCTTAGCAGCCACCGGCGCTCTTGGCAGCTATGCCAATTTCGTAGAACCCAAATGGTACGATATAACGCGTCACACCCTAATTTTTGAACGGCTGCCCAACGCATTCCACGGAATCAAGGTAGTCCACTTTAGCGATCTTCATATCGGATACCACTTTGATCTGAAAGATTTAGAACACGTCGTGAACATCATTCGCAAGGAAAAAGCGGACATCCTTTGTTTTACCGGTGATTTATTCGACGCCGAGATTACAACGGACCCCGATCAGACAAGCCAACTGCTTGCCAGTCTGGAAGCGCCACTCGGAAAATGGTCTGTTCTTGGCAACCATGATAAATGGATTGGAGAAAACCGCACGGTTGCCATCTTACAAAAAGGGGGATTCCAAACTCTCTTAAATAGCTTTAAAGCCATTACTTACCTAAATCAAGTCATTCAATTAGCCGGTGTTGAGGATTTGTTAACCGGCAAGCCTGACATTTCTAAAGCGCTTGATGGCGCGAACCCCCATCGATTCACCCTCTTACTTTCCCATTGCCCGAATTACGCGGATCAAGCCGCTAAATATCCGGTTGATTTGCAATTATCCGGACATACCCATGGCGGTCAAATCCGTTTACCCTTTCTTGGTGCAGTCATTACACCACCTGGCGGAGACAACTATGTGGAAGGGCTTCATCCCGTCACGGAATCTAAAATGCTCATCTATACGAATCGCGGCATTGGTACGACGACGCTTCCTTTTCGTTTTCTTTGCAGGCCTGAGATTACGGTTTTCACCTTAGAAAAACGAAACCCTAAGCGCTCAAGAAGCGTTTCAGGGTTTCCGTTTCTAGGGTCTGACATGTAAAAACTGACGAAACAAGAAAACTGCTTTCAGTTTCAGCAAGTCATTTACTTTTTTAAAATCCACCTGTAAGAGATCGCTTATTTTCTCTAACCGATACGTTACCGTATTGCGATGAATAAATAATTGCTTTGCCGCTTCATTGACTTGACCGTCATTACGAATGAATACTTCTAACGTACGAATCATTTCTTGCGAGTATTCGGCATCCTTTTCAAGCAATGGCCGTAATATTTTGGCACAGTAGTCTTCCATCATTGTGGACGACACGTTCTGAAAAAGATGAGCGAATTCAATGGATTCAAAGTGCATCACACGTTCCGGAAGGCCAAGTCTGACTGACAAACGTTCTGTTTCTAGGCATTCCAGATAGGCTTCTTTAAGTGCGGTAGGCTTCGTTTTTATGGAACTTACATAAAAGACCACTTCTCCCGCCTCTTCCTTGCAAACCGAATCAGTTGTATACTTCGCCAGTAATTGTGACAGCTCCTCTTCCGGAAATCCCTCTGTTTGATTCGCAGAATAAATCGAAAACAATAAGTTTTTCAATATAAAATGATGCCCGCGCAAGCTGCTTGATTTGGGATGGGACTCCATATACTGCTTAAGTTCCTTCAGCTTGCCGTTTGGTTGGTCATCCTTCAAAGCCCCGGTACTGCAAGAACTGATTACACATTGATAAAATCCCGTGAAAATGGAAATCTCTCTTAATTGCGCCTGTTCTAGAAACTCTTCCAGCGTGTTGCCTTTATCCAGGTAACGGAGAAGACTGTTCTGAAGATCACGCTGTGTTCTAGAAACTCTTCCAGCGTGTTGCCTTTATCCAGGTAACGGAGAAGACTGTTCTGAAGATCACGCTGTGCGGTAGCTTCCATATGCGTACGAAACGTGAAACCCATATGGAAAGTTAGGATGTCCGCAGCTTGTTGAAATAAACCTTCTTCCACATTGGCAAGTAATACAGTATCCGGCATGATGAACAAACTGCCAAGCGGTTCATCGTCTTGTTGAAAAAGACTAACGCGATAAGCACGATCTTTACCTGCATAAACCCAGCCCGACTTCCGTTTGCCAGGCCAATTTTGCCCAAGCTGTTCACTGCTCCAAGTGCTTGCATTAAATAACAATTGACCTTTAACGCCTATGACAGCAATCGGGTACCCTATAATATCGCGTATTAATTGAAACATGGATAACATATTATCCTGCTTCAGTCCGAATTGCATAAGCTTCTTCTGTTTCTCCAGCACGACTTGCAGAAGTTGCGTATTTCTACGATATTCAGCATTAAAAAGTGCGTTCATTTGATCAGAAAACGTAAATTGAAAGGGCATTTCGATAATAGGAAAATGGAGCCGATCCGCTTCTTCCATGACCACCTGCGGTAATTCCGTCCAGAAACGTCCAAGTTTAATTCCCAATCCTGCAGCTCCGCGCTCATTTAACTTTCGCAATAAGTTAACAGTTTCCTGTGGACTATCCTTCATCGCGAACGCAGTGGTAAAGAGCATTTCACCCGACTTCGTCCAATCTGCAATATCAGGAGCGTCCATCACATTAACGGACTTGACGATTCGAGATTCTCCTTGCTTACCAGCCACCAATTTTGCTTCAGTTAACGGATAAATCGATAACGCCTCACGTATCGTAAGATGCATAACGCTTCCCCCTTATGCCTTTTAAACGATTATAGGATGATAAGTGCAATCAAGTCAATGTTTTTATGTTAGATATATTAACAAATAGTTTGAAATATGTATACTTAACGTCTCATCCCTCATTCATATGTTATATTATATAACATTAACGTCATTTCCTCCCCTTGGATTAACCCCAATAAAAAAAGAGACATGCTTTCGCATACCTCTTCCTCACTCCTATTCACCTTCAAACTACGAAATACTATTCAACTATTAGCCTAAATAACCCGAAATGTCCCTGTTCCGATGGTCACCCAAAACACCGTTGCTGTCGGTAATCCGTCCCTGGGCAGTTATCATTTTGCGGGATTGGTGAACAATTTCAGCAGTCACTTGCAATCGACCCTCATGTAGCGGCGATACGAAATGAACATTCAAATTGGTCGTCACAGCTTTTTCTTCAGGCCGCGCCATCATAACGACGATTCCCATGGCATTATCCAGTAAGGATGAAAGTACTCCGCCATGAACGATCCCAATCAGATTCAAATGATGTGATTTGGCATCCAGAGAAATCGTAATAACGCCATCTTCTGCCAAACTTACGAATTCACAGCCAAGAAAGCCCCAGAAAGTGGGCTCCGCCGCCGCAGCTAACAGTTGCAACCTCCTTTTTGCTTGGTCGTTAGAATCATCCATAGGTTTCCCTCCACTTTGTAATAGTTAACGAACATCCCTCATCAGGGGTGATCGCTTACTCCTTTTTCTCTTCCTCCAGCAATTGTCGACGCAATACTTTCCCAACAATGGTTTTTGGCAAAGAATCACGAAACTCAACCTTTCGAGGCACTTTGAATGCAGCCAGTCGTTCACGGCACCATAATTCCAACTCTTTCTCGGTAAGCGACATCCCCTCTTTTCGTACGACAAATGCTTTGACCGTTTCTCCGCGGTATGCATCGGGAACCCCAATAACAACCGCCTCCCGTATGGCAGGATGTTCAAAAAGAATTTCCTCGATTTCACGCGGATAAATATTAAATCCACCGGCGATAATCAAATCTTTCTTCCGATCTACAACAACAAAAAAACCATCTTCATCCATTCGTCCCATATCCCCGGTGTAAAGCCAACCATCTTTAATCGTCGAATCTGTTTCTAGATCACGGCGCCAATACCCCTTCATGACTTGTGGTCCTTTAACAAGAATTTCGCCAATTTGACCAATCGGCAGCTCCTCCCCGTCCGAATCGACCACTTTAGCCTCAGTGTCTGGAATAGGAATACCAATTGTACCTATTTTGCGGTAGCCCCAAATGGGATTCACATGGGTGACGGGAGAGGATTCCGTTAAGCCGTAACCTTCGATTAATTTGCCGCCGGTCAAAGCCTCGAATCGTTCTTGCACCTCCAAGGGAAGTGGCGCTGAACCGCTTACACAAATTTTAATAGAAGAAATATTCACATCTTTCGTCCGTTTATGATTAATTAAAGCAATATACATCGTTGGGGCACCTGGAAATACGGTTGGTTTCAAAGATTGAATAGAACTTATAATCAAGTCAATATCAAACTTGGGTATAAGGATTAGCATGCCAGCCCGAAACATGGTTTGATTCAACAACACCGTTATGCCGAATACATGGAAACAGGGAATTGCTCCTAAAAACGCTCTTCCCCTTCTCGAATTTGGTAACACCAGTGACTCGTTTGATAAGTATTAGCAATCAAATTGCTGTGAGTCAACATAACCCCCTTGGATATGCCTGTAGTTCCACCCGTATATTGCAACAGGGCAATATCCTCGTCTGCATTCACTTCCACACAAATCGGAGTTCCGGAGGCTGTTTGCAGCATTTTTTTGAACCTGTATACACCATCCCCATAATTCACTTTAAGACTTACGCCTTCTTTTTTCATTTTCACGGGATAAAGGATATTTTTGGGAAATGGCAAAAAATCTTTGATCGAAGTGACAATAATGGAGCGAATGTGTGTTTTCTCTTTTACTTTTTGCACACGATTTAGCAATAAATCCAGGGTCACAATGACTGTAGCTTCCGCATCCGAGAGCTGGTGTTTCAGCTCTCGTTCCATATACAGCGGATTCGTCTGAACCACAATGCCCCCCATCATCAGCGTTCCAAAGTAAGCAATAACAGCCGAGGGACAGTTGGGAAGCATAATCGCAACACGGTCACCGGCATGCACGCCCATCTTTTTGAGAGCATTGGCAAATCGGTAAGAAGCCTCCAAAAGCTCATGGTATCGAATCGTTTTTCCCAAGAAATACAAAGCAGGTTTGTTCGGAAACTTCTGAGCTGAATCTACCAACATTCGCGCAAGATTATGTTTGGGATACTCGTAAGTCGGTGCCACTTCGCGCGGATAATGACGTAACCAAGGCTTTGTCTCACTCATACAAAACCATCCCTTCAGGTTCTTTCGTCAATGGCTATACGATGTATTTTTCACCCTGAATCACCCGAGCGGCGATGTCCCTTTTCAAATAAACGGAGTTAATTGAGCTGCGTCTGGCGAGCTTCTTCAGAATGGAAAGCTGTGTCCGCAAAACGTCTCCTTCTTCCATTGTACTAAGCGCTTCCTTGGCGTAGGCCTCAATGCTAGCAAAGGCTTCATACACGAACACCGTCGTTATTTGCATGGCATTTTTCGCCTTATCTTCGCCGATCTTCTCAACCTGCTTCAATGTCCGCAAAAGTGCACTTTCCGCGGCAAAAATTTGAATCATGATATCAGCCATATTGCTCAAAACTTCTTGATTTTTCTCAAGTGCCACACCATATTTCTGAACTGCAAGCCCACCCACCATTAGAAATATATTTTTAGCCATCGATACCAAATGCTTTTCTTCTCCAAGAGCGCCTTCAAAGACTTGACCCGGAACAAATGAAAGCAGCTCCGACTGCAAGGCTTGCGCTTTTTGCAATAAAGGCAGTTCACCCTTCATCGCCTTCTTAACGAGTGTTCCTGGAATAAGCAGGCGGTTGATTTCATTCGTGCCTTCGAAAATACGATTGATCCGCGAGTCTCGATAAATACGTTCCACTTTATATTCTTGAATGTAACCGTAACCGCCGTGAATTTGCACGCCTTCATCAGCTACAGCATCCAGCACCTCGGAAGCAAACACTTTATTAATGGAACATTCCAAGGCATACTCTGAAATTCCTTTGGCACTATGTTTGCCTGCCTCTGTGCTCGTATGATCAATATCACTCAGAATCTGATCAAACAGTCCGGACGTTCTATACACCATGCTTTCTAATACATACGTTTGAATGTTCATCTCAGCCAATTTCTTGCCTACTAATGGAAAATGAGAAATCGGCTTTTGAAATTGTTGACGCGTGTTCGCATATTTAACGGACAGCTCGATGGTTTCTTTGGCGGCGCCAACGCAACCGGTAGCCAGTTTAAAGCGTCCAATGTTCAGGATGTTAAAGGCAATCAGGTGCCCTTTGCCAATTTCACCAAGCAAGTTCTCAACGGGGACTGGCACATTGTCAAAAAAGAGCGGACGCGTCGAAGAACCTTTAATGCCCATTTTCTTCTCTTCCAGCCCCAGCGTAAAGCCGGGGTGCCCTTTCTCCACAATAAACGCGCTGAAATCAGTCCCATTTACCTTGGCATAGACGATGAAAATATCTGCAAATCCAGCGTTGGTAATATAAAGTTTAGAACCATTTAAGAGATAATGCTGACCATCTTCTGACAAGAAAGCAGTCGTCTTGGCGCCCAAGGCATCCGATCCCGAAGACGGCTCCGTCAAGCAATAGGCTGCAATTTTGCTCCCCGAGGCCAGATCAGGCAAGTACTTTTTCTTCTGTTCCGGCGTACCGAAGAACACAATCGGCAGTGTGCCAATCCCCACATGCGCACCAATTGATAAAGCAAATGAAGAAGCTCTAGCCAAGTTTTCACTAATGACCGTCGAGCTCATTTTATCCAAGCCTAATCCCCCGTAGATCTCCGGCACATCTGCACCCAGCAGACCTAATTCACCCGCACTGCGCATTAATTTTACAGTTAAATCATAATCAAGTTTCTCCAAATGCTCGTCATGGGGCAGCACTTCTCCTGCTACAAAGTCCTTCGTTGTTTCCGCGATCATGCGGTGCTCTTCCGTAAAGTCCTCAGGTGTCACGATATGATGAAAATCTGATTCCGAAATAATAAAGCTTCCGCCAATTACTTTATCCGTCATCGTTGACCTCTCCTTATCTCAGTTAACCCGTTGAGGGCACATCCACATTGCGTTTCGCTGCAGTACTTATGCCGGATGAACTTCAAACACACCGGCAGCTCCCATTCCGCCTCCAATACACATCGAAACCACACCGTATCCTCCGCCTCGCCGCTGCAGCTCATGAATTAAACTGGTCGTCAATTTGGCCCCTGTGCAACCAAGCGGATGACCAAGTGCAATAGCCCCGCCATTCACATTCACCCGTTCGTTGTCTAATCCAAGCTCACGAATGATATGCACGCATTGTGAGGCAAAAGCTTCGTTGATCTCGTACAGCTTCACTTGATCCTGAGTAATACCAGCCAGCTTCAGCGCCTTCGGAATGGCTTTGACCGGCCCTACGCCCATCAGCTCCGGCTCCACGCCAGACAGAGCAAAAGATCGGAACGTTGCGAGCGGATTCAGGCCTAGCGCTTCCGCACGCTCACGGCTCATCAGCACCGCTGCCGCTGCGCCGTCCGACGTCTGCGACGCGTTGCCGGCCGTCACAGTACCCCCCAAGCTGAATGCAGGCTTCAGCTTGGCAAGCCCTTCCACGGATGTATCGGGGCGTACGCCCTCATCCATGGCAAACACGAACTTCCGCTCGAACGCTTTGCCGCGTTCGTCGAATCCCTTCACGCTCGTGCTCACCGGCACGATCTCATCCACGAACTTGCCGGCCGCTATCGCTGCTGCCGCCTTCCGATGACTGCGCGTCGCGAAATCATCCTGCTCCTCGCGCGTAATTCCGAATCGCTGCGCGACGGCTTCGGCCGTATGCCCCATGCCCATGTACACCTCGGGCATGTCAGCAACAAGCTGCGGATGCGGCGAGAGCTTGAAGCCCGTCATAGGGACGTGGCTCATGCTCTCTACGCCTCCGGCGATGATCACCTCCGCGTGGCCCAGCATAATGCGCTCCGCCGCATATGCGATGGCTTGCAGCCCGGAGGAGCAGAAGCGGTTGACCGTGATCGCCGGCACGGTCACCGGAAAGCCCGCATAAAGCGACATCGTGCGGGCGAAGTTCAAGCCCTGCTCGCCTTCAGGCATCGCACATCCGATGATAATATCCTCGACTTCGCCTTTATCCAGTCCGGGAACACGTCTGATCGCTTCCTCCAGGACTGCCTTGCCCAAATCTTCGGTCCTTGTTTGTGCGAAGCTGCCTTTCTTCGCGCGACCGACGGCCGTGCGTGTTATAGCTACAATTACGGCTTCCTTCATCGTTTTCACCACACCCTTCGATCAATTCCTAAGCGCTTTTCCCTTGGCTAACATATATTGCATTCGCTGTTGTGTTTTCAGCTCCCCACAAAGACTTAAGAAAGCTTCACGTTCCAAATCAAGCATGTATTGTTCGGTTACCCATGAATCCGCAGGCACATTACCGCCTGCCAGGACATGCGCAAGCTTATTCGCAATCTTGTGATCATGCTCGCTGATGTAACCGCCTTGACGCATCGAGTATGCGGCTATTTGCATGACAGCCTTGCCATTCTCACCAACGACACGGATCTTCCCATCTGTCTGCGGTTTTTTGCCAACCGCATCTAGACGCAGCACCGCTTGCTTCGCTTCGTAAATCCGATGATCTGGATTCATAATGACGGAATCCGCAGCGCGCATATACCCAAGTCGTTTCGCATCATGTCCACTAGTTGACACTTTAGCCATCGCTACAGTCTCGAATATTGCATTGATCCATGGCTGGAGATCAACAGCAGCATCCTGAATGTGGTCACTTGCTCTAAGCGCTAATTCCTTGCATCCTCCACCCGCCGGTATGAGACCTACACCAACCTCTACGAGTCCGAAATACGTTTCAGCGGCAAATACGATTTGATCAGCGGGCATACAAGCTTCAACCCCGCCGCCTAATGTCATCTTATGCGGGGCAGCGACAACCGGAAGTTCCAATCTTTTCAGCTTCATCATCGCATTTTGAAATAAGCGAATAATGCCGTCTACCTCATCCCACTCTCCATCTTGCGCTTCCATCAGAAGCAGCATCAAATTAGCGCCGACGCAGAAGTTCTTGCCTTCATTAGCAATAACCAGCCCGCGATAATTGCTGCGAACCTCATCTACGCTTTGCTCGATCATGGTGAGGATGTCTGAACCAATTGCATTGTTCGGGGAATGAAATTCCAGACAAGCTACCCCATCGCCGATATCGAATAAGCTAGCGCCGCTATTCGAGCGAATCACTTTATTTTGCTGCTTCATAGCGTGCAAAGAAATAATTTCCGGCCGCGTCTCCAACCGCTGATTGTTATTTTTCAAATAATAAAAGGTGTGCCCCTCGATGTTTTCGTAGAAATGGTCATGACCTGCGGCAATCCATTCTTTGATCCAAGCAGGCACGACGCTACCTTCTGCCTCCATTCGTTCAATTGATGGTCTTAAGCCGATTGCATCCCATGTCTCGAAAGGTCCTAGCTCCCAATTGAACCCCCAACGAAGAGCACGATCGATTTCAACAATGGAATCTGCTATTTCGCCCAGTTTTTCGGCTGAATACAGCAGCACAGGTTTAAGAATCTGCCATGCCATATCCGAATATCGATCTTTGGTGCCTAACAAGGCTTTTAATTTTCCAGCTGGTCCTTTTGCTTGTTTGGCAGCTTCCAAAGATGCAGAATTCACTTTACGACTACTCTGATAGGTCAAGGTTTGCAAATCTAAGGCTTGGATGTCGCTCCCTGCCTCTGACTTTACTTTTTTATAAAAGCCTTGCCCCATCTTCTCTCCCATCCAGCCTTTTTCCACCATCGTGCGTAAAATCGCTGGGGGTTCGAATATTTCTTTTTCCGCTCGGTCTATCACGTGATGGAATACATTGTTTGCCACATGAACGAAGGTATCGAGACCAACCAAATCCAAAGTGCGGAAGGTTGCGCTCTTTGGTCGTCCCATCGCAGGACCTGTAACAGCATCCACTTCCTCCACGGAATAGCCATTCTTCTCCATCTCACGTAACGTGACGAGCAGACCGTAAGTTCCAATTCGATTCCCGATAAAATTAGGCGTATCTTTGGCTTCCACAATGCCTTTTCCCAGCTTCTTTTCACAAAAGTCTTTCATAAAAGCGACAATGGCGGGATCCGTCTGCTCGCCCTGAATCACTTCAAGCAATTTCATATATCGGGGAGGATTAAAAAAATGGGTACCTAGAAAGCTTTGTTTAAAGGCAAGACTGCTGTTCTCGACCATCTTATTAATCGAAATTCCCGACGTATTCGAAGATACAATTATGCCAGGTTTCCATACAGTCTCTATACGACTAAGCAGCTGCTGCTTGATGTGTAAATCTTCAACAACAACTTCAATAATCCAATCGACATGAGCAAGTTTAGCCAAATCATCATCCAGATTTCCAGGCGTAATACGCTGCGCAAAGGCTTCGGAATAAAGGGGCGCCGGGTTTGTTTTCTTCAGTTTCTCAATCGCTTCAATAGCGAGCCGACTCCTTACGCTCGGTTGGTTAAGCGTTAATCCTGATGCTTCTTCTTGCGGCAATAACTGTCGAGGCACTACGTCAAGCAACAAAACCGGAATGCCTGCATTGGCCAAATGAGCAGCGATTCCGGAGCCCATAATACCAGATCCGATAACGGCAGCTGTGCGGATTTTTGTCATACAGAAAGTTCCTCCTACATAAGTTTTTCAGTCGTTCCGAAGACAGACAAGGCAAGAATTTCAGCGATATCCCTAGCTTTAATGTGTTCCTCGACCTCCTTCTGCTTCGTGCCATCCTCTACCATTGTCAAACAATACGGACATGCGGAGCTGATCACCGTCGGATTCACCCTAATCAGTTGCTCTGTCCGTGCGATATTCACGCGTGTGCCTGCTGTCTCTTCCATCCACATCAGGCCTCCTCCTGCGCCACAGCACATGCTATTTTCACGGGAGCGAGGCTGCTCAACCAAGACAACACCCGGAATAGCTCTTAGGACATTGCGCGGTTCTTCATACACGCCGTTGTAGCGTCCTAGATAGCACGAATCGTGATACGTAATGCGCTCCCGAACTTCATGTTGGGGATTTAATCTTCCTTCCTTCACCCATATATCCAACAATTCTGTGTGGTGATACACGTCTGCTTCTAAACCAAAGTTCAGGGTATTCATTTTTGAAGGTATGATACGTATGCGGACACACGGTGACTATTTTTTTAACCTTGTACTTCTGAAAAGTCGCGATATTGTCGTTACACAGCTGCTGGAATAGGAATTCATTCCCCATGCGCCGAGGCGTATCACCGGAGTTTTTCTCCTCATTGCCTAATATGGCAAAGGAGATACCGGCTTCGTTCATCAATTTAACAAAAGCATGCGTAATTTTACGGCTGCGGTTATCGTAAGAGCCCATTGAGCCAACGAAAAACAAATATTCAAAAGCGGGATTTTCTTTCACCGTTTGGATATGAAGCCTATCCTCAGGATCGATTTCTTTCACCCATTTGGCTCGCTCATTCCGATTAATTCCCCATGGATTTCCTTGTCTTTCAATATTTTGGAGGGCACGCTGCCCATCGTGAGGCATACTTCCTTGCGTCAACACGAGATGCCTACGCAAATCGATAATTTTATCCACATGCTCATTGCCAACAGGACATTGATCTTCACAATTTCGGCAAGTCGTGCACGCCCAAAGCTCTTCTTCGGTGATGACATCCCCAATAAGTTCTACCTCAAATGCATGTTGTCCCGATCGATTGGCGAAGGCAAAGGCCGGTACCCAAGGTGATTTGGACGTAATAACCGAACCTTTTTCCGTCAAATGATCGCGCAGCTTCGTAATGAGGTGCATGGGAGACAGCATTTTCCCTGTAACATGAGCAGGGCACATACTGGTGCAGCGGCCACATTCCACACAGGAGTAGAAATCAAGCATTTGCTTTTGCGTAAAATCCTCAATTTTCCCGACGCCAAAGGACTCCGCTTCCTCATCTTCCAAATCTAAAGACGTTAGTTTACCGGTTGGCCCCGTACGACGAAGCAAAATGTTGATCGGCGCTGTAATAATATGAAAATGCTTCGATTGCGGCACACAGACCAGAAACGACAAAAGAATAAGTAGATGTACCCACCAGCTTGTATAAAAACCAACGGCAGCCGAGGCAGGCGATATGTCATTGAATGCAACTGCAAACGAAGAAGTCAAAGGGGCCAATGCTGACCAACCCCCTCCTTCACGAAGACGTTCAAAACCTCCGCTTACCACGACAGACAGCATAAGAAAAAAAATGAAGAAAAGGACGATGCTTGGCTTCCAACCTCGCTTCAAACGTTTTAATTTCTCAATGTAACGTCGATAAGTCGCGTAGACCATAGCCATAACAATCAGTAAAATTGTGACCTCTTGCAGCCAAGTGAAATATGCATATCCCGGTATGGATAACCGATGGCCAATTAATCCGGTTATTATAAGATCAAGCGCACCAAGCTGCAAAATAAGAAAGCCATAAAAAATAATGATATGCATAATGCCGCTTTTTTTATCCTTTAACAGCTTTGTTTGCCCAAACACTTGAATAGCGAATAGCTTCAGGCGCGCTCTTATTTCCTTCTTCATATTCACTGATTTGCCAAGTCTGATGTACAAATAACGGGCATATACGACCTTCCCAAACAAATATAAGGCATATACAGTCACCCCGAAAAACAAAATAAATAGTACGAGTGAACGGGTCATGGGAAGCCCTCCTTAGCATGAAGTAAGTGGACATCGAATCCAAAGCCAAAATGAAAGCGTTATCAAATTGGTTTCGTAAAAAAGCAAGTTTTCTGTAACCCTATTCCCAGAGTTGAAACATGCTTCTTCGATGACTGCATCAGCTTGTCAACGACTTATTTCTTGAAGTCGAATAAGTCGTTGACAAGGCGTATCATGTATTTTATGATGAAATTACAAAATGAATGACGATTCATTCATCGATAGTTGTATTCTAACACCGAGGTGATCCACTTGACAAGTAGCAATAAACCAGACAAATATTACGCTATTCTTGAAGGCGCTTTGCACGTATTTGCCGAGCATGGCTTCCATAAATCGCAAGTATCTCGCATTGCCAAGGAAGCCGGCGTCGCAGATGGGACGATCTATCTGTATTTTAAAAAGAAAGAGGATATTTTAACCAGTCTATTCGAGGAAAAATTAGGCCAACTCGTAGAGAAGTTTACACTTGGACTTCATGAAGGGATGAGCGCCAGAGAAGCTCTTCAGAAGGTATGCGACATTCATTTCAGTGAGTTGGAAGCAAACATTCCTCTAGCTTATGTCACTCAAATTGAACTCAGGCAAAGCGATTTTGAAATTCGTAAAAAGATTGGTCTGGCGCTAAAGAGATATATTAGCCTGATCGAAAATATACTGGAAAAGGGCAAACAAGAAGGCAGCTTCCGTGCCGACTTGGATGTGAAACTGGTCAGACTGCTTATTTTCGGGGCGATGGATGAAGTGGTAACCTCTTGGCTTATCGCCGGACAAAAGTATTCCCTCGCCGCTCAGGCCGGCCCCACCATTGATTTTTTCATCCGAGGCATTGAGGCTTAAATCCCTATGTAGCATGTATATTCAGAAAGGAGCTTGGTTATGGACATTTTTGTTTTAGTCAAGCAAACGTTTGATACCGAGGAGAAAATTACACTCTTAGACCATGCCGTCCAAGAAGATGGTGTGAAATTTGTTATCAATCCTTACGATGAATATGCTGTGGAGCAAGCCATTCTCATTCGCGAAGCGTTTGGCGGCAAAATAACACTACTTTCCGTCGGTCCGGAACGGACAGCCGAAGCTTTGCGCACCGCACTAGCCATGGGGGCAGATGAAGCCGTACTCATCTCCGATGAGCGCATTCACGGCGACGAGTTCGAAGTTGCCGAAATTCTGGCATCTTATTTGCGCGAACAGCCCCTTGACCTGCTGCTGGGCGGTAATTTTTCCGTTGACCATGGGGCCGGCCAGGTTGCCATTCGTGTAGCTGCTTTACTGAATATTCCGCATGTGGCTTCAGTCACAAAGCTGGAACTGATCGACGGCAAGGCCATTGCCCATCGTGATGCGGAAGGCGATGTGGAAATCATCGAGGTTCCCCTCCCTGCCATGTTCACCGCACAGCAAGGGTTAAATGAGCCGCGTTATCCTTCTTTGCCAGGTATTATGAAAGCGAAGAAAAAGCCTTTTAAGCATCTATCTCTCGACGATCTGAATGTTTCGGCTATCGTCCCCAAAACCATACGCGCTGAATTAGCTTTACCTCCGGAACGTCAAGCAGGTCGCCTGCTCAAAGGCACGCTTTCAGAGCAAGTCGCGGAGCTTGTGCAAGCCTTACGCAACGAATCCAAAGTGATTTAATCCAAGGAGGCTGCAGCCATGTCGAAAACATTTCTCGTTGTTGCAGAAGCTCGCGACGGCAAGCTTCGTCAAGTATCCTTTGAAACATTACGCGCTGCGCAGCTGTCTGCCACAGAGGGTGATACGATCTCAGCTGTGTTAATAGGCGGCTCTGAAAGTAGAGCACTTGCCGGATTGCTCGCGGCTTATGGCGCGGACCCCGTCTATGCAGTAGCAAACAGCGCACTAGAAAGCTACAGCTCGGAAGCTTATAGACACGCTTTGACGACCGTAATAGAAACGGTCAAACCCAATGGCATCTACTTTGGGCATACCGCGATTGGTCGAGACTTGGCTCCGCAGATTGCAGCACAACTCTCGGCAGGGCAGATCTCGGATGTCACGGCTATCGAATCAGAGCGCGATACGCTGTTATTCACGCGCCCGCTTTACGCCGGTAAAGCGATCGAAAAGAAAGCGTTTACAGATGCTGCCGATCCATGGATCGTAACCATTAGACCTAACAACATCGCAGCCGCTGAGCCTGACGCTTCGCGTCAAGCTAACGTAATCGATGTTGCTTATCCCTCTCCCTCCCTGCGCAGCGTTATTCGGGAGGTTGTGAAGAAGACGTCCGGCGCGATCGACTTGGCAGAAGCCAAGATCGTCGTCTCCGGCGGACGGGGGGTGCGCAGCGCCGAAGGCTTCCAGCCGCTCGAAGAGCTGGCTGCCGTCCTTGGCGGAGCTGTCGGGGCTTCCCGCGGAGCCTGCGACGCGGGCTACTGCGAATACGCGATGCAAATCGGTCAGACCGGCAAGGTCGTAACGCCAGAGATCTACATCGCATGCGGCATTAGCGGAGCCATCCAGCATCTTGCGGGGATGAGCGCATCGCGCGTCATCATCGCCATCAACAAGGATGTCGAGGCACCGATCTTCAAAGTCGCGGACTACGGCATTGTGGGCGATCTGTTCGAGGTCGTGCCGCTGCTGACCGAGGAATTCCGCCGCATACTGAACTAACAGCATACGTAACCACCCTTCCTTCAACAACTTGGAAGGGTGGTTTTCTTGAGTAACTGGTGTTGTTTGTTTTTCCACACATTTTGATCGTTGTTAATTACTAATGTATCCTTTATGATAAGTTATAAAACTTATGAACAATCGCTGGCTACATTCCCTTATCTAGGCCAGATTTCCTTCATCCTGATCGGAGCTTACATACCTATGACGACATTAACGCCTACTGCTATAGTCCAGCAATTTTTCCAACAAGTTCGATCCGGTCTCGACCCTGATTCCGCTCACAGTTGGATGTCTGATCAAGTTCTTGCTCATCAAGTAACGGCAGAGATGGAAACTACGGTTCATCGGACACCGAGCAATTATGCTGATCACGTGAGAGAAATGAAGCAAGCTTATGGAGATTTTCAGTTGGAAATTCTAGAACTCATTGCTCAGGAGGATCGCGTCTATGTCCGTTGGAAGCAAACTGGCATACATATAGGCGAAGTGGACGGATTTGCCCCAATAGGGAAGACTGTCATCGAGCTCGCCAGCGCCGTTTATCGAGTGGAACATAACCGAATTGTTGAGTATTGGATTCAAATAGACCGCGAAGGTATCCGTCTTCAGTTGCAAAGAAACGCGACTTCATTAACATCTTAGCTTCATCACATTTGAGGAATTCTCCCGTAAATCGCAAGTGAATGAAGCCCTCCCCCGAATTTCTCCCAGGGAGGGCTATTCACACCAACAGTTATAAGTGTTCATCCGCATAAACTTGCATGGCATCACGCAGAAACTCAGCCAAGGCTGGCTGATGAGCATCATACATGCTTCTGAATTCAGGATGCTCGACGTACATGTGTCCAAGCCCTGAATAAATCACTTTAGTCGGTTTATAGGATTGACTAACCAGCGCAAAATGCTTCCCAATTAAGACTTGCACCGCACGATCACTAACATGGGCTCCTTTAACGATTTCTTCGGCAAGCTGCTTATTCAAATCCTCAAATCCGGCTTTTATGGCAGCGTAATCTTCCTTTTTCCAGTTCTTCGTGCTGCGCTTACTTTCTTCTACGATTTCACTGCCGTATTTCTCGGTAATTTCGTTCTCATATTTCGCTTGCTTTTCCGAATCAAACCCCAAATATAAATCTTCACTCTTCATAGCTGCTTCTCCTTTCAAATGCTCGATGGTTTTGTCGATGGTGTCTAGCAATTGACTCATTCGGTTTCTTTGTTGGCTAATCTGCTTTTTATGCGTCTGAAGTGCCTCTAGCTGATCGAACGTATCGCTATTCATAACTCGGATAATATCATTCAACCCAAAATCCAACTCTCGGTAAAATAGAATTTGCTGAAGCCGCAGCATTTGCGCTTTTTCATAATACCGATATCCATTCCCCCCATAGAACGCAGGCTTTAAAAGACCGATTTCGTCATAATAATGCAGTGTTCTAATGCTAATCCCTGTTAGTTGAGCAACTTCTTTTACCGTGTAAGTCAGTGTTATCACCTCCTAAAGTCCACTTTAAAGGATCACGCGGCGTGAGAGTCAATACCTATCGGATAGAAAGAAAAACCGCCAGAAAATCCTGACGATCCTTCTGTAAGCACGATTTTCCGCGTTAATGTAGAGTTGTCGCTTGGACTGACTGCTGTAACACTGACATCCTTCACAGACTTCAATTTTGATACTACCTTGCAAACATTTGGCCTTATATGTTCCTAATGATTTTTCACAAACGCATCCCCATGATAACGTTCATCAGACAACATCATCTTAATTAAATTTTCCCCCTCTACTTTTCAAAAAATCAAATATGGATTAAACTTCCACTGAACCCAAACCAAACATATAAATTCTAAAAAAAGACGACCTCTCGTCGCCTTTAATCTCTCTTAACCTGATTTTTTTGTTGATCCAGCCATTGGCATATATCCTGCATCACTTCTTCCCGATTCAGCTCGTTCAGCATTTCATGTCGTCCTCCAGGGTAAAGCTTGCTGCTCACATTGTGAATGCCTAACGATTGGTACATCGTTAACAGCTTGCGTATGCCTTTGCCGTGACCCCCGACCGGATCTTCATCACCTGATAATACAAGTATAGGTAATTCTTTGCGGATAAGCTTCACATGCTCAGGGCGGTGAATATCTTTCAAACCTTTAAAGAAATCCCGGAAATAACCGGATGTAAAGGTAACCCCACAGTAGGGATCAGCTATATATGCGTCTACTTCCGTTGTATCACGACTTAACCAATCGAATGAGGTTCTGTTCGGTGCATATTTTTTATTAAAAGTTCCAAATGACAACGAGGTTAATAGTTTACTGCGATGATGATCTCCGCGAAAAGCAGCTTCCATTGTAGCGACAGCGATGCCTGCTTGCAAGGCCAAGCCTTCTTTCCCATTCGAACCCGACAGTACGATGCCTTGGATGTGTTCTGGATGTTCGTTCAAATAGGAAACCATGTAATGCTGAGTTAAAAAGGACCCCATGCTATGCCCGAGTACAAACATTGGCGTTGACTGCGGATAAAGCGTACGAATATGAGTCGTAAGCCCTCCCATATTTTGAACCATTCGCAGAAAACTATGCTTATCGAACTTGCCCACCTTGTCCGGTGTTCCGGCTGTTCGTCCATGTCCGAGATGATCATTCGCATAAACAGCATAACCATGGCGAGTCAGCAGCGCGGCAAGTCTTTCATAGCGGGCTGCCGTTTCCGACATGCCATGCGAGATTTGTACAATTCCTTCAATAGGCGTTGACTCATCAGGCAGCCACGAATAAACATAATGATCGATCTGTTTGGCATCTTTCCAGACGAAGTGCTGCTGCTTCATACAATCCCCCCCAATAATTACTTCCCATTTGCGATCCAATGAATGACTCACTCCTTCTAGTATACGTTTTATTAATCGTGAAAACAGCCCTCTTTCGGAAGAAAGAGGGCTGCGAATAAGACATTATTTAATAACTATCAAACTTCTACTACTTTAATATCTATTCGAGCTAGGCTTTACTCGATTGTTTAACGGATTTCAAAGCCTGCAATTGTCCTGGCGCTTGATTGCTCGTATCAAAACGTTTTCTTTCTGTTTTATCAATTTGCGCTATTTTCCCATCATGCACGACGATTTGTACGGAACCGTATTCCAAGCCGTTCAACATCTGTTTAATTCTATCCACCCATACATCATCTAATTCCAATGGTTTCGCCATATCGATTCCTCCGCTCTATTATATCGTCCAATCATTCCAATCCTTTTTGCGCTTCTGAATAAATGAGAGCCAGTTCCCCGTTTTTTCCAACAAGTCCGTTGTCGAGCTGGATGATGAATACGTATGATCCGCTTGATAAATAAGCTCAATATCACATTGCCCTTCTTTTCGCATCCAAAACATTTTCTGATACAAGGGCGCATAGTCGACAGGAACCATATCATCCGCCGTACCATGAATGACGAGTACATCGCCATTGAATTTACGCAATTGTTCGAACGGTTGATGCCGGGAGAGGGAATCAAAAAATTCGCTAGTAAGTGAATATCCATGATGATCAATCGCACCACCAAGCGGTAGTTTCTCGTATTCGCTCTTTCCTACAATCCGCACAATATCATTATGAGGATGGGCTACGGCAGACCATAGGACCAATGTTTTCACACGATTATCCCTAGCAGCTGTTAAGACCGCAGCAGCGCCGCCCAAGCTATGTCCAACTAAAATAACTTGACTCAAATCCACACAATCTATGGTTAAGGCATAATCAATGACGCTTCGCGTCTGCTCGATAAGAACATGAAGACCACCTTTTCCATAATTGCCGGTGCTTTCGCCACATCCTCCGTAATCGAATCGAAGAACCAAAAATCCTTGTGAACTAAATTCCCGAGCTGCCTTCACAAATAGCCGATCTACCCCGATACGGCTTCCAATAAAGCCGTGACAGATGATAATGAGCGGCCAACGCTGACAATCTGCCTTCGTGGCTCCAGTTTGATTTGTCGGGTAATGTAACGTTGCAGCCAATTCAGCGTCGTCGCTTTGTATGGTGATTGCGTGCTCCATGATGCAGACTTCCTTTCGTCTTGTTAATTCGTATACGACGTGTTATCTTAGTTGTCCGGTTATCCGGTAATTGATAATAAATAATTCCGATGTGCTTAGTGTGTTTTATTCATAAACCCATATTAGCATCACCTAGAATTGGTGTCAATCCTGTTATTAACATATTTTCGGAGAAATTTTCAGCCTGCTGCAACGAGACATAAAGAAGCCTCCTTTGGTCAAGGCAGACCTCCATTATTCTACACATTTACTTAAGATGTATCCATCTGCTCATGTTATATCCTATGTCAATCATTAAGTGAAGTCTTTGAGCAACACATGTACGATATCAGCAAGCTGATCGATAATGGCATCTGGCGTTACCCCTGCATAAGGAACAGGCTGTTCACGGGCAAGACCTTGCCTGACCCATATCGTACCCATTCCTAAAAACTGCGCAGGAACAATGTCATTATCCAAACGATCACCGACCATCACCGCTTCTTCAGGTCTACAACCAGCTTCATGTAGAGCTAATTCATAAAATTTTACATCGGGTTTGGACAAACCCGCCTCTGCTGAGGCACAAACCATGGAGATATGTTTCATCAGCCCATACGTCTCTAAACGAGCTGTGGTGCCCACACTCTGATTAGCAATAATCCCAATTTTGTAGCGCTCAGCAATACGTTCGAGGACCCGTTCAGCATCAGGAAATGGTTCTTCCAGCTGTTTCTCATACTTCATTTTACTGCGGATAAGAGCTCGATCTTCTTCTTTAGAAACCAACGTTTCTGTGACGTACTGCATGGGTCGATCTTGATAAGTACGATACGCAGTCATGAATGATTCACGAACAGTTTGCGTATCTAATGAATAACCCAGTTCCGATGCATAGTGCACAAATTGCTCAAAGGTGCTGTTCATTGGTTTCGTTTCATCGACAAGGGTATCCCCTACATCGAAAAAAATCCAAGTTATTTGACGTAAATCCATTCAACTAACCTCCAGTATGTAGCAGAAAACTCCCGCCTCTATGAAAAAGGGGGAGTCTTTCTGATCATCCACGTCTAATCCGTAACTGTTTATACTGATAATAAATGGTGCATCCGATACAATATCCAAGTAAAGCTGCTCCTGCCGCCGCCAGTAGAAACACTGTGAATATATATCCCAGAACTTGCCACCCAACTGCAAATGAAAGAAGCGATAATGTCAGGAAAAGAACAGCTAAAACATTGTTAAAACGCGTTAGCTCCGCGGCTTGCGTATAACCCGCTTTCACACGAATAAATCTTCTGGTGATGGCTACGAATAGATTCCATTTCCCGCCAAATACCAAACCAACCACTTGAATAAGCCATAATATACCAATAAGCCATGGCAACTGTAACGCAAAGGAAAGCAGCACAACAATTACAATACCGGCTTGATTTGCCTTCACATAGGAAATAGGAACTTCTTTCAACCTAGTCCCTCCTCTCTAAATTAATACTAAACTCTTCCTTATATGGAAAATGCATCTGCGGTATTTTTAACATGTTCGTAGGGCTGCTTCACAAGCAATCGATCCAAAATCGTTTTCTCGAAATAGGCAAATCCGCTATCATGTTCTCTGGGTCTAGGAAGCGAAATGCGGATATCCAAACCGATCTTCCCATCTTCAATCACGATAACCCGATCTGCCAGAGCGACAGCTTCACTAACATCATGAGTGACAAGGAGTACCGTAAATTGCTTTTCTAACCACAACTGTTCAATCAACTGCTGCATCTCTATGCGAGTTAAGGCATCCAATGCCCCAAGCGGTTCATCTAGCAGCAGCAACCGTGGGTTGCCCGCTAACGCTCTTGCCAAAGCGACACGTTGTCGCTGTCCGCCAGACAGCACAGAAGGCCAGTCATCCTGCTTATGCTCTAGACCTACTTGCTGCAGCGCTTTGCGAGCGAGTTCTTTATCACCAGACTTCACGCCAATGCGAACGTTGTCAATGTTCTTTTTCCAAGGTAACAACCGATGTTCTTGAAATAACACGCGGGTGTCCGCATGAATTCCGTTAATAGACTGCGCATCCAAAATAATAGCACCGCTTGAAGCCTCGTCAAGACCGGCAATCAAGCGCAGAAGTGTACTTTTGCCACATCCGCTTCGCCCCACGATGGCAACGAATTCGCCTTGTTTAATATTTAGGTCGATCCCAGATAACACCATCGTACTTCCGAATGACTTATTCACGTTTCGAATATGAAGCTGAACGCCTCCATCATGTTTACTCATAACAGCTTCCTCCTTATTATTCGCCATAAAAACAAGAAGACCTCCCCGTATGATTAGTCCTGCTCACCATACGGGGAAGTCTCCAGCTATCTGGTCGACACCTCATCCTTAAACTTATAATTCACATATATTTAGTCGGAATAATTAATGATTTTATATTATCACCACATAAGCCATGCGTCAACGATTTTTTCATTCATTATTTGAAATATGTTCGCCTATATACCATTCAAAGCTGCCGCTAACGGCCTGACGTCCATATTGAGTATTCTCTCAGACAGGGATTCAAACAAGATCGAACCCATGTAATGCAATCCCCATTATAATCCCTAGCTATTTCCAAACTACGTAAAGTCATGCTTAAAAAGCCTTCATTAATGAGCTTAATAGAAAGAACTCCGATCTTTGTTGAAACTTTTTTTAATTCAAAAATTTCTTCCACATTCAAGTATAAAAATGGGATTTGGTGATTGACAAAGATAGGCCTGCGCTGTTATATTCAATTTATTATTCCGAGTAAAGTGCTATGATTAATACAATTAGGTGGTGTAACGTGGGTAATAAAGTATTCAAAGCTACGGTTCGATCTGTGCTTATTGGCTATTTGATTGTTCTGCTTCTTGTGCCAATAGGTTCCATCTATTTAAAAGGTTTTTCGCTAGGATGGGATCCATTCTGGAAAGAAGTTACAGGTCCATTAGCCTGGAAATCCATTTTGCTTACAATCAAGCTCAGCATAATTTCTACAGTTGTTGAAGCAATTGTCGGCACCATTATTGCTTACGTTCTTGTACGTTACACATTTCGTGGCAAAAGCCTATTGAACAGTATGGTTGATCTTCCTTTCTCGCTTCCAACCTCAGTAGCAGGACTGATGTTCCTGACCTTACTAGGACCGGCAAGCCCACTAGGCAGTTGGCTGGAGCATTTTGGGATTAAACTCTTGTACAATCAGTTTGCTATTGTGCTTGGACTCGTCTTCGTAACCTTTCCTTTTGTTATTCGTACCGTTCAACCCTTACTAGAACAGCTCGATCCAGCCGAAGAACAAGCTAGCTTCACGCTTGGCGCCGGAAGGTTCTACACCTTCTGGAAAATTGTTTTCCCTGCTATTTTTCCCGGCATTATTGCCGGCAGCATGCTCGCCTTTTCTCGATCGTTAGCCGAATTTGGAGCTATCTCCTTAATTTCAGGTAATTTACCGGGAAAGACGATGGTCGCATCGGTCTATATATATGGAGAAACGCAAAACTACAATCCTGAAGGCGCAGCAGCCATCTCTATCGTACTTCTTACATTGTCAGTCCTTATTCTCTGGATTATCAATGTATTGACACGCGGAAAGGGGCGCCTTGCATGAGAAGATTACTGATAGGTATTTCCTTTCTCGTTATATTCCTTCTAATTATACTGCCTTTTCTAGGCATTGCCTTCGGTGCTTTTGAAGGAGGATTGCATGCTTTCTTTGCTTCCCTTGTTCGTCCTGAAGCTATACATGCAATGAAGATTTCCTTTATTATCGTAGCTGTCGTAACGATTCTTAATGCCATTATCGGTATTTATGTTTCCTTAGAAATTGTTAGAGGCTCCTGGATTTCCCGTTGGTTAAAACCTGTCATTAATGCTCTTATCGATCTACCATTGCCGTATCGCCGATCATCGTAGGTTTAATGGTCATTCTGATTTTTGGACCGAATACCGCATTAGGTACTTTTTTAGAAGCCCATAATATGAAAATCGTTTACGCCCTGCCAGGTATGATCTTAGCTACAATGTTCATCACATTTCCTCTTATGGTTCGCGAAGTTGTTCCGCTTCTTGAAGAAATCGGAACACAATCTGAAGAGGCTTCATCAACGCTTGGCGCCGGGGCATGGCGCACTTTCATTCAAATCACTTGGCCGGGTATTCGCTGGGGTGTGCTCTATGGTCTTATCCTGACAATTGCGAGGGCACTTGGAGAATTCGGTTCCATTCTTGTCGTTTCAGGCAACATTATTAATCAAACACAAACGACAACAACACTTGTTTATCAAGATGCCGAGCAGTTCCAAATGGTAGCCGCGAACAGTCTTGCTTTCGTGCTTGGACTTGTATCGATCTCCATCTTACTAGCGTTGGAATGGTTAAAAAGAAAAAGCGAAAAATTACGCCACTAGTTTTCCAAAAAGGATATTAAAGGAGGCACACTTACATGCATATTGAGGTTAAACATATAAATAAGCATTTTGGACAATTCCATGCGATTAAAGACGTAAATTTTTCAATTACCAAAGGTCACCTGGTCGGTCTGATCGGACCGAGCGGCGGCGGTAAAACGTCCATTCTCCGCATGTTATCGGGACTCGAAAGCCCGAGCTCAGGCGATATTTATTTCGATGGCAAATTAGCAACGCATCTCTCCGTTCAGGAACGGGGGATTGGATTCGTTTTTCAGAATTACGCCCTGTTCAAGCATATGACAGTGTTCGATAATGTCGCTTACGGCTTAAAAGTATTGAAAAAGCCAAAGGACTTCATCCATGACCGCGTCACTTATTTACTTGGTTTAATGGGTCTTGCCGGCAGCGAACGCAAATATCCCCACCAACTTTCAGGTGGGCAGCGCCAACGGGTTGCTTTCGCCAGAGCATTAGCTCCTGCACCCCAGCTGCTTTTGCTTGATGAACCTTTTGCTGCGATTGATGCTAAGATTCGCAAAGAACTGCGTGTTTGGCTAAGAAATCTCATCGATGAATTCAAAATCACAACCTTGTTTGTTACTCATGATCAAGATGAAGCGATTGAGGTTGCAGACGAGATCATCTTAGTCCAAGGAGGCAAGATTGAACAGCAAGGCACGCCTTGGGAAATATATACGAAACCTGCCTCCTCCTTCGTGGCCTCCTTCATTGGGGAATCCAATGTGATTTCACAATATACACCGCTTAATGGCTATCCTTATTTGGGGGAAATTCAACAAGATGGCAAATGGCTGCCTGAGGTTCATGTCCTCATACGGCCAGAATCTATTGAAGTGCGTTCGAAGGACGTCGCCCATTTGGCTACTGCCGGAGAAAAAGGCAAAGTCACTCACGTTCATTTCCGCGGCGATTCTTGGTATTTGGAAATCGATACCGGCTCTCTTACACTTTTTGCTTACCAATCCGTAAAAGAAAACAAAATTTATCAGCCCGGTGATGAAGTCAACATTCTCATCCATCAAATATCTGTTTTCACACAAACAGAAAATAAAATTTTAGAAAATCAGGCTAAACAAGACCCGATGCCTGTTTTTATATAATAACTATACACATATGAAGGGGAGTTATGAAAAATGAAAAACATCAAATCGTTTGGTCTCATTACAGTAACCTTATTTACAGCAAGCCTTGCACTTACAGCTTGCGGATCTGGCACCAAAACAGCCAGCACCTCAGCACCCGTTGCTACCACGGCAGCAAAACCTGCTGCTACGACTGCTGCAAGCGCGGCTCCAGTAGCGGATGGGGGTAAAGTAACGATTACGATCGGAGCTTACTCGATATTAAAAGATTCCTTCGACCAGATTCTCCCGAAATTTAAAGAAGAATACAAAAAGAAAACCGGCAAAACCGTTGAGTTCCAAGAATCCTATCAAGCATCCGGTTCGCAAGCGACTGCCATTATTCAAGGCTTTGAAGCCGATATTGCTCCTCTATCCTTAGAAGGGGATATTCAAAAAATCGTCGAAAAAGGCTTAATCACGAATGATTGGAAAAGCAAACCGCACAAAGGCAATATTACCTCCTCCATCGCAGCTATCGGCGTTCGTGAAGGCAATCCCAAAGGGATCAAAGATTTCGCTGATTTGACGAAACCGGGCGTTGAAGTTCTGATCCCTAACCCAAGTACGTCAGGCGGAGCAAAATGGGATATTAATGCGATTTATGGCGCAGGTTTGAAAGCATCCGAGGCCGCCGGTAAACAAGATCCAGCCCAAGCGAAGGATCTTTTAACGAAAGTATACAAAAACATTAAAGTGCTTGATAAAAGCGGTGCCGATTCCCTTACTACGTTTGACAAAGGCGTTGGCGATGCCATCGTAACCTATGAGAATGAGCTTGTTGCTCGTATTCAAAGTGGTAAGAAATATGTTGAAGTGATTCCACAATACACAACAACGATTGAAAATCCGGTTGCTCTTATCGATAAATACGTTGACAAACATGGTAACCGTGATGCGGTTCAAGCGTTCCTTGATTATCTTTGGACGCCTGAAGCACAAAAAGTATTCGCTGACAAAGGCTTTCGTTCTGTCGTTCCGGAAATTGCCAAACAATACGAGAAAAACTATACAACACCTGCCGGTATTTTCAACATCGACTACTTAGGCGGTTGGGATAAAGTAAACAAAGAGTTGTATGGTAAGGGCGCTATTTGGGAGACTGTACTCGCTGAAGGCGGAAGCAAATAAGTTAAAACGAAAAGCCCGGTGCGAATCCCTTCGCGACCGGGCTTTCCAATTGTAAAAGCATTACCTAGGCTAGAGCATAGCGTTCCGTTCTTCCTTCCGAAGCTTCCTCGCTGCAAACCTAATCTCGGCTGTTTCGAATAGCCGTTTCTCTTCTTCTGTTTCAGGAATAATGCCCGGTACCGGGCAGGGTTGACCCTGCTCATCTAAAGCAACAAAAGTGAGGTAGGCCGAGGCTGTCCTTTTTCTTTCGCCGGTTAAGAGATTTTCGGACTCCACCTTCACGAATACCTCCATGGAGCTGCGGTGCGTCCAGGTAACGAAAGCCTCGAGTTGAATTGCCTCTCCCAATTTAACAGGAGCAAAAAAATCCAAGCTATCGCTGGAAGCCGTCACAACCCCTCTGCGCGAATGCCGCATCGAGGCGATTGTTGCGACTTTATCAATGTATTGCATCACGCGTCCGCCAAAAACAGTATGATGATAGTTTGTGTCTGCCGGTAAAATAATCTCTGTCAAAATGGTTCGGGAGAATCTTGCTGGTTTATCTTCCACTATGTATGCCTCCTGATGTTGACTTGGGTTATTCGTAGTTCAGCTTAAGTAAGCTTGCTGCTTGTTTCGCCAAACTGCGCGCTTCTTCCACCGTATCAGCGCTGCTTAGCGCTACAGCCATTCTACGTCCTACTTTCGTTTCTGGTTTACCAAAAACGCGAACCTGTGTATTCGGTACGGCTAACGCTTCTTCCAATCCGCTAATTGTGTAAGCCACTTGCTCTCGGTCAGCTTTCAATGTGTAACTCGCTCCCGGTGTCAACAGTCGGATACCGGTAATCGGCAAGCCAAGTATCGCTCTGGCATGAAGGGCAAATTCGCTCAAATCCTGAGTAGCCATCGTGACCATCCCTGTGTCATGAGGTCGAGGTGACACTTCACTGAAATAAACGCCATCTTTGGTTAAGAATAGCTCCACACCATAAAGACCGTAACCGCCTAGGGCATCCGTGATCCTTTTAGCCATATGCTGTGCATCGCTAATCTGTTGCTCACTCATTGCATGCGGCTGCCATGACTCTATGTAATCTCCATCCTTTTGAATATGTCCAATCGGTTGGCAATACGTCGTCCCTGAAACAGATCGGATGGTTAGCAGCGTAATTTCCGATTCAAAATGAATAAACTCCTCAACAATGACACGCGCGTTTTTGGCGCGTCCGCCTTCCATCGCCATGTTCCACGATTGTTCTACATCTTCCGGTGTGCGGCATACGCTTTGACCTTTACCGGAAGAACTCATGATCGGTTTAATCACGCAGGGTGTTCCAATTTCTCCGACAGCCGCATGCAATTCTTCCAAGCTATTGGCAAAAGCATACTTGGCTGTCCTTAGTTCCAGCGTCTCTGATGCAAGACGACGAATGCCTTCCCGATCCATCGTTAATCGAGATGCCGTTGCGGTAGGTATGACATGATACCCTTCCTTCTCTAGCTCAACAAGAACCGGCGTAGCAATCGCTTCAATTTCCGGGACTATCAGATCCGGGCGCTCTTGTTCGATCAAGGCTCTGAGTTCTTGGTCATCCAGCATATTAATCACATGGCTGCGATGGGCAACCTGCATGGCTGGCGCATTCGCATAACGATCTACGGCAATCGTTTCAATTCCTAATCGCTGTGCTTCAATTACAACCTCTTTGCCAAGCTCACCGGATCCAAGCAGCATAATCTTTTTTGCCTTGTTTGTTAATGGTGCTCCGTACATGAATGAATATCCTCCTAAACGTCTACGCAAGTTTTCTCGTTTGTTTTATGTAAAAAAATGGATGTATAAGGGGATAGCGGGAGGTACATCCAACAACTTGTTAGAAATGCCCTGTATTATTGTAAAGGATTTCGTCATTAAATGATAGATTTCAACAAAAGTTTGCGTAAAATAGGAACCAAATGCTCAGCAAGCTCCTTCACATCCGGTACAACGATGCTGCTGCGTCCATACATATTGCGCATCGTAATTCGCTGTGTTTCGTGCACGGTACCGCTTGCTAGAAAGATGCTAATAACCTCAATGCCTTGACGGCGAGCCTGCAGAACGGCTTCATAAGTGTCTAGGATGCCCACATCGTTGTAATTGGCTGCGGATGGTTCTCCATCCGAGAACACGAGCAGGATGCGCTGTCGCTCCATACGCCGCAGTAAGCGAACACTCATCTGCCTGATCGCAAAGCCGTCACGGTTATCTTGCTGCGGCTCCAGCTGCATCAGCGCTGCGCCGCTTCCAGCGGCTAAGGAAGTTCTGAAATCTACGGCAACCTGAAACAGGTTAGGTGCCTCCTGATCAGTAACACGGTCCGCGTCCTCCCAGAATCCGACGATTTCATGGGGGATTCGGAGCTGGTGGAGAGTCTCGTGAAACAAAACAAGACCAAGCTTCGTTTCATCCATCTTATCATACATAGATGCGGAGCAATCAACGAGCAGCGCGAACGCTGCATCGAGTTCGGGCACCGGCGCGCGCTTCTTGTAGAAGAGGCGCGGCGCTTCTTGGGTCACGGCTCGCGTCAGCCGCTTGTCGAGCCGCCCGAACAGCCGATCGCCGCGCGGGGCGATCCGCTTCTGTTCCAGCGTGCGCCTGATGGCGCGCTGCAAAGGCTTTGCGAGCGGCGCTGCGCGCTCGCTCAGGCGCCTGTAGGCGTCCTCCTGCGCAGCAGTAGGACGCGCAGGCGCCAGCCATGTCGCCGTCGCGTACGCGCTGACGGCGCTCTCCCCGTGCCCCGCGGCAGCGGGCACGGCCAGGTTCTGGCGCCGCTCGCTTGCGGCGGCGCCGGAGCGCTTGGCGCGCCGTGAGCGCCCCTGGGCGATGGCGAGCGCCTGATCGGCCGCGTCGCCCTCGCGCGGCGCAGAACCAGGCGCGGCTGTGCGCGAGCCGCGCTCAAGCTCGAACCGCAGCAGCCCTGGGCTGCGGTCGCTGCTCTCGCGGTGCCAGGTCGGCATACGCTCCTGGCCCGGCAGTTGACGCTCCCCCTCTTGCTCGGGGAGCACATCATCATTGGCGAGCCGCTTCGCCCGTTTCAGCTCGCCCTTATACCCCCCAGGCAGAGGCTCCGCAGTTCCGCTGCCGGGCTGCGTCCAGAAGTAGGCAGCTTGCGCATCTCCTTCTAACCAAAAGGATAACATCTCTATCATGGATTCACATAAAGTTGCAACTTCGCTCGTATGCTCAGCCTCTTCAATTTGCTCCAGCATTGGGTATAAAGCGTCTAAACGGAATATGAATGTTTTCCTTTCTTCCCCGCTCCAATCCCCCCCCAACAAACCAACCATATATCAACAAAAGAGCAGCGTCAGCAAACTCATTTTTCGTTAGATGCGCCCGCAGCTTGTGCTTAAAAAAAGCGGTATACAACCGATGCCTGTGCGCAAAAACGCGAGAAGTTCCGGGTCTGCGTTTCCTGCAAATGCGTTCTAAGCGCCTCTCCTCACAAAGCGCAAAAAGCGAATTAGCCAACTTCGGCAATACAGCCGTTTGACAGAAAAGTAAATAGGCATTAACGGCCGCGGCGTCCGTATACCAAGCACTGCCAATCCCTCGCAAGTACACATCGCTTTTCATCCCCGCTGTCTTATCCAACAGCGAATAGTCCCACCAGAACTGACTTACAGCGATCAATCCTGCAGCTTCTTCATAGTGAGCATGAAATGCAGCTTCAACCTCCATCTTTTTATTTCTTGTCAGCATCCTTGCCAAATCAACAAGCTGCATGTGCAGCATCGAATCGATTTTATCATCCAATAAACTCAATTTGCCAACGAACATGGTCTTAAAACAACGTTTCGGCCGCATTGATAACGGCTGCACGTTCCCTTTCATCCTCTAATTTATCGGCAATTGCTCGCTTGACTGCTCGCAGCGGCGGGATATACGTCGTCAAATCGCAAGCATCCAGCAAAGCTCGAATTGAACCTGCCTCATCCGGTAATTGCCCCATTTCTATAAGTGCTAACAAATCAGCAGATAGCTGTACAAAGGTTCGCAACAGGGATTCATTTCGTAAAATCGATTTACGATGAAGCAGCAGATACAGCATTTCACCCTGAAGGTAAGGCACCTCAATGGTCACGAAACGATTTTTCAATGCCTCATTCAGAGGAACTGTTCCCATGTAGCCTTCATTAATAGCGGCTACAACTCTAAAATTAGGGTGGGCTGTAATTACTTCCCCTGTAAAAGGATTCGTGATCGACCGGCGATGATCAAGCACGCCATTAATTAAAGGCAGCGTCTCCGGTTTCGCCATGTTAATTTCGTCTATGTAAAGAAAATGGCCTTTGGTCATAGCCTTCATGATCGGCCCCGGAATGAATTCGATTTGCGCGCTTCCCTGAGCATTGTGCGTTAACGTCTTAAATCCGAGCAGTGCCTCAGCATCAAGATCCGTTGAACAGTTTACCACATGCATAGGCTGATCAAACAGCGCAGAAACATGTTCAGCCAGCTTCGTCTTCCCAGAGCCTGTCGGACCCTTCAGCAGCACATTTTTGCCTAAGAATAAAGCTATAATTGTATCAGAAAGCAGATCCTCACTAGGTGCTGCAAATTCAGCAGTTCCAATCAGTTTACGATCCTCCGGGTTTAATTCCGTTTGTCTATGTTGATGAATCTGATTTAAATGTGCTTGTATGTCAACCGGTAATTGCTCTCCCATTTCTCTATCGCATTCCTTTCCTGATCCCATATGATCTTACTATTTATCAGGAAGCCTAGCTTGTCAAGCCATTCAAGGCAGCCACGGCTCATCGATGATCGAATGAGAATAAAATGCCATAGATTCTCCACATAACGGACACTGCGGCCTCGATGAAGACTCATTATACAATAAAGCTAATCCATAGGCGGTTTCGTGATTAATGGCTTCAATCACATCTTCCTTATGGACATAGGCGCAGCTGCGCGATTGACAATAAGCACGAACTTTATATCGGCTCATGATTCCTGAAAACGATCCGAGCATTTCTTAAACGACTCTCATTCATCGTCATTCTCCCTTTTACGAATAGTGCCAACAAAAAGCATGTAAAACCCCCAGCTCACTGGAGAGACTGAGGGATTTGAAGCCATCTATCGATCAACCGGCCAACATCAAGGTAACTTGCCTATTTGCCCCGTCGAATAAGATGGAAAGGCATATTGGACCATCGTATTAAATTCATTCAAAAATGTATCCATAGGTTTACTCTGACGCTGCTGCCCATCATAATACATCATCCGATTCACATAATGCGGATTGGTCGAAATGAAGATATTAGCCTCGGGATAAACCCGTGTTAATAAATGTCGAACAGCTTGGCTGCTTTCCGGAGATAAGGGCTTGGCGGATAACCAATCCATTGACCCACCGATACCGGAACCGAATAAACCCGCACCGGCGACCGAATCGTTATTCTTGCTCAACATCGTCAAGGTATCCTCTTTTCCAAGCGTTTGTATCCCGCCTGAATCAACAGCCACATATATGTTATGATCTGTCACTGCAACAGCTGTGGAACCCACGTGAGCAGTTTGAATGATTTGATCAGCCAAATCCCTATTTAAAGTTAAATGCGTGTTTGCGTGCGCCTTTACATTGTCGATGGTAGGTTGCAGCACAGTAGGCTGTGGCGATTGGTTAACACTCTTTACACCCAACGATGGATTTTCATTATTTCTTAATCCGGCATCCCAGCTTCCTGCACGAGGATTTGATGAGCTGGCCCCCGCTTGATTCCCTGGACTTGACATGGAACAAGCTGTCATTACACCCGCTATCATAACGGAAAGTCCTAATATTGCCATTCCTTTTATCATGATCTCGCCTTCTTTCCCAGCAATTTATTTCCCCTGCTTATCCTCTTGTTCTCCTTGCGCATAAGCAATCAGAGCAACTTCGTGACCTAACTCCGTTTTCATCCGGGATTCCAAACTGCGCAAATCATTCAGCAAATCTTCCCGATGGCTCAAATTCGCGAATTGATACGACTCCGCACTCTTCACATCTTTCATCCCCCTCTCTGTACCAATTACGTTAGAGTTAATATGGACAAATAACCTGATTTTTACCAAACAAAAAAAGAGTCTTGAGAAGTAATTCTTCCCAAAACTCTTTTGCCTACTTTACCTAATACTCATTCTGTTGCCCTGACACAAATCCATAAGCAACCTTATTGATCCTCTTTTTTCCCCGTCTGATCCAACTCTTCCAGCAGCTTGCGAACTTGCTCAGGATCGACTGAGCCATTTTCGCGGAAAGCTTTCAGCTTTTGCAAAAGATCGGCTGCGATCGCCTCATCCTCAATTTGTCTAGCTTCGTGTGAGGGATCGAACCAAATATAAAATCCTTCGGGACCATTACGAAGAAAGGCTTTTTGCCAATGCTCGGGATAAGCATATCCCTGTTCCCCAAAAATAAAGCCTAATACATCATCACTGTCTATCGGCAGCAAATAATGAAACGATTCAGGCTCGCCTGTATTCGTGAAGTCTCGATGCATATACGCATAATGAAGGTAATGTTCACCGGTTTCAACGTCTTTGGATACCTCATACATATCCATTTCTGTCTGCAGCAATTCCTTCACAGATTGGATACGCGAAGCGATCATCTCCGAAGAAATTTTTTGTAGCTGAGAAAATGATGATTCCATCCTAATCCTCCTCCTTAGAGTTTGCAAAGCGACTGTCTCCATCGTTTATGCTATGTCTGCTTGACAGTTTAAAGTTCAGATCGATGCGAGGCTTCCGAAATTGTATTTCGCAAGGATCGCTTAGGCAGTTTCCATTTATAAAATACAGATAGCATTCTTAGTACTACGATAAGCGCAAAAAGAATAGCCAACTGCCAAACGCCTTGGGTCCAACCGAGCCCAATTAAAGCGCCTGCCAGCATGCCCCAGACAGCATAAATTTCATCTTTGAGAACAAGGGGTTTGCGACCAGCGAGGACATCGCGTACCATCCCTCCGCCAATCCCTGTTAAGACGGCAGCTACGATAATGGCACTAAGCGGGTGTCCCATATTGGTTGCGTAAAGGGCACCTTGAATGGAGAATGCGGCCAATCCAATGGCATCAAAGAAAGCTTCCCACGTTTTCCATAACCGGATGAATCGAACAGGCATAAAGAATACAAGTGTCATCGCAAATAATGCGATTTGGAAGTATACGCCTTGTTCCCACAGCAGCACGATCGGCTTCCCAATCAATAGATTTCGAATAATACCGCCTCCGAAAGCCGTCACAAGCCCAAGCACATAGACGCCTAATATATCATATTCCTCTTCCATCGCAACAATAGCTCCACTCACTGCGAAAGCAATCGTTCCTATGATACTAAATAACTCCCAATTCACTTACGGCATCCCCTGTCTACTCGATGTCCCAGTTCAATTCAACTTCATGTCCTGTTTGCGATGAACGGTAAATCGCGTCCAGAATCAGATTATTCGTATAGCCAGTCATGACTGAAGTAATAGGCTGAACGCCACCTTCGATACAGGCTAGAAAGTGTCTGGCCATTCTTACGCGCGGCCCCTCATCAAACTCAGGAATTGTAATATCCACATCCGCTTCACGGTCGAACATTTCAGCGAACAATTTCCCTTTTGTCCCGCGGATGGAAGCTCCGCCTTCCGATCCTAGAAGCTGCACGTAGGGCTGGTTATCCGTTTCGATTAGGGCCGCCCAGCTTACGTCTAATGAAAGCGTGGCTCCATTATCAAACTTGATCAAAGCAGTAGCCAGATCTTCCACATCATAGTGACCATTCCAATTGGGAGCGCCCCAGGTACCTATCCCTTTCTTGCGTGGTCCGAATTCAGCATACGTAGCTCCATAAACAGACACTGGTTTTGGATTGCCCATCAAATAAAGCGATAAATCCAACATGTGAACCCCAAGATCAATAAGCGGACCCCCGCCTGATTTCCCCATTTGCGTAAACCAAGTCCCCCAGCCAGGAATCCCTTTGCGTCTCAGCCAGCCAGCTTTGCATGATAAATGTGCCCTAGTGCACCTTTTTCTACCTGTTGTTTCACAGACATCGAGAGGGCTTCCCATCGAAGCTGATGAGGAATCATTAATACTTTTCCTGCTTTGCGTTCTGCAGCGACAATTTCTTTGGCAGACTCCAAATTAAGCGCCATTGGCTTTTCTAACATGACATGCTTACCGGCATTTAATGCCTGCACAGCGATAGGCGCATGCCATTCATTGGATACCGCGATGATAACCGCATCAATGGAATGATCGGCTAACAGCTTGTCCGTCGTCTCATATACGCGTTCAATCTGATGTTCTTTAGCCCTTGCTTCTGCTAGCGGCAAGTAAGCGTCAGTAACGGCCGCGACCTGCGCCTCCGGTATTTGCTTAAGAACTTCCATATGTACATTCCCGATATTACCGGAACCTATGATGCCTATTCGAATGGGTTTTCCCGTTGTCATTTTACATACCTCCGAAAGTTGTTGGCTTGCAATCTTTCTTATTATAAATGTGAGAAACCATCCTCGCAATAGCTGAACGAAAAGTAGGAGCAACCAGTTCCTGTAATTAATCTTTACGGAACTAGCCCACAAAGGGCAGTTCTTTACATATAATGAGATACTAAAACTTTTCTAATAATTTGACTCAAACATATCTAACATTTGAAATGTATCCTTAATCAAAGGAGTGATTCACATGCAAGCAATAACCATTAAATTCAAAAATAAATCCATTCCCGTCCTTAATTACACACATAGACTTTCACACATGGATTTACTCTCGAGCAAGCTCAAGGAACTTGAGCTTCACTTTGAATTTCGCAAAAAATTAAAAATGATCTCGATGATCGAGATCATTGGCGATGTAGCCATTTTTAAATATAATGATGGCACAAAATTGTATTTAGAAGTTTCTTAATTGGAATCCCCAAAATATTCCACATTAAGCTGATTTAGCTCCTGCAGAGAGCGTCGAGCCCATGCTTCCATCTCCGTCAACTTACTGATTTGTGACAATAGCGCTCTCTTCAGGGAATCGGGATACTCGGGAATCACCCCTCCAAAGGGACGGATTGTCGAAACAGGCATTAATGCGATCTCTTGAAACGATAAGGCTCGTCGTTGATGAAAGAACGGCACACTCGGATCCATTGGATGATGTAAATCCCCCTGTGTCGGATGCTCCTTAACAGCCAAAATCCGAACCGCTGCTTTCATTGAGCTGGTCAATTCAACAATTTCACCATAGTAAGCCCCAGTTTTATATTCAGCCGTAACGCGATCTCCTACTTGAAAATCACTCATCTTACAACAACTCCACTCTTATTTAATTTACTTCGGAAGCAGTGGCTTCAAATGTTGATATAAATCCCCTACCGATTGCATGCGATACAAAAATTGCTTCTCTTTTTCTTGCTCAAAGATGACTATACACGGAACACTTGTGATTTGCCAGTCACGACTGATTTGTGGCAGAAAATTTATATTACTTTTTATCAGTGGCATAGTCGGCTGCATCTCCATGATCACATCCAGCATTTGTTCGGTCACTTTGCATGTCCCACAAAAAGGCGTATACAAAAATAAGGCAAATGGCGCTAATGATGAATCGTTGGCTCGGGTCAACAGCTCTTGTTGGGTTAATTCCTGCATATGACTACCCCCTTTCATCTAACCAAGCCAAGCTTTTTAGCGCAGAATCAATCAGATGAGGAAAATCATCGATTTGACTTTCATCAATTTTACGTCCAAAGGAAATGGTGATTACATTCTGATACGTTATTGGTGTAACACCATATTCATACGAGAGCACCTGGGTTATGAGTGGACGATACTCCCAGATTACGCTCAACTCCTCCGCAATGCGTTTGCAATCTAATTCAGGCTCCTTCACTTCCGTATAGAACTTAACAGAAAGCGTACAGCCGGGTTTGGCTGATGGATTCTCCAATATTTCTGCTGCCAAATCGCTTAGATGCACATACAAGTGAATTTCTGCCTTGCTTGGAAAATCAACTTTGCGAACAAATTCAATCGCATAGGTCCGAGACATCGCTGATAAATCCACCAAATCCTCTCGACGAGTAATCAGGATTTCTCCATCCAAATCCAAGTCGTAGACAGCTCCTTCGAGCACGACCTTTACATTATCATAAATGGTTGGATCAAACATCTACCATACCTTCTTTCATCTTTCCTTTGATTCGATTATACTAAAGTTATATCACGTAAAGAAGGTGTTCCCTATGTCAGACAAGCCTGAAGATCAACAGGTTCAACAAGAAGGTCTCAAAAAAGTAAGTTTAGCTGATGCCATTAAACAAAAACTTGCCCAAAAGAAAGCAGACCAAGCCGCTCAAAAAGCAAATCCTCAACAAAGCGGTGGCTTTAACCAAAGCGGTAAAAGCCAAATGACCAAAAAAGTAAACAATCAACGTCGTCGTACTGGCGGCAGCTAGATCCTATTTTTGATAGGCAAAAGAGCCCTGATGAGTTTCAATGTCAGGGCTCTTTGCTATTGTGAACCTGCTTACGCGTACTGAATTTCGCGTTGTTTTTTCACATCGTCACTTTCCAAGTATTCATCATACGTAAACATTTTGTCGATCATGCCTTTAGGCGTGATTTCCATAATGCGAGTCGCAATGGTTTGAATAAACTGATGGTCATGAGATACGAACAAAATGGTGCCGTCAAAATCTACAAGCCCATTATTCAGTGCAGTAATGGATTCCAAATCGAGATGGTTCGTCGGCTCATCCAAAATGAGCACGTTGGATCCGCTGAGCATCATTTTAGAGAACATACAGCGCACTTTCTCTCCACCGGATAGGACGCTTGCTTTTTTCAATGCTTCTTCGCCTGAGAACAACATACGGCCCAAGAAACCACGAAGGAAAGATTCATCTTGATCTTTGGAATATTGACGAAGCCAGTCAACCAAGGTCAAGTCAGAGTCGAAATAATCTTGGCTATCTTTCGGGAAATAAGCTTGCGATGTTGTAATTCCCCATGTAAATGTTCCCTCATCCGCTTCCATTTCACCCATCAGGATTTTGAACAGCGTCGTTTTGGCAATTCCATCAGGTCCTACGAAGGCGATTTTATCACCTTTATTTATCGTAAAGGTTAAGTTATTCAATACTTTTACGCCATCAATCGTTTTCGAAAGATTCTCAACCGCAAGCAATTGCTTGCCAGCCTCACGCTCGGCTTTGAAATGGATGAACGGGTATTTACGACTGGAAGGTCGAATATCTTCAAGCGTAAGCTTCTCGAGTTGTTTCTTCCGGGACGTAGCTTGTTTGGATTTGGAGGCATTCGCACTGAATCGAGCGATAAAGGCTTCCAATTCTTTGCGTTTCTCTTCGGTTTTCTTGTTTGCATCACGGGAAAGTCGCAAAGCTAACTGACTGGACTCATACCACCAATCATAGTTACCGACATACATTTGAATTTTACCAAAATCGATATCCGCAATGTGCGTACACACTTGATTCAGGAAGTGACGGTCATGGGATACTACAATAACAGTTCCTTCGAATCGGGAAAGGAAATTTTCTAACCAGCGAATGGATTCCAAGTTCAAATGGTTGGTAGGCTCATCGAGCAGCAGGATATTCGGATTGCCGAATAATGCTTGAGCTAAGAGAACGCGCACTTTCTCATTTCCGTCCAGATCTTTCATTTTCGTATCATGGAGCGACGTTGGGATTCCAAGACCAATCAATAGCTCAGCCGCATCGGACTCCGCTTGCCACCCATCCAGATCCTGAAACTCTCCTTCAAGTTCAGCCGCTCTCATGCCGTCTTCTTCCGAGAAATCGGCCTTCGCATACAAAGCGTCTTTTTCTTCCATAATTTTAAATAAGCGCGCATGGCCCATCATAACGGTTTTCAGTACTTCAATTTCATCGAATTCATAATGATTTTGTTTCAGTACAGCCATTCTTTCGCCTGGCGTTATATTTACTTCACCTGTATTAGGTTCAACCTCACCGGCAAGAATTTTTATAAAAGTTGATTTACCGGCTCCGTTTGCACCAATTAGTCCGTAGCAATTTCCCGGTGTAAATTTAATATTAGCGTCCTCGAAAAGGGCTCTTTTGCCGTAACGAAGCGTCACGTTATTAACATTAATCATGTGGAATGTTTACCTGCCTTTGTTTTAGTTTGAGTCTATCATACCATATAGAGATCTTTATTCGAAGTTTAAAGTCTCTCCTTATTTCTCTCTATTTCTTCTACCAACTCCGATAAATAAGTCCATCTTTCCATAGCCACTTCCAAATCCGCTGCCGTTTGCTGCTGTTCTTCATACAAATCTCTGACTTTATCAAAGTCACTACCTGCGACTTCAATTTGTTTTTTCAAGCTATCGGCTTTGTCTTCCAGCGAGGCGATCGTGTTCTCGATTTCATCCCATTCTTTTTGCTCTTTGAAGGTTAGCTTCTTGGGACGATTCGTAGTATTGGAGCTGGTTGCTGTCCCGGTATTGTTATTCATTGGCGCCGAAATACTGGATGCTGCACTTGTATTTGGCTTCGCCGCAGACGCGCTGCGTAAACTTTCTTTACGCGCTTGATCTGCGTCAGCCTGTTCTCGTTTCTCTTCCAAATAATCAGAGTAATTACCGATGAATGGTTCTATGAAACCCTCCCCAGTAAAAGCGAATAAATGGGTTACGGTGCGATCCAAAAAGTACCGATCATGAGAAACAGTTATAACGGCTCCCGGAAATTGATCCAAATAATCTTCCAATATCGTCAACGTTTGGATGTCCAAATCGTTCGTTGGTTCATCAAGAAGCAGGACATTGGGTTCGCCCATTAGCGTCCTAAGCAAATAAAGTCTGCGTCTTTCCCCACCGGATAACTTACCGATTGGCGACCATTGCAGCGTTGGCGAGAACAGAAAACGTTCCAGCATTTGCGAAGCCGAGATAAATTCCCCATCGGATGTGCGTATTTGCTCCGCGGCTTCTTTCACATAGTCAATGACACGCATTTTTTCATCCATCTCAACATTTTCTTGCGTATAGTAGGCCAATTTCACGGTTTGGCCCGTCTCGATGGTCCCGCTGTCGGGCTGCAAGCGCCCAGCGAGCATATTCAGCAGCGTCGATTTGCCGCTGCCGTTCGGGCCAATAATGCCAAGACGATCATTCGGCATCACAATGTAGCTGAAGTCCTTCAGAAGCGGCTTCCCGCCAGGGTAAGCTTTGGAGATCGCTTCCAGCTCCATCACCTTCTTGCCCAGACGGCTTCCCGCCAGCGCCATGTCAAGCTTATCCCCGGGACCGTCAACCTTGCGATCCCTTAGCTCCTCGGCGCGATTAATGCGCGCCTTTTGTTTGGTCGTTCGGGCTTTCGCGCCGCGACGCAACCAAGCAAGCTCGCGGCGAAGTAAATTTTGCCGCTTGTCTTCGCTGGCGGCTTCGGAATCCATCCGCTCCGCTTTCTTCTCGAGGAACGCCTCATAGTTGCCCTCGTAGCTATAAATCTTTCCACGATCCAGCTCCAGGATGCGGTTCGTTACACGCTCCAGGAAGTATCGATCATGGGTAACGAGCAGCAAGGCTCCGCGCCATTTGCTTAGGAATTCCTCGAGCCATATCGCAGTCTCGTTATCAATATGGTTCGTCGGCTCATCCAGGATGAGCAGGTCGGCGGATTGTATGAGCACGCGAGCCATTGCGACGCGTTTGCGTTGACCGCCGGATAGCTGGCCGACGGGCTTGTCGAAATCGCTGATGCCTAGCTTCGTCAGCACTGTTTTGGCGAGGGTGCTGGCTTCCCAAGCACCCTGCTCATCCATTCGCGACTGGGCATTGTAGAGTCGCGTCTGTTTCTTCTCGTTGGAGGCATCTAACTCCAACTCGGTAAGGGCAAGCTCATAGTCGCGAAGCGCCTTCATGAGCGGCGTGTCGCCGTGGAATACTTGCTCCAGAACCGTGGAGTTCGGATCGAACTCCGGGTTCTGCGGCAAGTATTCCACACGGAAATGGTTAGCATGCACAAGCTTGCCGCTATCCGCTGTTTCCAGCCCCGCCAGCAGCTTCAGCAGCGTGGATTTCCCTGTCCCGTTCACGCCAATAAGCCCGATGCGCTGCTTCTCGTTCACCGTGAACGAAATTTGATCGAACAATATTTTCTCGCCATATGTTTTGGTTACACCGACTGCGCTAAGTATATTCATGCTTCAGCAGGCTCCATGACATATGCGGCAAGAAGCGCTGCTGTATGACTAACAGCATCCATATGTGTTCTCTCCATACTATGTGACGCATGAACGCCAGGACCTACCAATGCGGCGCGAATATCACGCCCGCCTCTAAGTGCAGCAGATGCATCCGAGCTGTATCGCGGAAATATATCCACCGCATATCCAATTTCTAGTTTTTCAGCAAGTTCTATCATTTTCGATGTCATCTGATAATCGTAAGGTCCAGAGGAATCTTTTGCGCAAATCGAAACATCACGTTCGCTCCCGCTCAAATCATCACCAAGCGCGCCCATATCTACGGCAATAAACTCAGTAATATCATCCGGAATGAATGAAGAACCGTGACCCACCTCTTCATAATTAGAAAAGAATACTTTTACCGTATAGGATGGCTTCAAGTTCACATCTTTCAATAACCGGAGAAGCCCGAACAAGGAAGCCACACTTGCTTTATCATCCAAATGACGCGACTTCACAAAGCCATTATCTTTGATTTGAACACGCGGATCAAAGGAGATATAATCGCCTACCCGTATACCAAGCGCTTGAACATCTTTTTTTGACTTCACAATCTCATCGATTCGCACTTCCATGTTGGCTTCATCACGTTTAAATTCTCTGGCATCTTCATACACATGCACAGATGGCCGTGAGGTTAAAATCGTGCCATCATAAATACGCTCATCCCGTGTATGAATTTGCACATATTCATTTTCAATGGCTCCCATCATAAAACCGCCTAATGAGGTGATTTTCAATGTGCCATTCTCTTTGATCGAACGAACCATCGCGCCTAACGTATCCACATGTGCGGATATGCCTATGACACGATCGCTTTTAACGCCCGGTATCGTGACAATACCGCAGCCTTTATTCGTAAAAGCCAGTTCATATCCAAGCTTGACCACTTCAGCCTGCACCTTCTGCATAATGTGATGGGTGTACCCTGTTGGGCTTGGAGTCCGCAGCAGTAAATCGAGTATGTCCGTCATATAAGCTTGATTCAGCTTGTTCTTCAACGGGATTCCTCCCTTTTATTTAAGATATAACTAACTCCTAACACACAAAAAACAGTGCAGCCTAGGAAAACTATCGACTAGCTGGTGACGAATTCACCCCCTAGCCTCTCCTAAGGATACTACACTGTTTCACAATGTTTATCAAACTAGATTAGCTTTCAAAATCTACACAGATCGATGTTCCGTCAAGGACTGTCTTCATATGTTTCTTTACTTCTTCATGCAAAGGATGAGTGTCATATACCTTCAAATCGTCTAGTGAATCAAACTTTGTAATTAAAACAATATCATAGGAACGCTCGAGATGTAAGATATCTGTCCCTACTTCAATATGCCGTAAAACCGGGATCTTACCTTCCATATTGATTAATACTGCTTTAGTCACCTGCACAGCTTCAGGACTGCGATCTTTAAGTTTAAAAAATACGACATGAGTTAACATGTATGAATTCCTCCTATTTGGCTACTTTAGATGACCATTCTTCAACATCCCAAACTCTCGTGACCCAACCTTCATAAAATTCCGGTTCGTGACAAACGAGCAATACAGTTCCTTTGTACTCTTTTAAAGCTCTCTGCAATTCTTCTTTGGCTACGACGTCCAAATGGTTCGTCGGCTCATCAAACAGCAGCCAGTTACTTTCTCTCATCAACAGTTTGCAAAGACGAACTTTTGCCTGCTCGCCCCCGCTAAGCATATTCATGGAACGAGTGATATGCTCGTTTTTCAAGCCACAGCGTGCCAATGCACCTCTGACCTCATTCTGATTCATGCTTGAGAATTCATTCCAAACATCATCAATTGGCGTCATATTAGGTGCTTTGACCTCTTGTTCGAAATATGCTGGAAACAAGAAATCACCGCGATATGTTTTGCCACTGTAGGCCTCGATCTTGCCAAGAATCGTTTTGAGCAGTGTTGATTTACCAACACCGTTACAACCTACAATCGCGATTTTCTCCCCACGCTCGATCGTCACGTTCATAGTCGGAAGAAGCGGACGGTCATAACCAATTTCCATATTTTCCGCTTCAAACACAATTCTTCCGCTAGAACGGCTTTCTTTAAATACGAAAGAAGGTTTCATAGCCGTTTCAGGACGGTCAATACGCTCAATTTTCTCAAGCTGCTTCTGACGACTCTTCGCGCGCCCTGATGTCGAATAGCGAGCTTTATTGCGCTGAATGAAATCCTCCTGCTGCTTAATAAATTCTTGCTGCTTCTCGTAAGCATCAATATGCTGCGTTTTATTCATCTCAGCCATGTCCAGGAACTTCTCATAGTTTGCTGTATAGCGAGTAAGCTTCGTAAATTCCAAGTGATAGACCACGTTAACGACTTCATTCATAAATTCCGTATCATGGGAAATAAGCATGAAGGCAAACGGATAGTCTTTTAAATATATTTTCAGCCATTCGATATGCTCAACGTCCAAATAGTTCGTAGGCTCATCCAATAACAGTACGGTCGGTTTCTCCAAAAGCAGCTTAGCCAGAAGAACCTTCGTCCGCTGCCCACCGCTTAAGGAAGACACGTCACGGTCCAAACCTATCGCATTAAGACCAAGTCCGTTCCCCATCTCTTCGACTTTCACGTCCAACATATAAAATCCGCCGATTTCCAAACGCTCTTGAATCTCGCCCATTTGTTCTAGCAATACGTCCAACTCTTCAGGTGTTGCATCAGCCATTTTATCCGTAATGGCCATCATTTCTTTTTCCTCTTCATATAAAGGCAAGAAAGCATCGCGAAGAATATCGCGAATTGTTTTGCCTGGCGTCAGGACAGAATGCTGATCCAGATAACCATAATGAACGCGCGGCGTCCATTCGACTTTACCCGTATCCTTCAGAAGCTTTCCGGTCAATATATTCATCATCGTGGATTTACCCACGCCATTCGCTCCAACAATACCGACACGCTCACCAGCGAGAAGTCGGAAAGACACATTTTTAAATAACGTACGATCCCCAAAGCTATGGCTTAAATCTTCAACTGTCAAAAGACTCATATCGTAAACCCAAACTCCTGTCTGTTAGAAGATAATCGCTCTTTTTCGCGACTTCTTATTATAACACTGCTTATGCGTGACAGGAAATAGCTAAAATACAGTAGTAAGCGCATTCATTTAACTTTTCTTGCTAAATAAGCCTGCCCAAACAGGCAAAAACGATGTGGTGTGGTTTATACATTTATATGAACACACTTGGAAACTCAAAAAACAACCTTAATTTCCGAAGAAAGTTAAGGTTGTTTTTTCATTATTTCTATCGTTCTTACATGTGAAAATATTTGCTTTTGATAGATTTATGAATCATCAATCACAAGTAGCTTATAGCTGATTCATTCCTTAGGAAGGAGCTTGACGTTGGCCGCTGCGTCGAAAATCAGGCGTTGCTTACCTTCATAAAGGACTGCCGATTTGGCTGGGAAAACTTCGCCGTCCACCGTCACCTCATGATCGGAGAAATTAGCAACGACTTTTAGATCGTCTCCATACTTCGCACTTTGAACGAGCCTGTCGTCCGTCAGAATGGTGAATCGGCTCATCTGCCTAGAAACGGCCTGCTGGTTGAAGGGGGACCATACCTTCAAATAATCGACGATACTCGCTTTCTCTTTTTCCCAAGTCTCACGGTTCAATGATACAGAGGCGGAACGTTGTACAAAAGCCCGTAAAGCATTCTGTCAGCTTCTTCTCCTTTAATTTTATAGCTTCCCCACTCCCAATGATTCGTCGTAATGATCGCGTCGTTGTAGACGAGTTTGTATAAAGGGAGCGAATACGTCGGATCGCTATAGACCTTCTCATACAGCGGTTTGATGGGCACTGCTTTGCTGTATTTGTCGGGAATACCGTTCGGAGAATAATAGCCGCCCACATAATATTGGCTATCTTTATTTTTTCGCATATCAGGATCTCCCCAGGCAATAATCGGGCTCTCAATTCCATGAGCAAAGGCGATCACGCCGCTTGCGTAGTCATTGCCTCCTTCCGAGCCTACCACCATCTTCTTTTCCTTGGCGAAATAGCTAAGCCGTTCCATCCGGGCCTTCAGATCCTGCTGCTGCGTCGTAGGATGAGCCGGAGAGTAGTCGTCATAAATTTCTCCTGTCGCGTCACAATCCACGAACCAGGAGTTGAAGCCAATTCCATCCTGAAGAATGCCCGCCACACGCTTTTCCACGCTCGGCATCGCCAAGGTAGGATTCAGTTTAAGTCCTCTCTGCAGAAATCCGGAAACTTTAGTTCCATCCTTACGTGTGATCGTCGAATTTTCAAATAGAGAAGAGTCAGGGAAGAATGCCGTGTTCCAAGAGATGTCCGCTGTTTGCTGAATGGAGTGATAGGAATCGTAAGGGGCGATGAGATAGCCAACTTGATTCGCTTTGTTTACCATTTGGGGATTCATCAATCCATCTGCCCAATTGGGAAGGCCAATCCACGCGTTCTTGATACCGGAGCTGCTCATATCCTTAATTAGGTCCGTAGAATCCGATTGTCCCCACTCCGATAGTGCAGTTACGACGTCTTGGAGCACACTTTTGAGCAGTAACTTATTCAAATCGTAAAGCTTTTCCTCGCTTAGGTTATCGATTCCCAGATCGATGAGCTTTTGCCCCTCATTGCCCGGATTTGGGAATACAGAAGGAGAATAGAAGCCCTTCATCTTCATTCCCTGATTCAATGCATTGAGAACGGCCTTTTTTTGATACTTGTCCATATAGTCTTGCTTTGAGATTTGCTTTAGAACCTGCGCGAACTCGCCACTACCGTCGTCCGTGCCAGAGAGAAGCTGAACCAACCAAGGGCCGAGTGAGCTCGGCAGTAACGCTCGGAGTTTTGGCCAAATTACATCGGCGTCCGTAAGAATAGACTCACTCCACAGATAGATCTGCGGCGCTCCATACAGTTTTCTGATATTCGGGTTGTCTTTAGCTTTCTCCTCCAGCGTAACGTAATTCCCGTTCTCCTTAACATAACTTTTGTAGGGTCGAACGACGTCCTGCGGATCATTGCCGGTTACATACAGGCGGAAACCGTAGCTTTTGTCTGTATTAATGGAAGGGAATGCATGTGTAAATTGAAACTGCACAGACTCTGACGTATCGAAATGAACCTCGTCGTTGAACTTATTCGTCACCACGTAGACGATAGAGAATGGATTGGCATGCAAAGCGAAGAAATCCATGGAGAACGATTCGCTCCAGGTGTAGTCCGTATCCTTCAAGAATGTTCGCCAGTTCGCGTCTCCAGCCGGAATTACTTTCCCCTCGCCAAGGGGAAGCATGTAGCTGTCTGCTTTTACGGATGGCCATTGGAACTGCTCGGCACCTAAAGAATTCAAGCGAATGTCGAGATAATCGGTTTTCTTTACGATACTGACGCTAACTTGTCCCGGATATGTCCATTGGACCGAATCTTTGCTCTTGATCAAGTTGGTTACTGGCGTCTTAGGCAGTGAAATTGAAGCTGGTACGCGAACACCGTCTTTGATAATCATGAGGGTAAAGGTCTCTGGATCTACTTCGAAATCAAAAGGTTCACCTACAGATTGTACAGCCGCTTCTGTTTGCTGCATCTTCGTTGTCAATGGTTGAGTCATTGTGCCGTCTCGACAGCCGGTTAATACGACGGTTATAAGACTGACAGCGCAAATACAAGCAATTCGTTTGTTCATTTGTATTCCTCCAACATTTTTTTAAACACAACACTCATTGTAGGGAAGTATTGTTACAGGAATGTGCCAAAACGAAGAAACTCCTAGCGCTTTTAAAAACCCGAAGATGCGACCAGACTTTTCATATTGGTGTAACAAAAGGATATTATATTAGAATGGGCTTGTGTCATTAAACTACAACACTACTCATAAAGGAGGTGCGAATATGAACCTGCTGCTGGCAGACGATGAGCCGCTTATGTTGCAAATTTTAAATGCCTATTTCTTAAAAGAAGGTTTCCAGACACTCTTAGCACAGGATGGTGAGGAGGCGCTGGATCACTTCTATAACAATCATATAGATTTGGCGATTATGGATTGGATGATGCCGAAGCGCAGCGGTGTCGAGATTTGCCAAGAAATCAAGAAAACCAGCAGGACGAAGGTTCTGCTGCTGACGGCTAAGGGAAGTCCAGAAGACGAGTTCCTTGCATTGAAGTCAGGTGCAGATGATTACGTTCGCAAACCGTTCGATCCTCGTATTCTGATCCTTCGTGCAAAAAAATTGCTGCAGCTTTCCGCGAAGATATCAATCGGCGATCTGACAATTGATCTGGAAGGCCAAAAGGTTTATCGCGGCGGGGAGGATGTGCTTGCAACACACAAAGAGTTTCAATTGATGAAATATTTAGTTGTCAACAAAGGGCAGATCGTCACGCGTAAAATGCTGCTAGATCAGGTTTGGGGATTCGACTATTTTGGTGAAGAACGGACGGTTGATACCCATATTCGCAGGCTTCGGGAAAAAATAGGAGAACATCGAATCAAGACGTATCGGGGAATGGGTTATTGTCTCGAGGTTTCTGATGAGTAGACTGACTAGAAAGCTGATTGTTAGAATCGCTGCCGCGCTGTGTGTTGTATTTGTCCTCTCGTTTGCGGTGAACACATACTTTCTCCCCAAATATTTTTTGTATCAGAAAAAGCATAAGCTGACTGAGTTGGTCTCTGAACTTGCGCCCATGGAGTATAGTCCCTTATTGGGACGAATTGAACATATTGAAGAGCAATACCAGGTCACGATTGCGCACGCTTCCTTGTCTGATACGGTCGATAACCTGAACCAAGAATTGCTGATGCAGCTAAACCGCAAGGGGATTACTCTCAGCAAATTTTGGTTAACCGAGGATAGTATTGCGATACTGCGCAAAGGAGGAAAAGTTAATAAAATTTATGATCAGTCCAAGCTGAAGTCCAGCTTTCTAGCCAATTTCCTAGCAGTCGACGGATCAGTCTTCGTGGTAGGTGAATCCATCTCCCATTCAGCAGAAACGATCCAAATCGTCAACCATTTCAATGCGTATATTTGGATCGGCATGCTGATCCTGCTTATCCTATTGTCCTCATTGTATACAATTCGGATTGTCAAACCGCTTGCTAAGCTGAATGAGACGGCCAAGGCAATTTCCAATTTGTCGTTCACTCAGGTGGACATACGGACAGGTGATGAAATCGAGACTTTGGCGCACAGCATCAACCGGATGAGTGAAAAATTGGAGGAGTCGCATCAGTTGCTGGAATCGAAAAATGCTAACCTGCGAACGTTTATCGCAGATATCTCACACGAGCTAAAGACACCTCTATCGTTAATTCAAGTATATGCATCCGGGTTGCAAGATGGTTTGGATGACGGCACCTATGCCAGTGTGATTCGGCAGAAGAGCGAAGAAATGGCCGACATGATCGACAGGTTGTTGGAGCTGTCTCGGCTGCAAGTTGTATCCTATCAATTTGAACCTATCGATTTTCGGCAGCTGATGACGGAGACGCTAGACGCTTATCGAATTGTCTTCCAACAGCATGGCCTAGAAATAAATACGAATGAGCGGCTCACAGAAGCATGGGTGATGGCAGATCGGCAAAAGCTGGAGTCTGTCCTGCATAATTGGGTTACCAATGCGATGAAGTATACGACCGGTAAGCAAGTTAGTATAACGACAGAAACGAAAGAGGATTCCGTTCATTTCTGCATCAAAAATGATACAGACATTGAAGAGGATTCTAAGTGGGAACAGATCTGGGAACCCTTCTACGTAATGGAAAGCTCTCGCAGTAAAAAATTCAGTGGCACAGGTCTCGGCTTATCCATTGCCCGAACTGTTTTGGAAAACCACAACGCTTCCTACGGCCTTACAGTGCAGGAAGGGACAGTCACTTTCTATTTTTCCATACCCTTGCATCGCCGTGCAATTGAACCAATTACATAAGCAAGGGTTTCTGTAGTTGCGATAATTATAGCAATTGGAAAGTTTTTTAGGATTTTTCACATGCGTGATATAAGTTCCAGCTACTTCTGCACTAGAAACTGCAGGCACTAACTACGAAAAGGTTGACTAAACTAGAAAATCCAAATGATATGTATTTCCAGCATTTCGATGTAATTGTCCGATTTGCAGAGTTGAAAACAAGATAGAAACCGAGTTTTTGCCTCTCCCTTGTACTGATCTCATAGGCGAAATATCAATGCTATACGAACAATAGTAATCTCATCTCCATCTTTCAATGGGTAAGACTGATAGGCAACCATGGACTCTCCATTCAGCAAAGTTCCGTTCATCGAACCTACATCTTTTATCCCATATCCGTCATCATTCTTAACGATTTCTGCATGTAAACGGGAAACTCCCGCTTCCTCCAACCTATAATCTACTTCCGTTTCCGCATCTCCTCTTCCTATCGTAAAAGGATCATGCTCTAAGACGATCAATTGAGTCGTATCCCCTAACTTCCTTTCCAAGCGAGCACCTAGAGGTTGCGGCCGATTCCTATTTCCGAGGAATATGGTCGCATTAGGCTTTTCACGGCTGAGCAGGGTTGTATGCATGTGCAAATTCTTATAATGCTCTTGGATATTCAAGGAATGATTGGAAGGTTCGGAAGGTTCCCCTTCTGTTATTTCTCGTTCGATCTTTGAGGGGATAAGGATAGGGTGCAGCGCTCTCTTTTTTGTTTGCCACGTAGGTAGCCCAAGAAAGCGAATCACAAACCAACTGTCTATAAACAGCAATGTGAGTCCACACGTAATTCGGAGAGTCGCGGTTGAGGGATAAGTGAAATAATTTTGCCATACAAAGGCGGACAACAAAAAAGTAACAGCAAGTGCGATGTTTATTGAACGCTGTTTTATCGGCACAAAAGTCAATGAACGAAACTGGTTTTCATCGATGCAGTCAGAAATGTCTGGAGGATCGGTTACAGCTTCCACTGACTCAGTTACTTGGAAAGAGTTGTTTTTGATTTTGTTGCCCCATACAGCCTTTGGCAAAGTAGATTGGACTTCTTTCGGAATCGTTGGCTCCACTTCTTGCTTATTTAATTGTGAAACTATTTCCAGTGACTGTTCTTTTATAAGTTCCCTATCATTCAACTGAGCAAGCAGAGCTCCTTTGTAGTCAAGCAAACTCTGCGATTGGAACAATGACTGAAGCCATGAACTTGCCCTATTTCTATCATCCTCTTTTACTTTGAGCGCAAGATAATTCACAAGCGCCTCTAGGGATACAAGAACAGAATTCTCATTCTGGCAACAATCCAGAGGCACATAGGTTAAATAAACATCAGACCAATCGTGACCTAGGAAAATAAAGTTATCCTTCAACACGTAGCCAGTTTCATATAGCATGTAATTTTTACCTTCATCGACAGTACATACGATAGCATATAGAAGCTTTGTAAATTGAAGAATCGTCAGCCCCTCAACTTTCAGTACATGCGACAGCATCCGCTTGGCTGATAAGTTATACAAAAGGCTAACACGAAAATCAACCTCTTTTATTTCTAAAGGAAGCAGATGATGAACTTGATTGGCCTCGAGCATACGCAGCTGCAAGGCGGATAGATCGTTCATGGTCAAACCTTCTGATTTCGTTAGCTCCATATAATGACCATATCGGTATATGAAATCATATCGAAGTCCAAAAACTTCCTGGTTCATTGTTGTCACCTCTCATCCTAGAAACGAATAGTACCATGCCATACATGCACCTGGTAAAACGGCATACATAAATGGGAATTTCAAATTCTTTTGTTGTTTTATATGTAAGAAACTGTCCAGATCGCGGCTTGCAAGGAGGCAAATAAACCAGTTGGTTAGTCTATGACCGGTTGTCATCATCTGCTTACGAACCAGAAGCAATATGAGACCTATCACACCAGCAAATATTAATGCATAAAACATAGCTTGTATAACAAAGGCCATACCCATAATCGCTCCGATGGAAGTAAATAGTTTCACATCGCCTGCACCTAACGCTCCAATCATATAGAGAAACAATAGTGCAATAAAACCGACAGCAGCACCTGTGAAGGCAAACAGAAAACCGCTCCACCCTTCATTCACGGAGTGAAACATGATTCCAACCAGTGTTCCACAAACGGTTAGTCGATTAGGGATCATAGATTTACGAGCATCTGTTATGAATGCAATTCCTATAACTATAAATAAAACGAAATGAATCAATACATTCCTTCACTCCTTTTCAATATCATGCGCCTACCCAAGCCCTTTCAAAAGCTTTCTTTTTTAAAATCAGAGTTTGACTCATAAAAGGAATAGGTAGCTTGTAAGAAATCTGAGCTTCCACACTAAAGTAGGCACTGCCTCCGTTTTCCATACTAGGTAATGTTACCGCGATCACTTTGAATGTGTTTTTCCCAATGGCAGCCTTATCACAAAACTCATATACAACTGGCGTAAAAGCTGCCATTATGCGCGGTTTTACCTGCAGCTCGTATACGGAATCCCATTCTTCCTGACCTTTTCCTTCCACATATTCCCGTTTTTCTTTCTCCCATTTTATGAGCTCAAGTAAAGGGTCTGGAATATAAGCCGCGTATTCATCCGCCAAATCTTCGGAAGTTGTCACCTTTTCCCTAGCAGCTTGTACACGCTCGATGGCCGAATTCATCATTTCCGATGCGCTGCTCTGTTCATATTTGGTTTTAGCTTCCTGGATAAGAAGTCGAATCGGGTATAATTGACCAGAAATGGTTTTAGCTGCTTCAGATACACCCGCTTGCAAGGCCATTTCAAGAATAGCCATTCGAATACAAATAATGAGACCAAAAACAAAAGCCAAAAAGAATGGCAGCAGCAACGATGCCTCCATAACCATACTTCCTCTCTGCTCTCTGTAAAACTTCTTTAACATAAACAGCCTCCTGCCTTTCAATAGGCATACGCTGCCGTACTCTTGAGCTGACATCGGTTGCCATAAACTTTACAGCCTAGTAGACCAGTTCCTTCGATCACCTTCATCATCTGAGGAATAAACCATAATCTAACGTCACTCGTCGCATTCCCTTGGATATAGGTCGTTTCAAGAACTAAATCTTTACCTGTTTGCAATTCTATCAGCGCCTGCATTCTAGCCAGTAATTTCGTATTATTACTATGCAATAGCAAAAATATTCGCAAATAATCCTTGTATGTCAGGCTTAGAGCTGCGGTTGTAATTTTGGCAGATAATTCCACGGCTTCTCCTTTTATTAATTTATTCATATCTTGAAAAGCTTTCATAGAACCCTCTGCAGCAGCAGTTAAAAGAACAAGCAGCGGTGAACCCAAATTAAGCAGCTCTTTTTTGGGGTCCAACAACGCTTCTAATGTGCGGATAGCCATTCGAAAAGAAAACATCTCCGCGTAAGCCGATGACATATTGGCCCCACAAGACGAAAATCCGTACAGTAAATATTCAACCTCTTGGTTCAGTAACATATGGTTTCCCGGGTCTATTAGCTCATTTGATTTGCGTGATTGACCTGATGCATCTTTTTCCATCCCATATGTACGGTAATTAAATTTCGATAAGGCGAACTCGTTCACATAAACCTCATTACGCAGCGAGGTAGCCGCTTGATTGAAGGCTTCCAGCATACTCATTGCGTTCAAGCTTACAGGTTCCGCTTTCTCCAGATCATAGTTGACTTCATTACCTATCATGGCTTCCTGCGCATTTACTTCCCGATATTTTTGATAAAAGCCTTTATTTCCTAATCCTTGTCCCCCAACACCTTGCAGCTGACTGTAGAAATTCAAATCTCCGGTGATTTGACAACCACCTATAGCTTGTTTGGCTTGATCCAGGATAGTTTGAATTTTGTTTTTCTGTTCTTGTTTGTTCGCCGTTATATGTGCATGCTTATCCATTCTCGTTTTCTCTAATGCACCTTGTTTCCCATAAAACTCGTCAGATAAGGACCCATACGCATTATTAGCCAAATTGGCCCGATTTGTCTGATCCGGGGTGAAAAGGTATATAGAGTCGATGACTTCTTGATACGCTGTGAACAACGACGTTATACTTGCAACGGATGTTTGATACGTGTAGAAATAATCATCCCCTATCACGTTTACACTTTGAAAAACCTCATATACTTCTGGCGCAGAGTTGGTCATGCTTGTATGAATCCCGTTCAGCTTTATCCTAATCTCTTCATTTTTTTGTTTTGCGATCCGAAGCGAGGATTCAATGGTTTGTTGTAATTTCTGGACGGTTTTTTGATTTAATGGAACTTCAACTTTAGTTTCAGCAATTAAAGCTGCATATTGGATAATCAAGGTCAATAATCTTTCGAATTCATTTTGCTTTTGTACAAGCGCTTGAGCCTGTTCGTTCATTACTTGTTTGGATGCGAATATCGATTGCATGCTGGCAGCAGCTTCAGGACCAGCTTGGCTTAACGCTGCTAAGGTCATATCCAGATTTTTTAAAGATTCATGAATCGATTTCAATTGATCCTTAACTGCAGTTAGTTGGCTCCTCACTTCTTCGATGGTATGAATGCCAATTTCGGATGCCAATCGATCTAATTCAGTGATGCGTGCTTGATAATAAGAATGATAGGTCGATATTTTCAAATGCAGTTCCTCGCTATATGACCATGCTTCATCTAACGCACCTTCTCTCTGCTCAAGCAGCTTCTCTAACTCGGCTCCTTCTTTCGAAAACTGTGAACCTTGTTGAAAAGGAACGTTCGTTCCACTTTTACGAAACTTATCTGTAAGTTCAAGTGTATATTCAATTGGTGCTTTGATTTTCATATCTTCAAGAATTTGTTGTTGAAATACCACATGACTAGCTAATGAATATACAGGTGTAAGGCGAATACTTTCATTTAACGCCTTGGTATCTACATAATGAAATCCGCCTGCTGATACGTGAGCAGATAAGTTATTACCAAAAACGTCACGAAATATGTCTTTAGCTTTATCCTGTGATATACCAAGCCCATAGAGTCCCATTGCCTGGAGTTCGTTATCGTAAGCAGACAAAACTGAACGCGTTGCTGCCTTCACGGCTGACTCGGTTTCCTTCTCAGCAAACTTGATTCTTGCGAAATCGATGAGCACGGCTTGAAATAAAAAAATGGGAACGATAATTAATATGAGATACACGGATACAGCGCCTTTTTCCGAATACATGAACTTGCCCAAAAACTTCCCCCTTTCTAATTATGTATCACAACTACAATACCGTTACGCTCTAGTTCTTTACGAAATGAATCAGAAATCACACCTTTTCCGCTAGGATCCTTCTTAAAAAAATGCCACACAATTCCCTTCACTTGTACACCTTGTTCGAGTAGTTCAATATCCTTTGGCATTTGCTCCTTCCTGAGCTGTGATTCTGTCATACTATAATAGGCTTGGTGGGCTATCCCATTCGCATCGAGCGCATCTATCGTTCTGCTCTTCCCCGAAGGTGTTTTCAAGATGACTTCCCTTCCCCCAACAAGTGATCTTAAATATGAAGCTGCTTGTCGCTCCGATTTGATTGTCACACTTGGTCCGGAAAGATCATTTTGAAGGGGTTCTATCAATGCTTCTTTAGCCTTTTGAGGAGAAATCCGATCTTTTATTGCCTTAAAATACGTTCGAGTAATGTCGGTTAAACGTATCATTTCAACAGGTTCAACCACATGTGAGATGGCTTGACCATCCGACTTCTCAGCATCAAACCATTTTCGTAGCCAGGGGGGAGAGAAAAAAGGCTTGTTCAATTTAACCTCAACCCGGTGATCCAAAAGTAAGTTGGAGTACTTAGCTGTACCCGTCATTCCTTTGGGCAGATAAGACGACGTTTTTGCCAGTTTACTCCCGACTTGATCCTTGGCAACACCTGTTGGGATAGCGACTTCCGATGTGCCAACAGATAATAGCAATCCAAACAAATCCGTCACATGATCGTGTGTAAGCCGCCAATATAAACCATCCGTTTTGCTAGGATCGAAATTGCCAGTTGCCAGGTCTTTATGACTGTTGTCCCAAGTGAAAGCCAATCGTTCTGCCATCGTTCTGGCGACGTGCTGCACATATGCTTTTTGATACACATACATTCCTACAAAAAGCAGTGTGATCGTACATAATAAGATCATTGGAAATACAAGGGAGGCTTCAAGCGTGAAACTTCCCTGCTCATTCGATTGAAAGCCCGCCGCTCTGCGGTTACGGCGCACAGCTTGTAGTCGGACTAGGCGCACAAGGAGCAACAGCGCTGTTGTCTTTTAAATCTGAATTGGCATCACCTATCAGTTTTTGAAACCACGACACGATCCACTTTCTGAAAATGATCGCTATAGCTACCAATACTGCGACGATCAATAATATTTCCAATGTTCCTAATCCTTCTTCATCCTGCCAGAATTTTTTAAGCCCGTTTATCGTCATCTTCATTGCATTATTCCTCCATTTATTGATTCATTATTAGTAAGGCAGGCGCGGCGACGATGACCATAACGACAATGAATATAAGCACCATAGGGAAGACAAGCTTAGAAGATGCCTCTTCACCTAGTGTTCGGGATACTGACTTTCTTCTTTGCCAGAGATCAAGTGATAGAGACTGCAGAGCGATTACAAAATCGCTGCCCCCGCGCTTATAGTTCAGCATGAGAGTCGAAGTAAACAGCGACACCTCATGCAGTGCACATCGTTTGCTGAAGTCGTCCATGACTTTTGAAAAGGAAATGTTCATCTCCAGCTCATGAACGGCTTGAGCTAACTCTTTGTAAAGAGGTGTATGAGCTTTATGCGGTCGGGCATTAACACAATGTACCCATGCACGATTGACTGTTTCCCCTGCGTTCACGAGCAGCACGATTGTACTCAGTACTTCTGGTAACTCAAGAATCATAAGCTGTTGTTTCTTACGGATTTTCGTGTCCAGATCACGAGCCATTAATGCAGGAACCGCTAATATAGCGAGCATGCCAAGTGCGAAAAGAGTGCTATCTCCGCCTGCCAGTACGGATAGCAGTGTACAAATTAGTAAACAAAAGGTTGAAGCGGAAAGTAATTCAGCGAAAAACATTTTCGAATTAAATGTCGCGAAGCTTCTTCCATAAAGTGTTAGCAGTTTATAATGGATTCTTGCTGTAAAATCAGGCATTTTATCCATAAGCTGCAGCTTATCTACCAAAACATAACTGAAGGGCAGAAGCAGTTTCATTTGAAAAGGATAGTCATGATCCTTCAACAAAGTGGCATACGTTCTGTTTCCATAGAAATAGATAATCAGACAAGAAAGGACTTCGCTAATAAATACAATAGTGATCCACATGTTTACACCTTGATATTCATGATTTTTTGAGTGAGCGCATAGCAAGCTGCGAGCAGCAGCAAAGCCGCAGTCATAATCAATATGCCTCGCCCTGAGTACAACGGTTCCATGTAATCAGGTGAAGAAAAGGCTAACACTGCCACGATAATTATTGGAGCAAACAAAAGCACTCTGGATTCAAAACGTTTCTGCGCAACCATGACCGAAATATCTTGGGTTATTTCAAGCTTTTCTCCAATGACTGATGCGGTCCGCTTCATGACATCCACGAGGTTGCCGCCTGTCCGTTTACAAGTAAGGAACACATCCGTAAAGCTTTTCACATCCTCTAGATGGGAACGGTCGGCAAAATTTTTCAGTGCAGACTCGATCTGTTCTCCGTTCTCTATTTTTCGACAAATCACACTAAACTCGACTACAATTAAACAAGCAGGATCAGGATAAAGCACTTTCAAATCGTCCAAAGCTTCTCTAAATGCTGTTTCGATAGATTTTCCGGCTGTCATAGAAGAAGATAAACAGCTCAATGCTTGTTTAAACTGGATGTGCAATTTATTTTTGCGTAATTGGATAAGCTGTTGCTGACGAATTCGAGGGAATAAAAAGCCAATCATACTGAAAATGAATGCAAGGAAGAAGCTTTTATAAAAAATGAAACCAATGATGAAGGCAGGTAAGGCCAGCATACAAATTGCGGTTATCTTTTCTTTGGAGGTAAGCTGATAATCATCATAATCAACGAGTTGATTAATGACAGAAGGCTGTTTCTGTATCTTTTGTTTAGAACCTTTATGACCTCCACTTCCTTTCCTTTTTTCTACATAGACGAGTAAGAACCAACTGGATGCCCCGATAAAAAGAAGCATGAAGAAAAGCGTCATCCGACTTCACGTTCTTTCTTTGTGTTCGCAAACCAAGCAGGCAGCTTCTTACCGGCCATTTGAATTTTGTGCATATTGTGCAATCGATTCCCTGTATATATCAGCTTCCCAACAACCTTGCACGCTGCCGTTTCACCGCTTTCCTCAAAGAGGAATAATGGATGAAGCTGCACCTCTCCATCCTTTACGCCTATGACTTCGTGGATCTCCGTTACTTTGCGGGTACGATCACGAATTCTGCTCAGGTGGACCATGATATCTAATGCGGATGCAATTTGCTTCCGAATTACTTCTACCGGCAAAGGAGCTGCACCAAGAACCATTGTCTCTAGCCTGCTCAGCATGTCTATCGACGTGTTGGCATGCCCTGTGCTGAGGCTTCCGTCATGTCCGGTATTCATTGCAGCCAACATATCAATAGCCTCAGCTCCGCGCACTTCCCCAACAATAATGCGATTAGGCCGCATACGCAGTGATGCACGAATGAGATCCCGAATCGTAATCTCGCCTTTCCCTTCTGTATTCGCATTTCGCGTCTCCATCCGAACAAGGTTGGGTACAGTCTGAATTTGCAGCTCAGCAGAATCCTCAATCGTAATTACACGCTCATGAGAGGGTATCCATGCACCTAAAGCATTCAGAAATGTCGTTTTTCCCGATCCTGTTCCACCGCCAATAAAAACGTTGTAACCTGATTCCACCATAATCTTCAACAGTTCCGCAGCTTCCACCGATATACTCTCCATTTGAATCAAATCCGACATCAATATAGGCTTTTCAGGAAATTTACGAATCGTCAATGTTGGACCGCTTAGTGAGGCCGGTGGGAGCACAATATTCACTCTTGAACCATCCTGCAGGCGCGCATCAACAATCGGCGTTGCTTGATTCACGATCCGATTTACTTTTGAAACGATCATCTGGATCAGATCTTCAAGTTTCTCATCGCTCTCCAATGTGTACGGATAACGTTCAATTGCTCCCTTTCTTTCATAAAAAATAACGTCATGACCATTAACCATAATCTCTGTTACTGTTGGATCGTCCAATAACGGTTGAAGCACATCCAGTCCTCGAAAGGAGTTAAAAATTCGCTTAACCGCTTCTTGTATGTCACTAGATACCCAACTTTGCTCTGCGGATATACGAAAGACTACCTCTTCGATCAGTTCAATAAGCTGGTTATCACTAACCGTACTAGAAAGATCTAGACGCTCCTTAATTTGCTGCTTTAATTCAAGAAACAATTGCTGATTCATGAAGCAGCAGCTCCTTCTGTGAAGGCAGAGGGATAATCTTTCCCTTGAATTAACAATTTGAACAAGTCATACGTTTGTTCAGAAAATAGGAGGGATTGCCAAATCTGATCAGATGAGCTTACTATTTTCCATTCAGGAATGTATGGAAGCTTGTATGCAATTTCATTATTAAGCGTGGAAAAATCATTTGCTTGTTTTCCTGTATATTTATTCAAAACGAAGTGGACTTTTTGCATGGAGCCCATTTGTTTACGCATAGCTTGCGTTTTATACAAATCATTCAAATCATCCAGAACAATCCAAATGATATGGTCGCTAAGTTCAAGCGATTTCACGATTCTGGGATGAACGGAGGCCTCCAAATCGACAATGATATAGTCATACATCTGAAGTGATAACAACGATTCCATAAGTAAACGAACATTTTCTCCATTCATCTCTTGCATTTCCCGAATTTGATCGTTAGGTGTTAAATAATCCAATCGCAGCTTGAGATCCTGCGACTTCAGGAGTTGAAGTTTCGGACCGAGTAAATCAGGTGATCTTTTTAAATAATATAAAAGCTGTGAAAACCGACCAGAATCTCCTTCCAGCCATAGCGATGCCGAGCTGACAGATTCTAGGCTTAAATAAAATACACGCTTACCGCGAAAGGATAGCTGCTTCGCCATATGAATGGCTGTCATGGATTTGCCGCTATTTCCTACACTGCTGTAGACAGAAATAATCTGAGTTCGATTCTCTGTTGTTGGAAACACCGGATATTGATGCTTTTCTAAGTAAAAAGCTTGAAGGCGGGATAGCAATTGATGCAGCGATTGAAACCGATACAAAAATGGAATTTTCGTCTCCATTTCTCTCGAATTGGCTATCGTTTCACTTAATACCATCTTGCATAAGGTTGATCTATGGTTCATCAGTTCTGGAAAATAGGTCTCTGATAGCAGCAGTACGCCCTCTGAAGGACTACTTTCAAGTAATTGCAGCAAAAGCTCCAATGTTGAAAAAAGCCTTACCTGTATGTTCTCCGCGTACTCAGAAGTTCGAATGAAAGCAGCCAACCTTTCCGAGTAATCGAGATCATTGTCTAATACATAAAGCTGAATTTTACCCATTAAATCCTCCTTTGCTTTACTTTCTTCTCAAAATAATTGGATATAGATGCCGCTTCCGATTAACACCAAACTGATGACAGCCAGAACAATGGCTATGCGGACCTTCATTACTTCGTTCACTCATCAACCTCCTTCTTACCCAAAAGAAAAACAAAAAAGCACGCGCCGATTGTGAAGAATGATTCTCCACGATCAGCGGTGCTTCCGCTTTTCCGATTTAATTATCCAAATTATACCACATTTCACCAAAAAATCAATCTTTAATTATTCCCATGGATATTTCATTGTAAAAAAACCTGCAAGCTTCTTGCTTTCCACTCTCCGAATGCGGCGCATCTCGGCTCGTTGCGGCGCTGATTCATGAAGCTTCATCTCTTCTTCAGTCTCAGGTATCACTTGAGGCACCTCAATCGGCACTTTATTGTCGTCTAATGCCACGAAAGTCAGAAAAGAGGTTGCAGCTATTTTTCTATCTCCTGTTTTCAAATCTTCTGTAACTACCTTTACAAAAACCTCCATCGAGCTCTTCCCTGTCCACGTAACGAAGGATTCCAGGCAGACCGAATCTGAGGTGTGGATCGGGTACAGAAAATCGACGGAATCTGTTGAAGCTGTCACAACCAACTTCCGGCAATGCTTATGAGCGGCAATGGAAGCAATATCATCAATATAGGACATCAATTTGCCACCAAAAAGTGTGTTGTGATTATTTACATCGCTAGGAAAAATGCGCGACGTTTTGAAACATCGGGATTCTCTGGCAAATCGTTCTTCCATGTTCTTGTACCCTACTTTCTTTACCAACTTTGTGCAACTATCTTACCATACTTCCTGCTTCTTTGGTTATAACTTGACCGCCGTGTGTAATATAGTAATAGCAAGTGGACAATCAGAATCGGAGGTGTTTGTATGCTAACTTTTATTGTTGTATTTCTCGTCACGTTTGCCTTATTTTCGCTTTCGGGTGTTTTGTTTCCTACAGATCTTTCTTTCTATGCGAAATTGAAAAAACCGACCTGGAATCCTCCTGCCCAATTATTTGGGATCGCATGGGGGATCTTGTATGCCTTGATTTCGGCGTCTGTAGCCATTGTGTACACACAAACCGATGGGTTTCAAGAAGCCTCTGCCGGTTATGTCCTTATTTTGTTCCTTAATTTTGTAGCTAATCAAGCCTTTACATTTTTTGAATTTAAGCTGAAAAATTTACGTTTAGCGTTTCTGGACACCCTCATTGTTGCTATCACGACGTACCTATTGATCTACGCAACCATTCCTTATTCCAAGCTTGCTGCTTGGCTGCTAGTGCCTTATTTGTTATGGGCCTGTTTTGCAACACTGCTTGCTTGGGTGATTTATCAGTTAAATAAAGATTTTAACCGTGCTTTCTAAAGCCTGAGAACAACGATTTTTTCGTTTTAATTCGGTTATTCTTATGTATGGATTCGGGTAAGATGGCTTTAAGCAAAGGTGTTAAGCACATATACAGCTGCTCCATCCGATTGGCTTGGTCTTGAATACAATCCCCTTTCCAAACAGCGCGCATGACTTCTTCGTAAGGGATTTCAGGGAGTGTACATAAAGGAGCTTCTGGAAGTGCATTCACCCATTCTTTTGGCAATTGCCCACTATCACTTCGATTAGCTACAAAATGCACTTTTTTTCCTCTTTTACGGTAGGTATCTAAAATTTCCAAATATGCACGTGCACTTGGTCTGCTGCATTTGGCCGGCGAAGTATCCAGAACAACAAGGATATGATCAGCGCTATGGCATAGCTCTCGAACCGAAAGATCTTCCCAGCGAGTCGATACGTCCCAGAGGACGATCGGCTTTTTGATCGTATAGAGAAGCTTGAAGGAATCCGTAGAATGCCACTCGCCAGTCCAACCATTGGGATCTAAAGGAACCCAGGTGGTATGACCGCTAGTCCATGGTTCATCAGACCTTGCTTGCTGTTCTGTATATTTCTTGGTGGCAAAAGAATAGGACTGCGGGGCCTTACGATCTCCGAATAAAAGCATATATAAGTCAGGTTCAATCGTTGGATGCTCCACTAGCGCGTTTGGAATTTCCATCGCATTTAAAATTCTTGCCAATGAAATAGCCGTGAAAGTAGCCCCAACCCCCGCATATAACCCTCCAACAATAATTAGCTGATCTGGGATGGAAGAGAGAACGTCCGGCTTATGATTCATGTTTTGTTTTTTTGTCTGTTTGTAAGAATCGGTGAGTAAAAGGTCTGGAAGGAGTGTTTTTAGTCGCTGCTTCACTTCCATAGCGGTTTGGCAGCGATCTTGAGGATTCTCTTGCAGGAGTAAGGTTACGGTGGATGTAAGTCCCTCTGGGAGGTTGGAACAGATTTGATCAAGCGTTTTTTTTGTCATATAGGCATATTGACCGCCTGACAACAGGTAATATAGATTAGCACCAAGCGTATATAAGTCAGATCGTTCATCTGTTTGGAAGCCCAGAAACTGCTCAGGCGCGGCAAAGCCGATCGTTCCCATTTGCATCGTATCCGACTGCTTGCCTTGTGTGTAATGTCGAGCGACTCCAAAATCAATCAATCTGACTTGATCATTCTCGTTAATCATCACATTGGAAGGCTTCAAATCCCGATATATGATCGGTTGCGGTTGGAAGGTATGTAGATAATGAAACAAATCGCACAGCTGAAGCGCAATATGTACAATTTCATTCACAGAAAGTACAGTACGTTGGGCATCAAACATATCCTGAAGTGTGGGACCGTGGATGTAATCCATGACCAAGAACCCAATTCCCTCATCAGTCGTAAAATAATCAACAAGCTGTGGCAGCTGAGGATGCTGCAAACAGGCAAGCATCTCGGCTTCTTCCATAAAAGACGCAACGTCATCCTCATAAGGCAGGCATTCCTTAACTGCCCATTTTTTCCCTTTCAGCTTCAAATCTTCGGCCAAATAGACATTTCCCATACCGCCTTGCCCAAGCAGGGACTCGACCTGATATCTGCCCCCAATACATGTGCCAATCCAACGCTTTTGACTACTCACAATAAATAAAATGCCCCCTTTCAAGGATGAATTACCTTGATTATAAGAGGACATTCCTTAAAAATCTACATTTTTTTCCACATTCTACGTCTTTTGCAAATATAAGGTCAGTTCTTCGCGATTGTGAAACAACTGCTTCGCTTTAATCAGGAAGAGAGACGGTTCAAGAATTTTCATCAGATCGCGCACCGTTTGGAATGGTTTTTTGTGCATTAATTTGACTGTAATAATTGCGGTGCCTCCACTTTGTAAAGCGTACAGTAAATCCGCCACTAATCGTCCCATCTGACGTGGATCCCAGCTCATATCACATACAAGCAAATCAAATTCATTGGGTTTCAACTTCACATCGCTTGCATTCTTCTTGTAAATCTTCAGCATCGGATTGCCTTGCAGCTTAGGGCTCATGGATGCAGGATCGATAGCAGTCACCTTCAAACCACGTTCCAGCAATAAAGATGTCCAGCCCCCAGGGGCCGCCCCAATATCAAGCGCTGTGCGAGCTACGCTAAAATCGATGCCAAAACGCTGTTCAGCCTCTAACAGCTTGAATTTGGCGCGTGAAATTTGATCTTCTTCCTTCATAAAGCGAATTGCTCCTCCAGACCAATCCGATAAGTTATCAGATGGCTTGGAAATCCCGACATACAGCTTTTCTGGACTGATGTAAACGGAAATCGTAACGTCCGCATACCGAACGACGGGCTCAGAAAGCAGATCAGACACAATAACCTCTTGTAAAGCAGCTTTAACCGCAAAAGGCGCGTAAGGCACATCTACCCCATCTTCTTTGCGTACTTGAACTGCGACTTTCTCCCCTGTGCCTATGAGTCCTGTTCTATGAGCATCTGTCAACCATGCCTTGAGCGTATCCAAATCAGTTTCCGACCTGGTTAGCTGCCATTCTTGCACTACAGGCTGTATATGTCTCAGAAACATCGGCTCTTGTTCTTTCAGTGTAGTTAACAGGTTTTCAGTTCCTTCAGGCACCTCAAATATAAATACTTCTGTAGGTACCAATAACCAAAATTTGGTTAAAGGAAACAATTTACGAATTTCATCTTGTGCGTATTGGGCAAATCCATGATTAGAAGTGCCAATATAAGTTCTTAAATTAGTCATAGCCGCATCCTTTTTGTCTTCTACGATCGGTTTTCGATCACTTTTATCCATGGACGATCTTGAAACCATTCTAACGTAATATCAATGCCAAAAGCTTGATAGATATGCTCAGGAGTCAAGACATCTTCCTTTCGTCCGGAGGCAATTAACTTCCCTTGCTCTATAATAGCCACATGTGTAAATAAAGGGATAATTTCTTCAATATGATGCGTGACGTAGACAACAGTGATATCCTGTTTACTCAAATCATTGACATCAGCCAAGAAACGTTCTCTCTCATATAAATCCAAGCCTGCCGCTGGTTCATCCATGACAAGGATAGAAGGCGTCATCATGAGTGATCTTGCCAGCATAACCTTCTTGCGTTCTCCTTGAGAAAGCTTTCCTAGAGGTTGGTGTGCCAAATGTGCAAGGCGTACTCGCTCCAGCATCTGAAATGCACGATCCTTAACCTCTTGCGGAATTTCTTGATAAAACCGCAGGAATGCATATTCCCCAGTAGCAACAACTTCTAAAACAGGATCGTTCAGATTTAATTTTTCAAATAAAGACTGAGAGATGTAGCCAATTTTCTTACGAACTTCCCTTACATCACATTGACCGTACCGGTTACCAAGCACATCTACCGTTCCCCGACTTGGGAATTCATAACCATTCATCATTTCGAGCAGCGTTGTCTTGCCGGAACCATTACGACCGAGCAGCACCCAGTGTTCGCCTTGTTCAATATGCAAATTTACATCTTGTAAAATATGACGTTCTTCTCTTATAAAATGAATACCGGATAAATGAATCATACTGTATCGTTTCCTTTCATTCAACCATAAACCATCCATTTAGTTTACTGGCCTTGAGCAATCTGTACAAGAATATCGTCAGGAATCGGATGTGGATATAGACGCAATTCATCAGGCTTAACGGCATAGAGCATTTCATACATGGCCGTGCAAGCCGAAGGACTGGACGTATGGATATAAATAGCTTTGGGAAATTTTTGTTGCTGCACTAGCCAGATGACAACATCCATGCCAGTTTGCTTGGAATTCCAACCAAGATCATGGTCTAAAGACAATGTATCTATTTCAAATTCTTGAAGAAGCATAATGCATTCCGTTACATTTTTGGCTAGTGTAAAACCTCTTGGACAAGGACGCAGATCATCCAAGTATACATGAATCATGGTCGACTTTCCTTCCCTATTTACAATGAGTGCGATAACGATTTCACTAGCGCAATTTCCTCACGATGTGTGCCATCCTTGCCTGCTCGTGTTTCCAAAACGATCGGTATGTTTTGCACGAAAGGCGAAGCGAGCAACATCTGTATGTTTGCCTGTCCAATATGGCCTGTCCCAACATTGGCATGCCGGTCTCTACGAGAGCCATACGGATGTACAGAATCATTCAAATGAACTGCTTTTAGATGAGGAAGATAATCCAATTGTTTACCTCTGGTCTCTAACATCGGCCAATCACCCCCGTGCCACAAGCCACTGGCAAAAGCATGACACGTATCAAAACAAAAGCCGATTTTGTCCGGAAATTCACAAAGCTTGCGCACCTGCACCATTTCTTCCATCGTTAAACCAAGCTGAGAGCCTTCACCCGCCTGATTTTCAAGTAAAATAATGGATGTCCCCTCATAGCCTCGAGTTGCGCTATTTAAACATTGTATTATATTTTTGTAGCCTTGTAACGGGTCTTTTCCAATATACTTCCCAAAATGAACTACAAGCCCCATTGAACCGCAAGCGTCCGTAATGGATAGCCCATTTTTCAAAAGCTTGATCATCACATCCCGATCCATTTCATCTGCTGCAGGATTCAGAGGGTATGGAGCATGCCCGATCGACAAAATGCCCTGTTCACTGCAAAACTGTTTACAAGCCTCCGTATCCCGTTGATGGACGGGTTTGGTCTGAAGGCTTCTAGGATTCATCGGAAAATATTGAAAAGCATTTGCTCCAATGGCAAAGGCTGTTTTGGCCGCATTTAAATAGCTGCCTCTTGTACTCACATGAGAACCGATATACATGCTGAATCTGCCCCCTCACGTTTGACAATTCGTGCAGTAAAAACATTTGCGACTCGAAAGTTCAACCTTGATGAGCGGATGACCGCAACGTACACAGGGCTCATCTTCTCGATCATAAACCCGACACTTGGCATCGAATCCTCCCGTTAGACGGTCACCGACGAATAGAGGAAATTCCATATAACCGCCAAATTGAATCGCTTCAAGAAGAACTGTACGGATCGAGACATACAAACGAGATTGCTCTTCTTCGTGAAGAGAAGGAATTTTACGCGTAGGAAGAATGCCTGCGACAAAACAGATTTCATCGGAATAACAATTCCCGATACCCGACAGAAACGTTTGATCGACGAGTGTAACCTTAAGATTGCCTTGCTTGCGATGCAAAACCTGTTGAAATTGTGAAAAAGTAAACGCCTGTTCCAGAGGTTCAGGACCTAAATTCTTCAACTTTGAATGAATTCCTGACATCGTATGCACATGCAAATATCCTAAACGCAGTCCAATAAAATATAAATGCGTATTTCCAAAATGAATCACAACTTGCGTTGTTCGATCTGGTTTCTCTTCCTCGGTACCGTAGAACAGCCATCCTCCCAGCATCAAATGCAGCAGCAGAACATCCCCAGATGCCAAATGAAAGAGTAAATGTTTGGCTTTTCGATCTATGCGTACAATGCGATTTCCGGTTAGTTGATGAATAAACAGCTCCGGTTCTACATTCAATGATTTCGGTCGGGTGACCAATGCCCCTGTAATCGGTACTCCTTGAATTAGTGGTGCTAATTGCTGGCGATATGTCTCAATCTCGGGAAGTTCTGGCATCGCATTCACTCCTTGCCATTTTATCCTTTGTATAGCCAAAAGGAAGGAAAAATAAACGACGAGTAGTGAGAACGCCATGCACTTATATTAGCCCCTCACTTACATATGAAGGTTTGACTTTTCGTAACTTTGGCTGCTTGATTGTACTTGCGGCACTTGTGTTCAGTTGACGGTTAACTGTCTCACTCTTTGCATCTTTTGTTTCAGCCTACGAATGCGCTTCTCCAGAGCTTCCTCAATTTCAGTTTGCTTCCGGTCATTACGATGAAGGGCACGGCGACGCCAAAGCTTAGCCCATGCCTCCTCGGCGTAAAATATCGCTTGATGCAAATTTTTCTCTTTATGCTCGTAATACATCGCTAACTCTAAATAAGGATCTAGCTGAAGGGCTATAGTCGCAGGTTTAACGGCAATCCATCTTTTCCACAGCTCAACAGCGCGAAGGTACCTGCATTTTTTCTTATAGAAAGCAGCCATTAGAAGTAGAATGGATTCAAATTCGGCTTGGGATACATTGATTTCTCCGTTTGTCAGTTGTTCAAACAAGCCATCTAAATAAGCCTCGGCTAATGACGTACGTCCCATTTTCTCTAACCAAAGGCCTGTTCGAAACTTTTCTTCCGGTTCAATTTCTAACGTATGTGCGGCAGCTTCTCCATGCAATAACTTTCCAAAATGAATAGCGAGCGCAGCTAGGGTGACAATGTCGTGTTCATTATGAACGAAAACACCTTCAAGAATCGCAGGATTTTTCTCTGCCAAATATTGAAAATAGAGCACAGGGGCCATAGAACCGGGGACATCATCTACGCGTTCAAAACCTAGGCGGCTCTCTTCAACCTTACTTAAACGACAAGAAGGCAAACTATTCCTCCACAGGCTTCTTGAAGGGTATAGAAGGTCCAGATGAAGCAGCCTGGAATCTGCCATTTTAAGTCTATTAAGCACATAACGATTTTTCAGTATCGGCCAATCAAAGGTGCGGCCATTATACGATACGATATGAGTAAAGCGCATGATAAGCTCTTGCAAATAGATAAGCATAGCATGCTCTTCTGCCGGATTGCGAATAAATAACTGTTCTACCGTGAAACTCTCCTCCGTGTAAAAGCCGATGCCGACCATAAACGGTACATTGCCAGTACCAACACCAAGTCCGGTCGTTTCCGTATCAAAGAAAAGCAGCTCTTCGAGTTGCACGGCGCCGGCACGGTCGTGAAAGCAGGAAAGATTCTCCGCAAAATCTGCTAAATCTTGCAGCCGATAATAGCCGTGTACGCTGTCAGCGCCATACACCCGGCGCCGCATGACAAACGAGCCTGCCGGGCTTGTTTCCACATGGGCGCCGAGCTGCGCCCACTCGTCACTCGCCCGTGGAGTAGGCTGCGCGATCGGCTGCGCCGCCGCAGGCCCTCTCAGGCGGCCGAGTCTTTCGCGGAGCCCGCTCATCGGGCACCGCCTTCGAGCTGCCCAAGCAGCTCCAGAGCGAGCTGCTTGCCAAGCAAGCCGACCTCTTCGATCGGTCCGACGCAAGCCGGGCAGCCGCTGATACAGGTGCAATGTTTAATCAGGCTGCGCGCCTGATCCATGAGCTGTCCGTGTACCTCGTACAGCCGATCACTCAAACCGACGCCTCCCGGGTAGCGGTCGTAGAAAAACACCGTCGGCAGCTTGTTATGCACGGCGCGGACCTGCGGAACGACCGAATATCCATCGGGTCGCACATCAAATACAGCGGCGCAAGATGCGCCAGCACGTTGGCAATCCCAAGCAGCGCATGCTGCATGTCATTAGCCGATTTGCCAGCCGACATCTCCTCGTCAAAAGTAAACCAATATGAGCTCGTATGAAGCTCTTCTTCTGGCAAACGGATCGGACCGGAGCCTATATTTTCATGTGTTCGTAAACGGATTTTCTTGAAAATGGTTGGCTGCGCGTTAACGGTAACTTCGCCAAGTTGACGAAGCAACCCTCCTGTACGGCCTTCGCGGTTAACATGAAGGACTTTAAGCTGAACCGCCATACTGGCATCCGTAAAGTAATCAACACTCACTTGACGGACAAAAGCTTTCTTCTCTTCATAATCCAGCTTTTCCACTTGAAATTGAATACCTTCATGAATATAAATGGCTTCCTCATGAATTAGCGTTGGCGCACTGAATCTGTCGCATTCTCCTATAACTCTATGTCCGTTCGTCATGTCGATAATAATGAAATTTTCCTGCGCAGCAGAACGCAAAGAAATGTTATGCGCTGGAAAAGACTGCTCCATCCAGTACCAACGATCCTTCACCTGATGGAGCACCTGCTCTTCGGTTAAGTATTCAAGAATATCGGTGAGCGATTCGTCACCGAATTTCTCATTCGCTTCGAAAGGCAGCTCATAGGCCGCACACTTCACATGATCAACGAGGATGATCAGATTGTCAGGATGAATGCGCGCCTGCTCCGGCGGTCGCTCGAAGAAATACCGCGGGTTCTGGATCAAATATTGATCCAGCGGATTACTGCTTGCGACGAGGATCGTCAGCGAGGTTTCCTGCCGCCGTCCGGCACGCCCGGACTGCTGCCAAGTACTGGCAATCGTACCCGGATAGCCATTGAGCACGCACGCTTGCAGCTGGCCGATGTCGATGCCCAGCTCCAGCGCGTTCGTGCTTACTACGCCGCGGATTTCTCCGCTGCGTAAGCCTTTCTCAATCTCCCGGCGCAGCTTCGGGAGATACCCTCCGCGGTAGCCGCGGATCGATTTGCTGCCCAGCTCGTGAGACACGAGCTCCTGCAGATAGGTCAGCAAAATCTCCACGCGCACGCGGCTCCGAGCAAAAACAATCGTCTGGATGCCATTGCGCAGAAGCAAGCCTGCTAGCTTGCGCGTCTCCAAGACGGAGCTTTTACGAATCCCCAGCTGTTGGTTTACCACCGGCGGATTATAAAACACAAAGTGCTTCTCGCCTGCCGGCGCTCCGTTATTGTCGATCAGCGTGACGCTCTCGCCAATAAGCCGTTCTGCGTGTTCCTTCGGATTATCAATTGTTGCCGACGCACAAATAAACTGGGGATTTGAGCCATAGAATCGACAAATACGCTTCAGTCTGCGAATGACATTCGCTACATGACTGCCAAAAACACCGCGATACGTATGCACTTCGTCAATGACAATATAATTCAAGTTTTCAAAAAGCTTGACCCATTTCGTATGATGCGGAAGAATAGCGGAATGCAGCATATCCGGATTGGTCACCACAATGTGCCCCGCATTGCGAATCGCTTGCCTCACCGTTGGCGGGGTATCCCCGTCATAGGTGTGCGTTTTGATATCAACTTCCATGAAATCAATCATTTCTTGCAATTCAGCGACCTGATCTTGAGCAAGCGCCTTGGTAGGAAACAAATATAAGGCGCGAGAAGCATCATTCTCAAGAATCTTTTGGAGAACGGGCAAATTGTAACATAACGTCTTACCCGAAGCCGTTGGCGTTACGGTTACCACATGTTGGCCTGAGGTGACATGACGGAATGATTCCGCTTGGTGTGTATATAAACGTTGAATGTGTTTATGTTGTAAAGCAGTACGAATACCCTCGTGCAACCCATCTGGAAATTCAGCCAGCTTCGGGTCACGCGGGGGAACCGTATGCCAGTATGTCACTTGCGACATTAGTTCTGATGATTTACGCAACCAGTCTATCATCTCTAAAATGGAAGAAACCTTACCTGTTAAAGGATTCATCAGCCGAATCTCCTCACATGTTGTTTCTTCTATTTTACAGAATACACGTTCGCATGTCTACATAAGATCTGATGAATCATCATAATCATAACGAATTCCATCATGATCTACTTTTGCCATTTGAGGATTCACAGAAAGGGCTTGCTTCGCACTTTCCTGCAATTTGTATAATACTTCCTGATAATCCCTTGTCCGCTGCTCTTCACCCTCGTGCTTCATCGCTGTTTTTAAAGCTCTTTCAATGATTATCACATCATGACTAGTAAAATTCACAGCACACCGCACCTTTTCTTGGTACTTTACTTTCATAGAAACTAGTTTTACCCAATATGTGTAGAAACATACAAACTAGATTGTTCTAAGAAATTCGTATAATGAGGAAAAATCAGGTAAAATTAAGATGAACAAAAATAGATCAAGGAGGAATTCATAATGACAGCATCTTTACCCACGGAAATCGAAGCCAGTCGTCAACCTGACTATGAAATCAACCCTCAATTTCTAACTCGCTGGTCACCACGTTCATTCAGTGAACAAGAAGTGACGGAAGATGTATTGTTCAGTCTTTTTGAGGCAGCTAGATGGGCACCCTCCGGAAGCAACTTGCAGCCTTGGCGCTTTATAGTCGCCCGCACGTCTGAACAACGGGCCAAGTTCTATGATTTCATTGCCCCAATGAATAGAGAATGGTGTGAAAAAGCGCCTGTACTGGCACTTATCATCTCACATACCAAAACGGCAAATGGCGGCAACAATCCTACTCATGGATTTGACGCTGGTGCAGCTTGGGGTTACTTGGCATTAGAAGCAGCTAATCAAGGGCTCATTACTCACGCAATGGGCGGATTTGACCGCGAACAAGCTCGCAAGGATTTGCATGTTCCTGAAGATTATGACGTGCATGCGGTCATTGCTATCGGTTATCAAGGTCCTCTCGATGCTCTCGCTGAGAAATTCCAATCACGCGAAATCCCTTCCGACAGACGCGCTATCAGCGAGTCTTTATTTAGTGGAGAATTTGGAAAAGAGCTGTAATAAATGTATTGAGAAAGACCACCTCACTGCGATAGGATCGCTGTTGAGGTGGTCTTTGTTTTAATAGGGCAACTCTACTTTATCGACTTTTGATTTGTATGAGGGGTCGAAATAAGCCGTAAATGTTAAATTAACCGTAATTCTTCGTGTTAAATCCTTAGGGAGATTACCATAATTGACTGTATCTATATTGACTAATCTAGGCAAAGCTTGGAGCTGCGTGATAGCATCCGTAATATCTTTGAACGTCCCCATTATCGCTGTCGTTACTTTCACTTCTCGGACATTCGGATAAGCATTTTTTTTATTGGCTTCACCTTGCTGGGTTGTTTTATCACTTACGGAATATGCGATGGAGTTAAACGTAACCTTGGTATCATTTTTAATTTTATTTAAATCCAATGTCAATTGCTCCGTATTGTCCCAAAGCGGAAGCGCAGCTTGAATTTCTTTAATCGAGGGACCGACGTCCTCTTTCTGCTTGTCGCTTATTTTTTTGTTCAAAAGCTGCACTTGTTTGTCTAATGTCGCAATCTCACTTTCCTGAGCCTTGACTTTATTGCTTGAAGGTATTTGCAAAAAGTAATAAAAAGCGAAAAGACCGAGAAACAAAAGAACAGCAACGAACAAAAGTAAGGTTTGCGTATTATTTTTGCTGGACATTCGTCGTATCCGCCCCTTTCACTTCTGTATTCGCCTTCGCACTTGTATCTTTGGCAGCTTCTTTTTTGAACGAGATCGTATAATTTACCGTATAGTACTTCGTTGTTTGCAAATTGTTAGTAGGAGTCGTTGAATTCGTTGATCCTGTTTGATCTGCAGCTGCATTGCTATTATTCGTCCCCGTATTATTGGTCGAAGACCCGCTTGTAGTCTCCGTAATGGATTGAAGCAGGGTGTTCTCCCCAAAAGACAGCCTGCGCAAATCAAATAAATAACGAGCTGAATCCTCCATTTTGGCAAAAAGAACAGTTAACGTAATCTGAGATTCAGCTGAATAAGCCATTGTACTAATTTGCGCATCCATCGGCAATGGCTTTTTCAATTCGTTCACGATAGCAACAACATCTTTCCGATTCGCTCTTGTCGCCGCAATAAAAGAAGCAGGATCTGTTTGATTTTCCGGTTTTTTAGTTATTTTAGCTTCAGCGACTTTCTTGGTCTGATTCAGTTGAGCGATTCTCGCCGTATTTTGAGTCATGCTTTTCTGATTATTGACATATGTCATTCCGCTAAGTGCCATACCTGCAACCCAAGCAAAAACAAATAGGATCAGTAAGAATAACTTAACCTTTGTCTCTGTTTTCCGATGAGGAAGCAAATTAATTTGCGCATTTCTCTTCGTAAACATCGACACACCGACGGCCACACGATAGGCATTCGCATTAAAATCGTTGGAACGTTCCTTCGAAAATACGTCGAAATCTACCGTTTCAACCTTCAGCTCCGACAAAGACTGTTGAAGCTCCTTATGCAGCTGGATTCTTCCTTTATTCGCTCCCGTTACAACAATGTGGGATATCCGGCTTGTCCCCTCTTGAATACTGTATTGATAAAAACTAAGCATTCTCGAAATTTCAGCTATAATTTCCCCAACCTGATCCGAAGTAAGCTCTTCATGATCATCGGTATCATGTTCAAATAAAGTAATCGTACGCATAAAAATGGGATTTCCATTTTGCAACATATACACTTCTAGAGCGCCTTGATCCAAGGAAACGAGCATCGTTTCTTCAAAAAACTCTTCCTGCTGGGCAGCAATGGCCCTTGTTAAAGCGGTTGCTGAAATTTCTGCCGCTCGGACATGGACGCCCGCATCCTCAAATACCCTGACATAACTCATGATCAGCTTCTTAGGAGCAGCAAATACAAGAACCTGGGTACTTTCATCGTCATGACTGACTTGAATAAAATCATAAATTGGATCTTCAAAAGGCAGGCGAAGTGCCGTCTCCACCTCTAATTCAACAAGCTGCCGGAGCTCCTGTGTTTTTATACTAGGGATTCTCATTTTACGAATAATGATTTGAGAAGTAGGAATAGCAATCGTTGCCGTGGCACCCTTCAAGTTCTGCTGTTTCACCCACTGCTTAACTTGCAAACTCAAAGATTCCGCATTGACTATTTGTTCTTCAACAATAATACCCGATGGAATTGGCAAATAACCGCTTGATCCGATTTCCCATGTTTTTCTCTTCTTAACTGTTACATAGCGGACCCCTAATTGATCCACCGTAATCCCGATTCGCTTTGAACCTATGACTCCTAACATCATAATCACATCCTACTATCCGAGTAATGACAGGTACGCATGTATCATATCCGATCCATATGCATAAGAAATCAAAATGCCCAGAGCCAAATACGGGCCAAATGGTATCGGTTGTTTTCTTGTGGTGATTTTTAGCAGCAACAGCAATCCGCCTATCAGACTACCAATCAAGCATGCTAAAACAAATGCTACAACAATATGAGACAAGCCTACGGCAAAGCCGCAAACTAACAAGAGCTTGGCATCGCCCATTCCCATACCGCCGCGGGATACAATCGCAATCAACAGGACAATTCCATAACCTATCACAGCGCCCAGCACATAACTCCACCAAGCCTGATCTCCGGGAAAAACCAAACGCAGCATGATAATAAAAGGAAAGAAAAACAGTAAGATTTTATCAGGTATAAGCATATAAGATAGATCGGAAATCGTAATAATTACTAGAAGACTAACAAGCATAAGTCCGATCATCGTTTCCCAAGTAAAACCGAAATGCAAGTAAATCCAAACGAAAAGTAAGCCAGTTGCTAATTCTCCTAATGGATATAGAGCAGAAACTTTAGTTTTACAATAACGGCAACGACCTTTTGTAAAAATGAAGCTAAGGACAGGGATCAAATCTCTCGATTTGAGCCTCGTTCCGCATTTTGGACATGACGAAGGAGGGTGAATGATTGATTGCTTCTCCGGCACTCGGAGCGCAACGACATTGAAGAACGAACCGAGAACAAGACCTATGATGAAGATATAAACCGCGATTAGAATCGTCATGTGTAAGGGTCGCTTTCGTTTGATTTTAAAAAAGGAATCGGAATGGACCGATTCCTTTTTGTTGGTTAGTTTAGTCAGCAATTCTAGCAACAGCTTCAACGTTACCAGCCCCTGTATTAATAACAGCAGCAGAGAATACCCAACTATTAGCAGCACTTGATAACACCACTTCATGTAATGTACCATCAGCCTCATACAAAACATGTCCGCCTGTAATAGGAGCACGATTACTTGGCATAATTGTTGTATTAGGTAAATAATTCATTGTCATTAAACCAGCACCGGCGGTTGCAACAGTTGTTCGTTCTGGTGTATAAACAGTTCCTGTACCTACAACGGGAACAAATTCGGATGTGAAATCCCCTGCGTTCTCTGCCTGTAAAAATAATTGAGAAGCCTTATAAACTGTAACAGCTGTAGCAATATTGGCATTATTTCTTGACTTGTTGATAATACCTAAGATCGATGGAATTGCAATCGCCGCAATAATTGCAATAATTACAATAACTGCCAATAATTCAATTAGAGTAAATCCCTCTTGTTTTTTTAAATTTTTAATAGTAAGCATATTTTTTCCTCCTATAATTTATCCTATTGATCTAGCGCCACTTACCCAAAATTAGAATATAGTTGAAACATAGGTATCATAATCGCTGCAACTATGGTACCAACTAATCCTGATAGAAATACGAGCAATAGAGGTTCAATCAATGCTTTAAGACGATCAACAGTATTTTCTATATCCATTTCATAGAAATCAGCTACCTTTTCAAGCATTTGATCTAGTGCTCCAGTTTCTTCACCAATAGCAATCATTTGTGTTACTAACGGTGGAAAAACCCAAGCTTGTTTCAATGGTTCAGACAATGGGTTGCCTTGCCTTAATGATTCTGCCGCGCTTTTAATAAATCTCCCAATAACTTTATTATTTACAATTTCTTCTACAATGGTTAATGATTGTAGTATTGGTACTGCACTTGAATATAAAGATGATAACGTCCTAGTCATTTGCGCAAGCGCACCTTTTTGTTTCAACTTACCAAAAATAGGTATTTTAAGATTAATATAGTCAATATAATAAGCACCGATCTCAGTTCGTTTTACTAAAAAATACAACAAAAGCAATACTATTAAACCAATTAGCCAAAACAACCACTGGTTCTGGATGCTGTCACTCAATTTAAGAACAATTCTTGTTATTAGTGGTAATTCAGCATGCATAGAATCAAAAATTTGTACAAACTGAGGAACTACTGATTTCAACAAAAAAACACACGCTGCTACTGATAAGATAGCAACTACAGTTGGATAAGTCATTGCTGACTTGATTTTCTCTGTTGTTACATGTTCTTTCTCAAAAAAATTAGCTAGTTGATCAAGCGTCCCTTCCAAATCCCCTGTCTCTTCCCCAGCACGAACCATATTAACAAACATCGATGGAAATATCTTTTTATGCTCTGAAATCGACTGAGAGAAGGAAACACCTTTCGATATGCTTGAAGCAACTTGGATCAAAGCCTTTTTTAAAGCTTTGCTTTCTGTTTGAGCAGCCAGAATACTGGTCGCCTCAACAATATTGACTCCAGCCCGTATCAGTGTAGCAAACTGTCTACAGTACACGATAAAATGAATCGTTTTTACCGGATTCCCAATATAAATATCCTGTTTTAGCGCTTTAAACTGCTCTTCCTTAACAGAAAGGACAACGTAACCTTTTTTCCGGAGTTCCTCAACGGCTGTGGGTTTATCTGAAGCGGATATTTTACCCTTGATCTGTTTACCGGCAGTTCCTCTAACCTCATATAAAAACTCAGCCACTACAGGCCACCACCTTCAGCAAGATAAGCTCTTGCTGCGACAGGATCAATGAGTCCTTGCTGCATCTGCTCTTTAATCGCCATCTCAAGTGTATGCATGCCTAAGTTTTTACCTGTTTGCATGATACTCTTAATTTGATGGATTTTTTCTGAACGAATCAGGTTGCCAACAGCCGGTGTGTTAATCATGATTTCGGTAGCGCACGTTCGGCCTTGGCCGCCTGGTTTTGGAAAAAGCCTTTGAGAGACGACGCCAACCAACACCGAAGCGAGCTGAACTCGAATTTGACCTTGCTGATGAGCCGGAAAAGCGTCAATAATACGATCAATCGTCTGCGGTGCATCCGTAGTATGTAAAGTTGCGAAAACCAGGTGACCGGTTTCTGCTGCGGTTACGGCTGCCGAAATGGTTTCCAAGTCACGCATCTCACCGACAAGAATGACATCTGGATCTTGGCGAAGGGCTGCTCGTAGACCATTCGAAAAGCTTTTGGTATCATTGCCGACTTCTCTCTGATTAATGACCGATGAACCATGGGTATGAAGAAACTCTATGGGATCCTCCAGAGTAACGATATGCTTTTTCTCTTTCCGATTGATGTAATCAATCATCGCTGCCAGTGTTGAAGATTTCCCACTACCCGTAGGCCCTGTTACAAGGACTAACCCTTGTGGTTTAAGCGCTAAAGTACTGATAATTGCCGGCAGTTGTAAAAGCTCAAGCGAAGGTATTTTCGTTGGAATCGTACGAATTGCAATGCCTACGCGTCCTCTTTGACGATATGCATTGATCCGATATCTGGAATATCCCTCAAGCTCATACGAAAAGTCGATCTCGCCTGCCTGATTAAAGCGTTCCATTTGCTCCGCACTTAACAAAGCTTCAACCATAGATTGCGTATCCTGTACCTGTAACAACTCGCTGCCCAATTGCTGCAAAGCTCCATGCACACGTAACACGGGTGGCGATCCGACCGTTAAATGCAAATCTGATGCCTTGGATTCGTGAGCCTGCTTCAGCAGATTAATAACTTTATCAAACGAGTCAGACACTACCTCACCTCCTTCCCTATTAATGAGCTACGGTTTCTCTTATGACTTCTTGTAATGTCGTAATTCCTTGGGTCACTTTATCAATGCCGTCGTCCAATAGTTGAATCAAACCTTGCTTCAAAGCGGCATCGCGCATGTCTTGAACCGATGCTGCTTCACTGATTAATTCACGCATGTGATCGTTAACAACCAATATTTCATGAATGGCAACCCGACCACGGTAACCTGTCCGGTTACAAGCGCCACACCCTGCTCCCTTATGAAGCTGCTCTACATGAATGCCCCTGCTTCTCATAAAAATCATCTCTTGGTCCGTTGGCGCATACGTCATCTTGCATTCGTGGCATATTCTTCGAACAAGACGTTGAGCAACCACACCAATAAGTGAAGAGGCTATGAGATAAGGTTCTATGCCCATGTCCCTGAAACGCGTAATTGTGCTCACCGAATCGTTCGTATGTAAGGTCGACAGAACCAAATGTCCTGTTAAAGATGCACGAATCGCTATTTCTGCTGTTTCAGAATCCCGTATTTCCCCTACCATGACGATGTTTGGATCCTGACGCAAAATAGAGCGCAGTCCCGCAGCAAAGCTGAGACCTATCGTCGGATTCACGTGTACCTGATTAATGCCTTCCAACTGATACTCAACTGGATCTTCAATGGTGATAATATTCGCATTTTCCTGATTTAGATGACTTAGCGCTGAGTAAAGCGTTGTTGTTTTCCCGCTTCCCGTCGGACCTGTAATGAGCAAAATGCCATATGGCTGCTCAATCATATCTCGAAATACATGCATATTGCGTACACCCAAACCTAATTGATCAATGGGTTTAACGCCAGTAGATAAATCAAGTAAACGGAGTACAATTTTTTCTCCATGAATCGTTGGTAATGAAGATACACGAATATCAATATGTTTGAAATCTATTTGCATTTTAATTCTGCCGTCCTGCGGCAATCTACGTTCTGCAATGTTTAATTTCGCCATAATTTTCAATCTTGCCGTCATAAAGCCTTGCATCTGCTTGGGAATGATCCTTTCCGTTCGCAAATGCCCATCGATTCGATAACGAATCAGCAAATTAGTTTCACCTGGATCTACGTGAATATCTGAAACTTTTAATTGAACAGCTTGCTGAATCATTTGATTGACTAGTCGCACAACTGGCGAATCTTCATCTGTAATTTCGGTTTCTTTGATATCTTCCGTAGTCGGTAAGTCCGTCATCATCTGACTCATCGAATCTTGCAGCCCATAATGACGAGCAATCGCCCGTTGCAGCTCATCTCTGCTTGTAATGGCAGGCTCAATCCGGTACCCGGTACTCATCCGCATTTCTTCAATCGCGAAGTAATCGAGGGGGTCGGCCATTGCCACCATCAGCTTTCCCCCCTCTTTTTGAAGAGGAATTGCTTGATAGCGCCTAGCCATGCTTTCAGGAATGATTTTTGTGATTTCCGGGTCGATTTGATATTTGAATAAGCTAACGTGCGGTATACCTAACTGAAATTCTAGTACTTCAATTAACTGCTGTTCGGTAATATAGCCTTGGGTGATGAGCAAATCACCTAACTTTTGTTTCGTTTTTCTTTGCTCTTTGAGCGCTTCCTGAAGCTGATCTTCAGAAATGATGGCACTCTCTACTAATAAATCGCCCAATCGTTTTTTTACCAGAGCCATCCGAGTCAACTCCAATTCCAAATCATGTTTCTATACGCCGAAATGGTTCTTTTCACCTAAATTAATTATAGGTATAATTGCCCACTTCCGAATTCAATAAAATTGATTATACAACAAAAGGAAACATTTTGTATATAATTTCATTGTTTCCGATCATTCTTTGAAATTTCGTCAAATTACCCTTGTATTCCTGTATCATTTCTCCTTATATTACGTAGATTCCTTTCGAAAAGATCACTTAAATGTTATATTTTTTGTTAATTCCCTAATCCTTTTCTAAATATTTTTCGATATCATGTACATAATGTGTATATTTTCAAGCTAAAAAAGTAGTAAAATAGTCTCATATAGAATTTGAAAATTCGGGAGGAAAGAGGATGTTAAGGAGAAAACAAAAAAAGATCAGTCTCATCCTGATCGCATCAATGGTTGCTTCTTTATTCGGTTTCATGGGCATACCACCGGGAATTGTACATGCCGCAGCAGGGGATACGGTAACTGTCGCATTGAAATCAGTTGCTACAGGAAAATACATATCTGCGGGAACAAGCGGCGATAGTTCATTAACTGCAAATGCCACCAACCCTTGGTTCGGCGAACTTTTTGATGTCATTGAACAATCTGACGGAACTTTTGCCTTGAAGTCAAGAGCAAATAACAAGTACGTGACCGTTGGCGCCAGTAGTACAACCCCACTAGTTGCATCAGCTTCAACCGTAACGTTACAAGAAAAATTCGAGAAGATTGTCAACACAGACGATGGTACAGTTTCATTTAAATCCAAATCGTACGGAAAATTTATCAGTTCGCCGAACATGACAACAACGTTTACTTCCAACTTATCAAATCTGTCTGCTGAAGGAAAGTTTCAAGTTTCTTATTTTGATTTCACCAAGCCATTAAAGATTCTTGAAATTAAGGATTTGGACAAAGATGCTACTGCCATCGCCTCCGATCTATCATCTTCCTCTATGAAAATTGCAGCAAACTCAGCAGTTCAATTAGAAACCATGAGTATAAAGACATTCGTAGCACTTCGAGATGAATTAGATGGAAAGTATGATGCTATTTATTTCGGAAAAAGCTTGTTTAACCCAACTTCAGAAACGGGAAGTAATCATGACACTCGTCTTGAAGAAAATGATATTACCCCACTTAAAGCAACAGAAATTACAGACAAATACATAACCAAGGGCCTTCCTGTAGTTGTATATAGCGACTCAACCTTGAAACGCGGAGCGCTTTACCAAGGTTATTTGAATGGAAGCACTTGGACGAGCAAGACAGGCAATCTAAATAATTTGTTTAATCCCTTTAAAACATCAACCAAAAGCAATGTCATATTCGTGGAGAACGCGGATATAGCCAGTATCAGTGCATTTATCACCAAGACCAACCTGTTAGAAATTTCCAATGTACGGCCTCAACTTAATATCACTAGCAAACCCTATGACTATACATTAAGTGCCAACAGAAATCAGAAGTACAAGGCGGGTGATACGCTAACTTATAATTTCAATGTTTCGAATGTCCGAAATTTAGGTCAGCGTAATTTAGTCGCTAATTTATATTTAGGTATTGATAGTGTATTGAAATTTGACGCCTCTCAGTTAGTACAAACGGTTCCCGTAACGTCACTTACCAATAATACGATCAGCTTCAAACTACCTAAGGGTTACTCCGGTCTTTATTATTGGAGACTTGAACTCGTTGATCAAACAAGTACAGGCAAGTTAAAGGATGCAGCCTCAGGGGTGTTCCGTTACCAAGATCAACCGCCAACTATTAACGTTCTCCAAGTTATACCGAATTCACAATCAGCGAACAAAACAAGCAGTTTACTTCTGGAAGCGAATTTGAAACAAACGTATTTATTATCTGATGACTATAAAATTAATATTAATGTCATTGATTTTAATACGTTCAATTCGACCGAATACAGCACATTAAACAGCAAGTATGACATGTTGATATTCGGGTTTAATGATTCATACAATGCTACTGCAAATATATCCAATACAGCGGCAGCGGCTGTAAAATCGTTTATTGCAACAGGTCAAGGGGTCATGTTCACGCATGATACCATTTTCCAAAGCAATCAAACCTGGATAGACTACTTCCAAACCGACACAGGGCAAATCGGACCGAAAACGAACATGGGACTTGGCGCGCCAAATACATCTACTTCCACCGTTAAAGTAAATGAGGGCTTACTAACTGAATTCCCGTTCTTTATCAGTGAAATAACACCCCAAGTAGCTACAACCCATGATCAGTACTTCCGCTTAGATCTGAATGATCCGAAAGTTATACCTTGGTATAACATCAATGGTAGTCCTCGTGATGTCGAGGATAGCTGGAATCATTATTACACCTATTCAAAAGGTAATGTCACATACTCTGGAACAGGACACAATTTTGTAGATACAAAAAGAAACAGTTCCTTCCCTGACTGGGAGCAAAAGTTATTTGTTAATACAATGTACCGTGCTTTTATTGGCTCCAATCATAAACCTACCTTGGAAATCATTTCACCGGTTGCGTTCTCAAGTACTTTGAAGAACTATATTTCTGCCAATAGTGATATTTCTGTCAGCTTTAAGCCGGATGATCTCGATCTGAATGATAAGAAAATTACCTCTTCCGTTACATTCAAATACAAAGACATTAACGGTACAGACAAAGTTGTCAAGGTGCTGCCTGACACAGAGACTAATAAAGGCGATACCGTCACAAAAACATTTCCTAACCCTCTTGCATCTAGTGGCGGCGACCTAACTATTTCTGTATCTACTAAAGATGCAAGCGGAGCGATGGAAACGAAAGAAGTCGCGGTAAAGGTTATCACTTCTACAAGCTTAACTCCCGAAAGAACTATCTCGGCAGAGAAGATAGAAGTAAATAATCCAGTTACAGTAAGTTATTCCATTAAACCAACTGCGAAAACTTTTAATGCCGCAACGAACGTGAGCGACTTAACGATTACAGGGCTTCATTTCAAAGAAACTTTCCCAGCTAATCTAGATTTAGTTACGCTGCCTACCAATCTCACGAATCTTACCAAAACAGGAACGTTAACATCTGGATTTACACTCGAGGGAGACATTACAAACATACCTTACCGTCAGGTAGGCAATCAGTTTATTGCAGATCCGACTACCTTCAACATTGTTGTAAAACCAACAAAAAGTGGAGACTATTCGCTCTCAAGCGCTAATTTAAGATATACCGATTATACGGCTGCTGATGCTCAAAATGTTCTTTTTTCCAATAAAGTCATCTCAGCATTCATCAAGTTGACCTTCTTAACGTTGGACAATCAAACAATAGCTAAAGACGACACGTCCAAACTTTTACCAAGAGCGCTTCCCGCAGACGCATCTTTCCAGAAAGACTCTGATTATACATGGGCCTCGGATGCAACGAGTATCGTAACTGTCACAGCAAGCGGTGAAATTAAAGGAATTTCAGCAGGAACGGCTAAGGTAACGGCTACAGCGAAAGATGGCAGCGGACTGATTGCTACTTCGATTGTTTCCGTCATCCAGCCAGGTCTTAATATTACAGGGCCAACTGAAGTTGCCGTTAATTCAACCATTCAATTACAAGCTGCGTTGGTTACGGTAAATGAGAATGTAACATCTGTTTCTTGGAGTTCTTCTGATTCAAGTACAGCTGCTTTTACAATAAATAATGACCGAACCGGCGTTTTAAGAGGTGTAAAAAAAGGAGCAGTTACTGTAACAGCGACCGTGGTAACAGATAAAGGAAGAACGTACACGAAGGATTATAAGGTTTCAGTCTATATTCCTTTGACTTCCTTAAGCATTCAAAATGCTACGATTAGGGTCGGTGAAAGTATCTCATTAACTCCATCCTACCAGCCTTCCAATGCAGACTACACGACCTTTAATTGGAGTACCGATCGAGCAGATCTAGTTACCCTTAACAGTAGTACGATTGTCGGTGTCGCTGCGGGAACAGCTAAAGTTACAGTGACATCATCAGATAACAGTAATTTGTCCAGTACAGCAACGATTACTATTGTAAGTCCTTCACTCGCAATTAGTGGACCTACATCGGTTAATATCGGGGAGAAGATTACTTTGGAAGCCCTCTTCTCTACAATTAATGAAACTGCTACTTCAATTACTTGGGCTTCTCCTGATCAAGATAAAGCAAGCTTTGTCACAGACGGTGATTACAAAAGAGTATTAACCGGAGTTAAAGCAGGAAATGTTAATGTTTCAGTAACAATCGTTACAAATAAAGGAAATACGTATACAAAGTCATATTCCATTACCGTTACCACCGTTCCTATTACTTCAGTGAAATTGGACAACGCTAAAATAAGAGTTGGCGAGACTGCTCCAATCAGCACTGTCATTTTGCCCGCTAATGCAAGCAATAAAACGCTAACTTGGGTCTCTAATCATCCTGAATGGGCAACAGTAGATACGAATGGGAATGTGCGAGGAATTGCACCTGGGGAAGCAGTCATTACGGCTACATCAACAGATGGAACGAGTAAATCAAGCTCTGCTACAGTGACTGTGATTCAACCCGTTATGTTAATAAGCGGGCCTACCAAGTTATTTGTTGGCGGATCTCCAATCACCTTGCAAGCCGAACTAAGTACGGTGAATGAAACCCCTGTTACATTCACTTGGAACGTATCCGATGAAGATAAACTAAAAGCTCAATTCATAACCGATGGAGATTCGCGAAGAATTCTAACAGGAAAACAAGCAGGTATTGTAACTGGCACTGTAACCATAGTCACAGACAAAGGTATTCCATATACTTCAAATTTTTCAGTTACCGTTATCTCTTTAAAACTCAATGACACTACACTTGATATTGGAAAAGAAGCCCAACTTTCACCAATCATTGCACCTGTAGGTGCCATAAATTCAAACTTCAACTGGAGCTCAAGCAACCCGTCTGTAGTAACCGTAGATAATAAGGGCAATATTCAAGCCAAGTCAGCCGGTACAGCAACCATAACCATTGTATCCGTTGATAACCCTACTTTATCAGCAACAGCAACAGTTACAGTGATCCAGCCAGGTATCAGTATAATAACACCTAACGGAAAGATAGGTCTTAATGGCGAATCAACGCTTTTGGTTGGAAATAAACTTGAATACTTAGCTTCTTTCGAGTCAAGCAATCAAAAAGCAACATCTATCAAATGGGATATTCTCGATCCTGCCGATGCTGTTGATCACAGAAAAACGATTGATGATTACCATTATGAATTTGTAGGGAAGGAAGTTGGTACAGTAACAGGTAAAGTAACAATTACTACCGACAATCTCGGAACCTATACCAGCAGCTTCTTAATTACCGTGATTAATCCCGTGCAAACTGTACGTATCGAACGTGTAGATGGTTTAAGTACCTCTATTAACGTAGATGATTCCATTAACTTAACAGCCATCATTACTCGATCAAATGCCTCACATACCGGGTTCCAATGGTTAACAATAGAGGAATCTGGCATTGATGGAGATGCCGTCTTGACACCAACAGATGCACAAAACATTACTTTTACAGCTAAGAAAAAAGGCACAGTAAAGGTAAAAGTACTCGTAGGCGGTCAGTCTGACACCAAATCTTTTGAAATCAAACAAGAATTAACTTCTCTATATTTACCGGATCGTCCGATCCGATTAATGCTCGGTAGCAACACAAACACATATAATGCCTTTGCTCAGCTAGTTGTTATCCCATCTAAGTGGAAAACGGTTCTAAAGGATCAGCTTGCCTGGGAGATTAAAGATACAACGATAGCAAAAATGAGTGACACAGAACCAGGCGTAATCATTGGTGTAAAAAAGGGAACCACTTCAGTTAAAGTGAAGTATAAGGATTCTCTTGAGGATTCTGTTCAAATCATCGTAGATGAGCCAATCTATAATAATAAGTATTAATAAAAATAACCCAGGATTCCTCATCTATGGAGGAGGAGTCCTGGTTATTTGTTTTAAAGTTTACCAACTATTTATTCATAATCTTCTTGCCGCGAATTAAGTTATATGATTTTACCCTAGGCAGTGCAGCTGATTGATCATTGAAGATGTCATTGTTATAATAAACGATAAATCTTGCACGATTGCCTGGAATGGACGTTTGTGGGAACTCAGACTCAATCTTCATTCCATCGGAAGATACCTCGGCACTACCTCGAACTGCATTAATGGTTAAATCTCCTTTAGAAAAAAAACCGCCCTTTATCCAAAAAATAGAGCCAACTCCATACAGCTCAGCTGTTGAGTCTGTATAGAAAAATGCATCCAGTCTTGTTAGATTGCCATTCAGACTATTCGTAATAATATCTCCAGGATCCAAAGGTATAGCTTTAAAGGAGCCATCAACATTCGTGTTTACCCTCGTAATTAGTATTTTGCCCTTACTCATAAGAACGAGTTCTTTGTCATCTAACCCTTGAATATTTGCATCCAAAATATTTGTTTCTCCAAGAGCAAAGATCGTAGCATCCATTTTAACATTTCCACTTATGTTCACATTGCCGGTAACCAATATGTTAGCACGAACATTTACAAAGTCTGATGTGTTATTAAGGATGTTCAGATCTCCATCAATAATAAACCAATTACTATGATAGTAACCGCCACCTAACGACTTTCTTAACATTTTTCCCGTTTCGCTATCTGCTCTAGTGTAAGAAAGTTGAGTAAAATCAACATTATCTAAATTAAAATTCCCACGGTGTAAAATAGATTCATTTTCTAGTTCTAGAGAAGAATTTATTTTATCTTTATACGTTTTTAAATCCTTCAAATAGGAAGTTTCATCGGCTGATTGAACACTATTTTCGATGGGTGGAACGGGACTCAAAATAAGCTTATTAGATGCTTCTACATATTTCATTAATTCACGAATACCGCTTCCATTTTCTTTAAATATATTTTTCATACTTGCCCGTTCTTGCTCCTTACCGCTAATAGCCTCATTCAATTTGTCAATAAACGACTCAGTCATATTAATGCCAAGAAATTCTTTCTCATTTTTTATTTGAGTTGAACTGGTATCTCCAATGATCGATTTCACATCTTTTTTCTCGCTATCTCCGCTAGCTTCCCTAACAGACGTATAATTTGAACCGTTGCAATTATCACCCTCACAATATTTAATCTTATTTAGAGATTGTACAAAAGCCGTTCCTACTAAACTAGGAAATATAGTTGCTTCCCTTTTATCTCTTGATTTATATTGATACTCAGCTTGATTTTTGATTCGGAGTTCATTCCCTGCATACAATCCTCCGCCAATAAAATAAGGTGAACCGTTAATGATCAGATTGCCTTCAGAACCAGCGGCGTAATTAAGCACATCCGGATAAGAGTTTACAACTACTTCTTGTGATAATTTACGTGTAACACCGTCAATTGTTGCTTCTACTTTTACTTTTACAAAGTGACGAGGGTCATTCTTGTCATATTCAACCGTGGTTTTGATTATAGGTGTGTTGTTGTTGTGGTCCTTATACCCACTGCTAACTTCATGTTCTTGTATCTGCTTTTTAATATCTTCCAATTGATCCGGTAATTGCTCGAGGTTGATCCCATCTTGGCTTGCAACATCCCTTGGATCATGGCGACAGCTTCATTCAACGCCTTATCCGCCAAATGTAAGCTTTGCACATCTTTTTGCTTCGTTTCACTTCGCACTGCCCCGCCAATACTTGCGCTCATGACAGCTAACCCCAACATTGCAAATACAAGTATAATAAAGAGAACAAGAAGCAATGCTGCACCGCGTTCTTCCTTCAAAACTTTCATCAACCTCTGTTCCCCCTATTAAAATCCAAATCGACTTTGCATATTCAAGGTATGTGATATTCCTTTTTTGTCATCTTGAGCAAGTTGAAGATTAATGACAATAAGACCGCTATGACAGTCTTGGATACCGCCACATTCTAAGCGTATAGTTGATCCGGTGAGGTTGGCATCTATATGAATCGCGCGTTGCCCCGTTGGATCTAAAGGATTGCCTCCTATAAGTAGAATATCTTTCTGACTGCCGCTTTCTCGATTAATTATGATTTGACTCTTTGTTGTCTCTGTAATTTTGCTATCCAACGGCTGTCTGATAAGTTCAATGCCTTCCTGATTCGGTATGCTTTTGATCGTCGAAGGACCTAAGGTGTAAAGTTCGGTCATGACAGATGACATAATGATATCAGCTTCATCTCTAAGCGCATTCTCGACAGTCACTTTGTTATAGGACGTAAATCCAAAAGTGATAACCGCATAAATTGTTCCCATGACCAGAGAAAGCAAAGATAATGAGGCAATGAGTTCAATTAAAGTAAAACCGTTTTGATCCCTCATTCTTCTAACGAATTGATTCATCTAAGATATAACCCTCCACATTAGCTTGGTTACGATTACTACCGTTTGGTGCGCTGGCATCTCTTACGGTTACCTTAATCGGAATCAAATACTTAAACTTTCCTGATGTATCCTTTTCTATAAGATCTTTCTGATAAATGATTGTTGCTACATAGTTTTTTCCGTTCACTTCTGTATTCAACACATTCCAAAGTCCGGTCATACTGGATAACGTTTTATCTTCAGGTGAACAGGTAAGTGCTCCTGCATGGAAGGTGCATTTCGATGCATTCAAATCTATTGCAGGTTGGATGGAGGTAGATTCCGTAAAATACGCATTTAAATCGTTAAAATTCTGTTTCTCCATATAAAACAAAGCGTTCCGCGCCAAATTCACCATGACCGTCTTGTTCTGATTCCCTTTGTTATAGGACATTGCGTTTATAAAAAACGCCATCATGGCCATCGAGACTATCGATAAGATGACCGTCGCGGCTAAGACCTCTATGAGTGTAAATCCCTCTTCACGTGATTTTCTAATTTTCATAACGTGTTACCCCTACTTCACTAATTTCATAGTCCGAATTTACCAATATCTAGTACTATTGTACCATATTTTCGACGTTAGAGGATCAATTACCTATATAAAAAATGACAAACAGGGTCCAAATTGTTTCAAAATCGAAAGAAAAAGCCCTGCTCCAATGACGAGCAAGGCTTAACGATTTCACACATATGGCGGGTCCCACGCCTTTTTATCCCATCCCAGCGTAGCGCTGACGACATTCATATCTCGGTCCAACAATACATTGACCCCGAATGGCAGCTTTCGTTTGTGCCAGAAGCGAACATCGCGCCACTGCACTTCGTAGCCGTCGTTCTTCTCTTTCCAGCATACATGAATGCGCTGCGCGAAATGCAGGAAAGCACGGACACCGTCTGTACCAAGCGTGGCTTGCACGATCGGGTGTGTACCATTTTTATTGTAATCTGTTTTGGCGTACTCTTCTTGGATGAGAACACGTCCATTTCGAATGTCCCCGAGGTAAAATCCCTTATCCCCTTCAAGCACAAACTGCCAATGAAACCAACTTAGGCCTGGAATGAGATGACAGATGCCATCTTCAATTTGCAGTTCTTGTTTCACAAGCTTTACGTATTGGTTTCGTTGCGAGGAACGAATTGCGATGTAGAAGAAGGTTGCCCCATATATGAGTGCGAACATCTCGCCAATATGACTGCCCCCACCTCCTTGCCAAACAAACAGCCACACCAGAACGCCTAGTGTATGAAGACCAAATAAGAACGGTTCATAGAGACAGAGGGTGTCCAGATGGAACCATTTCGGGGAAAAAGGACGGAAGCACTGAACGCCATAGACATTAAATAAGTCGAGGAAAACATGAAACACGACAGCTGCGAATGTCCATAAGTAAAGACTTATCAGATGATCCCATACGCCAAACATTGCCGCTAAGGGTAAGCTTAGAACCAAAGGCCAAATGAACAAAGCTGGAATTGAATGCGTGATACCCCGATGAACGCGAACATAGTTGGCGTAACCGCGAAAACGAGCTAGTGTATCAAAATCAGGTGCATGAGAACCGATGAGCGTCCCCGCCAGTATAGCATGGGCCAACGCAGGCTCCTGAACGACGGTCGGCTCCAAACAAGCCAATCCTGCTAGCGTGACACCGAATAATAAGTGGCTTCCTGTGTCCATCTATCGATCACCTATCCTTTTTATCTTTATGCGGTTAACTGGCTGTTTCTGAAATCAAATCCATACTATCGTCCGTGAACTCTCGTTCATCTTCATCAAATGAGTAATTCTCCCATCTCTCATGGGCATTAAACCAGTAAAACCACGCCGAAGGGTGCTTATGAATAATTCGTTCCATAAAGGCATTTAACAGTAAGTTAGCCTCAGAACGAGCCGAGCGCACAGATCGGTCAAATTTTTCGTATAGATAGATTGGTGCTTCAAAAGTTAATTTGTGTTTAAAACCTGCTACGCGATATCCATAGAATGGTACAATCGGCACTTCCTGTTCAATAGCTAACATGGACGCTCCCTCAGGAGTTCTGGTTACTCGGCCGAACAATCTGGAAAGTGGGAAGTTCGGTCGCCAGAAATCACCCAGAATGAAAATAACGCCCCCACCCAACACATGCTTTTTCAACGTACGATAGAGTTCTAAAGGCGGGACACTATCATAGTCGAGACCTTTGCACCCCAACGCAGCAAATTTCATATAAAGCGGCTTTAGCTCAGGACTACCTGCCGAAGCAACCGTTAAACAATCATATCTTTGAGCCAAATACCAATAATAGTAGAAAAAATTGCCCACATGTGGCGTATAGACGATAAAGCCTTTTCCATCCGCGCTCCGCTGCGCTTCTTCCAAATACTCTTCTCCATCGATTTCAAAAGTTTTGGCTTGAATTCGCTCCAAACGATGCGATCGGAATAAAATTTCATACAAGGTGAACACAACATTTTGAAAATAGGTTAAAGAAAGCACCTTGAATCGTAACCTTGATAGATCTCCAAGTAAGTCTCTCATATTTCGTTCAACACGATGTCTCATACCTTTCCTTGCTAATCCGTATAAAATCAGAGCCATAATGTGGCCTAAAAAAATCATCAAGTGGCTCGGAAAAAGATTGAGAATCGCCGTCCATCTTTGAAAAGTTCGCTCGTTTGAGGTTAGTTGGGCAATCCATTCGTACAAGTCAAGATCCTCCTTTTCCTACGATGTAGTCAGGAAATGACGTTTATAACGACGTGTCACACGGTCTTTTTGCAAAATAATGAAGAAATCGACGGTTCCAAACAACTCATCATAAGCCGGATCTCCGCCGATTTCAGCTCCCAGCCATTGGTAACCCTTCATAAGAGGAGGCAGCTTGCGAAACAGTTCTTTATCATTGGCATCGATATCCAATAAGGAAAGACCTGGAATACGATGTGTAGACAATGGCTGTATGCCGAAACGATCCGTAATGACTTGCTTTTGACGAAGCATGGAATAAATGAGGTTCAAGTCTTCAAGTGATTGCATATGAACGCTCGCACAGCCAATCAAATGTGTAAAATTATGCTCCGTGATATAGCTGGCTATGCCTTCCCATAACATCTGGATGGCTTTGCTGCCGCGGTATTCGGGAGCGATGCAGCTGCGTCCCAGCTCCAATGTTTCCTTTTTTAATTCCGTAATAGCTGTTAAATCAAATTCCGTTTCTGAGTAAAATCCGATTCCGCTCAAAGCACGGTCTCCAGGAAGCAGGCGGTAAGTCCCAATAATTTGATCGGTATCCATATCCTTCACGATCAGATGATCACAGTACGCATCATAGGCATCTCTTTCAAGACCATCCTCATTTAACATACGCATGTTCTTCTCTTCCTCTACAAACACTTGATACCTCAGCCGCATAGCCTGTTCAATTTCTTGTTCGCTGCTCGCAAGCTTAACAGTCAACTTAGCATGCTGGGGAGCCGTATTCAGAAGGATACCATTCATCTTCCTCACGCCTTTCTACTGGAGTCTACTAACTCAAGGTTAACAGAGGTTTATTAAGCGTTCGTTTTCGCGTTATTAAGATTTTGTAATATTACAAAAATTCGAAACTAAAATTTACGTTGTGACAACTAAAATAAGCCTGATCACTCTGCCGTTAAGCGGCAGGTGCAGGCTCATTTTAAACAAAAAAACTTTTAAAATACGAATCAGCTGTCAATTCCCTTATCCTGGTCTTTGAAAGCATGTATCATTTCTCTCAACAGGATATAAAATACCGTCGACATGAATATTGAAAGCAGCACTTCCGCAAGCGTAATCCCCATACCTTCACCTCGGATTGGCAATCTTTTGGTTAGTGTATGAGCGATTCCTTCGTTTCACTACTTTCGGACAACGCGCTTGCCTTCCCTATTGTCTGATTTTACGCTTTGCGCGGAACTTCGATGCTCCAGAAATCTTTGGCGATATAGGTATTGGGATGAATAGCCTGAGCTTCCTGCAGCAGAACATTAATCGCTTCGCCCTGATAACGAGAGCTGATATGCGTTAGAATCAATAAATTCGCTTGTGATTCCTCTGCTGTGCGAGCCGCGTCATGTGACGTTGCATGATCGAAAGAATACGCAAGCTCCTGCTTGTCCATGCCAAACGTTGCCTCATGCACTAATACATCGGCTCCCTGAGCCAAGTGTTTGGCACCGCTGCAGTAGCGTGTATCGCCCAAAATCACAACAATACGCCCAGGTATAGGGGCTCCAACGAAATCAGGGCCATGAAGGATGCGGCCATCCGCCAATTGTACCGTTTCCCCTAGCTTGAGCTTGCCATAAACAGGCCCCGCTGGTACGCCAATCTCGAATAATTTTTCCTGCATCAGTTTCCCAGGTTGATCCTTTTCAATTACTCTATAGCCAAAACATTCGATTCGATGCTCTAGACGCGCTGTTTCAACTCGAAAGGTCTCATCTTCAAACAATAAGCCTTCATCTTCGATCTCTACAATTTGCAGTGTATAAGTCAAATGCGCGCCGCTGACAGCTAGTGCCGTGTCTACAAAGCTCTTCAGACCAACAGGCCCATACAAAGTTAACGGCGTATCACCGCCTAAATAAGAACGACTTGTAAGCAACCCAGGCAGGCCATACAAATGATCTCCATGCAAATGTGTGATAAATAGTTTTTCTGTTCGGCCTAACTTAACAGGCGAATTCAAAATCTGTTGCTGAGTGCCCTCTCCACAATCAAACAGCCAATAAGTTCCTCTCTCGTCCAAAAGGTTTAAAGCAATCGAAGTCACATTACGCTGTTTGGACGGCATTCCTGCTCCCGTACCTAAAAAATATATGTCCACTTTCTATACTCCCATCTATGGGTAATTCTCATTCTCAGATACAATCTCTTCGCTCAAAATGCTAATGCAATTTATGCCAGAAGTCAATTAAAGCCAAATACACAAAAAAAGCGAGGAAGCTGTTGAACAGGAATGTTCGACATGCTGCCTCGCTTCCATCTTCAAATCCTTAACCAACGTTAAAATAGCGTGCTTCCTTATGAGCGAATACCATCGCGGAAACCGAAGCTTCCGGTTCCATCATGAACGACTCTGTCAGTTCAACACCGATATCCTCAGGTCTAAGCAAGTTGAACAGCTTCGCTTGGTCATCCAGACTTGGACATGCCGGATACCCAAAGGAGAAGCGTTGTCCGATATATTTGGCCCCGAATCGTTCCTGCATCGTCATATCCGTTCTGTCGGCGATTCCCCATACATCGCGCATAATGTGATGGATTCTTTCGGCAAAACCTTCTGCTACTTCAAGCGCAGTCGCTTGCAAGGCATGGGATTTCAAGTAATCTCCTTTATCACGCCATTCTTTGGCCAGATCATTAATATCATGCCCCGCGGTGACGAGTAGGAAGCCTACATAATCCATCTCTCCGCTTTCTACGGATTTCAGGAAGTCAGCTAAACAAAGATAGGGCTCTTTGTCCTGCCGCGGGAAGGAGAACGTTTCTAAAACCTTACTAGGATCCTGTGGATCATATACAATTACATCGTTGCCGCTGGATTGGGCAGGGAAGAAACGATACACCCCGTGCGCTTTAATGATCCCATCTTTTTGCGCCGCGTGCAGGATAGTGTCCACAGTATCTTTGAGTTGGAGCGCTTTTGGATCTTTATCGCCCAGAAGCTGCTCAACCTTGCCTTTTAAGCCAAGATGATGACCAAGCAGCATTTGCATGTTGACATATGGCATCAGATGGCTAATCGGATAATCTCGCATAACATGACGGTCTACATCCTGAGGTACTTGCACAGGCAAATCCTTAGAAACTGCAGATGAACTCACGCGAGTTAATTTAGGCATTGTCTCTTCCTTTTTACCGGTTTCCATCACATCAGATTCTAAGCTTTCTCTAAGTTCCTGAATGAGGCGTTTCCGCTGCTCAGGGTCACTCAGTCGGTTCGCAATATCCAGACCGTCCATCGCATCCTTCGCATAAAGGACGACACCTTCGTACTCAGGTTGGATACGTGTCTTTGTGAATTTGCGGGTTAACGCCGCGCCGCCAACCATAATTGGCACATCTACACCTGCGGTTCGTAAATCCTGCGCTGTAATGACCATCTGCTGCGCAGATTTCACGAGCAACCCAGATAAACCGATCACATCTGCCTGTTCTCTGCGGAATGCTTCAATAATTTGTTCGGGCGGTACTTTGATGCCTAAGTTGACGATTTTATAGCCGTTGTTCGAAAGAATAATTTCGACCAGATTTTTCCCGATGTCATGAACGTCACCTTTCACTGTTGCCAGGATAATCTTCCCTTTAACAGCCGTTTCCGACTTCTCCATGAATGGCTCAAGGTAATTAACCGAAGCTTTCATAACCTCAGCGCTTTGAAGAACCTCAGCAACAATCAGTTCATTTCCATTGAACAAACGACCTACTTCTTCCATCCCCCTCATAAGAGGTCCATTAATCACTTCAAGTGGGGAATAAGTTTGCAGCGCAATCTCAAGATCGGGTATCAAGCCTTCCTTCGTGCCTTCTACCACATAAGAACCAAGCCTTTCTTCCAGGCTGAGGTTCGAAATCTTCTCCTTCTTCTCCACCTTTTTCTCACGGAAATGCGCTACGAAATCAGCTAAGGTTTGATCATTCGTATTGTAAATAAGATCTTCCGCTAATTGTCGTTCTGTATCTGGAATGGAAGCATAACGCTCCAGCTTTTCAGTATTTACAATCGCGTAATCAAGCCCAGCCTTTGTGCAATGGTACAAATAAACCGAGTTCAGCACTTCGCGGCCAGCATCAGGCAAACCGAACGAAATATTACTTAAACCCAAAATCGTTTTGGCCGCTGGAAACTTTTCTTTGATCATCTTAATGCCTTCAAGAGTCTCTACCGCAGAACCGATATACTGGGGATCCCCTGAACCGACTGGGAACATGTTCGGATCAAAAATAATATCCTCCGGATTCATGCCATACTTCTGAGTCAAAAGCTCATAGGAACGCGTAGCCACTTCAAGCTTCGCTTCACGGGAAACGGCTTGACCACGTTCATCGATCAGGATACAGACAACGGCCGCACCATAACGATGAATGAGCGGCAAAATCCCTTCAAATTTCGTTTCACCATCCTCCAAGTTAATGGAGTTAATGATAGCCTTCCCTTGCGAATATTTCAGCCCGAGTTCGATGATATGATCGTACGTGGAGTCAATCATCAATGGCACTTTCACTTTTTTTACAACTTCTTGCATAAACTCTTCAACGGCGTATGCTTCGTCGATATCTGTATCCTGCAAATTGATGTCAATTACGTGAGCCCCGTTTTTCACTTGATTACGGGCAATTTCAGAACCTTCTTCAAATTTGCCCTCTTTAATCAGGCGTTTGAATTTCCGTGATCCGGAAATATTCGTCCGCTCACCAACCATGATGGGACGGTTTTCCGGCTCAATATATACCGTTTCAATTCCTGAGACCGCAGGCGGATGTGAACCGTATTCCGTTCTAGGTTTATACTGCCCAAGCGTCTCAGCCATGGCACGAATATGGTCTGGTGTCGTTCCACAGCAGCCACCTGCAATATTTAACCAACCTTGTTCAGCAAAACCAGCCATTTTCTTAGCCAATGATTCCGGTGATTCATGATAATGCCCATTTTCATCCGGCAGTCCAGCATTCGGATAACAACTGATGGCTGTCTCGGCAATGCCTGAAAGCGTACGAATATGATCCCGCATGAACTCAGGTCCTGTCGCACAGTTGAGTCCTATTGAAATAGGTTTCAAGTGCTCGAGGGAAATGTAGAAAGACTCAATATTTTGTCCTGCCAGCGTAGTACCCATCGGTTCAATTGTTCCAGAAATCATGATAGGCAGCTGGATACCCAGCGCTTCATAAGCTCTACGAATACCGATACTCCCTGCTTTTACATTAAGTGTATCCTGTGAGGTTTCTAATAAAAGGGCATCAACGCCACCTTCTACAAGCGCCAGAGCTTGTTCATAATAACTATCCTCAAGCTGTTGGAAGGTGACTCCTCCTGTGACAGACAATGTTTTGGTCGTTGGTCCCATAGCACCAATGACATAACGCGGCCATTCCGGAGTTGAAAATTTATTTGCTGCATCAACAGCCAACTTAACTGCGGCAAGATTCAATTCGCGATGGCGGTCCTGCAAGTCATACTCGGCCAAAACGACACTGGTCGAGCCAAATGTATTCGTTTCTATCATATCGGCCCCTGCCGCGAAATATTGCTCATGAATCTTACTAATAACATCCGGTCGCGTTAAAACGAGAATTTCATTACAACCGTCCAAATCATCGCTGCCGAAATCATCAGCTGTTAGATTCTCTTGCTGAATCATAGTACCCATGGCACCGTCGAGGATCATAATTTTTTTCTTAAGCTGCTCTGTTATTGGTATCTTGGTCATGATTTGACTCCCTCTCAACTTGGCATGAAGCAATCTAATAAAAAAATCGACAAATTATGTTAAGATTTAGTGTAACAGAATCCGCCTTCTATGAAAAGATTTTGAATTATCATTATTTCCTATGGGATTTATCGGAAAAACTTATTCATATCCATCGACAGGCGCTCTTCTTTCAACTATAATACATGTATATTTACTTAGAAAGAGGGATGTAGCATGGCACAAATACGAATTCGCAGTACTAATGAGCGTATTGAAGGTGAAGAGCAGGTCAAAGCCTTCTTGGATAGTCAAAATGTCGTTTACGAACACTGGGATCCAACGAAGCTTCCTGAAGCTCTGCGCGAGAAATTTATTCTTAATGATGAAGAGAAAGCACAAATCATCAGCACGTATGAGGATGAGATTAAAGATTTAGCGGCAAGACGCGGTTATGAAATTTGGGATGTCATCGCACTTTCCGATGCAACGCCTAACATTGAAGAGCTGCTTAAGAAATTCGAGCAAGTTCATACGCACACCGAAGATGAAATTCGCGGAATCGTATCCGGTAAAGGCATTTTCATTATTAAGTCCGAAGGTGAAGTCGGTTATTTTGATGTCGAACTTGAACCAGGCGATGTCATTTCCGTTCCTGAGAATACGAACCATTTCTTCACACTGATGGATAATCGCGAAATCGTAGCCGTTCGTCTCTTCATTGAGAAAGATGGTTGGGTAGCTTACAACATCGATGATCCGGAATTTATCAAAGCATAACTTTTATCTTATTTAAACAAAAGCCCATCGGCATCAGGACTAGCGTCCTGAACAGCCGTTGGGCTTTGCTTTTCTAGATCTATCCGTTATGAATAATCGGCAAAATTTCTTGAAGACGTGTAACCTCATAGGCAGGTACAATTTCATCTCCACTCTGGAGACCATGATGATTGATCCAAATATTACGCATACCTACCTTACCCGAGCCAAGAATATCTGTCGTCAATTTATCTCCAACCATAATTCCTTCAGTAGCTTCTATGCCAAGTAGGCCTAGTGCATGGTTGAAAATGGATACGGCTGGTTTGCCCTCACCGAATTCGCCCGAGATCACAATATGATCAAAATAAGGAGCAATATTCGGAACACCCGCTAATTTCTCCTTTTGTAAATCAGGAGAACCGTTCGTTAAGAGCAATAATTGATAATGACCCTTCAATGTATCCAAGACTCGGAACGTTTCTTCATATACATAGGGACGTTTGCGTCGTTCAGCAGCAAAGAGTTCGCCTAATTTATAACCAAGCTCACGATCTTCGATCCCAAGTGCCTGCAACCCGCGTGACCAAGATTCTGTTCGGTATTCGGGTGCTAATTTCTCAAGTTTACGGAAGTTCTCGTTCTCTCCTTCAGTAAAATTCGCCCACAGACCTTCAAAAGGATTAATTCCAATCATTTTCGTAAATGGAAATGGTTCGAAAGTTTCATACAACGCACGCGCTTCCTTACGAACTGATGCTTCCAATTCCTCCGGATTTACTTCAACATGTTTGGCAGCTTCAGCACAAGTGGCTTCGAATGCTTCTTTCACACTGCGATCATCCCATAATAGAGTATCATCCAAATCAAAAAGTACAGCTTTCAACGCCATCATTCATTTCCCCTTCTGAATGTCGATTCTATTTAAAGAAGCAATTATTCCTCGTCCGTAAACTTGATTGCATCAAGTTGAACTTTCAGATTGCCTCGAAATGCTTGAATATATTTCTTTCTAAGCTCGTTGCGTTCATCAATTTCCTCATCGGTTAAGCCAATTGTTTTGGCTTTACGCGCAAGCTCATTAATACGCTCAATATGTTGATCCATGCCTTCACTCATATTTATGGTCCTCCCTGTTAAAATTCAATATGATTACTACTTTGCCATCCCCCAAAGGGATTGTCAAGGTTGCACGAAAAAGAGGCATAGGGGAGTTCCCAGGCCTCGTTCATACATATATGCGAATGTTAAAATACGTAATTAAGGAAGTAATAAAACTTGGCCTTCTTGTAATGCGCTGTTCGTCATATGATTGAGTGACTTTAATTTAAGTATATAAGAACGTATGTCCTCGTTCCTGTTTTTATGTGAGGAAGCTATATCCCAAAGTGTGTCCCCTTGTTGGATAACAATTTGCTCATGTGTCTTAATGTTTATAGAAGAACTCGAAGGAGACACGTTGATAGACGAGGCTGTCGCTCCTTCACCTGCATACGCTTGAACCATAGCACCAAAAGAAAACACAGTACCGAGAATAGCCGCTGCAATAACAAAACGAATAACAGCTTTAGTTAGATTAAACGTTAGCATCCCTTTGGATGTGCTAGCAGATCTCTGAGGTGTGTGTGAAGTGCTGGTATTTGAATAAGCGATATACATGTATAATCATCTCCCAAACATTTGTTCTGTTTTCAGAATAACACGAACATACGTTTGAGTCAATCCATTTCTCGAACTCATGTTTGTACGAACTCGGGTTCTATGTTATACTTTGACTAATGATTACCAGTATTGGAGTGATAACTATTGAGTAAGATATCGCAGCGTCAGCAAGCTATCTTAGAATTCATAAAGAATGAAGTGAAAGATAAGGGCTACCCTCCTTCCGTTAGAGAAATCGGTGAAGCGGTGGGGTTAGCTTCCAGTTCCACCGTTCACGGGCATTTAGAGCGTCTTGAGAAGAAAGGACTCATTCGTCGAGACCCTACTAAGCCGCGTGCCATAGAAATTCTTGGCTTGGATGGCGCGGAAACTCATTTTGCTGTTTCCGTCGCGCGCGTTCCACTAGTCGGTAAAGTAACTGCAGGTGTACCTATTACAGCTACTGAAAATATCGAAGATTACTTTCCTCTACCTGTCAGCATGGTCGGAGACAGCAATGTGTTCATGCTAAGTGTTATGGGAGACAGTATGATTGATGCAGGTATCCATAATGGTGATTATGTTATTGTCAAACAACAGCAAACAGCAAACAATGGCGATATTGTCGTAGCTATGACCGAAGATGATGAAGCAACGGTGAAAAGATTTTATAAAGAGAAGGATCATATCCGCTTACAGCCTGAGAATACGGCTCTACAGCCAATCCTATTGAAGCATGTCACCATTCTTGGTCGTGTAATCGGTTTATTCCGAGATATGTAAATGCCCTTTTCTTACATAATGAAATAACTTTCAATACAAAGAAGAACCGCAAAGGACATTGTCCCTTCGGTTCTTCTTTGTTCGCAATTAAAATTCCAAAGCCCAATTTCCTGCGCGAAATATCGGTTCTACCGTTCCATCACTTAGGATCCCGTCAATCTCAAGATCTTCGGTTCCGATCATAAAATCAACATGAATTAAGCTCGTATTGCCCCCGCGTTCCTTCAATTCCTCATTCGACAACGAAGCCCCGTCCTGAATATTAATCGGATAACAGCTTCCTAAAGCAAGATGACAGGACGCATTTTCATCAATGCCTGTATTATAGAATATGCGATTAACATTCGAGATGGGCGAATCATTCGGGACAAGGGCAACTTCACCTAAGTATCGACTGCCCTCATCCATTTCCAGCAGCCTTGTCAGATGTTCGTAACCTACTTCCGCCTGATAATCAACAACTTTCCCTTCTTCAAATCTGAAGGAAAAACGATCAACCAAAGCGCCATTCACATTCAGCGGCTTCGTGCTCGCTACAGTCCCGTTCACGCCAGATCGCTTAGGCATCGTAAATACTTCCTCGGTAGGCATATTGGCCACGAAACGAATACCCTTCCCGTTTGCTTTATCTCCTCCAAGCCATATATGGTTCTCAGGAAGCTCAACTTGCAGATCTGTACCTTCAGCCCGATATTGCAGCGACTTATATTTCTTCTCATTCAATACCTTACGTACGCGTTTCAACTGCTCAATATGAACTCGCCACGCTGCAACCGGATCTTCCTCATAAATGCGATTCATCCGGAAAATAGCTTCCCACATTGCTTCTACACGCTGATTTTCGGGTAAGTCTGCATAAACTTTCGACGCCCATGCCTCGGTAGGCGCTTTGATCAGGCACCAGCTGAAGGTGCTTGTTCTGACATATTGTTGGTACTTCTTTCTTGCCGTGGCTGCCGCTTTGGACGCCCTAGATATGTATCCTGCGTCAATCCCTTTGTATAAGTCAGGATCGGGTACTTTAATATTCAATAAGGCGCCACCATTTTCAACAAAACGCTCCAACATATTTGTATACCATTCCGGATAATAATCAAGGGCTTCCTCACTCGCATATTCGAACCTGCTGCGTGTTATTACATCGTCTTGCCAATGTACCTGAACGAAATTAGCTCCTGCTTCATAAGCCTTTTTTACAATAAGTCGAGTTAATTCCAATGATTCCAATGGCGATTCAATCATTAAATCCTGGCCTTTTCCCAGGTTAACGCCTACTTTGACTACAAGCTCTGCATACTTTTCTAAAAGAAAATGAAAATTATCCATATCAGTCACACTCTCCTTCTATAACAATTCATTTAACCAATGGTCAATAGACATTCCGCGACTATTATATATTATTTTCAGAACGGCTTCCACCACTCTCCATCAATCAGAATAAAATAGGTTTTAGTCATTGGGGAATAACATACCAAAAAGCAGTTTTTCGGACACTCTCCGTTAACTGCTTTATGCTGCAATATCGCCTCTGCCTTCATTTATTTTTTTTACTGGCTAACCAAAAAGCAAAAATAACAAGAGGGATAAAAATAAACCACGGAATGTTAATGGTACTGCTTGTTAGGAATGCTAAGATCATAACAATGACAACACCAAGAATAATATATAGACAACCTCTTCCAAATGTTTCCGTTTCGATCACTCCATTCGTTTATTATAACTTTATAACGCTTGAAGGCGGAATATGTTCCGTAGAACTCCCAATAAAAGTAAAACTCCTTTCATATTCTAATATTTATGTTCATTGCAACTTCTTTTGTAAACATCTACTCCAAAAAACAAAATAAAAAGCACCCTAGTTGGGTGCTACATTTTTCCTTCTGTGAAATTAATTTTCGATGATGATGCCGCTTAATTTAAGATTAACTAAATTAGAGATTGTATCTCCGACTGGGCATGTTTGTTCCAAAAACTGCACGAAAGCCTCTACTTGCTCTTTAGGTGAATCGGTTTTGATATGAAAGGTATATCGAATGTCCGAATAACCAGGACGAACATCTGATCTTTTAAAGAATCCGTCCAGATCCAAGTCTCCTTCTACCTCCACCCAAAAATCATCGAGACGAACATTAAACTTATTGGCATACACTCTCGCTACAATTGACTGACATGCCCCTAATGAACCAAGCAGGGCTTCAACTGGATTCATTCCCGTATCTGTCCCCCCCAAACTTTTCGGTTCATCAATCGTAAACTCAAAATTTCGGGAACGGACTTTGACAACCACACCTTCTTGTAAATGTGCTGTCGCTTTAAATGTTGTAATAGGTATATGACTCACTCCTTTGGACTGTTGCCTCACACATAAACAATAACACATAATTCATATAATGTTAATCGGAATTTCATTAACACCCTTTATAAAAATGGGCCTAAAGTGCTGTTTGCGTCCAATCACTAGAGCACACCCATGCGTATGATAAATTTGTAATAACACTTTTATTGTAAAGGAGTGCTTGAATATGGGAGCTGAAGTTGGAGGAGCAGGTTATGGTTATGGTGGCAACAATGCAGCAGCAATTCTAGTTCTTTTCATCCTATTGGTCATTATCACTGTAGCATTCGCATGGTAAACTAAAAAAGGATTCAACTTATTTGCAGCATGAGGTTCATACCTTTTGCTGCATTTTTTATTTAATTGCCCCTTAGCAAGTTTAAACTTCCTTCTTCAAGCGAGGGTATCAGATATTTATGATCGATAGGCGAAGACATTACGATGAGAATTGTGTAGGTTCCATATTTATCGCACTGATTTCCGAACTCTTCAAGGGCTCGTGTAGAATCGGACATTACTTTCAATAAGTAGTTATGTTCGCCACTTATGCGGTAACATTCGACGACATCTGGAGTTGAGCGGCAGAAATCAAGGAAAGCGTGACAATCCCTTGAATGAAACAGCATGTAGGCAGCGGCATGTTTTCCAATTTTTTCAGGGGAAATCATGGTCCGATACTCGCTAATAATCCCTTTCTCCTCCATACGCCTTACTCTTTCCGTTACTGCGGGTTGTGATAAACCGACAAGCTTTCCTAGTTCCGTCATAGAAATTCGTGCTTGGTTTTGAAGGTGGAACAGAATTTGCTTATCCACATGATCCATTGAAATCGACTCCTTTAATCTTAAGGTCTTCCTTATCCATTAACTTTATTTTCATCGTAAAAAGGATGATATAACTTGGTTGCCTTATGTAATCTACATAACTAATTTTATATAATAAACTTACAATAGTAAAGCAATCAAGGCTTTAACTATTCGGAAAGGATGAGTACATTGTATTCAAATAATATAAATCCAGCAAGTTTGCCTGATCGAATCGATGAAGTCATCGATCAAACGCTTGCCGACAAGCGGTTGGTCGGTGCTGTCATTCAAGTGGCCATAGATGGGGCAATGATTTATAGCCGTGCCGCTGGTCATGCTGACCGTGAGTTGAACAAGCCCATGCGAGAGGATTCCTTGTTCCGGCTTGCCTCTGTTTCCAAGCCTATCGTTTCAACGGCTGCCTTAGTACTTGTTGCAAAAGGCCAGCTAAAGCTGGACGACCGCGTTGATCGTTGGCTTCCAGAGTTTAAGCCACAATTGCAAAATGGTGAGCACGCTACAATGACGATTCGTCACTTAATGACACATACCGCGGGTTTGACTTACCGTTTCTTTCAAGAAGAGAATGGTTCCTATCAGCGAGCCGGTGTATCGGATGGTATGGATCAGCCCGGTATCACGTTAGAAGAGAACCTGCGTCGTCTAGCCACTGTTCCGCTCCTCTATACACCAGGCACCGAGTGGAAATATTCCATCGCGACAGATGTGCTGGGAGCCGTTATTGCCAAGGTTACGGATACATCGCTCAGTGAGGCCGTACATTCGCTGGTGACAAAGCCGCTTGGCATGAGTGATACCGGTTTTATTGCAGGCGACCCAGAACGACTGGCCACTGCCTATGCGAATGATGTACCAGAGCCGCGGCCTCTCCGTGAGCTCGACAGAATTGCCTTTTTGGAGGGTACGGCGGGCTTCCAGCTAACCCCTGGTCGGGCACTTGACGACACGGCTTATCACTCAGGAGGAGCCGGCATGGTCGGCAGCGCCGGGGACTTATTGCAATTGCTGGAAACATTACGTAAGGGGGGGGCACCTCTTCTGCCGGAGTATTTGTTTCGTGAGATGACGACCAACCAGATTGGTGATCTGCCCATGGCCTATTGGCCGGGAAGAGGCTTCGGTCTAGGTATTACGGTGCTCAAGGATCCTATAGCAGCGAACACTCCGGAATCCCCCGGAACCTGGCGCATGGGCGGAACTTATGGTCATTCTTGGTTCGTTGATCCTGTGCAGCGGCTCAGCGTCGTAGCATTTACCAATACCGCATTGGAAGGCATGGCGGGTCAGTTTACAGTTGACCTTTGTGAAGCTGTTTATAAGAGTATTAAGAAATAGCGTACAAACACATGAGCCTTGTCCGGTTTAAACTGGCCAGGGCTCTCTGTGTAATCAATTAAGGAGTGGTTACTTTGTCTCAAATACGAACTAAGACAATAGCATTAAGCCCTATATTCTTTATTGCTCTGGGCTTATTCGGTGTATATACCATTGAGTTTGGCGTTGTCGGAATACTCCCGATGATAGTTGAACGTTACAATGTAAGTACGTCGCAGGCTGGAATGCTCGTCGGAGTATTTGCGCTTGTTATTGCACTGTTGGGTCCCTTTATGGCGTTGCTTCTAACTAGATTTAACCGTAAAAACGTAATGATTATGTCTTTATTTATTTTTGCTGGAAGCAGTTTATTGTCTGCTTACACACCGCAATTTTATATGCTGATGGCGCTACGCATCATCCCGGCATTATTCCATCCCGTCTATTTTTCCTTAGCCTTTGTTTCAGCCGTTTCACTTTACCCTAAAGAGAAAGCCACTCAAGCTTCCGCCAAAGCATTTATTGGGACTAGCATGGGAATGGTACTCGGTGTTCCAATTACCGCTTATCTCGCTGGTCAGTTCTCATTTGAGGCCTCTTTTATATTTTGTGCCATTGTAAATACTGCTGCTGGTATCGGGATCGCCATCATGCTACCGAAAACCACGAATACCGAGAAGTTATCTTACAGGGAACAACTCGGTATATTGCGTAAAGTACCCCTCTGGATAAATATAGGTGCCTCTACTTTTATTTTTGCCGCTATGTTTTCGGTCTACAGCTATTCTGCCGAATATTTGGGTCAAGTGATGGGTATGAGTGGGAATGTCATAAGTATCATGCTTGTCGTTTTCGGGGTTGGAGGTGTGGCTGGCAACTTGATCGCCGGGAGACTCATTGGAATAAATATGGTGAAAACGACTGTTTTACATCCGATTGCTCTAGCCATTTCTTTTTTACTGCTTTACCTGGCAGGGTCCGCTTTTTTACCTATCTTTATCATTATTATTTTGTGGGGGGCAGCTCACACCAGCGGACTCATAGTAACACAGATTTGGTTAACATCAGAGGCTAGAGAAGCTCCTGAATTCGCTACTGGATTGTATATTTCCTTTATTAATCTTGGCGTGACAATCGGCTCGGTCGTTGGTGGGTGGTTTATTTCCGGTGCAGGTATCCAAGGAACGATTTGGAGTGGTTTCCTATTTATTGGGTTGGCACTGGTTTGTATTGGAATAAAAATTGTGTACTTCACTCAAAAAGAATCGAAGGCTCACTCTGTATAATAACAAGGCGCATTAACTTAACATAACTCTAGCAATAAAATAATACGATGAACTTCATGCGACAACCCTTTTTCGCGTGAATAAGTTCATCGTATTGTCCATTAAATATAGTCATCTTTCAGAATTGCGCAGTTAGTCGAGTGGGTGTCATTAACGGTTGAGGCAACACACGAAATAGCTTCGGTGTATTTAAACCTGCCTCATCTGGTTTTGATCCCAATGCTTTATGTTTCCTTACACCGCCTAAACCAAATTAACGACGGATTAACAGGGTAGTTTTTGAGTAATAATAACTATTGTTACACAAAAATAATCACGGAGGTTGTTAACTATCAATAATCAACGAGCACAAGAGATCGCCGCCTCACCAGTTATGGCTAATGTGATCTATCAAGGAGTACCTATCTATATCCAAAACGTGGATGAACAAAATGAAATGGCAAGAATCTATCCACTCGATCAACCTGAGAATGAGCAAAGCGTTCCACTTAACAGTTTAATTGAACAATAAGACTCCAGAATGAAGGTCAATTTAAGTTATAAATGACCTTCTTATTTTCATCTAGTTTTGTACTCATCAAAGCAAAAGCATCAATGTAACAGACGGCTTAATTTACAAAAATGTTTAATATTAGTATAAATAGTTCACTGGGGATAACTATGAATCTGTTTTCATCTTAACTTAAAGGGCTGCTCTCCATCATTTAGCGACGATGAAGAGCAGCCCTGAAGTTATTTAAACTTGATTTTTCGGAATACCATTTAAACTGGGTACGTAATCGTCGGCCTTATTATTTGTTAGTGTTTGAGCTTCTTCAGTGAAGTTCGCGTTATTCTGCTGATTATCTTTCTTATCAGCTCGGTTATCTTCGCGGTCATGCTTTGGATCGGCGTCATTTTTGGGCATTTCGTTCACCTCCATCGTCTCTCATCGTTAGTATGAGAAGGTGGCTTGCATTTTATCCCAGTTGTCTGATGTTTGCTTTTATTTTTAGGCATTATTCGTCCACAATTGAAAAACCCCTCAACGCCTAGGCGTCAAGGGGGCTAACTTCTAGTATAGAATTAAATATTGATCTCTTTCCCATTGGTGAACCTGTGTTCTATACATATCCCATTCGATTTCTTTAAGCTCATAGAAGTGAGCCAAAGCGTGTTCGCCTAGAACATCGCAAACCACATCATCACGAAGCATCTCATCCAAAGCTTGTTTCAAGTTCGCAGGCAAGCTAGGAATGCCTTGGTTTTCTCTTTCTTCTTCCGTCATCACGTAAATGTTCCGATCGGTTGGCGGAGGAAGCTGCATTTTATTCTTAATGCCATCTAGTCCTGCTGCAAGCATGACTGCAAGAGCTAGGTAAGGGTTCGCAGCCGGATCCGGGTTACGAACTTCAACGCGAGTGCTTAATCCACGTGAAGCAGGAATACGAATCATTGGGCTGCGGTTACTAGCGGACCATGCCACGTAGCAAGGTGCTTCATAACCAGGCACAAGACGTTTATAGGAATTAACAGTAGGGTTCGTAATCGCAGCGAATGAACGTGCGTGACGAAGTACACCTGCCATATAATGTCTGGCTACGTTACTCAAACCTAACTTATCGTTTTCTTCATAAAAAACATTCACATCATCTTTGAAAAGGGACTGATGACAGTGCATACCGGAACCATTCATACCAAACAAAGGTTTTGGCATGAAAGACGCGTGAAGTCCATGCTGTCTGGCGATGGTTTTGACAACAAGCTTAAATGTTTGGATTTGGTCAGCCGCTTTAATCGCATCGGCATATTTAAAATCAATTTCATGCTGTCCTGGCGCCACTTCGTGATGGGAAGCTTCGATTTCGAAACCCATTTCTTCAAGTGTCAGAACGATGTCACGACGACAATTTTCCCCTAAATCCATAGGAGCCAAATCGAAATATCCACCTTGGTCATTCAATTCAGATGTCGGGTTGCCCTTCTCATCCGTTTTGAAGAGGAAAAATTCCGGTTCTGGTCCCACATTCATAGCTGTGTAACCCATCTCTTCAGCTTGTTTCAATGCATTCTTCAAGATACGACGCGGATCTCCAGGGAAGGGCTTGCCATCCGGCAAATAAATATCGCAAATCAAACGAGCGACTTTACCGCCTGTCACCCATGGGAAAATGACCCAAGTGTTCAAATCAGGGTAAAGGTACATATCGGATTCTTCAATACGAACATAACCTTCAATGGAAGAACCATCGAACATCATCTTATTGTCGAGTGCTTTTTCAAGTTGGCTGTAAGGAATTTCAACGTTCTTCACACTACCCAATAGATCAGTAAACTGCAAACGGATGAAACGAACGTTCTCTTCTTTCGCAATGCGAGTGATGTCTTCTTTGGTAAAGCTATTAGTGTAACTCACGTGTGCATTCTCCTCTCAATTAACAAACGCTTGCCTAATCTTATTTATAAAAACGGGAAAGCTGCCCTTGAATCAGAGATACCTGATCCGGACGTTTGGCCCCGCCAATCAACTGCTGCTTCAGCATCTTGTGCAGTTGGGAGTCGGTTAATTCTTTCCGCTTCACTTCGGTGTGTTCATTCAGAATCGTTGCGTCCTCTGAATCTTTATCGACAGGGATTAGAACTTGCTTAATCCCAGCAATGTTCACACCTTTTTCAATTAGATCTTTAATCTCGAGCAATCGCTCTACGTCATTAAACGAATAAAGGCGCTGATTCCCTGCTGTTCTGGCTGGTATAATGAGTTCATGTTGTTCATAATAGCGAATTTGTCGCGCGGTTAAATCAGTCAATTTCATAACGATCCCTATTGGGAATAATGCCATATTCCTACGTATATCATCACTCATGCTAATCACTCCTGGTCCAGTAAGTACCTCAGTACTATTGTACCCAAGTAACAAAATGTGTCAAGATGTGTCAGGTTTGTTTACAGTCTAATTTTGTCCTAACAAACCGGCATCTTCCATGTGTTGAATGGCCGTGAGCACACCTAACTTACAGTGTGAATACGTCAATCCACCCTGCATATACGCAATGTATGGCTCACGTATCGGCGCATCTGCTGACAGCTCCAAGCTGCCGCCTTGAATGAATGTACCGGCCGCCATAATAACTGGATGCTCATAGCCTGGCATATCCCATGGCTCCGGCACCACATGTGAATCGACGGCAGAAGCCTTCTGGATGCCTTGCACGAAGGTAATTAAGTGCTCCGCGGACGTGAAGCGGATTGCTTGAATAAGATCCGTTCGCGGCGTCTGCCAACGCGGATGGCTCTCGAAGCCCAGCTCTTCGAATACAGCAGCTGCGAAGACCGAGCCCTTAACAGCTTGTCCCACCAAATGAGGGGCAAGGAAAAGCCCTTGAAACATGGCTCGCGTCGCGCCGAGCATGGCTCCGACCTCGCCTCCAATACCGGGGGCGGTCAATCTATAGGCGGCGAGCTCTACCAGGTTGCGCCGGCCTGCGATATAGCCGCCGGATGGGGCGATGCCGCCGCCGGGGTTTTTGATCAGTGAGCCAGCCATGAGATCGACGCCAACCTCCGTCGGCTCTTGTGTCTCGGTGAACTCGCCATAGCAGTTATCGACGAAGACAATAAGTGACGGGTTTATTTCTTTGACGAATCGAACCATTTCGCCGATTTGCTCAACAGTGAAAGATGGCCGCCACGAATAGCCGCGCGAGCGTTGAATGCCTATCACCTTTGTGTTAGGCTGGATGGCCGCTGTGATAGCTGACCAATCGGGTGTCCCCTCTTCGGTTAAAGCAACCTCGCTATACCCAATACCAAAGTCCTGTAGCGAGCCCATCCCATCGCCTGGCTTGCCAATCACTTTATGCAGCGTATCATAAGGCTTGCCGGTTATGTATAAAAGATGCTCACCCGGTCGCAGGACACCGAATAATGCCGTGCCGATGGTATGCGTACCGGATACAAAATGAGGTCGCACAAGCGCAGCTTCAGCGCCCAGCGCATCCGCATAAACAAGGTCAAGCACCTCTCTGCCGCGATCATTGTATCCATAGCCTGTAGATGAAGCGAAGTGATAGTCACTTACGCGGTGCGTTTGAAAAGCTTGAATGACTTTCCATTGATTAAGATCAATCGTTTTCTCAATATGGCGGAACGCGCTTTCCACTTGATTCTCTGCGCTTTCCATAATCTTCATGACTTTATCCCCGAATTGCATAATTAATAAGTCTCTCCCTCGTTACCATCAACGTCTTCCCGAACTGGAGCCGGATCTTGATCATAAGCAACCAACTGATACGCCATTTTCACATAGTCATCTTTATTAACACGAACCTTGAAAATCATATCTCCCTCATCAACTTCCGTTTCAAGGACATCCCCGATTCGATACATCAGGGAAATAATATCACCCTTCTCTGCCGGAATACGGAATGTTTTGCTGTCACCCATGAGTTTTTCTTGAATTGTGATGCGCAAACGCTCCAAATCTTCAGGATTAAATGCGCTGATTTTCAAAAATTCCCCTTCGGTTGTAAGCATCTCACGATCCAGTTCCGAACAAAGATCCACTTTGTTAAATATCGTTAATTGTTCCTTCTGATGTGCGCCCAATTCTTCCAGGACCTCAGCCACCACGCGCATCTGCTCATTACGCATATCCGTGGAGCTGTCCACGACATGTAAAATCAAATCGGCCTCATTGGCTTCCTCCAACGTCGCACGGAACGAGGCGACCAGGTCATGTGGCAAATTTTGAATAAAACCTACCGTGTCTGTCAGGACAATTTCCTTGCCGCTCGGTAACTCCATTGTGCGTGATGTAGGGTCCAATGTCGCAAATAACTGGTTCTCAATATAGACGTCTGCTTGCGTCAATTGTTTCAATAAAGTGGACTTTCCGGCATTCGTGTATCCGACTAAGGCGACTTGGAAAACACCGCTCTTCTTCCTGCGTTCACGGTGCAATGTCCGATGACGAACGACTTCTTCGAGCTGGGCCTTCAATTCGTCAATGCGCCCACGGATATGTCGGCGATCTGTTTCGAGCTTCGACTCACCGGGCCCCCTTGTTCCGATACCTCCACCGAGACGAGACAAGTTTTTCCCTTGGCCCGATAATCTCGGAAGTAAGTAACTAAGCTGTGCTAACTCGACTTGAATAATACCTTCACGTGTTTTGGCGCGTTGCGCAAAGATATCTAAGATCAGCTGCGTACGGTCAATAATTTTCACATCTAAAGCAGCTTCCAAGTTCCTTACTTGGGCACCGGATAGCTCTTGATCGAAGATTGCTGTATTCCCACCAAGCTCCTCAAGTCGCAATCTCAGCTCTTCCACTTTCCCCTTACCAATAAACCATTTGGTGTCCTTAGCCTCTTTGTTTTGAACCATCGTCTCCAAAACAAGCACTCCTGCTGTTTCTGCCAGCTTTACTAGCTCCTCCAGTGAGTACTCAGCCAACTTTTCATTCTTTTTCTGCTTTTGTGTGATTAGACTGACAAGAACAGCCCGGTCATCTATTTCTTTTTCAACCATATGTGAAGTTGTTTTCATATATTTCTCCTTTACATCGCACAGGATACGATCCAACACACCCAGCTAAGGGGTATAGTCCTTCATTATTGTGTAGGAAATACATAGGAAAGTCAATTTGCTGCGCAGGAAAATTCATTTATAACGATGTTCCTCTTTCAAAAAACAAAAAAAGAAGACCAACAGATGGTCTTCCGTCTTTTTCACTATTTTAGGCAAATAAACTTTGACCTAAGTAAGACCCTTTGGCAGTAACACCTGGCAGAACAGCAAAGTAGCCTCCACCTGTTGTATTCATATAAGAAAGCAGGCGATCAGGAAACTTGGGATTCGTCAATCTTTTTTGAATGGATTCAAACTGTGTTTGAATGTTGCGATTGAAACAAACAAACAGCAGCCCTGCATTCATCCGTCCTACACTATCCAAATTTTCCATGAAATTATAGCCGCGGCGCAAAATACGTTCATTTTCTGAGCTCTCTCCCATACGCGGATTCGAGAGTCGTATATGGGCATCTAACGCCGTCGATTCACCCTTGAGATCATTCGCGAAATTAGGTTGATCGAATTCACTTCGTCCATCAATCGGTGCTCCAGATACCTTTTGTCGCCCCATAATGGTTTCTTGATCGGAGTAGGGTTGTTGATCCCATGTTTCTATTCGCATTTGAATGCGTCGTACGACCATATAACTGCCTCCGGCCATCCAGTCCGCACCATCCCCAGCTTTAATCCAAACGTTGTTATTCATAAACTTTTCATCGTTCAATGCCGGATTATTCGTGCCATCCTTGAAACCGAATAAGTTCCGCTTCGTACCTTCCGACTTCACACCAAGCTGCCCCGTTTGCTGCCAACGTAGATGCGCAGCACCCCGGGCCGCTTTAGCCAAATTGCGAATCGCATGAAAGCAAATCATGGGATCGTCTGCACAGGCTTGAATGATGATATCGCCATGCGTTAATTGTTCCTGAAGGGAATCTTTATGGAAAATAGGCATCTCCGTAAGCCCTGCCGGTTTACGAGAGCGAAGACCAAAACGATCCGCTCCGTCCTTCTCAAACAAGGTCGCGCCTACCGCAAAAGTCAGCGTAAGCTTGCCTGTTTCCAATCCTATTTGCTCGCCTGTATCGGTAGGTGGAAATTTACCGTCTTGCGGTTCAGCCGCAAGTGGTTTTCCTGCCATAAGCAACGCGGCCATTTCCGTCCATGTCTGTAATAATTCCTTCAGTTCCTTGACATCGGATGTCGTGACATCAAAAGCAGCGACATTGGCAAAATTTTGGGCTGGGGTTACAACACCGCTTTGATGGGCGCCATAAAATGAAATCGTCTCATCCATGGTCGCCGCCGCCGCAGAACCCGCTAGGGTCCCCTTATCAGCCGGACTAGATTGTGCCTTCCCCATCAAATCGCCAAGTACGATTCCCGCGGCACCTGCTGCTGTCATCCCCAGGAACGCGCGACGGTTCATTTTATCTCCCATGGCATGTTTGCCCCTTCCTACCGTTTATTTACTTAAGGTTCCTGGCATTTTTACCAGAGGTTCAGCCAGTGCTTCCAATTTATTTTTCAAATCGACTTGTTTGGCTTTTTCAAGTTTACTGAAGTCAGTCCATGACGCACCAATCGGTGATAATGTATTCATTGTTTCTGTAACGGCTGCCAAGCTTTTAGTGATTTTTTCATCTAAAGCAGCATCCCTCTTTTTCACTTCTGCTTGAACAAGATCATAAATAGCTTTTGCACCCTCAACATTAGCTCGAATAACTGGAACAGTCGCTCCACTCCAACGTTCTTCTTCGCCTGTAATTTTTTTGGATTGTGCTTCCTCCATCAATTCACCTACACCGGCAATAAAGTCAGTCGGTTCTATCGTTGTTGCGGCAATCGCTTGCTGCATTTTCTTACCATCTTCAAGAAGGCGAGCTGCGAAAGGTTCAGCATCTTTTACATTTTTGCTAACAAAAAGTAAATACTCGATGCGATGGAATCCTGTAAAATTAGGATCCTTTTCGTTTTTGAAATCATCTACGCGGGCATCCATAACGCCATCAAGATCCTTGAATGTCTCTATAATAGGCTCAATTCTCTCATAAGGCATCCGAGCTTGACCATAAGCTTCCTGTGCTTTTTTCAAATCACCGCTTTTCACTGCCGTGTTCAGTTGCTCTAACAATGTAACTAGTAGTTTACCTTGATCTTGTACGTATTTATTGTAGGCGTTCGCTGCATCTTGAAGCTCTTTTGAAGCTGTAATAACGTCCTTATTTACAGCACCTTTGTTTTCCGTGAAGGACGAGTTTAATTCCGCCAGGGCAGCTTTCAAACCGTCGTTCAAAGTAGCAAGCGTTGGATAATCCAACTTGTCTTGTTTCAGTCCTGCTTCAAGTGGAGTCAAATACTTTTCAACCTTGAAATATAACTCTGGAAATTTCGGTTTCACTTCATCTTCATAGCTCACCCATTGATCCTCAAGTGTAGAAGATTGTTTCTTCGGATCTTTGATCTTTTTCTGATCCAATTGCCCCTTCAAATCATCAACCGTTTTGATCATTGCCGCTGCGCCGTCTTTAAAAGGCACCTTCTTGACTTCAGTCGTTTCTGCTTTGCCGCAACCCGCAAGTGCGAGTGTAGCAGCTGTTGCTAATATAATAAGTTGTTGACCTTTTTTCATGGGTTAGTCCCCTCCGCTATTTTTCTATTTATTTTGATAGGGCCGTATTTCTTAATTGTATGGTTTTACGACGATCCCACAGGACCGCAGATAAAGCACAAATCAATAACACAAATTGTGGTATTGCGCTTTCGAGCGTAGGATATAAAGCGATAAAATCCCAACTAGGCAGCCATGACGCTGTTGTTGCAGGCAAATAGCCCGCTAACTGAAGGCCGTGAACACCCATTCCAGCAAATTTAAAGCACAGGTAGAAAACAAAGAAACTGGAAACTAGGAAAAATGGACGCATCGGAATGCGCAATCCAACTTTTAAAATCAGCAAAGCAACAATAACAAGGATGACGACACCAATGACAATCCCTCCGACCAACGATGAGATCGAAATGGAAGAAGCCATACCAATCATGAAAAGAACAGTTTCGGTTCCTTCCCGAAACACGGCTAGGAAGGCCAAAACGCTTAGTGAGACTAAACTTCCTGTAGCTAGTGCTTTCACGCTTTGATCGCGTATGTACTTTTGCCAGTTGGATACACTAGACTTACTATGCAGCCAATAGCTCATATAAAGCAGCATGACTGCTGCGAAAATTCCTGTACAACCGGCAATCAGGAAATTATTGTTACCAAACGCACTTGTTGAAAATAATTGCTGCACAACGATTCCCATTGCAATGCTGAGAAGTAAACCGGCGAGAACTCCGAACCAAATCCACTGTTTCTTGTCACTATGCCCTGACTTATTTAGAAAACCTAGCAAGGCAATGACAACGAGAAGTGCCTCAAGTCCTTCTCTCAGCAAAATGGTCGTAGCATCTAACATCGTATAGCTCGTTTTAGCGGCTAAAGGCTCTAAGGAAGTATGCATACGAGCAATCGTGACGGCTGCTTCGCTCGTTTGAGCAGGAGAAGCGGTCAACTGGGCATATGCGGTAACCATGTCTCTTTCCATAGAGGTGTATACAGATGAAGATTGCGTTAATACAATGCCTTCGATTTGCAGCCAGGAACTGCGCAGCGTTTGGATACTCGCAGTTGCACCTTGAACATCGTTCTTTTTCAGCTGCTCCTTCGCATGTTCCAACAGGGTCACCAAAGAGGCAACAGTCACATTCTCATTGCTTTTGGCAACTTGGCCGAAAGCTTCCAGCTTGCCTTCAATAAATTTTTGATTTAAATCATGAAGCTCTTTCAAACCTGCAACTAGTTTTTGTTGATCAACGGGTTGTTTGATAGCTTGAAAGGAAACTTCACCCATCGCTTGTTCGATCTTTTGATATGCGGCGAGAGAACGTGTTTTCACACCTTCTTCATAATTCAACCAATTTATTTGGAATGCATCAAACAATTTAGAGGCCTCGTCACTCTTTCCACTCTCAGCAGCCCCTATAGCCTGAACAATGCCATCATCTGCCTTTTTGAGATCATCCTCTGCCTTCGCAGATACCGCCAAGGGAATTGAAAGAACCATAAGAAGAACGACCCAACCGATAAGAATTACTTTACGCATACATCACCAATCCCTATTTATAATAAAACCCACGTTTTCCCAAAGTAATATTGATAATCATTATCAGCAATCACTATGTCTATTTTACTCACTTCAGCTAATCTGTCAATTCTTTTATTCACGAGAAAAAAAGAGGCTATCCCATAAGATCTTTTTAGACCTTACAGGACAGCCCTTCATTATCGCGGTATTATTTTCCACTATTTTCAAATGTAAGGTGCTTTTTTAGGCTTGGACCCGAAGAGCATCCATGCGCCTTTTACATATTTCTGAGCTAATCCCACAATCCCCCATGAGAGAAGCAGGGTGAAGGCATAACCTACAGCAATGTATAGATAGTAGGCTGCCGGTGTGTAACTGACAGGTAATCTAAAATAATAAAAAAGAACAGCAGCGTGTACAATGTAGACTCCGAATGAAGCGACGCCAAGATTTATGATCGTGTTGATGAGCTTTGTATTTAACTTCCGGTACAAGAAGCTCGCTATTTGAAGCAAAATCAGCGGTGAAGTAAACGTATGAAAGAACCAGTAACCCTCGTAAATTAATGAATTGGCGCTGAAATCATTTACACGGGTTTGATACCATAGATTGACATCTCCGAAGCTCGAAGCGATCCATACGATCCAAAGCGGAATCCAAAAGAACGCTTTTTTGGAAAACAGATTGCTCCACGTAACAGTAATCCAATCTTTAAATGTATGATAATAAATTCCGCAAAATGCACCCATAAAGTAGTAGGAAATATAACTGATTCCCAACTGCCCTTTATCCTCGTAATGCAAGCTGTAATGGTTATACAGGACAAATGCCCATTGCATCACAAATCCGATCCAGATCAGATGTTTGGTTACCCGAGGATATTTCTTTAAAAACCATAATAGCGCAGGAAACAGAATGTAAAACTGTGCGCTAATGAAAACAAAATAAAGATGATAAAATGATTTCCCGTAAAGAACCATTTGGAAAAAATTAGATAAGGACGCATGCTGAAAAAACTGTTCCCACGTTTCTCCGAATGAATAATACATCTGGATCACGTAGTATAGCAATGAGAATATCAGATAGGGTGTCAGAATATATAAGAGGCGCCGCTGATAAAAACGAGCGATCAATTTTCCATTCAAAGGTCGATCATAATAGCTGTAAAATAGGACAAGGGCGCTTAAGAAAATAAATGTCGGCGTTCCGAATTTGTTGAAGACATTGAGAAAATTAAAATAAAAGAACATCGAAGAGCTTTTATCTACGATCTCTCCGATCGGAATCGAAGTGACATGTACAAAAATAACGCCGAGAATGGCAAGTGCGCGAACGATGTAAATAATGTTTAATTGTTCTTTTTTTATGGTTCCGGTAGCTAATCCCATCAAATCTAGCCTCCCTTTATCTTGTTATATAAACCAAGTATAGGAGGCTCTTATGAATAAACTATAAATCCAATCTTAATGTTCACTGAAAATCATATTCATTTAAATTTCATATCTTCGGGCCTAATTGACATCAACTCAAGTTTAGATGGTGTGTTTACGTATTGACTGAGCAGCCGTACCGCTTGATGACGCATCGCCTTTTCAAGAATATTCCTGACATATCTCGCATTGCTGAATGCTCTCCACGTCGCTGCCTTCTCTTCCGTTAAATGCTGCCTCAGCTTCACAATTGCTTGTGGGATTAGCAAATATTCCCTTTCTTTCGCCATTAACTCCGTTATTTGCAGCAGTTGATCAATCGGGTAATCTTCAAAATCAACTTGGATTGGAAACCTAGACGGCAACCCAGGGTTCGTGGAAAGAAATTGTTCCATCTCTTCACTGTACCCTGCGAGAATTAAGATAAAGTCATTTTTCTTGTCCTCCATGCCCTTGACGAGAGCGTCTATCGACTCTTTACCAAAATCTTTATCTCCCCCGCGGGCTAAACTGTAGGCTTCATCAATAAATAGAATGCCCCCCATCGCTTTCTTCATCAGTTCACGCGTTTTAAGCGCGGTATGACCAATGTATTCACCGACCAGATCAGCTCGCTCTACCTCGATAAAATGTCCTTTACTCAATACCCCCATGGCATGAAACATACGTCCCATGAGTCTGGCAACCGTTGTTTTCCCGGTGCCAGGGCTACCTTTGAAAATCATATGATACACATGCGCACTACTCATAAGACCAGCCTCTGCGCGGTATTGCGAAATTTGCAAAAGCGCATAAATTTCATGCACCAGTTCTTTAACATTATCGAGGCCAATCATTTGATTTAACTCTTTGAAAATGTCGGAAAGGGGGCCATCCTGAGGCGACCTCTTCCCTGTTACATGCGGCTCTGCTTCAGCCAGTGGCGAGGCGTGCAGGGGGTCGCCGTTTCCGTCAGCGGCACGCCTATGCATCCCAGGCTCAGGTTGCCGCAACACGATGTTGATTTGTCTGGAGGGCAAGCTTCGGCCACTCATGAGGATCACCTCAATCATAGGATGATTAGTATATCAATCCATCCTACGCTCGTTCCAACCGATTTAGACCGTTAAGCCGCATTCCGTTAAAGACATAGCTCAATCTGCTTGGTTGCCAACCAGCAATTCTTATTGCGGCACCCTTACGAGCTGTAAGCTTGTGTTAATTCGTAATGTTCAACAACAGGGAATGGATCATAGAAGTGATGAAGCAGTTGCTTCCATGCTTGATACTCCTTCGAGCCTCGGAAGCCCACAGTGTGATCCTCAAGCGTCTCCCATCGAACCAATAGGAGGTATTTATGATTATCCTCGACGCACGTTTGCAACTCATGAGAAATATAACCCTTCATAGAGGAAATGATGGACGAGGCTTGACGAAACGCAGCTTCAAATTCCTCTTTCTTACCAGCAATAACGGGAAGGATGGCTACTTCTAATATCATAGATAATTCCTCCATTAGGTTTGATTAAGTCATCAGCAGGCTAATCAGATCTTCCAAGTCTATGGTGCCAAAATAACGTTTCATTTCAATGTCTGCCAATCTTTCTCGCAACGTTTTCTCTTCATAACGTAGTCCAATCAACTTGTCCTCGAGCTCCGCAACGTCACTTGCCCCGAAGAAATCACCATAGATTTTAAGTTGACGGATATGCCCCTCTTCGATATTTAAACGTACGTCAATTGTTCCAACACCTTCGAAACGTCTGGAATTTTGAATCGTACTTTTAGGTGATTTGCCATAATTCCAATCCCAGTTTTGATATCTTTCTTTCGAAAGTTGATAGATATGATCCCAATCTTCTTTCGTAAGCTTGTATTGTGGAACTTTGGATAGTTCAGTACCAAAAATAGAAACCAGCAATTTTTGGCGAAATTCCTCAATCGTAAGGGATTCATCAAGAAATTCAACAATATTAGCTACGCGGCTGCGAATGGATTTAATGCCTTTAGACTGAATTTTATCCGCTTTCACTTGCAGGGCAGAGACCACATGTTCAATTTCGGAGTTAAACAATAGAGTTCCATGACTGAACATTCTTCCTTTTGTAGCGAACTGAGCATTGCCAGAAATTTTGCGTTCTCCGACCTGAATATCATTGCGTCCGGATAGAGCCGCTTCTACACCTAGCTGCCGAAGAGCTTCAACAACCGGCTCCGTAAACTTTTGAAAATTGTGAAAGGAATTCCCGTCATCCTTCGTAATGAAACTGAAATTCAAATTGCCTAAGTCATGATACACGGCTCCGCCGCCTGATAATCGACGAACCACGTGCAGATGATTTTGCGTTTTGACATACTCAGCATTAATTTCTTCGATTGTATTTTGATTTTTGCCAATAATGATAGAAGGTTCGTTCATATAAAAAAGCAGATAGCTTTCCTCATCAGGTAATTGTCTCAAAGCATACTCTTCAATCGCCAAATTAATCCGAGGATCCGTAATGCCTTCATTATCTATAAACAGCATGGTTTGTTCGCTCCTTGTTACTCGTTTAAATTCACATTCATGGTTCGATTTATCGTGTTCATGCCTAAAGAATGATAGAAGGCCACGGCCCGTTCATTAAATTCCCACACGTTCAACTCGAGCGAAGATGCCTTCCTCTCTTCAGCCCATTCCTTGGATGCTTCATATAGCTTCGTTCCTATTCCCTTCCTTTGGAAATCCGAAGCTACCGCCAGCTCGTTCAAATAAGCATACGAGCGATTGACTAATGCCTCAAACGCAGGACTTTTCTTCATTTCCAGCATGGCTACACCAACGACCGACTCCTGGATTTCGGCTACCAAAATGACTTTATTGATTTGATCCGAAAAACTGCGATACCAGCCCATAGCCACAACATGGTCCAAGCGGGCAAAACGATCAGGCAAAGCATCAGCGTGCTCTTCCTGACCCATACGGATAATGGCATTCACTGCCTCATAATCTTCAGCACGCGCTTTGCGTATCTTCATATCCATTGAAAAGGCACCGACTTTCCGCTTGGCTATACATTCCTTCTATTGGTTTCTAGCTTACAATATCTATTCCTTTATTTCCACTTTACTATATTGTATTTTTATTCATAAAAATGTATATTTATCAATTATGACCTACGATAACTTTCTAAAGGAGCGCATTCAATGAGCGAAGCTTCTCCATTATTCATTACCCTTGATACCATCGCAGCTCATACTTGGCCCGCTGAGTCTGTAGATTACGTCGACAATTGGCTCTTGCGTTCTTCACAAGGGGTTACCAGACGAGCGAATAGCGTGCTGGCTATTGGTGATTTTCCGAAGGATGCTGATTGGCTTGCACAAATCGAACTATACTATCAGAAAAGAGGTTTGCCTGCTGTTATTCAAGTAAGTGCAGCCTCTCCCGAAAATCTGGATGAACAACTCTCTGCGGCAGGCTATGCGCTAGAGACACCTTGCTTATTGATGACAGCGGATAGTCAAGAAGTTGTGGATCGTACTGCAATCAGCTTAGCGAAAAGAGAGAATACGGACATTCAGATCGAATGGACACCCGAGGCAGCCGAAGAATGGCTGGATGCTTTTCTTCGGCTGGAACAGTTTCCTGAAGAACGCAGAAGCTTCTATCTTCATTTATTTGAACGTATGCCCATATCCAAAGGTTTCTTTACGCTTTCCCAACATGGAAAAATGATTGCTCTTGGTACGGCCATCGTAGAGAAACAATGGTCTGGCTTTGTCAATGTCGTTGTCCATGAGGAGCATCGGGGCAAAGGACTCGGCTATATGCTTATGCATGCTATGACTTCATGGAGTATGAAACAGGGCGCCACCCAGCAATATTTGCAAGTTATTACATCCAATGCAGCAGCTGTTGCGCTTTATGGAAAGTTGGGATATACAACATGCTATGGCTATCATTACAGAATTAAGTATGATTTGTAGTTGTTTGCATCATCCTAATACCATATTGCGTTAGGATGAAAGGAGCACCACTTATGGCAACAGCTACAGAAAAGAAACCTTCTTTCCCCGCACAGCATCAAAATCAACAGCCAGGCATTGAAAAGCAAATGAATCCTCCCCCTTTCTTTGAGCAAGCTTCGTACAAAGCCGCCGGTAAATTAAAAGATAAAGTCGCCTTGATCACCGGAGGTGACAGTGGAATCGGCAGAGCCGTTGCCATTGCTTTTGCGAAAGAAGGCGCTGATGTCGTCCTCGTTTATTTAAACGAGCATACGGATGCCGAGGAGACACACCGCCACGTCGAGCAAACGGGACGCAAATGCTTGCATGTCGCCGGAGATATAGGGGATGAAAATTTCTGCAAACAAGTGATTGAGCAAGCCGTCAGCCAATTTGGCAAACTGGATATTCTAGTCAATAATGCCGGGGAGCAGCATCCACAGCCAAGCATCGAGAACATTACAACGGAACAGCTCGAACGAACATTCCGGACGAATATATTCTCCTTATTCCATTTGACCAAAGCTGCGCTCCCACACCTGAAATCAGGCAGTGCTATCATTAATACCGCCTCCATAACCGCTTATCAAGGCCATGAGCAGCTCTTGGATTATTCAGCTACGAAGGGCGCGATCGTCACTTTCACCCGCTCTTTATCTCTCCAGCTGAATGCCCGCGGCATACGTGTCAACGGTGTCGCCCCAGGACCCATCTGGACGCCTCTCATCCCTTCTACTTTTACCGCTGAGGAAGTTGCTGTATTTGGTTCAACCACACCGATGAAGCGCGCTGGGCAGCCTGCTGAGCTCGCAGCCAGCTACGTATTTCTTGCCAGTGATGATTCTTCTTACATGGCTGGACAAATCTTGCATGTAAATGGCGGCACAATTGTGAACGGATAAACGAACGATTGCTAACAAAAAAGCATGACCTCTTGAGGATTCCTCCCTTAAGGTCATGCTTTTTAAGTTGCTTCAATACCAACTTTCAGCAGCAGCTTCGTCCAGTACCATTTCGTATACGCTAATGTCTCTCTACCTTCGTGATAAGGCATAAATAAGACCTCGGATTTCGTCGATGAGACGATGGGATCTTTCAACCCGATGGTTTCAGCTATATCCAGTGAGCGCGAACCATGAAATTGATGGGTCATTATGATTGCGCTGACAAGGCCATGCTCGTCCATAATTTGCTTGCTGTAAACTAAATTCTCATAGGTACTTGTCGATTTGGGTTCTAGTAGGATGCTCGTTTGCGGCACGCCTTTTTGGACCAAATAATTCCGCATGCCTTCTGCCTCCGTAAGCTTTGATCCATTGTGATCTAACCCCCCGGACACAATTACCTGCTTGAATTTTCCTTGTTTGTACAAATCTACGGCAAGATCAAGCCGTTCCTGGAGACCTGGGCTTGGAATATCCTGCCTTAAGGAAGCGCCCAATACAATCCCGACATCGACCTGCTTAGGAAGCGGTTGATCGGGCGCAATTTGAACTTTCCATTGAATGTAAACGATCCAAACAAGAACAAGAAGGAGAAGGGATGCGACAATCCGTAAGATTCTTAGACATAGACGTTTAAATCCATTAGCTTTCGAACCCGCAGAGCGACGATCTTTCTTTGGAAATTTAGATAGCGTTAATCGCTGCCCTTTGTTCATACTCGGCTTTGCTGTCATTCCTCCGACTACTCCTTCTCTAAGAATGCGCTGACTTGACGAAACAGAGTAGAAGCCTCGTCTCCAAGACAAATCAAATGATTGGACTTCGGATGCCAATGAAGCTCACGCTGCCCTTTTAACTTACTGTAGATATATCTTGCACTCTGAGGATGAATCACCTGATCCCTCTCGGATTGAGCGATAAAAGTTGGTATCCGTACCTGACTAAGTTCTGGCTTCAGATGACGAACCAGGCGAGTGAACTGCCAAGTTGCGCTTATGGGCGTTGACTTGGCTTTCAATAAACTTAACTTTCCTTGTTGTTTCCACTCATCCCGGATTACCTCCATCAGCCTGCCAGGACTTACATAAATGACTGCCGTATTCAGCAAAACGAGTTTGCGAACGGGATAACGCACAGCCAGATAAGCGGCTAACAGTCCACCCATGGAAAATCCGACTAAATCGAAGGTGCCATATTGCAGGGCCATTCGTTCCGCTTGCCGCTCAGCTGCCCGTACCCAATCCTCCCAATGTGAAGATTTCAATTGATGATGCATTTCACCGTTCCAAGGCAATTTGGGTACATCACATAGCTGATCACGGTCACGTAAATAACGGGCAAGAGGCTCCACTTCATAAGGACCTCCCGTAAAGCCATGAAACAATAAGCAGGGTTGTTTCATTCCGTATCCTCTCCTATTTGGCTTTATCCGTTCCAGCTTTTACCGATCAGATGCCGATCCTGTCCATTTTACTTTTCTTTAATAGTTATAGATGTGATCGTCACAGTTTCTTTTGGTTTACTGGCTTCACCCGAATTAGGATCATTGGCAACTGGTGTATCCGCAATTTTAGCAATGGTGGCCATTCCTTCTTTCGTCACTTTACCGAATATCGTATAGTTCGGGTTTTTATTGAGTGAAGCGGCGTCATCTCCGGAGCAGATAAAAAATTGGCTGCCGTTGGTGTTCGGTCCGGAGTTAGCCATCGCTACAATACCGGGCTCATACTTATGTGATGTTTTTAACTCGTCCGCAAACTTATACCCTGGACCGCCTCTTCCGGTACCAAGCGGATCTCCCGTTTGAACCATGAACGATTTAATAATTCGATGGAACGTTACATTATTATAAAACCCTTCTTTGGATAAAAAGACGAAGTTGTTGACCGTCTTGGGAGCTTCATTGGCAAAAAGATCAATGGTGAACGTCCCTTTGGAAGTTACCATCTCCGCTTGATAGGTTTTGGCTGGATCGATGATCATATCCGGCGCTTTGCTCCATTGTTTCGGAGCATTAGGAGAAGCGGTTGGTGTTACAACAGCAGATGAGCTTGCTGCAGCACCCGTTTTGGGTGTAGCCGTGCCTGCGGTTTCAGTTGGCTTATTGCCGCAAGCAGAAACAAGTAAAGTCAGTGCAATTAGTGCTGCTGGGAGCATTTTCGTTGATTTAAAGTTCAAAGTCATTGTTTATTCCTCCGTTAGTTGTTCCGCTTTAAGCGAGAATGGATGTGATACATGTACGTGATTGATGAATTATGTAGGCCTGTCTGTGGTTAGCGTCTTGGTGTACTCGCTTATCTACAGACAGGCATGAGACTCTGTAAGCATTCTGACTTACTGCAGTTTCTGTATGGTTCCTGGTGCTATGATTTGGCCCGGATCTTGGCTGCCATCTTTTGGTTTCTCTCCCGATCCGTCCACAGGTTTTGCTGATGTTGTAGGGGATGGATTTGGGCTAGGACTGGAGCTAGGACTTGGACTTTCCCCTATACCGCTGCCAGGCTTGCTGCTGCTCGTAGGGGACGACGTAGGTTTCGTACCCGGTGATGGTGACGGCGATTGTTGATCTTTCCCATTGCCTGGCGATGCAGACGGAGAAACCAAAGGTGATGGTGAAGGAGATACTTTGGAACCATCCAGAAGCGCATCATCCTTGGGAATATCAACCGAAACCTGATTTGATTTGGCACCCGGTGTATTCGAATCCGTTTGGATCGGCACCACATAATATTGATAAGTTTCCCCGCTGCTTACCGATGTATCGTTGACTTCGGTTATTACGGATTGAACAAGCATTCTTGGTTCGCTGTCTTTCGTTCCTTTGCGGAACAGCTGATAATTGACTTTGTCTCCAAGCGATGACCAGTTTAGTTTGACAGATTTCGTTTCGGGTGTATAGGTCGCTGTCAAATCGCTAATCCCTGTTGGTGGTGCAGTAGGTTCTGCTACACCATCCGGTTTTGCAAAATTGGCGGCAGGTCTGCCATCCAGAGCCTTCGACATCACTTCTTTAAAGATTAAAGATGGACTGCCGCTGCCAATTGTCACATAATGTTTGGCATCGACCTTGTCAAAGCCTTCCCAGACAGCAGCCGTCCATTCTGGTGTATATCCAACGAACCACACATCACGGTCATATTTTTCAATTCCCTTAATATCCAGTCCTGTTGTTCCTGTTTTACCCGCCACAGGACGATTGAACTTCGCTTTCGTACCTGTCCCGCCTGGCTCCACAACGCCCTGAAGCAGCAATGTCATGTAGTAGGCCGTTTTGGGTTGTATAACCTGCTTCTTCTCAGGCTTGTATACAGCGATTTCTTTATTTTGCGCATCCGTAATGCGAAGAATGGCGTGCGATTTATTTTGAATACCCTGATTGGCGAAAGCCGTATAAGCAGAAGCCATTTGCAGCGGTGAAACACCGTCTGTAAGTCCTCCCAAAGCGATAGCTAAGTTAACATCTTTGGTTTCGTTCAAAGTAATGCCAAGTTTACTAGCAAACTTGATACCGGTTCTGACACCAATTTGATCCAACAACCAAACGGGAGCTAAATTGTACGATTTCTTGACCGCTTCAAACATCGGCACCTGACCGTGCGTTGTACGATCATAGTTTCGAGGCGAATACGTACCATTCCCAAAACTTGTTTGAGAATCGTCCATGATGGAATAAGGTGTATAATTGCCGCTCTCCAGTGCAGGTCCGTAAGCCGCGATAGGCTTGAACGAAGAACCGGGCTGTCTTTTGGAATATACACGACTAAATCCTTTGGATTGGTAATCGCGACCGCCAATCATGGCCATTAAGCCCCCAGTCTTGTTATCGATAATGACCATGGCGCTTTGAATTTTTTGTCCATCTGCTGCATCATTTTGGAAAAGCTCGGAGTGGCATACGTCTGCTCCATTATTTTTTGAGCATCTCGATTCATCGCCGTATAGATCCGATATCCTTTAGTCAACAATTCATCTTCACCTATACCGTACACGTCCTCTGCTTCATTAACAACATAATCGACATAAGACGCATAATCCTTTGTGCCTTGACTAACAGAAGCTGGCGCTACATAATCCACAGCTGCAGCTTCAACCCGTTCTGCTTCTGTAATGTAGCCTTGATCGGCCATCAGCTTTAAGACCACACCACGACGGTCCTTGGACAAGTCCGGATTGGCTATTGGTGAGTACCTGGAAGGCGCTTTGGGCAAAGCAGCTAAAGTAGCCATCTCCCACAGCTTCAAATCATTCAGATTAGATTTACCGAAGTACACCTTTGCTGCTGCTTTAATGCCATAAGCGTTGCTGCCAAAGAAAATACGATTTAAATATCTTTGAAGAATATCCTCTTTACTGTACCGTTCATCCAAAGCAAACGCGATCGACATCTCGGTTCCTTTGCGGAACGCCGTTTTCTCTGAACTTAAGAATACGTTCTTAGCAAGCTGCTGCGTAATGGTACTGCCGCCCTCGACTGCGCTCATATGAATAATATCTTTCACGAGGGCACGTCCGATGGACCATAAGTCCACACCGGAGTGTTCATAGAACCGACGATCCTCTGTGGCAACGAAAGCTTGCTGCAAACGTTTAGGAATATCTTTGATATCCACGCTTTCGCGGTTTTCACCTTTATAAATTTTCGCAATTTCTGTAGCTGGTAAATCTTTTCCATTCTTATCTTTGCCTTCTTCTTGCGCATAAATAAGCGTGGATTCCGTAGATGCATTAATTTTATCAATATTACTGTCCAAAATTTTAAAACCGCTCATAATTACAACAATATAAATCGCCATGGCACAAATAATGGCTAAGATCCCGGCAATGATGGTACCTATAAACACTTTGCGAAAATTAAATCCCTTTTTCTTAGAACCTTTGCTGCCATCACTCGGTTTCTTTGTTGTTTGTTTCGTTGATTGTGTACTTGTTGGTTTCGCCAAATCCACCGACTCCCTCGTTGTTCAATTCTCTATCTCTTAACCAACAAAAGAACAACCTCAAACACAAGGTTGCTCCTACAAGTTTCTATTCGGTTAGACGGTGCATCCCATTAAAAAGTTGCAAATGATGCCAGAGATCGGATTATTCCGAAGCTTCGGCAGCAGCCATCAAAGAAACCGCTCTTTGCGGAGTAAACGTAGAAATGGCATGTTTGTACACCATTTGTTGACGCCCTTCACTGTCAATGATGATTGTGAAGTTATCAAAAGCACGGATTAGGCCTCTGATTTGAAACCCATTAGTTAAGTATACGGTAACGGGAATGCTTTCTTTGCGCAGTTGGTTAAGAAAATTGTCCTGGATATTAATGGATTTGTTCATCAGTTGGTCCCCCTTAATGGAATGAAACTCTCGCCGTATGGCGCTATTTTGTGTTGGTGATAATTGTTAATTATATTCAATTTTATGAACAAACTTTCCTGCTAGTATATCATTAATAATTTGGAAATGGGCAGAAAAATTTGCTGATTCCGTCACATCCACCCAATGAATGTCTTTCATATGCCGAAACCAGGACAACTGTCGCTTGGCATATCGGCGGGTATCACGCTTCAACAGCGTCACCGCACCCTCCAAACTTAACTCGCCCTCCAAGTAGCTGACGATTTCTTTGTATCCGAGCGCTTGCATGGATATAGCCTGCTTCGGACAACCGGCGGCAAGAAGATTTCTTACCTCTTCTACCAAACCTTCTTCCATCATCGCATCGATTCGCTCTTCGATCCGTTGATAGAGTAAGGCACGGTCCATCGTCAATCCGACGATACATAGTTCGTAAGGCGACTCTTTTTTCTGGGCGGCCAAATGGGCAGACATCGTTTCACCGGACATATGATAAATCTCAAGGGCGCGTATGACACGCCTGCGGTCGTTCGCATGAAGCCGATCAGCGCTTTCAGGATCAATATCTCGCAGCCTCTGATGCAGCGCTTCTTCACCCTGTAGGTTGGCGAACGCCTCTTGTTCTAGCCGGAAGGCTTCATCCATACTGACATCGGTAAACTGGTAGTTGTAACATACGGACTCAATATAAAGCCCTGTTCCACCAACGATAAAAGGCAGCTTCCCACGGGAGTGAATGTCCATAATCAAGCTTTTTACGCGCTCTTGGAATTCAGCTGCCGAGAAAGCATAAGAAGGTTCATGAATATCAATTAAATGATGCGGAACAAGCTGCTGCTCAGCTTCGCTCGCTTTGGCTGTTCCGATATTCATGCCTCGATACACTTGCATAGAATCTCCGGAAATAATTTCGCAGCCATATTTTTGGGCAATCTCCAAGCTTAGCTTGGTCTTGCCTACTGCTGTGGGACCAAGAAGCACGAGTAATTTCGGCTTGGCTGATGGGGCTAACACAGTCGAATCACTCCATACGTTGTTTTGGTCGTTGATCGTAATACGTGCTCAAAACCGAGCCTGGCAAATTCATGACTATCTCTGTTCTCTTTTAGAACGATACTTTTGCGCGCAATTCGTCTCGCTTCAGCGATGGATGCCAAGCTGACAGCTTCATCATTCGCATTTCGCCTAAGAAGAGAGATCGCTTGAGATTCCTCAATGGGGCTGCGGAACATCGGATCGAAATAGACGACATCCACACTTTGTGATTCAAGCTGCTGCAAGTAAGTCAGATGGTCAGTCTTCCTAACCTTGATACGCCTCATAGCATCGTTAAGCTCAGCAATTTCGGATTCATACAAGGCCAGACCTTCATGAATCAGCATGGCGGGTATCGGTTCACTCTCTAGTGCAGTTACGCTTCCTAGAGAACCAACGGCATAAGAAAAGACAATCGAATCCGAGGCCAAACCTGCGGTGCAGTCAACAATCACATCACCTGGCACAGTACCGGAAGCCTCAATTAATAAGTCAGATTCGCCACGCTGCATGCGTTTGACACGGACAAGGGCCATACTGGGATGGAAAAAATACGCGGCATGGTCATCTTCATAGTACCTGATCTCATCTCTTGTCACAAGCAGAAGCCGATTATCCTCATAATTTTTCCTAAGATGCTCCAAAGAATACTTCCTTCGGGGAACTACACGGCCGTTATACGCTCCAGCTAGCCGTACCGCTTTGTCCAGCAATTCCCCAGAAGGATTATAAGAAGTTGTCACTAACACGGGGTTACATCACTCGCTTAAACATTTTTTCAAGCTCATACGTTGTAAAACTAACGACAATAGGTCTGCCATGCGGACAGGTGTATGGATTGCGGCAGCCCGAGAGCCTATCAATGAGCGTCTCCATTTCGAGCACACTCAGGCTGTGATTCGCTTTGATGGAAGCTTTACAGGAGCACATGATTGCGGCTTTTTCTCGCAATTTAGCAACATCTACCGCTTTCTTCTCACTCAGTACCCACTCGCACATTTCTTCAACAATCTCTTTCTCTTCACCGTCAGGAAACCAGTGAGGATGCGCACGAACCAAGAAGGTATGACCGCCGAAGGATTCCATAAACACACCTGCTTGTTCAAACAAAGATAGCTTCTCTTCAATAACACCTGCTTCGGAAGGTGTAAACTCCAAGGTAATGGGAACGAGTAATTCTTGGCTTGCCTCAGCAGGATTGCCAAAACGCTCATAAAAATACTCATAATTAATTCGCTCATGCGCAGCATGCTGGTCAATTAAGTATAGCCCTTCTTCATTTTGCGCGACCAAATAAGTGCCATGCATCTGTCCGATGGGGTCAAGCCTTGGAAAAACCGGCAGCTTTCCAGCTTCACTATCCGCATTGGAAGGCAGTAGTTCCATAAAAGCCTCATTCGTTCGACGCTGCTGTTGGATCGAAACGCTTCGCGGGTTTGCCCCTCCGGAAGAGTACCCTTGATTAGGTGAAGTCCCTCTGGTCCGAATGGAAGAATCGGATCCAGAAACGTTGATCCGCGGCTCTATAAGCGGAGAGCGTAAGACAGGCGTTTTCTCATAAGCCGTTACGGGTTGGTATGGTGAGACTGCTTCTTTAATATGCGGTAAAACAGGCACATCCAAAGATTCAGACTCTTGCTTAACTTTCGAGCTAAACGGCTGCTCACGCTCGATGTCCATTGATTTTATCGGCGGCATGGGTTGAAGCGTCGCAGATTTGCCAACTGGCTCAATAGCTCGCGTAAGCTCTAATTGCTCCTGCACATAAGCGCCTTTCGGCGCAGTAGGTTTGGCTCCTTGTGGAATCAGAACTTGCCTGCCCAACATACGCTTCACTTCAGACTCAATCAAGGAAGTTAATTCCGCTTCCTTGCTGAATCGAACCTCCAGCTTGGAAGGATGAACATTCACATCCACCAAGGCTGGGTCCATGCCAATTTGCAGCACCGCAACGGGAAACCGATTAATCGGCAGCAGGGTATGATACCCCTGCATAAGAGCTTGATTCAGCGCGAAATTGCGAACATAACGACCATTAACAATGGTCGAGATACCGCCACGATTCGCGCGAGTCATTTCCGGCTTAGCCATAAAGCCGGAAATCGTGTAATCCAAGCTCTCCACCTGGATTGGAATCATTTGCTTGCCTATTGCCGTTCCATATATAGCGGCGATGACTTGCAGTAAATCGCCGTTTCCGAGTGATTGCAGGAGAACATTGCCGTTATGCTTCAAAGAAAATGCGATGCCTGGATGAGCAAGCGCAAGTCTATACATAAAATCAGAAACATGCCCAAGTTCCGTTTGGATCGTTTTCATGTATTTCAGTCGGGCCGGCGTATTATAAAATAAATCCTTGACAGACACATCCGTGCCACGTGAAGCAGCTGTTTCCTCCACGGTGCGTATGGTGCCGCCTTCGATGAATATTTTACGGCCTAAACCATCATCCGAAGAACTGGTGACGCACGTGAGCCTTGATACGGACGCAATACTAGGCAGCGCCTCGCCACGGAAACCCAGTGTCCGAATCGAAAACAAATCTTTCGTTGTGGCAATTTTGCTTGTAGCATGACGTTGAAAAGCTAATTCACAGTCTTCTAAAGCCATACCGGAACCGTTATCGGATACCCGAATAAGCTGAAGACCTCCTTCTTCAATCGTCACATCGATCCGTGTGCTATCGGCATCAATCGAATTTTCAACGAGTTCCTTCACGACAGAAGAAGGGCGTTCCACCACTTCTCCCGCAGCGATTTGGTTCGCAATATGTTCGCTTAAGAGTTGAATTTTCCCCATAGTCAGCTCCCCTTTACAGCACGAATGGAAATATTCTCTCCTTGATCATTCACTTTCAACTGAGGGAAATAACCATCGAAAAGATTGACATTGACGTAACTAGTCCCATTATCGATGATGAGCTTGTCCGCCTCGACAGGAATAGCATGTGTGCCTTTGCTGTCAGTAAGCTCAACAGTCCGGTTCGTTTCATTCCAAGTAATCTTAGCTCCTACGAGCGCTGCTAGCGCACGGGTAGATGCATACAACTTCCCATTTTCATGGAAAGCTCCCAGAACAGTGCCCATCTCAACGCCGTTATACGTAATTTTATGCTTCGTGATTTCCACATCAATATCCATAATACCGGCTGTATGAAGAGCTGTAATTAATTGCGCAGCAGCCCCTTCCACCTTGATATCAGGTGTAATGCCTACTTTATTCACTTTACGCTTGTTCGGAGTCAAATACTCTTCGATGGTCACTTTCAACGCGCTGCCGCCATCTAATTGATATACCTGCTGAACACTGCCTTTGCCATACGTTTGTACGCCAATCACTTGCCCGACTTTATAATCCTGCAAAGCGCCTGACAACACTTCTGAAGCGCTGGCGCTATTTTCATTTGCTAGAATATATACAGGGATGGATAACTCAGATCCCCCCTTAATTAGAACGGGATCATCTTCGCCATTGCGATCTCGTGTATGAATCAATACGCCGTCTTTGACAAAATGCTTGGCAATATTTTGCGCGGTATCCAAAAGACCACCGGGATTGTTGCGTACATCCAAAATTAATGATTTTAGTCCCTTTGCTTGCAGCGCAGCTAATTGCACATCGAATTCATCATCGGCATCACTGGAAAATTCCGTGATTTGAATATATCCAACCCCGTTTACAAAGCTTTTGCTGTACACTTCGGGAACATTGACAGCGCCGCGAGTAATCTCTACGGTTATTTCTTTATCTCCGCGCAATACGGTCACTTTCGTCTTCGTTCCCTCTATGCCGATAATTTTATTTCTGACCTCATCAATCGAGGTTGTTGAAGCTGGCACGCCATCTATCGCACGCACATAGTCGTCCCTTTGCAGGCCGGCAGCTTCTGCGGGGGAGCCTGCAAACACTTCCGTTAAATAGACACCTTTATCGTCGAGGCCAATTCGAGCACCCATACCGACATAATTATTTTCCAAAGAGTTAAAAAATTGACTATACTCCTCTTTACTGAAAAATACGGTATACGGATCCTTCAAGCCTTCGATCATTTGTTTAATGCTTTGGTTAGCCAGTGCCTCTTCGGTTACGCCGCTGACATGCAGCTTGCCGATAATTTGTCTAACCTGCTGGGTCTGTAAATCTTCTTGCGCCATCGCAGTAACAGGTAAAATCGTCATAAGTGCAGACGCTAGCGCAAGCGTAACCTTCATTGTTTTCATTGTATACAGCTGTTTCATGAGCGTCGCTCCTTAGGGTATCAAATGACTTCCAACTTTAACTTAGATATAAGTGCAAGACAGAAACGCTTTCAGTTGCTACTGCAGCTTTTGCTTCCATTCGTAGACTAAATTAAGCGCCTGCAGCGGCGTCATATTAATAAGGTCAATTCCTTTCAGCTGGTCGAGCACGAGCTGAGATTTGCCGTCAGGCTTCTTCTTGACAGCAGCATTGGACGAGCTGTCATCGGCAAAGAGGGACAGCTGTTGAATCGGAGCTTCCGTCTTCATAGCGTCAGGCACCGACGCCCGCCACTCATCGGCAGCAGGTTCTAGGGCTGCGGCAGCTTGAGCCTGACCGGCTGCCCGCACTTCAAACCCATTCAGCAGCTCATAGGAGCGCTGAATGATCGTCTCGGGCAGCCCGGCAATCTCAGCGCAATAGATGCCATAGCTGGTACTCGCTGCCCCGCGGATCAGCTTGCGGAGGAAAGTCACTTGACCGCCGCTTTCCTTGACCGCCATGCAGTGATTGCGCAGATGCGCAAGACTGTCCTCCAGATGGGCGAGCTCATGGAAATGCGTCGAAACGAGCGTCCGGCAGCCAATCCGGTCATGTAGAAATTCAATGACCGCTTGCGCAATCGCCATGCCTTCACCTGTTGATGTCCCCCGACCAAGTTCATCGATGATGACCAAGCTTTTGCTTGTTGCTTTCTCGGTCATGACTTGTATGTCCATCATTTCGACCATGAACGTGCTTTGACCGCCTATCAAGTCATCCGCAGCCCCGATCCGCGTGAAAATTCGATCCGTAACAGGGATACGCGCGCTTCTCGCCGGCACGAAGCAGCCGATCTGCGCCATTAAGCAGATCACGGCAACTTGTCGCATGTACGTACTTTTGCCAGCCATGTTAGGCCCGGTAATCAGCAGGATACGTCCTTGCTCTTGTTCAAGACTCGTTTCATTGGCAATGAAAGAGCCATCTTGAATGACCGCCTCCACCACAGGGTGTCGACCTTCCTCGATATGGAGATCAAAGCCTTCGCCGATCTCCGGCTTGCGGTAGTGATGTGCGGCGCTGACTGCAGCCAAAGATTGATAGACATCCGCAGCAGCTATCACCTCAGCCAGCTTCTGCAGGCGAGAAATATGCTGAGAAATCCGGTCGCGCAGCTCCGTAAATAATTCATACTCCAGATCAACCATCTTGTCCTGGGCTTCCAGAATGAGCGCTTCTTTCTCTTTCAGTTCGGGTGTCACATAACGCTCGGCATTCGCCAAAGTTTGCTTGCGCTCGTAGCGCCCCTCTTGCAGGGCTGACATATTCGCTTTGGTCACCTCGATAAAGTAACCAAACACTTTGTTGTAGCCGATCTTGAGCGACTTAATGCCCGTCGCTTCGCGTTCTTGACGCTCTAATTCAGCAATCCATTGCTTCCCGTTCTTGCTTGCTTCCCTTAGCTGATCCAAATAAGGCTGGTAGCCTTCGCGAATCATTCCACCGTCGCGAATCGAAACCGGAGGCTCATCCTCAATCGCGCTGGCAATCCACGATCTTACGTCTTCACATGTATCCATACCCTTAACCAGATTGCGGAGAGTTTCCGAGCCAGACGCGTGGCAAACCTCTTGAAGAAGGGGAACCTGCTGCAAGGAATGCTTCAGGGCAAGCATATCGCGGGCATTCGCATTGCCGTAGGAGATACGAGCAACCAACCGCTCTAAATCGTAAACTTCCTTTAAGGCTTGCTTCACATCTTCGCGAACGATGAGCTGATTGTAGAGCAGATTGACGGCTTCCAGACGCTCCTCAATGCGGGTAACGCTCATAAGCGGCTTTTCGATCCAACGGCGGAGCATCCGAGCTCCCATCGCCGTAACGGTTTTGTCCAACAGCCAGAGCAATGAACCTTTTTTGGAGCGCTCTCGGACTGTTTCCACCAGTTCCAGATTTCTACGCGTGAAAGGATCCATCGTCATGAACTGATCCGGTTCGTAGACCCGAATGTGCTTCACATGGGTAAGGGCTCTTTTTTGCGTATCTTTCAGATAAGCAAGCATTAAGGCTACCCCTTGCCTGTTCAGCGCGGATAAGGAGTGAAGCGCCGCATCGTCGGCAAAATGCTCTTCGAGGAGCTTGTCGTCCGCTTGCGTCCACTCGGTAATGACGGTGTTGCGTCCCCAGGTTGCATTGGTTTCCCGAATGGTCGTAAGGAGCTTGTTGTCCGCAATAATCTCAGATGGGACATAGACATTCAATTCATCCATCACAAGCTCCCAGGAGTTTGGAAGCAGCGTCGTATACAGCTCGCCGGTAGAGATATCACAGGCTGTAAATGCGTAGCCTTGCTCCCGATGCGCGAGTGAAACAATGTAATTATTGCTGGTTTCGCCTAGAAGCTTGCTGTCCATAACCGTTCCCGGTGTCACAATCCGAACAATTTCTCTTCGTACCACGCCTTTGGCTTCTGCGGGGTCTTCCACTTGTTCGCAGATCGCTACTTTAAAACCTTTTTCAATTAACCTAGACATATAGTTGTCAGCCGCGTGATGAGGAACGCCGCACATCGGAATTTTCTCCTCCGCACC
>NZ_VRTT01000049.1 GCF_008017805.1 Paenibacillus sp. N3.4 | reverse complement strand
TTCCTAGATATGTGTCGGATCGTTGACGTGGCAAAAGCCACGCCCTATCCGAAATTTTCTAACTCACGACTGAAGTCACGAGTTTGCGAAAGCTGTTCATCAATAGTCAAAAGAGCGCCTATTGCCTTTGATGGCAATAAGCGCTCTTTTGAAATACTTGTAAGCCTAGCACAAGCGGGTCTTCACTTACTGACCGTTACACGTATCGTATCGCTTGAGGTTACTCCTGAAGCATTTACAAGCTCGGCGCGGTACTCATATGTGCCTATGCTTCTGTTAGCTATAGCTTTCATCGCAGACTGGGCGTTTGGCGATTGATCCGTCAGAGCTTGCGTATCAATAAGCACGCCGTTCTCAAACAAACGATATTGGGTACTGTTAGTACCCCACCACAAGTCCATTTTTACGTTGAAGCTACCGGAACCTCCCCAATTATCATGGGACAAAATCGGTTTCCCTGGATTCGCGTTCGTTACAGTCACAACCATCACATCGCTTCTCGTTGTGCCGAATGCATTGGACAGTTCCGCAACATATCGATACGTACCGTTCTTCTTGCCGTTAATTTCAGTAGTATAAACCTGGGCTAGCGGTGTGTCATCTTTGAGCATTCGCGTATCAATCACTACATCGTTCTCATAAAGCTTATAGGTGTTCCCGTTATCTCCGTACCACATATTCATCGTAACATTATAATTACCCACAAGAAGTCCTGTAAGGTAACCATTGTCGTTCGAAAGAGTGGGCTTTCCTGGTGCAGCTTTACTTTTCGGAGGCGAATCTACAGACGAATCGGGAGTGATATCCCCAGCTTGAAGATGATGATAACTAAAATGACTGATACGACCACTTAATCCATTTTTTTCGTAGACTCCAATATAATGGCCGGGTACCAAATTGCGAATTTCGCTAGGCACTCCACTCTCCAATGCAATTGCATCCGCTGGCACACTTCCACTTAGCGTACCGGGTATGGGAATGGCGGTTGGGGATACCTGCAGAAATAACTGGTATACCGATCCAGTCACACTGGACGACGTATATACAGCTGCTGTAACACTCGTCGATCCCGGAACGCTTCCCGGCACTACGACCAAGGGTGCTAATAAGGGAGGCGCTGGCGTATCCTGCGGGGTAACCCCATTCGTATTTCCTTTAAAATAAGCCCAATTGGCCTGGATCCCCTCCAGCAGTGCAATTCCATCCGAGCTTACTTTCAGGCTTCCAGCCTGAGTCCCAATCGAAATCTTGGTTCCCTGAATTACGTTTCCTGCGAATCCATATAATTGACTGCTTTTCATGATCCCTTCTGTCAATACTCTCCCCGACGCCCCCGGTTTAATTCGCTCCAACGCGATGCCTACAAAGCTTTCAGGAGCATCAGTGGCATTCATGAGCCGCAGGGTAGTATTGTCGGTATCAAAACGCACAGCCGCAAATCGGGGAATCCCAACCTGGGTATAATTGTTTAAAATTAATTGCTTATTCGATACCTGCGGATAATATTCACTACCTGTCACATTATATTCCACGGCTCTGCCTGAAACGCCCAAAGCTTCATTAATTTTGCCCAATACATAGGAGTTGGGCTGATTCGTATAATTTTCATTAAAAATGATCGTTTTGGTGGTTCCATTTTCAAAGGTCACTTGAAGTGTTTTATTATGGATGGTACGATCCCCAAGCCTTCTTCCCAACGTATTATTGACGTCAATGTTGGAACTCAAGCCCACCTTGATACCCGATATATCCCAGTATCCGTATAGATAGCCATCCAGGCCACCGCCTCCGTCCCGGGTTTCATACGTCCCCAGAATATCCGGCACGGCATCTCCGCTAACCCTTACAGAGGATTGGCTGCCTGTGGAGCTGCTGAACAAGGCCAGCGCCCTTCCCCTATGGCCATCCTCGTAACCGATCGGTGTGCTGTTCGTAAAGGTAACGTTATAATCCGCATGGTTCGCATATTGGTTCTCCGGTTTTTGCGTAATCCAAGGCGAATCATTCTGAACCATATAAGTCCCTATAATTTCAGTGTTATTGAAGATGACCTCATCGTTCGTTCCACTGCCCAAGGATTGGATAACAATAGGCTGCAAGGTCTCCGTGGAAACGATTTGACTGTTGTTGATCACATTGATTTGGGGTTTGGTGAAATCCTCGCGATTATGCACATACCAACCGATAGCTTTCGAAACAAAAGAACTGCCATAAACAGTCTCCCTTACACCGCTCGCGGAACCATAACCCCAAGCATGCGAACCCACCCCGCTGATCCCGCCCAATACCTTGGTCGGGTCCAAATCTGCCGGTGGAGTAACACCCGGATGAGCCGCCACCCAGCTTTTGCGATAATTAACAGCTTCGAGATTGCCATAATGCTCGATATGGGTATTTTTCACGATATGAACCGCATCCTTATTATTGCCGCTGTCCTCATTGTTAACCGGATGCCTCATATTTTTGGCGGTAATCGTGAGATTCTCCAGATTGGCCGTTCCCTTCAGCCATATGGTGGATTGGTTGGTGATCTCAAGGTTAGTGGCTGATGGACTATTCTCTCCTTTTAGGATGACCGTTTCTCGGTCGGTTCCCCGAAGGGTCGTATAAGGCTTAACCACCCAGTTTTTCTCCGTATATACACCTGGATAGATCAGTATGATATATTGCTTTTCGGGACTGCTATCCTGAATGCTATCGTTAGCCAGCTTAGGAGAGATGAAATCGCCGGTTCCATCAGTCTTTACTGTCAAGGTAACGGTTTCCACATACCCTTCTGTGACTGTAACCGCAGATGAAGCCGTTTTGGCTCCATCCACTGTCGTAATCGTGATAGTAGCCGTTCCCTCTTTTTTCCCATAGACGGCTCCATTCACATCCACAATAGCTACCAGCGGGTTGTCTGAGCTCCATGTGACTGCCCTTTCTACCGCATTTTGAGGCTCTATGGTGGCCATCAACCGCCTTGTCTTGCCTACACCGATCTCCATAGTTGTATGGTTCAGGCTGACGCCAGATACACGAGCTGGGATGGGGTCATTGGAATAGGTCACAGGCCGGATTTCTACGTCATCCAGATAATAGGCATCGGCTAACGCAGGAGAATCCGTATACAAATACATCGTCAAATTGGAAACAACACCGACTTCATTCAGCTTAAAATAGCCCTGTACCTGCTTCCAATTGGTAGCATCCATCGCAGGTCCTATTACCATAACCACCTGCTTGGAAACACCATCTAATTGGTACTGCAAACATATACGAAGCTTCTCTCCAAGAGTTGAGCCTTGCGCCAGCTTCCCCCATGCGGAATAGTAATATTCCTTCCCGTTTTCCACGCCGGGAAAATAGATTTTTGCATACGGATATTCTTTGGTGATTTTGACCGACTGATGACCGGAATGATATTCTGATGTGCTTAATTCCGTACTAATCCTTGATCCGGTATAGGGCAGTATGCTCATTTCCATCCCTGGATCAACTAACATATTATCACCCAGAATTTTGGGCAGAGAGCTGAAAATATACAAAGTTTCTTCCTGTGCTTTCCACACCGAATGAAAGCCGAACAATGCGTCTAACGCATCGATTGAAACCAGCAAATCACTTCCCGTCCATACAGGCACATGCTCCAGGTTTACGGGCGTATTTCCTTTATAGGCTGATCTTTGTCCGTATACGACCCGAATGACACTGTTATCCTTTACAGCGAGGAGAGAGCCTTCATGATCCCATTCATAAGGTACTTTCATTTTCTTAAGAATCTCGACCAAAGGCACCCTAACGCTGCCATCGATGATTTCCAAAGGTGTTAAAGTTGTTGCCGGCTTTCCGTCAAGCATCATCTTTATGCCCTCTATGGGAACCGCCACTAGGCCAATCCGGTCAATACTGAAATCACCTGTGGTTGTAATCGGGTCAACACGGATCTGCTTTATAGTTCCCGTCCAGTTACCAAGGCTCCACATCGGTACATAGTAGTCCGAATAGTTGCTGTCATAATTATTGACGTAAAAGTCGACGGCCATGGCTTCTTTCCAGACTTGATCCTTTTCGGTGATAAAATAAACCTTGCCTGCCATATCAGCAGTACTGTTTTTCATACGGATATGCAGGTAGGGATTCTCTTCCGCAGAAATCCCCAGTGAATCGGGTGAAAGTATGCCCGGATCATCACCCGTTGATGTACCCGAATAATAACCTCCCGCAATGCTTACAGGGTTGACCTGTTTAGCTATCGTCCAGCCCTCGCTGTCTCCATCCGTATTGAAATCCCATAATTTGCTGTACTGGATACTGCCATTATTAGTTAGGAGCGGAGGTTCAACCGCTTTGGAAGGGAGGACGGTTCTGCCTTCCGGGTATAAGACCCGGACTCTATCCTTTTGCTCGGGTGTAGGCACAACATTCGTATGTGTACCTCCCGCTGTAAATACTTCCCGGATTGCATCCAGATATCCAAATCCGTTTAACCCGGCTGGCAGAATAAAGTGGCCCTCCCCGTATTCATTCCAATTATCGAGCAATATGATTTTGCGGCCCGGGCTTTCTTTCGGTAAAGAGGGTATAAAGCTGTCTTTTACCCATTGTGCCGTTGATTGAAATTCCTGGGGTGTTGCATAATAACCCCGCGCTCCGCCCCAAGCGCTATCATCCCTGCCCATGCTGATAACGGGGATCACATCCATTATCCCTACATCCCTCTGCTGCTCCAGCTTAGACTTCTGGAGGGCTTCTCTCCCGGCAAGCGCGCCCCAGGAGTAGGCAAACACAGCATCCATACCCGCATTCTGCATATCGCTCATCATGGCAGAATCCGCACCTGAACTGGATATCAGAATAATCACATCATCAAAGCCAGCGTCTTTGCAGGCTTGCCTTAAATAGTCCATTTCCACCTTAAGTGACTCTGCCGTGCCGCCCAGACTATTTTTCAAAGGGGTATAGCCATATATACTAATAACCGGCTTGTTGTCGACGACCAGATATCTCGGGTCTTTGAAATAATATTCCATCCAGTAGGGCACCAGGTTATTCCTGAAATCATCGCTTCCGCTTACCTTGGAGGCAGCAGCCTCCCACATGATCATAAAATTCGTCTGGTTACTATATTTACCATTAAAGTAGCCATCATGAAGCGCCGCTCCCAGACGTGGGTCCTTAATCGGCTTTCCTTCCGATCCCGTTGGCCTGTACCAGCAATACATCTGGAAGTCGACTCCATGCTCTACCATCCACTTCGTTTCCCAGTCCGCTACCTCCGGGTTTCCTTCGTCATAAAAGCCAAGCACCGGGACTCTTTCTGGGTAAGGCTGGATCCGATCCCATCCCAAATGCTGCCCTTCTCTCCACAAGGAGCAGGCCTGGGCACCAACTAAGGCATTCCCTTCCTTGGCCACCGGCACAGGGGCAGGTACATAATCCGCAGGCTCCTCAGCCTCTTGGTACAAAAGAATATCATCCAAGGACATACTTCCGTGATTGGAGGCGGCAATGGCAAAGCTGACAAGATCAACGCTGCTCGCCAGTACATCCAATTGTTCTACCTTCAGCTTGCCGTTCACATAAAGATCTGCTTTATTTGTAACCGTATTCATTTTAAGCTTCACATGGTACCAGAGATTGGGTATATAATCATAAAAATTTATATATTGGCCAGCAGCGTTTTTATAGGAGAATTTTCCGTCTTGTGTCAGCCATTGGAAGGCTGTTGATTCTCCACCTTTTAGTTCCATGGAGAAGCCATCCAATTTCGTTGGCATCAAAACCTTGTACTCCATAACCAGGCGCCCGTCTTGGGAAGGAACAGATCGCCCTATATGCATAGCTCCATTCGCGTTGGCTGCATTCATTTTTAAGCTAAACACATCCGGAGCTTTTGAATTATTCATTTTTTCAACGGCAATCGCACCACCATTAGGCTGTGCGCTCCAGTCCTGTGGCAGCGGTCCTTCCACGGTAGAAAGGAACCTTTCATTAATGACATAGCCTTTATGAATCTTGACCGGTGAAAAATACATTTCGCCCGTAGTCACATCGCCTGTAATCACAAGAAAGTTGTCAATCGACTCTACACGATGGGTAAAGCCTTTTTCCGTTGCCTTTAACAGGCCGTTGACATAAACCTGCACGTTGTTGGCTTCGAGGTCAGCAATCACTTTAACCCCATATTCCACATCGGCGGTAAGCGTCTGGAGGTCATACCAGGTCTCCCCTGTTGCCAGACTCAGCTTGCCATTCTTTACCTCAAGGCTAACCCCTGCCACTTCTCCACTACGAAGCTGCCACTTTACTCCATTTACAATAGCAGGCATTCTAAATCTGTATTCCAAGGTGAGCTTGCCAGCATGCTGCGGACGAATTTTTTTAGTCATGGATACGGGAAGTACATTACTGGTATCGCTAATTTTAAACCAGCTGTTATAGCCGTAGGAAATCGCCCCTCCCGCTTTTCTTATATCCCATCCACTAGCCACGGCATCATTGGGATTATAGGCAGTAGTCATGACAGAAAAATCCTCATCCAATAGGTACTCCGCTTTGGGCGAAGCTACCATTTCTGCATGAGCGGTAGAAGCTCCCCATTGATTTATCATCCAAATAGACAAGATACATAGAGCCACAAGAATCCCTGACAAGCTGATCTTCTTTCCCAGACAAATCTCCCCTTTCATTATTGAAATCCGCTTTATGCTTTATCATCGCCTTTGTTTCAGCCAAACCGTAAGACTGCTTTCCGACATCAGAACGATAGCTATCCATTCGTCCTAAAGCAGCGTTTTGGTTAATCAACTGTCGTGTAAGCCTACTTTACATACTGCTTGTATATTTCTGCCGTTGTGTAAATTTTATCTTTATTCTTGGCGTACCAGTCTTTGTACCATGCCTCGATTTTGTCGCCGCCGCCTTTGCTCCAGGCCGTTTTAGCATCGTTTATCGCCTGATCCACGGAATAAGAATCACCGCTTACAATTGCTTTGTTGAAAATATCGTTGATCGATTGCGTTAATGAAGCCGAAAAAGCCGATAAATCTTGTGGAAGGGCCGGATTATAACCCGAAGCCGTGAATCCGTTGAAAGGACGCTCTGGATTTAAATAAGCAGGCTTCGCTTGCTGAAGCAGTAGATCCAGATATTCCTTCTGCAGCGGAATTTTCGCATCGTATACTTTTTCCGGTTGCGCGCATTTGGCAAGCAAACCTATCCCTATGTTGGCATGAATTCGGAAATCTCCGTTATAGTCCACCTCAGCTTTTGATTTGGCCGGATCAATCTGCTTCGGACAACCATTCTCTCCCATCTTCCAATGTTCATTTTCGACACCATATGTCAAAGACAATTGTGTCGAATCCTTGGTAAGAAAGTCCATATGGTCCATAACAGCCTGAGGATTCTTGGCTTTCGCATTCACCGCCGCTACCATCTGAATCGGTTCCCAGCCCCAGCTGTATGAACCGTATGCTGTCGTTGGAAATGGAATAAATTTAATTTTGGCATTTGGATTATTTTTACGTAACGTTTCGAAATTTTTGTATCCCACACTCATTGCGTTGATATTATTAGCACCGTAAATACCAAGCTTGCCGTTGACAAAATCCTGAAGCGCCTTTTCCCCTTTATCTGTCAAGAAGTCTTTATCTACCGTTCCTGCATCGAACAGCTGCTTCTTCAATTGCAGAGCAGCTTTGGAATTATCCCACTGCCGAACAAGCTCTCCATTATTTAGGATCATGCCGTCTGGGATTTCACCACTATTGTACATACGATCGATTACTCCCCCGCCGATGAAGCTTAGCTGGTAACCGAATGTATCCTTCTTCCCGTTGCCGTCCGGATCCCGTTCAGTAAACGCCTTGGCAACAGCCAATAGCTCTTCAGGGGTTGTCGGAGACTTCAAACCCAGATTTTCCAACCAATCCTCCCGAATCACCAGTCCCACATTCAGCGTAGAACCAACCACACGGCCAAAATAATACATCTTGCCATCTTCATTCATAGCCAATTTCTTGACGCCTGGATTCTGCTCAAGAAATTTTTTGTATTCCACACTTTTGCTGACCATATCATCTATTGGCATAAACTGCTTTTGCGCAAGAAACTGATTTTTAATTTTTGCATCAAATTCAAAGATTAAATCAGGAGCCGATCCCGAGGCAAACAAAGTATTCAGCTTCGCCAACGATTCCCAGCGTGGAATCGGGACAAACTCTACATTTGCCGGTCCGTTGGCATTGATCCATTTGCTCCAGCGGTTGTTGTCTATGGTACCTTCGGCAGCTGGTACAGTCCCCCGGTCATAGACGGAAACCGATATTTTCGACTTAGGCTTCATTGTCGCCGGTTTAGTCGCGTCTGGAGAAGCTGTATCACTTACTGTGTTATCCTTACTATTGGAGCAACCGTTCATAGTCAATATTACCAATGCCGATGCCAAAACGATCCTTATTTTTGTACGATATCCTGCTTTTATCCCCTTCATATTTAACCCTCCTGATTATATTTCGTTCATTTCTCCGAGCATTGATACCCTTGCCCATTCATACTCCTACTTCTTTCCTTATACGCTAACCGATTGACATCACCTCCTTAGCAATCCATAACAGCCTCTATCCCTTAACTGCACCAACTAAGGCACCTTTGACAAAATATTTCTGCAAGAATGGATACACGATCATTAGGGGTAGCAGCAAAATCACAACTGCTCCTGCTTTGATCGCTTCTGGTGTCATAGAAACCGAGTCTTCCGCTTGAAATGTATTGATTTGCTGAAGCAACTGCTGGCTTGCCACCATATTCTGCACAAGTACAGTAAGGTTGTATTTCTTAGCATCATTGATGTACAGGAGCACTGTTAGAAACTGGTTCCAATACCCTACAGAATAGAACAAAGTTAACGTGGCAAGGACTGGTAAGGAGAGCGGGAGAAAAATTTGCAGCAGCATTCTGTATTCTCCGCATCCGTCCATTCGTGCGGCATCTTCTAGTTCAGCGGGAATATTGAGGAAGAATGTTCGCATAATCATCATATTGAATGCGCTAACCAAGGACGGCAGCCAGATCGCAGCGTAAGAGTTAATCAACCCCAATTCTTTGATGACCAGAAAGCTTGGGATCAATCCACCGCCGAACAACATCGTGAACACAATCGCCAATGTAAAGAAACGTCTGCCATACAATGTATTTCTAGACAATGGATAGGCAGCCAATATTGTAAATAACATACTCAGGGCAACACCAACCACTGTTATGATGATACTATTTTTCAAAGCGTGAATAATTCTTGTTCCTTCGATAAGCTGCCTATAGGCTTCGATGTTCCAACCGATCGGCCAAATCGACACCTTTCCCGAGATAATGGCAGAACTATCGCTCAATGAGACTGCCAAAATATTGATTAAGGGCACCAATGCACTAATCCCGAATAAAGCCAAAAAAACGTAATTAACGGCGAAAAAAACGCGTTCTCCCTTGCTGGTTTTCATTCTGGAGTCCCTCCTACCATAAGCTCTGGTTATAACGTTTTGCGATTTGATTGGCAGTCACTACCAGAATTAATCCGATACATGATTCAAATAAGCCCAGTGCAGATGTCAGACTGAATTGTGAATTCTGTACACCAATCCGATATATGTAAGTGCTAATGACGTCCGATAGAGTCGCGACAGGCGTTCGCAATACATACACTTGATCAAATCCAACCTCCATTACACGCCCCAAGGAAATAATCAGAATAAGAATCATGGTCGAAGCCAGTCCAGGAATCGTAATATGCCAAATTTGCTTCCATTTATTAGCACCGTCCAGGTTGGCCGCTTCATATAAGCTGGTATCGATGCTTGTTATTGCTGCCAGATAGATGATCGCTGAAAACCCGGTTTCTTTCCATAACGCCGATCCGATAAATATCGACCACCAGGAGAAATTGTGATAAAGAAACGCATAGGTCTCTCCGGTTATCCGTTCAATTACATGATTAACAATGCCTGTTTCCTGATTAAATATCGTGAAAACAAACCCGCTGATAATGACCCATGAAAAAAAATGAGGTAAATAAATCAACGTTTGGATCGAGCGTTTGAACCACATCCTGCGTACTTCGTTTAAGAGAATAGCCAATATTACTGGCAATGGAAAGCCAAATAAAATGCCCGTTAAACTTAACACAAAGGTGTTCTTCACAATTCGAACCGTTTCGGGATTCGAGAAAATATAATGAAAGTGCTTAAGTCCTACCCATGGGCTGTCGAGAAAACCTTGAAACAGATTGTAATCCTTGAAAGCAATAATCAGTCCTAGCATAGGTATATATTTGAAAATAATAAAAAACAATAACACAGGGGTAAACATGATAAACAGTGGAAAATTTTCTTTCAATCGCTTTTTCTTGATGGTTACCATTTGATGCCTACCCTTCCTTTCTTAATCTCTTTTTATTGATAGTTACCATTTGATGCTTACCCTCCATTCTTCTGTGGTGTCTGTTATAAACCTAAGTGTAGGGATATTCATATTACGCCTGCAATAGACAAGAATCTGTTGTCAAACAATTTTCTGTATAAGCTGGGATATGCGATTTGCCTTCACTATAATTGCCGCGTGAGGATACTTGCTCAATAATAGACACAATTCAGTAGCAGTCATATTTCCGTCCAGTTCTCGAAACAATTCCTTTATCTGGCTTGGCATTCAATTTTGACCACAAAAAAAAAGCCTCAAACATATGAAAGATTCATACGCGAAGGCTTTATGAACATAGAGCAGCGAAAGAATCTCACTTTACTGATTCACTGCGGAATACAACTGGCGTTTTCCCGGTAATTCTCTTGAATACCCTGTTAAAAGAGACACTATGCTGATAACCGACCTTTCCGGCAATATCCTGTACAGACATGGAAGTATCACTCAGCAGTTGTTTGGCATGCTCCATCCTCACGAAGGCCAAATAATCAACAAAGTTTTCCCCGAATTCTTCTTTAAATAGTTGACTTACATATTTCGAATTGATTTGGAATTTATCACTTAAATGATTTAAGGAAAGATCCGGATCAAAATAGTTGGCTTCAATATAGCTCCTTACCTCGGCAAGCAGGCTCCTATTGTTCCTGCCTTCACGTATACGCTCCAGATGTTCTGATGTTTCAGTCAGAATCAGACTTGCCTTACCACGGAATTCCCGTAAAGTATCAAACCGCTGCAATAATTCATTGATAGGCAGCAGCCCTTTATTTCGCCATATTTCGCCATAGTCCTCCGAAAGCTCCATGAGCTCCCGATTCATTTGATAAATCAGATAATTTAGTATACTCTCTACATCTTCTCTGGATAGCAGTGTTCTCTCCAATTCATCAAAGAATGCCTCAAGCTCCTCCCCCCACGTTGGATTGCCCAAGCGGAATTGCTGTGACAGCTTCCGTACAGGCTGGAGATGACGGAACATATCCCCTTTCGGAGACATTTCGATATCGTTGTAAGCAATGATTCGATTGCTGCCCAAACCAGATTTATAGCCAAGCGCTTGCTTTGCGTCGTCGTATGAACGATAAATCAATGCGGCTTCCTTGATTAAACTGCCTACACCAATCGTAACGGTAAACGTCAGGTTGCTCTGCACCCATTCACGCACTTCCTCCAGCATACTTGCAAGCCGCTCGGAATTCTCCCCCTGCTCGTCCTGATATTGATAAAGCACCCCTACGATATGATGATCCATCCATTCATGCCAAACGATCACACCGTTATTTTGTGCCACTTCCGCAATCACACTGCACAGAATAAATTTTAACAAGTATTGATCCTTCTGGCTGTAGCTCATCTTAAAATCAGTAAATTTATCCATTTCAAATAACACGACTTCAAAACCGCTATACTTCACAGGACGTTCAAACTTGATCATTTCGTCCGTCCATTGCTCAGGTGTGATCTCTCGCGAACCTTCCAAGGCCTCTTGAAAAAATACTTCTTGCGGAATACGATATTCTCTTCATGCCTTTGTTGAAATTTATTCGATTCCTCTATTAAATTCTCTACCGCATTCTCAATAAAACTGAGCTGATTTCCTCCTGTATACGTAGCCAATTTCTGGCTGATCTTGAAGGAGAGCGATTGAATTTGATTAATCATAAGCTCGACCGGACGATAATTGCGACGGGTGATATAAACAATCCAGATGACTCCAAGCGCAACTATACTCAGACCAATAATAAGCCATATATAAGAAAAATTAGAAATAAAATAATACACCTTACCCGCCTCGACACCGCTGCGGAGATGCCAATTGGTTATCGGTGAGTGAATATCGGATAAATACATTTCTGTTGGCTTCTGCTTGGCTCGCTCTAACTCGGAACCATTTCTTGACAGAATTACATTGCCCTCACCATCCACAAGCTCCGCGTAGCTGATCCCTGAATCAAATAAATCCTGGAGTATCTTCTGTAAAGCCGTTATTTTGACATTGGTGACAATCTTGCCTTCTTCCCCGGAAAATAAAATCACGCTGCGAACAAGTGTTATTACAGATATCGGCTCCGTCTGCGAGGAGAACTCCACATATTGTCTACTTCCGCTCCATGATTGAAGCGACACATCTCCGGTCAGTTGGGCTTGCAGAAATTCCTTATCCCCAAATTCGCTGAGCGGAATAAAACGGTTCTTGCTTAAAATGGCTTGATCCGAGTTACGGTAAAGATAAATCGAATCGATAATGGCATGCTTTAAGACTAGATTATTCAATTCAAGTGAAGCTCCATAGGTTTGGAATAAAGGGTTAATTTCTTGCTGTGGTGTAAAAAAATCACGAATACTGCTGTGGTCTGCTATAATTTCATTGATAATACTTTGATCAATAGCCGAAAGTGATTGATCAATAAGCTTCATTACTTGTGTGGAATAAATTCGATTAGCTTCCTCGGCTTCCTTCTTTAAAACCTCACTCACTCCCAGAAAAAGAAATAAAATGAGCAAAGTAACAACAATCAAAAAAACCGGTACATAAGAAATCAATATCCGTGAAAACCAATGATTCCTAATAGGTACACCTCATTTTTTAAAACAACCTTATTATAGGTTAATTATAGCGACAGGATATTAGTTCAACAATAGACATGTTTCTGTGATAGACATAATTCCGTTCAGTTAGAAGCACGGTTATAAAGGTCGGTTTATCATGCCTGTTGATTAACCAGTTTTTAGGTTGTTTAGAGACGATAAATAGACGTGTTATCCAACACTCTAGCAATAGCGATACTCCATTCAGCTTGCAACTGCTCATGCTGAATCTGTTCTTTAAATCAAATGAGTGGTATTGACTTGCAAGAAATTACGAATGAATTGGCATGAGTGTACAACCATTTTATGATGACGTAGGTCATTAGCCCGGCAAAAAGTTGATTGAACACAGCATTCTTGGTTGTACCAAACAAAACAAGACAGGCACATTCAGGTTTTGCTTGATACCATTGTTGTCTGTGCATACAACGACGCGATGGCGAAGTGCTGACTGACACTGTTGTGTTCCAAGATAACAAGCCATATCCCGACTTACATTTGAAATTTCGGATGCCATTCGTTTTAAAGAGTGGGGAGTTACCAAGTCCACATTGTGGTGCAAACGATTTTACAGAAAGAGCGATCTTTTTTCAATTTATGGATTCCTTATTTTGGTTAATCAACAGGCGTGAATAAAAACACGATTAGATGTGTGGTTCTTTCCAAATTTCTGTTTCCAATAACATATAATCCTTCAGCTTTTGATCTGCCGAGTCATGACTTAGACGGACAATTTCCTCCACTTGCTGTGGGGAGCCTTGCAGGTCTTGGCTGGGATACTCTTTCTTCGAATGACGCAAAATTTCAAATAACATGCCCAACGGGAACCACCTTCTCTTCTTCAACAAATTCATAATCAACCGAAAGCATCCCACTGGCATGCGGAACAGAAGGAATAGGCAAATTAATAATTTCATATGACGTTATTTCAATAACTCTCGATTTATCTGGATGTAATGAACCTAGGTGCTGATTGACCGTCGTTACGCTTCTTTTGAGAATGCCGAATGCCTTAATGAGTGCTAATGGCATCATTTCCGTGCCTATGCGAAAATTCATAAAGCTTCACTGCGTCTGTGCTGCCCACAGCTTATCAGCTGGCACTTGAATTTCCCCTAATGTATCTCTCTCCACACGATATGTCATCGTTAACCTCCATCTGAATGGCCAAGATTAATAAAAATGCTGCCTGCCTTCTATAATAAATGATAATGATTATCAATCTTAATTATATTAAAGGAATAGGATTTTTCCCAATAAAAATAGAAACATTTCCCTTACGGCTACGTCTAAATAATTGAATAACAAGCACTTCGCCAATTAGAGATATCACAGGACTTAATCGTAAAATTTCATAGAGGAGAGATCATTCTGAGAAAACAAATCGGTTGGACACTTTCATTTTTCTTATTCATTTCTGCTATCTGGGGCCATACTGTGTTAGCTAATTCGCACGACTCAGCGCCAAAAGCAATTACGTTGTTTGAGAATACCCTTTTGTATAATGAGGCCAACGATCAATCCGCTCCTGTAGGCGCGATCTCTCCGCAGTCCGTGAAAGTGACGGGATTAGAGCAAGGATGGCTCTACAAAGATGATCCATGGGTTCGAATAAGTACGTGGATGGGCGACAAATGGATTCACCCCAGCCTTGCTTATGGAGGAGAAGAAACGGCGGCAACTAATAAAATCAGTCTTACAGGGGAAGAAGAACTCTATAACTACCCACTCAGCAACTATCCAACGGGTGCAACCATAAAGCCGCAAACTGTGCAAGCCCAATCCATATTAGGCCCTTGGATCAAGATCCAAACCTGGCTGGGTACCAAGTGGATTTTACCAAAGCACCCTGTCATTTCCGAGGAACCCCGTTGATAGAGCAAGATCATGATGGATATGTGATGATATCCAACCTACACACAGAGAAAGGTTCCGATGGAACTACCAAGCTGGTTTCAGGTACTATTCATATCAATAAGGACCTTGCCGGAAAAGCCATAGATATCTCTGTTATTGGTCAGGACTCTTCTGTTGTTGCAACCACCGATTACGTTTTCATCGCTGATCAGGATATTAATCCACCTAAAACGGGTGATAACCGTACCTTCCAAACTCAAGCCTCCCTCAATGGCGAAATAATGGCGTATCATATTATTGTCAGGGACCTCTATCGATATGAGCATTTTACTGATTATTTGTACGCGATGAATGGGGCCCCGATGAACCTCATGTTCGGACCTCCCTCTGGCTTTTCAGGCCAATTATCCGTTGATCAGATCAACCGTTTTTTTGTACGGTTGGATAATACAACCCAACATGCATGGACCGTAAGTCCAGTTAACATGGAATTGGAAGTGTATAAATCCAATGAACAAAACCAAGAGCTCGAGCTTGTTTACAGCTACAAGCTGCCAACTATTAACGGGACGATCGATACGAAATCAGGTTATTACATGGCTATTCCATGGAATCAAAGAGGTAACGATGGACAGTTTATCTCCCCAGGACGCTATTTGGTAAAACTATCGCGGCCTGATACGATCACTTACTTGCAAGCCGATAGTAAAGAAGTACAAACTTATACGGTTGAAACTGATACCAGACATCCATGGAAGTTCTTTGTGGAATATGTGAAATAAAAGCAAAAAAAGCTTGCCCGTTGAGGGCAAGCTTCTTGATGTTGTGAAAACCTTCTAGCATGTTCAGGTCTGAACAATCCAATCCTGCACATGCTAGAAAGTTGTTTAGTCTATTGTTATTAAGCCTCAACCTTATCGTCGCACTTCTCGACGTTGCCTTGTTCTTCCTTGTGCTTGAACGATTGACCGCAGCCACATGAAGCAACAGCATTCGGATTATTAATGGAAAAGCCCCCGCCCATACCTGCGTCTGTGTAGTCGATCTCTACGCCGTACAGATATTTGGAACTATCCTCGTCCACAACGACCTTAAGGCCGTGAATAGTCAATATTTTATCGTCATCCTTCTGCTCATCGTCGAAACCCATACCGTAAGAGAAACCACTGCAGCCTCCGGCTTTAACGCCCAGACGCAAGAATAGGTTCGGTGATTCTTCGGAAGCAAGAAGTTCCTTAATTTTGTCAGTTGCTGACTCACTAATTGTAATCATAACAGAAATCCCTCCTAAAGTTTTCCTTGAGGAAAACTGGCATCTTAACTTAACATAAGCTTTCGTAAAGCTTACTACTAAGTATACTCCTATTCAGAACAATGCTCAAGGGCAGATACATCTCTTAGGACCATTCATTACTGTCTAGGTCTCATCGCATAATATTGTAATAATAATTGATCCAGTTCTCTGCTGCATTGCTGCACTTCCGGATGAAGGAAGCCATACCTGGTTCCCAGTGTGACCATTTGGCCTCGAAGCTGTTCAATTTCTATATTTAATCGTTCCTGCGGTTCGGTCACGAAAATCGTTATCACGTTATTATCACCTTTTGCCCTACGTAATCACATTGCAATAGTATACAGGAATTTGTTAATATTGGGAATATATTTTCCCTAAATTTGTAATTAACATGTAGATTTTTGTAGATCGTGGAATTAAGTTCATGTAAATATTGCCCCTCCCAACGCGTAGGTTTATAATAGGTGGGATGGATTGCACGATGATAATTCAATAGGTGTGAATTCCTGAACCGAACTGGCTGACAGGTATGCGAGCGACTCACACCGCCAAACGCATTTACTCTTTTTCTAACTAAATGCGTCGATTTAAGCTGGGCTTTATTTTCTATTCAATAGGAGGAATCAAACAATGAGTGTTGTGACTACGGACCCGGTCAAACGAATGGCAGAAATTGCCGACAAGGTTGAGAATGGCCAGCGTTTATCGCAGGAGGATGGGTTGTTTTTATATGAATCCGATGACTTGTTAACCATTGGTCAATTAGCTAACAAGGTCAATACGCGTCTGAACGGAAACAAGGTCTATTTTGTCCAAAATATGAGTTTATACTTCACTAATGTTTGTGAGGAGCACTGTTCTTTCTGCCATTTCCGCCGCGATGAAGGTGAGGAAGGCGCATATACGCTGACACCAAGCCAAATGTTAGACTATATAGCAGAGAACTTTAATCCTGAAATCAAGGAATTCCATATTAGCCAAGGGCATAATCCTCATTTGCCATTCGAATACTACGTAGATTGCATTCGTCAATTAAAACAAGCTTACCCTGACGTCACGATTAAAGCTCATACAGCAGCGGAAATTGAATTTTTTTCCCGGATTAGTGGACTCAGCTACCGCGATGTATTGAAAACGCTCATGGATGCTGGCTTGTCTACGCTGCCTGGCGGTGGAGCCGAGATTCTGACTGAACGTTACCGTACGAAGATGCACGTCGAGAAAGTGTCTTCCGAAGAATGGTTGAATGTTCATCGCAATGCGCATCAGCTTGGCATGAAAACACATGCAACGATGCTGTATGGTTCTATTGAAACTAAAGAGGAACGTATTCGTCATATGATGCTTCTGCGCGAACTTCAAGATGAAACCGGCGGATTCCTTGTTTTCATTCCCAATTCCATTCAACCAGCAAGCAAGAATGCTGGTCTCAAAAGACGGGTTCCTGCCTTCGATGAACTGAAAACTATTGCGATTAGTCGCTTAATGTTGGATAATTTCCCTCATATTAAAGCTTATTTCATCAATATCGGCACCAAATTAACCCAATTATCCTTCACTTTCGGAGCTTCTGATGCACATGGCACGATTGTAAAAGAGAAGATTTCGCATGCGGCCGGGGCTCTTTCACCTGAAGGTCTGACGCGCGATGAACTTGTTTGGTTAATTCAAGGCGCAGGTCGTGTTCCGGTAGAACGCGATACTTTCTATAATGAAATCAAAGTGTATTAGTCATACTAAGGAATAGAGATAAAGATATAGAAGGGATATTGGATGGGATGAAAAAGTTCGTTATTCTCGGAGGCGGTTATGGCGGTCTGACCATAGCCTTGAACATGCTGGAGAAAGATTTGCCAGAAGATACTGTACTTGTCCTTATAGATCGAAGTCCTTTCCAAGGACTCAAAACCGAATATTATGCACTCGCTTCTGGAACCATTGCCGAAACCCACGTCCGTGTGGCGTACCCTGTGGATCCGCGGTTAATTCTGTCTTTTGGAGAAGTCAGCGAAGTGGATTTGAACAACAAACAAATTCATTTCAAAGATAAGGAACCTTTGACGTATGATTGGTTAGTTATCGGATTAGGCTGTGTAGACAGTTACCATGGAATTATTGGCGCGCAAGAGCACTCTTCCAGTATTCAAACTCTTGCCCAAACTCGCGCTACGTACCAACGCATCAATGATATTGCTCCTTACGGGCAGGTTTCCATCATCGGAGGCGGTTTGAGTGGTGTGGAAATGGCGGCAGAGCTGCGTGAAAGCCGCGCTGATCTGAACATTCGTCTCATTGATCGCGGACCAAGCTTGCTGTCTGCTTTCCCAAGCAATTTGCAGCAGTATGTGCGTGAATGGATGAATGAGCATCACATCGAGCTTCGTCCCCAAGTTTCGCTCGTTCGCATAGAGGGCGGAGATTTGTACAATCAAGATGAAATCATCAAGACAGACGCAACGATCTGGACAGCCGGCATACAGCCAACACCCATCGTTGAGGCACTCAATGTACCCAAGGATCGGCAAGGTCGCATCGTGCTGAATGAATATCATCAAATTCCTGATTATCCTGAAGTTTACGTCGTTGGCGACTGCGCTTCCCTGCCGTTCTCCCCAAGTGCGCAAGCTGCTCAAGCGCAAGGCAAACAAATTGCTGAAGCGATGCAGGCCATTTGGAAAGGCGATACACCACGTTTGAGTAAAATAAAGCTCAGAGGCACACTCGGTTCGTTAGGCAAGAAAAGCGGTTTCGGCATCATGGGTAAACGTACGTTAATGACAGGAAAAATTGCTCGTATTCTTAAGAGCGGCGTCCTTTGGAAATCAAAACGTCATTTCGGCTAATACTCAATCACCCAGAAGATCGTACATCGCTTCAATCTCTTTAATTTTTGCTAAAATGTGTTCGTGCAACTGCTCTGCACTCTCTGCAGCAATGATTTCGCCATTCAAAAGTGCGTAGGGTTCCATATAACATTGCCCGCAATTGCCAAGGCAACCATATTCAATAACATCATAGTCCGGGTTTTCTTCCAATGCTTTCATAACCTTATCTGTTCCGTGATGCATGTTGCTTGCACAAAATTCAATAATGGGTCTCATTTTCCAAATTCCACCTTATGTCCTATATATTCAAGTTGAAAACCATTTTCATTTAGACAGTATTGTACTATAATAATAAAAGAAAGGAGATGAATCAAATGACTGAAAAAACAAAAGAAGTTATTTATGATGAAGTTCTTGAGGTTTTAGATAAACTCCGTCCTTTCCTGCAACGCGATGGCGGTGACGTCGATCTAGTTGATGTGGAAGACGGTATCGTGAAGCTGAAACTGATGGGTGCCTGCGGCAGCTGCCCAAGCTCAACAATCACGTTGAAGGCTGGTATTGAACGTGCATTGGTAGAAGAAGTAGAAGGCATAACAGAGGTCGTACAGGTATTCTAATACGACTATATCATAAGAAAGAGCTTACCTCTAGGGTAAGCTCTTTTTGTTAGTTGTTGCTATGTGCTTGCTTTTGTGCCGAATGCAGCACAGGTAAAGGCTGAATAGGGTCTAGACCACCCGATATATCCATAATATTACCAGTAATGAAATCGGAGGCCGGCAAACAGAGAAAATCAATCACACGAGCAATATCTTCCCCCGTTCCCGGTCTTCCCACAGGTGTTTCGCTGTCTTCTTCCTGCCGGGCTTCCTGCATGGTACGTTCTTTGTTCTTGCCACGAATGTCTCCCGGACATATCATATTAACGGTGATGCCATGGCTCGCTTCTTCTTCAGCCAATGTTTTGGTAAAGGAGACTAAGCCAACCTTCGCGGCCGCGTAAACGGCACGATGTGTCCAGCCTCTCGCCTCTGCCGCCTTGCCGAATCCAAAATGAATGATCCGTCCCCAGCGGTTTGCTCTCATCATCGGTATAACCAAATGATCGAGTTCCATTACACCCAGCAGATTTCCCCGCATCAAATATTCGATTTCATCCACCTGATAATCAACAAAAAATCGCCGTTCTCTAACAAAAGGACCCGCATTGTTTACGAGTATATCAATCGGTCCTAATTGGGAGCAGGTCTGGTCTACCATCCGGACGATGTCCTCACGTTTGGCCACATCGCCTTGTATAGCCACACTTCGCACACCAAGCTGCTCCAATTGTTGGACAAGCTCAAGGGCTTCTTTTTCACTATTCACATAGTTTATAGCCACCTGACAGCCGCGCTGAGCCAACGTGATCGCTGTCATTTTACCTAAACCCTTTGCACTGCCTGTAATTAGAACCGTTCGGCTTCTTAAATCCATGGTCCTCTTACCCCTCTGCAATCTTCGCCGTAATATAAGAGAAAGCTATTGTTAAGGTTCTGCATACCATATCAAATCCCTGCTGCAAATCAGCTATATTCGATTTAACATTTTCTACATGAATACGTTCCCCGGGAACGGGCTCTTTTTGCATCAAATCATCCAGCATTTCAGCATTAATATAATGAATTTCCATGTTGCGTTGATTTCTTAATCGGTCTAGGGGTGACTTATAATCTATTTTGAGATTGTAAAGCTGCAGCTCCAACGATCCGTGGATATGCTTCTCATGCATACGCCGCAAAACGGTAAAATACGAAAACCGCGATTTCATCGTTTCAGTCTTCAGTTCGAAGAGATCGTTCATGAATGTACCCAATTTATCTAAAATTGAAAATAAGCGAATAAAGGCATTTTTGTAAAAGTAAACAAAGCGATGATAGGCTTCGACCTCTTGAACATTCATTTCCTCCAAGAAAGCCTTGCTGATATGCTCGGCATACCGTTCACAGCAATATTTACTCTGCTCCAGCTCATCCAAAGCATCGATAAACCCTTTACTCCAAATCGCCAAACGATGGTACTTGGTATATTCCGAAGTCAACCGGATTCGCTCTTTGGACTCGAGTAATTGTATATAGGCTCTTACCGCATTACCAGCTTCCAAAAGCAGTCCACGGTCGATACGTTTCGGTTCATTGAATAGTACTCGAAGCATACGCACACCCCTTTTGGTCGTTCAATATCATTCTGTCAGAGATTTACCGCTTGTACGAGATAGATTGCTCCGTTTCACCGTTTGGGTAGGATTACGCTGAACCAGATACATCGCGGCTAATACGCCGATACCTCCCATGCATTGATTCAAGGTTATCGATTCGCCCAAGATGAAAAAGCCGGCAAGTGCTGCCGTTACCGGAAGCAAGTACCCATATGCGGATGATTTAAAAGGGCCCAGCTTTGCTAAGCTCCAGTTATGCAGCGCGAAGCCTACTGCCGTTGCCAATAAGGACGTATAAATTAAACTCATCCAACCCGTTGAACTAATAGCTGCGTAATACGACATATCAGCTCTCAGCAAAACGAAAGGCAGCAAGGAGACAGCTCCCGCTGTCATTTCTAGGGAGATGAGCAGCGGAAGCGGATAACGGCGTACTAGCCGATTCATACCGATCAGATATATTGCTCCCATCACGCTGCGCATCAACAAAAGAATATCCCCTCTAAGTGTCGCTCCGCCCAGATGAAAGCCTTCCGCTCCTCCAGAAACAATAATAACGACACTGCAAAGAGCAAGCGGAATACCAAGCATAACTCGCCACGTGAGCTTAACTTGACCCGCCATTAGTGAAATAAGCACGGTGATGACGGGCATGAAGCCTCGCCCTAGAACAGCGCCATTGGCTGAATTAGAAAACTGCAGAGCATACTGCAAGAGCGCTTCCATGCCTATGGCATTAAGAATCCCTAAAGCGCATACCAAGAGCAGGTCACGGCGTGCGATGTGAATTTTGAGCGTGTGCGAGCGATAATAGAAATAAGTATAAACCCACAGAATAGGAATCATACTTGCAAAGCGCAAGCCATTAAAAACAAGCGAATCCCATTCTCGTCCCCCTATTTTTAAAGAAGCCAAATTAATTCCCCAGAGAATATAGACGATAACAAACCCTACATGCGGATAAAAAGATCGTATTCGCTCAGAACTCATCCAAAGTACTCCTTCCAACGCGTATCGACTAGCTCGACGATATCTTCGCGCGGGAACAGCTCATCCAGATGCAAAATGTCAATGAAAGCTCGTAAATTCGTTGGTACCATGTTTGAGTGTCCACCTTTAGCATAAGAAATACGAGGGTAAATAAAAGGAAATAGCCTTCCATGAGAAGGCCTCCTCTAACGCCAACCAAGCTGGACGCACATTTGAGGAGCTCTCACGAGAGGCATTAGGCTTTGTGTTTGCGATCATATAGCGTTAATACACATAAATAACATAAAAATCCGAACATGCAAGCAACAATCATGGCATGAATCATTGCTGTAAATAAATAAGCAACTTCATTCCCCATGGACCAAGTGACAACCGCGCCACTGAAGACCTGCAGCAACACTAAAATAAGTGCCCATTTGCTGCCGAATAACAGCTTGTCTGAAGCTTGGTAATGACGTCTGGCTTGTACATATAGAAATAAGATACAAATAAACAAGAGCAGGGCTGCCACACGATGAGTAAACACAATCCCCGTGGCACCAGATAGTTCAGGGATAACCTCACCATTGCATAGGGGCCAACCGGAACACCCGCCGCTTGAAACAGTGTGACGCACGAAAGCACCTAAGTACACAACGACGTAGCTATAAATCGTTGTCCCCCAAACCAGCACTTTAAAACCTTTGTAAATGGTCGTATCTCTTTGGAACTGTCCCCACGGGGAAAAAACAAGCGCAAGCAGCAAAGAAAAAGCGAATGCGAGAAGGGATAATCCAAAATGGAGTGCTAATACGAGTGAAGATTGCGGCCATACGACAGCCATCGCACCCATTGCCGCTTGAATAAGCGTCATCAACACAGTAGCTGATATGAAAAATTTGGCGTCTCTTCGTTTTACATAACGGAATACAAGATAAAGTGTTGCGATCAATAACATGGTAACAATGCCAACAACCAATCGATGGCTGTACTCAATCATCGATGAAATCGTGTGTGCCGGGACGAATTGCCCATGACACAAAGGCCACTCATCTCCACAGCCTCTGCCCGCGTCTGCTTTGGTGACCAAAGCGCCCATGGCCAGAATAAGAAACATGCCAATAGCCGATAGATTCGCCAATCTTTGAATCCATTTTTGCATTAATTACACCTACTTTTATGTCATGACTTCTGTAGCTCGTTCCGAAAATGATCTATCCGCTTTCAATTATAGCTTTAAAAGGAGGGCAAATCCATTCGCAATTGTTACAAAGCTCTGAAACCACCTTAGATCACGGTCCGCATTGCTTTTTCTGTAACATTTGCGCTAATAATGCGCTCACGTAAGCTAATGTTTCGCCGCCAAATCGAAGAACAATCAGGAGATGAGCAGCAAAAAGCGACCCCTTCGGAGCCGCTTTGCCATGATTATGAGAGATCATTCATCTTGCTGCTTGAAGCAATTCATCTTAACCTTCTGCTCGAGGTGCAAGCGCAGCTGCAACTTCTAAAGCGCGATCCAAGAATTGTTCAATTTCCTCGCGAGTCTTGCGAAGCTTGTTGACGAAACGAACCAATTCTTGCCCTTGACGGAAAGCAATAAAGCTTGGAATGCCTAAAATATTCAATTGCTCACACAGATCAGGCACCTCATCGCGGTCCAACTCAATGAATGTAATACGTCCCTCGTAATCTTGCTCGACCGATGGCATGAAAGGATCGATATAGTGGCAGTCTTTGCACCACGTTGTTTTGAAAATAGCAACAGTCAAGGTTGACTGTGAAATGTGGTTTTGAAAATCTTGTTCGTTGGATACTTTAATCATAACAGACACCTCACCTACTTAGGAATGTATTAACTTATAGCATGCCCTAAAAACAGTGTCAAGATAAACGCTTATCCGCGATTTATACGCAATTATTATTTTACATTAAAAGTAAATTATGATATCATATAAATATCACATTGATATTCGACAATGAAAGGGTGTTACAGAATGAAAGAAACGAAAGCTTGGTCGTTGAATGGATTTATTGGATTAATTTTATTCCTTATAGGTGCAGGCTTTGGGATTTACCTCCTCACACAAGATCAAGTAGCCATTGGTGTCACTTTAATTATTTTAGGTATCCTCTTTGTTTCAACCATTACAGCAGTGCAACCCAATGAAGCTTCTGTCATCACCTTTTTCGGCAGTTATTTAGGAACCATCCGTAAAAGTGGCCTTTGGCTAATTGTTCCTTTTTCCTCCAGAAAAAAAATCTCTTTGCGGGTGCGTAATTTTAACAGCGTCAAATTAAAGGTAAATGATATTGAAGGAAATCCGATAGAGATTGCCGCCGTTGTCGTTTTTAAAGTTGTCGATACGTACAAAGCACTCTTCGATGTTGACAGTTATGAAAAGTTCGTGGAGATTCAAAGCGAAACTGCACTGCGGCACGTAGCTAATAAATATCCGTATGATCGATTTGAAACTGAGGGTTATTCCCTTCGAGGAAATGCGGATGAGGTTGCTGCTGAGCTTAGTGTCGAACTGCAAGCGCGCCTTTCCGTTGCCGGCGTGGAAGTTCTCGAGTCTCGTCTGACTCATCTCGCTTACTCCACAGAAATCGCCAGCTCTATGCTGCAGCGCCAGCAGGCTGCTGCGATTTTGTCAGCGCGACAAATCATTGTTGATGGAGCTGTGGGGATGGTTCAAATGGCGATTGCCAGATTGGAAGCTGAAGGTTTGAAACTAGATGAAGAAAGAAAAGCGGCCATGATTAACAATCTACTTGTGGCGATTGTTTCAGACCGTGCAGCGAGTCCGGTCATTAATACCGGTTCGTTGTATTAACGGTCCTTCTCATGGCGCCTAAGAAAAACTTTCCGCTTCGACTCGATCCCAAGCTGTACGAGGCTTTGGAACGCTGGGCGGAGGACGAATTTCGCAGCGTTAACGGGCATATCGAGTACTTGCTGCGTGAAGCACTGCAGCGCACAGGACGATTGCAGAAGCCAGGGCCTGAACCACCCCTAGCTAACCAAGAACAAGCAGAATGAGGGCTCCATCACAAACCCATCTCGCATAGATTTAGCGAGATGGGTTTTTCATATATAACAAGCTGGGGAAACAGGAGTTCACCCCTTAGGAGATGAGCGACCCTGTAAGCATGAAAATCCTCCTTATATGCTGCTCTTAACGGATAAGTGGCTCTGTAAGCACGGAAACCATCCTTATGGGTAATGAATTGAAGAGAAATTGTAGTTAAACGCAGTTGTAAGCTCCAAAATCATTCTTACAAGCTCCCCCAAGAAGATGGGTGGCTCTATAAGCACGAAAAACAGGCTTATAGATATTGAATTAATTGGGATGGAAATTCCAGTTAGGTAAAGAGAAATCAGCAATGGCAATTGACGCTGAGTAAATGAGTCGGCTATTCAGCTTACCATGGATGGCTACTTACGACGGAAGCACACATAATGTTAACCTGCTAAATGAGTCAAGCAGGTGGTGCACCATTATCCGTACATTCGCACATAGCTGGAGCGAAATTTGCAAACAATACCTGCAGATGCTTCATAGTCGGATGAAAGTGGAGGCAAAGAAAGATGGGGGGAACAGTTAAACCAAACAAAGGATTTGTCCGTACCGTTCTGCACAAATTCCTGCTTTCAAGAAACGTTATAGGGATTATTCAGCGGATTTCTATGAGGCAGAATACTGATACTGATAATGATAATGCACCCCAAAAGCTTCCTATTCCAACGGCAACGGTTCAAAGGCTGAAGTATAAAGAAATCAAACAGCTACAGCTACAACGAGCAGGTGTGGAAGGGTTTGAAACCTCGGAAGAGGAGAAAACGCTTGTGGAACGAGTCCGCGAACAAACCCGCCATGCAAATCGGAATAATGTTACTCGAACACATGCCTATTGGACTTCCTACCAGCAGCATCCCGAGCTTCACTGGGCGCTGCTTGCCCATATGGTTTCTCGCAATGGCGGTTGGTGTATGACAGATCTTCGCGGCGAGTTACTTCCTCATTTGCTCAGTACCACAATGATCGATGATCTCTTTACTTTTCTAGAGCGAGCCAACAGCTTAATTTTTCATGATGCTTATCCCCAATTGCTGCTTTATTCCGAAAGTAAAAAACAAAATCGAAGCTTGTTTCATTTGCTGCCTCAATTAGGCGTATCATCTTGGATGCTGCCGATTTGGCATGATTTTTGGTTGTATAAGGAATCTGCGGCCTTAACCGTTGCTCTCATTATCAATGAGCAAAATTATATGGAGCGCCAAATCATACAAAACACGCGGTATCAGCAAACCGTTCTAAACGCTCCGCTTTTCAAAACCCAAGCATGGCTTCAGTTGAACCAAGTCGGATTTCCTTTTCGGCCGCGATTGAGTCATCAAGAGACCCCAACTTCTTATTTTCATATCGCCGGTCTTATTCTTGAAAATTTCACAAACTTAACGGAAAGAATCGAATTCGGGAAAAGCTTATATGCCATCCTATTCGCCCATTCCGATGTTTTCCCGAGCTTGCATGAGTTCGCTTCCTCCACACCTCATAGCGGTTCCAGAGCAGATTATTGGCCTCATCTATTTACCTCAATAAGAAAAAGCCCTCCCAATAATATTTACCAGGAAAGGCTTGATAGTCATAAGTTGAGAAGCGATACGACACATTTGTACAGCCCTTCACTTGCTGACGCTTGGGCAAATCGCCCCATGGAACCTGTGGAACAAGGAGATTGGTTTACAGAAGTGAACCAGCCAATGAAACATCTGTGCTCGATTCCGGTGCCATCCCCCATAGATATGACCAATGAAGTATTTTTTGGCTTGAATAAAATAGAACTGGCTATTCTGGGGGCACAAGCCCTTCGCGACTAGCCCCGTTTCAAGACTCGACCGGCTTTGCCTATTAGTTTTTGCACTGGAGCCGGGAAATTCTTAACATCTTCCTTCGTAACCACACGTGTCAGCATCAAAAGTAAAGGATACAAGGCAACCGTAAATGCACAAACAAGAATGGCATTAATTGCTTCATTGAGGCGATACCAAGCAAACAGATGAACATACGTGTGCGTCAGCCATTCTGCCGCGAGTCCTAGAATCGCAATAACGGCAACCGTCACTAGCAAACCGATAAACCGACGTCCAAGAATAGTAAAACTTACTTCCTTACGAAGCGAGCGTATATTTAGCCATGACATCGCAATAAAACAAAGCCCAGTTGAACCGATAATGCCATAGATGCCTAGCCAATGAACAAGAAGGAAGCTGCCAGCAAGCTTAATGGCAATACCAACAGCTACATGTGCCATCAAAGGCTTCATTTTTCCCATTCCCATGAGAACCGCGCCCGAAGTTTGCATCACAATTTGAAACATGGCGCCAAGAGTCAACAGCGAAATCAATGAGGGACCATGACTTATGCCATATGCGGTATCCTCGTATCCAAATAGGAATAAGTCCAGAGGCCGTGCAGCAATACTAATCAGAAGCACAGCCGGCAGCCCGGAAAGAATAGAAAGCTGTAGAACCCGAGTCGTCTGATGCCCTACTTGCTTCATATCCTTACGGGAATAAGCTGCCGAGATAATCGGAACAACGGATTGACTCAATGCGATAGCTAGAATGATCGGAATGCCTGCCAGCGATTGTGCTCGCCCAGAGGTAATACCCACTAAGCCTAATGCCTCGCTATGTCCGACACTCCCTTCAAGAAGAGGAATAATAATCGACGTATCGATCAGATACACAAGCGTAACCGTTACCGAGAAAATAACGATGGGAATCGAGAGTTTAAGAAGACTGCGGTATATGTCTCCATAACTGGCTGGCTTTTGCCCGGCATCCCCTGCACCTGCAGCCATCTGCTTGACGGCAGCTTGGGAAACTGTTGTTTGTGAGAGCTGTTTCTGTCCGTCTTTGCGTTTCAGCTTCAACGCGAAATAGAGCATAACGGCAAGGGCAGCAATCCCCCCTATAACACCGCCAAAGGAGGCTCCGGCTACTCCCCATCCTAAGCTAATATTCAGCAGGATATAGGCTAGTCCTATCGAGGTAACAAGCCTGAAAACCTGCTCCACAACTTGAGAAATCCCGTTGGGCATCATATTTTGTCTACCTTGGAAATAACCGCGCATAATCGCGATCAGCGGGAAGAACAACATAGCGGGAGCTATTGCGCGCGTTGCGAGTGTCGCATCCGGCCCCCCATGGGAGATCGTTTCCGCATAGAACGGAGCGAATACATAGAGCAGAATCGTCATCAACGCCCCGGCTATCACAGCGAACCAAATCGCTGCGCGGTAAATTCGCTCGGCTTCGGCAGGGCGACCCATTGCATACTTTTCCGAAACCATTTTACTTAATGCACTTGGAATTCCCGCCGTTGCCACGACTAATAAAACAGAATATAAAGTGAACGCAATGGAATAACTCCCCATCCCACCGTCCTGCAACAGATGAACCAGCGGAATTCGCTGAAAAACGCCGATAAACCGCGCTACAAGCGCGGCTACGGTGAGAATGAGCGTCCCTTTTACAAGAGAATCTTTCGTTTCCTTCGTCAAGTCCGTTCCTTCTCTCTACGTTCGTTAAAATATATTAAAATACCCAGATGAAAAAGACGATAATCATTGCAAGCTGCAGCATAATTTTGACGAGACTGCTTGCAAAAAAACCAAGCACGGAACCGAAGCCGGCGCTAAGTGCCTTTTTCCATGGTGTTCTGATGATGATTTCACCAATTACAGCACCAAGGAATGGTCCAATAATGAGCCCAAAGGCAGGAATGACAAATGGTCCGACAATGAGACCGATTGTGCTTCCGATAATCGCTGCTTTCGAGCCTCCGAACTTTTTTACCCCCAACGCACTAACCGCATAATCCGCTACGATGACGATAATGACAATCAAAGACTGTATAAGCCAAAACCAGACGCCAAAAGGTTCAAAGCTGATCAACCAGCCATAGAGGAAAAATGCGCCGTAAATCGCTAAGACACCCGGAAGAACCGGATAAACAGAGCCAATCATACCTACAACAAATAACAGAATGACCAAGCACCAGCCTAAAGCAACCATCTTAATCAGCTCCTTCCATTCTTGAGCGAATGCGGCTTAATTATGTCTTTAACAGATAGCCATAGATGATTTCCGCAACACCATGCTCCTCATTGGATAAGGTTGTGATATCGGCAATCCGCTTTACTTCGTCCTGCGCGTTGCCCATGGCCACACCCAGCCCTGACTCACGAATCATAGCGATATCATTCTCGCTGTCGCCCATGGCAATGACTTCGGACATCTCGATTCCTAACAACTTACACACAGCCTCCACACCTGTTGCTTTGTTGATGCCTAATGGATTCAGTTCAATATTAGATGGATGCGAGTTCGTAATCTCAAGCGTTCCCCAGCCTTCTACGATGGTCCGAATACTTGTCAGCTTCTCCGAATTTTCGCTAAAATAGCCGAACTTGAGCCATTCTTGTCCATCAATATCAAAGGTTTCGCTCTCTCGGTTGAATATCCCTTCAACCGAATACGCCCACCACCAGCTGTCATGCTCCACGGCCAAGGCATGCAAGCTTCGCACGGTTTCAGCTGGGAGCAGTGTACGTCTTAGCAGCTTATCCGGCCTCTCCCATACCTCGCTGCCATTGACAACAACCAACGGGCCTGTAAGCCCCAATTCCTTGATGTAGGGCATAGCGCTTACGGCGCCGCGCCCGGTAGACATCATGACAATCTTACCCGCTTGAGTAGCCTGGCGAATCGCTTCCTGATTCTCAGCCGAGATCTTCTTCTCTTCGTTCAGCAAAGTTCCATCCATATCTAGAGCAATTAATTTATAAGATCCCAAGTTTCTTCCCCATTTCCTGTCTCTATGTCCAATTAGGCTTAGTAAGCTGCAAGTACTTTCTTCGGCAACTCTTCCATAAAAGTCATATGCCAGAGGGCAAACACATAGATCGTCCATATACGGCGGGCGTAGTCCCCCTGACCACTACGGTGCTTCTGGAGCATCCGTTCAACAGCTGCCGTATTAATATAATCTTCAATTCCGCTGGATTTAATTTGCTCCAGCAGCATATCGCCCATCGGACCTTGTACCCATTGGCGCAAAGGTACGGGGAAGCCCAGCTTCGGCCGATTCAGAATGAAATCCGGAATGATGCCTTCCATCGCTTTGCGGAAAATATACTTCGTTGTACCATTCGCAATACGATACTTCGTTGGAATGCGGCGTGCTACATCAAACATCGCGGTATCGAGGAAAGGAACCCGCAGCTCAAGGGAATGAGCCATTGTCATTTTATCGGCTTTCATCAGAATGTCGCCTGGCATCCACAAGTTCATATCGATATATTGCATCCGACTCACTGGATCAAGGTGCTTGGTCTTATTGTAGTAATCGCCTGCAATTTGTATAGGGTTCTTGTAAGCTCTCAGCATTTCGCTATCGAGGCGCAGCACTTCCGCTTTCATATCTTCGCTGAAGATTTTGGCGTTACCGAGGAAGCGCTCCTCCAGCGGAGTCGTACCGCGCAACAAATAATTGCGCCCTTTGACGCTGCTCGGCAGCACCCGCGCAAATCGATTGAGCATGCGCTTCACCGATTGTGGCAGCCCCTCGATTGGGCGCAGAGAATGCGGCTCGCGATATATGCGGTAGCCGCCGAACAACTCGTCCGCTCCTTCGCCGGACAGAACAACTGTCACATGCTCGCGCGCCAACTTGGCGACATGGTACAAAGCGATCGCCGAAGGATCGGCAACCGGCTCGTCCTGATGCCAGATGGCATTCGGCAAAGCAGCAAAATAATCATCGCGTGTGATGATTCTGTCATAATGCTCGGTACCCAGTGCCGCCGCCGTTTGGGCAGCAATCGGCGTTTCGTTGTTGGCGCCTTCGAAACCGACGGAGAACGTGCGAATCGGCTCAATATTCCGCATATGCGTTGCGATCGCCGTGGAATCAATCCCGCTGGATAAAAAGCATCCGCGATCTACATCACTGACCATGTGGTATTTAACCGAATCCTTCAACGTTTCGCGGATCTGTTCCACATACTCGTCAAACGGACGTTCTTCCGGCTCAAACATCGGATCCCAATACTTATGTATAGACATTTCGCCATCAAAGGTTACTTTCACATAATGGGCCGGAGGCAGCTTGTGTATACCATGGAACATGGTATTCGGCTCAGGCACATATTGGAAGGTCAAATAGTTCAGCAAGCTGTCCGTATGGATCAACCGGTTCATGCCATCTGCAGCAAGCAAGCTCTTGATTTCCGAGCCAAACAAAAACTGCCGATCGTTAACATGATAATAAAACGGCTTTATGCCGAAGTGGTCTCTCGCTCCGAACAGCTGCTTTTTCTTCCGATCCCAAATGACGAAGCCGAACATCCCGCGCAAGTGCTTGACGCATTCTTCTCCAAACTCCTCATAAAGGTGAACAATAACCTCCGTGTCGCTTTGCGTGCGGAACTGATGTCCACGATCCTGCAGCATCCCGCGCAATGATTTATAGTTATAAATTTCTCCATTAAAAATGATCCATACGGAATCATCCTCATTCGCCAGAGGCTGATGACCTTCTTTAAGGTCAATAACCGATAATCTGCGAAAGCCCAACCCAATTCGATTATCTGTCCAAAAGCCGGAATCATTCGGCCCCCTATGCTCTATTACACTTGTCATCTGCTCCAACATGGGAATAGACGGTTCTCTATCTTCAAAATACATTACACCCGTGATACCACACATGGTAAAACTCACTCCTCCGCGCCATCTTCAATCTTTCTCTTCGACTATCGATACATTAGTATAACATATCAGCCAGTCATACTGGAAATACGATGAAAGCACGGGATTAGCCAAAACCTAGAGAAAAATGATGGAAACGATCAGTCGTTTCAAGGATGAGGATAACCGACTTTTTTTCATAACGCTCGCCGCCTTTCCCTTGCACATAATTGTTTACCTAACGCAACTTTTAGGGTAAACGAAATTTCTTTTCCCTCCAGTAGGATATGCTTAAGGGCACGGAACGGTTACTCTCGTGTGTATTGTTTTCGAAAAGCAAGCGCGAGCAGCCCATTTGGTGACGAAAGCAGTTGGAGTAATAGGCCGCATGATGAAAGAACATATTGCCCTGCTCTTAGATCCCCTGTCTCTTCTTCTTCTCCTGCATATAGTGCACCTTGTGTCACGAAAATAAGATCGAACACCCCTAATCCTTGCCTATTCCGATGCTTTTCTCCTTCTTGTCGTGAAAATGAGTCCAAGGCATAGCTCAATAATGCAGCAAGCAGGCTGACACTATCTTCAAACGACTAAAAAAACCATCAGAGAACTGATGGTCCTATCCATAAACACGGTTGTTTTCAGCTTTACAGCTCAACAATTCCGCCCGTTCTCTCTTTTTCGTTCGCTGTAAGCGTGTTTTTCGTGCTTTCAGCGTCGCTGGCGGACCTCTTGCCTTCCGTAACGCGGAAAAACAGCTTTACAGCTCAACATTCCGCCCGTTCTCTCTTTTTCCTTCGCTGTAAACGTGTTTTTGAGGCTGTCGAAAAACTCTTTTAGGGGATCAAAATCTGATTAATAAAGCAAATAAATGGGCCGCCAGATCATTTGTAGTCGATTATTTATTTTTTTGTTACGAAACCCACTCATAATAATCAATATTTCCCAAAAACATATAAATTCTCCCCAAAAAGGAGCTTGCCGCGGCAAGCTCCTTTTTTACACACATATGCTAACGTTCGGTTACCATGATTTTTACCGCCGCCTAGCTTCGTCAAAATCCCATCATTCGCAGCGTCGTAGGCCTGAAATAACTTGGCTGCTATCGGAGAGGCTCCATAACGTCCGTATCCACCTTCCGGCACAACTACCGCTACGGCCAGCTTCGGATTTTCGACAGGAGCAAAAGCGATGAATACCGCATTATCAATGGTGCCGCCAGATACGGCCTGTGTGGATGTACCTGTTTTACGAGCAACGTTGTAAGGCAGTTCGTCGATTCCCTCTGCGCCACTTTTCATCCCATGAATGATGGTGTTCCAATCCGCTTTAGCGAACAAACTTGTGGAATCATCCAACACTTCAGGTTCGATTTTTTTAACCAAATCCCCTTCAAAGCTTCTAATTTCATCTACAAACAACGGTTTCATTCTCTTGCCTTTACTAGCCAAAGTCGCGGCAAATTGAGCCAACTGAAGGGTGGTCGTCTTTTCGTTCTGACCCCAAGAAGCATATACCATGGCAGATTGGTAACTGTCTTTTGTCGCATTTTTGATAAAATCGTTGGAGCCCGCATATTCCCCTGGCAGTCCACTGCCTGTTTTAACCCCAATCCCGAATTTAGCTAAATATTCTGCCCATTTTTTCGTAACTGCTGGATTTTCCCCGCCATATTTCGAATAAAATGGAATTCCTATCATCGCAGACATATACGTATTGGATGAATGTTCGATAGCTCCTGCCGCTTTCAATGGCCCATAGGCCACTTTGCCGGAGTTGGAAATCGAACTTGTACTACCAGTTTTCCCAAAGCTAAACGTACCGGAATCATAATAGGTGTCGTTCGCTGAAAACAGCTTCTCTGTGAGTCCGATCAGCACCGATAAAGGTTTGATCGTCGAACCCATAAAAACAATTGAAGACGGATGTTTAGGAAGTTCCTTTTCTGTATAATTCGGATACGCGGTTCTAATGGAACCATTGTATATAAAGTTACCCACCTTATCCAAGGTAGCTTGCGACATCCCGCCCGTCCAATCATTTGAGTTGTAATCGGGGAAATTAGCCATTGTTACAACACGTCCTGTATCCACTTCCATGGCTACCGCATAACCGGCTTCGGCATTTTTACCATAAGAAATAAATGCATCGTTCCTCGCGTAAGGCGTATGCAGGAAATCTATCTGATCTTTAATCGCTTTTTCCGTCGCCTTCTGGATGTCCTTATTAATGGATAAATACAAATTATTTCCCTTGGTGGGCTTCGTAACCGCTGCTTTTCCGATAATTTTCATCGATGCATTGACGGGATACACTTTGTAACCATTTTTCCCGCGAAGTTCATCTTGATACATGCGTTCGATGCCGTCGAATCCCACATTTTCCGTCTCCAGATACTCCTTGCTGTTTGGGTTATCCGTATATATTTCTTTGGCTTTTTCTGTTGAATAAGCTCTGAGATAACCAATTAACTGCGGTGCGATGGTAGTTGTGTTATCATCGTCCATCTCGTAAGTCCGAATACTTTCTTCAGTTACTTCCAACCATCTAAACTCATCTCGGTGTTCTAACAGAAAGGCTATTTCCTCTTTCGACAAGTCTGTTTTAATTTTACGAGGAACCCCGTTGTAGAAGGGATCTTTCACTTTATTTTGGTTGATATCATAGCCAAGGTCCATCGCAAGCACAATTTCAGCAGCTGTCAACTTTTTGGCATCTTTTTTTCCATATTTATCAAACACATCTTTCAATTTATTGGCCAAGCCAATAACTTCACTCTTGTCGCTTTGGGAAGGTTCTATCCTAAAAAACAGAGATTGCACTGGAATCGTGTACGCCAGCGGTGATTTGGTTGAATCGTAAATATTACCGCGTATCGGTGCAATTTTGTTCGTTTGATTCGTATTCGTGTTTTCTGCCGCTTTCAAGTCTTTGGCTTGAACGAATTGGAGAATGGCCAACCGCACGATAAGTACGGAAAATAATAAAAAGGTTACAAAGAAAAATATATTGATCCGAAATGAAAAGTGCCGCTTTTGGGTGATTTCATTTTTCTTCGGATCATCCGTAATGGATGACTTCATCACTTCTCAGATCCTTTCTTACACATTTGCCTCTTCATGGAACACTTCAAGCAAGGAGCGAATGCCTTCCCCTGTATGATACGCATAACGGATGATTCTGACAGCATCCATGCCAACTTGGCTAGGCGCCCAAATATCATTCGTTTCATGATCGCCGATATATAAAATATCCTTGGCTTCTAAACCTGCCCGATGCAAGGCCAATTCGAAAATGGCTGGATCTGGCTTCTCTAAACCCACTTCTGTCGAAACGATAACCGGATCGAAATAGTCCAAAATCCCTTTACTCTCTAAAATCGCTTTCAGAGTAGGAGCAAAATTACTGATAATCCCTATTCGAAAGCCCTTCGTACGCAATTGTTCGAGAAACGGCTTTACATCATCAAAAAGCTCGTAATATTCGGGTGCCACATAAATGTCGTAAAGTTCATGGCAGCAGTTGTAAATTTCTTGCTCCGTCCATTCCTCATGAACGCCCAGTTTGTGAAGCACATATTTATATAGATTTACCCAGAATTCACGATCTGACTCGGGGGTGCATTTGGCAAATGAGTCCTTCTTATCCACGTAATAAAATTGACGAAATGCTTCTGTGAAAAGTTCACTGATATGAGCTTCATCGCGATCCAAGGAGCGCTGTTGCAAATATTGTTTTAGAATGGTTTGGGCTGCCGGGATTGTAAGTAGAGTATCCCCCGCATCCAAGTAAATCATCGTATATTCCTGAAGTCGTTTACGCATTTTTGCTCCTTCATCCCATAGAAATCACACCATTTCAGTGTACCACATTTAACAAGGTATGAAAAAGAAGCCATTCTTGAATGATCAAAGAATGGCTTCCTTCCTACAAGTCGTATATTGCACTAAGCATCCTTAATGTGGGTTTGATCAAAGTTCGGCGGATTGAACCAATTGCCTCCGCTTGAAACCCAGGTAGAATCTAAAGGTACCCATCGATCTGACTCTTTCAGGTGGACCTCATTCCAGGCATGCGGGCCATAACTGCCCTGCCCGTCATAGCCAAGCCCCGTCACTACCTTCACATCAAGTCCAATCGATCTAGCCATCTGAGCATACAATCTGGAATAGTCGATACAAACACCTTCACGCGTGTTAAACGTGTCCTCTGGTGTCTGTTCCTTCCAAATGCGCTTCTCCTCATATAGCTTCACTTTATTCCAGTCATATTGGACTCGGCTGCCGACCCATTTGTACAATAGCTTGGCCTTCTCTTCATCCGTATGACCGCTGGCGGTTACTTCTTTGGCTGCATCCGCAATATTATTTGGAACCTTGGCATCCAGAACCTCATATTTGCGTTGTAAAATATTCGTGAATTCCTGTTCGACTGCTCGCGTGAACACTGGTGCTTTGTCGGCAATAAAATCACCGGTAAACGGCGAAATGACCTCCTTTGCACCTTTTTGATACAGCTGAGAAGACTCAATATAAGGGGTAACCGAAGAATGGGGGAAAAGGGTCACGTAAATAAATAAGACTGCAATAAGGATAAGCGCTCTTGCAAGTCCAGCAACCGAACCAATAGCTCCACCAGTGACTGAGCTAATAAAAGATTTGCTGCGCTCTCTATAGACATCGCGACCCGCTAACCAATGACTGAGAAGAGGATCTGCAAGTACATTAAGCAATTGCTTTACGATCACATAACCAAGTAAGAACAACACACCAAAGCGCAGCAGCGGAAAATCGCGAAGGCTCGTCAAAGACGTGTAGTAGGTTTGCTTAAGTAAACCACTATCGGTCGGAGGAACTTGCAACTGCTGTTCTTTCAGCCATGTTTGAATCCAGGGAGACACCCATTGAACACCTTTCCACGCAATAAATATAGCCGCAATCACGATGATAGCTTCTGTAACCATAGATAGAAGATGCTTCGCAGAGCCTGAACCCCCCCGAAAAAAACCTTGAAGGATCGATCCTGCAACTGTCAGAACAATCAGGATGGATATGAAATTCATTGATTGTGTGTAGGTCCATGCTGTGTCTGTCATGATTTTCTCACCACCCCTTCCTTACGAGCTGCCCTTTAAGATTTGGCGTTCTTCTTGGCTTGTTCGATGAAAGCATTGATCGCCGCATTGGCATTCATTGTAAATGTCTTATCGAGGAACGTGATTTTCACGTCATCTGACCCTGCTTTACCTTCCAGCTTCAAGCTTTTCGTTGTAACAAGAAAGGAACCGTCCGGGTTTGCTTTGAATTGAGCATCTTTGGCTTCTGAGATCAAGGCAGTCGTTGCCTTCGCTTTCACTTCATCGCCAACCTGCGCGGCTACAGATGCCCCAATATCCATCAGTTTATCCTTATAACTAGCTCCATAAACGAGTAAAGCTCCTACAATGACTATGACAAGTACCCATTTAATGACTGTTTTTACGATTCCAATTACGATGAAGAGTAAAATAATTGCGCCTACAATCAAGTACCAACGATCTTGAGCAAACGAAATCCACTGATCCAAACCTAACCCCTCCTAATTATCCATAAGTCCTACCTATCATACTACAGCCATCCTTTATTCTTCATCCCTTTTTTTCCTTAATGCGATTAACTTTTTTTGGATTTCTTCCGTTTTATCTACGCTGCCTCTTGTTCTTCGAAAAGAGTGCCTTAACCGCAAAACAAGGAAAATAGCTACAGCCGCAAACAAAATCAGCAAATAAGAATCCATTGTCAAGCCCTCCTAGGCAATTGTGTCATTTGTATGGAAAGGTCATATCCGTGGGACGAGCGGCGTACATCTAAAGGAGAGACAAGTCCAAATCATGGAGGTGATGAGAACATGCGAACAGCAATCTGGTTGTACCTATTTATGTTTGTTGCTTTTTTTGATTTACACGCACAGTACCCTATTCTGTCCCCTTTCGCCTTATCCTTAGGAGCAGCGCCTTCTTTCATCGGGTTAATCATGGGCGTATACTCCCTTACACACTTGCCTGGTAATTTACTTGCCGGCTTCGGCGTGGATAAATACGGCAGCAAGGCGTTCATCGTCCTAAGCCTGATTGTAGCAGGGATCATCTTGCTTTTTCAATCTAATGTGAAAGATCCTTGGCACTTGTTATACATTCGCTCGATCAGCGGCTTTGTCCTCGCTTTCTTATCCCCTGCATGCTTATCTTTATTAGCTCGAATTGCCAAAGATAGGATTCATCAAAGCAAGCTCATGGCTGGCAATGGACTTGTCCATACCTTAGCTTCCGTTGTATCGCCTGCTGCGGGTGCAATCTTAGTCGCCAAAATCGGCTTTACAACGGCATTCTCTGTATTGGGCTGGACCCTCATTATAACCGGCATACTGGCTATCTTTGGAGTGCAAGAAAAAAAGCTGTTGGCCAACGCCATGGATCAATCGCTCGCTTTAGATCCTCATAACCATAGTCTGCTAAATCAAGACTCGGATTCTGCCGCTAACGCTTCTATTCCATGGTTATTTTTTCTTATTCCAATGGCGCTCTCCTGTTCACAGGGCATCCTTTTCTTTGAACTTCCACTTATGCAATCCGCACGGAATTCGATTATGACCTCCGGTGTTTTTTTCACCGTTGTCAGCTTAGGCGCCTTATGCAGTATCAGTTTCTGGTTTCTGAACAAAATTTCTCCGTTTATACGAACCGTAGGCGGAAGCTTCTCGCTTGCTGCCATTTTCTTCGGTTTGGCCATTAACTGGCCAATCCCTCTTACGGTTTCGCTATTTTTCATTGGAATGGCGAAAGGAATTATTTATCCGGCTCTCGCCGCTCTTCTAGCCCGCATAACTAACAGTAATCGCTATGGCCGCGTCTTTTCCTTGCTTTCGATTTCTTACTCGGTCGGTGCCTTTTTTGGCCCTCTCTTGGCCGGACAGCTTCGCGATCATCTATCCCCTTATTTCATAGCCTTCTTCGTCTTAATGTTGGCCCTCTCGTTGTTACCATTACGAACATTCAAAGTTCCAGTTGCGACATAATCCTTTGAAAATCCGATCCATATACAGGCGGCTTGGCTATCCAAGCCGTCTTCTTGCTGTCAATCCGTGTCATTTCCCGGGAAATGACGCCAAATCGTTTACCCATATATCGCAATGAACCCTTGGATCACTCTCGAAAACGGGTTATACTACAAAAAACGTGAATCGAGGAGATCCCATGTCGATAGCTATCATTGTAGAAGGTAAAAACGACAAAAGCCGCTTAAAGCGAGTGGTTGACGAGAACGTTACAATTCTCTGTACATTCGGTACGCCAAGCTCCCTAACACTTGATGAATTAGCCAAGAAGGTAGGTCAGAAACAAGTCTATATATTTACAGACAACGATTCTTCCGGCAAACGAATACGTTTCCTGCTCCGCGATACGTTCCCGGACTCTGAACAGATTTATACGCGTAAAGGCTATGCCGGAGTTGAAGGAACACCCGAAGAATATATCATTCAGCAATTAGAAAAAGCAGGGCTGGATGAGTATATTATATACCCGGACCCAGACCCTGCTTTTGAATAATGGCAAAATCAAAAAATGACTACTTCCCTTTAGATAAGGTAATAACGTCTTTGACGATATGATCCGCATCCAGCTGCGGATTACTTGCGTCGTAATAATTGCGAATCATCCCTTTAGGGTCGACCAGCAAAATAGCGTTGGAGTGGGAGAAATTACCGTCCTTCTCCTTAATGACCATAATACCGAAATCTTCTGCCAGCTTGTGAACTTTCGCTTCCTCGCCACGGAGGAACATCCAGCCCTTAGCATCCGGTTTGGATTCAAATTGATTGGCAAAGTTCGAAGCACTTCCGGTGTATCTCGGGTTGGATCGACCGAAATCGAGACAATTTCAGCTTTTGTTCCGAACAAATCTTTCTTTTTCAAAGCATCCTGTACTTGTGTTAGCAAATACGTCGTTGGCATGCACACATCAGGACAGAATGAATAAAAGAAGTACACGAGTCTGACCTTGCCGTCCAAATCTTTCGATGTCACCGACTTACCGTCCAAGTCTTGCAATTGAATAGCCGGCGCAGCCTTCATGGCTAGAAGACGCTTGTCCGGCTCGCTGCCATTTACCCATAATTTATAGGCAAAGGAGGCAATCATCGCGATCAGAATAGCGCCTAACGCCAGTTTAAACCAGTTCTTTTCAAAAAAGGTGCTCATACGTCTACATCCCTCGCTTACTTCACGGTATCGATCACCATAAGGATCGATAAGAGAGTCAAATACATAATAGAGAACAGGAACATTCGCTTCGCCCAGACGACCTCAGCATCACCCGTTGCCTTGAAGCCTTTAATGGTCATGAAAACCCATATTAATCCGAGTACCGTAGATCCAAACAGAAACAAATAACCTAAGTAACCAAAGGCTGTCATCATCACTGTCACGGGAACGAGCACAACAACATAACGCACCATACTAATCTTCGTGACATAGGAGCCTTTCACAACCGGCAATAAAGGGAATCCCGCAGCGCGATATTCTTCCATACGTCGTATCCCAAGTGCCCAGAAATGCGGCGGCTGCCATAAGAATAAGAAGGCAAAGAGCAGAATAGCTCCTAAATCGAATGTGCCGCTAACCGCACAATAACCGATAACCGGAGGCGTTGCCCCAGAGAAGGCTCCTACGAATGTGCTCCACACCGAAGTTCTTTTGAACCAAGCCGTATACAGCCATACATACAGGAACAATCCAATGAGTCCAACCCAAGTGGCCAGAGGCGATTGTGCTCCGAAGTAGAGAACACCTAAACCAATGATCGCCAGTACGATACCATATCCTAAAACAAAATTAGGCGTCATTCTTCCGCTTGGAAGCGCCCGATCCTGTGTCCGCTCCATTTTGGCATCCATTTCACGGTCCAAATAATTGTTAAGGACTGTTCCTCCTGCCATCACAAGAGCTGTTCCCAGCATCGTTAAAAGAAGATGAACCCAATTGACATCCCATCGGGCTGCGACCCAATAACCAGCAAAGGCTGTCATCAAATTCGAATAAATAATGCCCGGTTTCACCAAGCGATAATAATCTTTCAGGGTCACACGTCCATGTGACGCTTGAGTTGCGCCCTTGTCTATGGATTCTGAGCGAACAGAAGCTTGTGCTGAGCCACTTGAAGCTGCCTCGTAGCTTACTTGATTTTCCACGTAAAATGCCCTCCTCTATATCAAACTTCCGAATGATCTTTATGAACAATCTCATCATACCAACCTGAACCCCATTTGACAATGAAGTGCACCCAGTTGTCATCATATTGTCGATTCTACCTTCCAGTATGCGTGGAAAATGCTCTCATCATTCGATTCCATGCAAAAAGGAGCCTGCATGGCTCTTTTTTAAGGCAATAACGTGTTATTTGCCAATCATTAATGGCGTTAAAGATAATAAAGAGCGGCGAATCTCATGCCAAGCTGCTGTCAACGCATGCTGAAGCTCCCAAGCATGTTTTCCCATAATAGAAACAATCAAACCATATTTATAAGTTAGACTCGCTCCTACTCGCACTTCTACATCTTTAAGCAGCTCCAGCTTAGTCAGGATTTCTTCAAGATGTTTTTGCTTCAGACGATCCGAGAATACATATAGATTCCCTAGATGGGATTGAACCTCCCAGCAGCCAGGTAAGGAAAGCTCCATCGTGTTTGGTTCAATCTTTTGATTTTGATAATAAATAAGCTCATTGTCATACCATACCTTCACCTTATTCTTATAACATGTATATTGAAAAACTTCGCCTCTTTGGGTTCTGCCGGGGCATAACACATCTGTGAATATGAAGATCGAACCAGATCCAAGATGAACCTCCATTTCCGCAGTTAGATTAGCTTCCTTATAAAGCATAAGTGGTTCAGGAACATACTCCAGCATTGATTCAGCAGCTAAATAGAGGACCTGCCGCTGCGAGGCCTCTTCGTCCAATAGGGATGGATGAACCTTCGTAAAGGACTGGTTCGTTAGAAAAACACGCGCGCCCTCCTGCAGGCGCATGTCGATTTCGTAATGATCCCCCGACATAAGTCCCGGGGAGCAGTCCATCATATAGACGCCAATTTGATCCATAGGCGGCATATCAGGGTCCAACGTTTTGTTCTCGTAACGAAACGTTTTGGCGATTTTGAGCGGGGAGATCTGATATTTGCTCACGAGCTGCGTCAATCCGCTGCGCACCGCAAATTCAGCCTTCATCTCCCCGGTTACCCTAGGCATGGCTAAACTCCGTTTCCACCCAGGTGACAATATCGTCCAAGCCTGCCCCGCCCATCAGGTTAGAGAAAATATAAGGTCTTTCGCCGCGCATCTTCTTCGTGTCCGAATCCATGACCTCGAGGCTCGCCCCCACATAAGGGGCCAAATCGATTTTATTGATCACGAGCATATCTGAGCGCATAATGCCGGGACCGCCTTTACGCGGGATTTTCTCGCCCTGCGCAACGTCGATAATATAGATGAAGCGATCCACCAATTCCGGGCTGAATGCCGCCGCCAAATTATCCCCACCGCTCTCAATGAAAATAATATCGAGATGGTCGAATCGCTTCTCTAACTCCTCAATCGCTTCGAAATTCATCGAAGCATCTTCACGAATTGCAGTATGCGGGCAACCGCCTGTCTCCACGCCTATGATACGTTCCTCAGGAAGTACCTCTGAGCTGATCAGAATACGGGCATCTTCCTTTGTATATATATCGTTCGTAATCACTGCAATACTGTAACGATCATTAAGCTTACGGGCTAGCCGCTCCACCAAAGCCGTTTTTCCTGAGCCGACAGGTCCTCCGATACCGATACGCATAGGACGGCTTCGATCCACGGCTGGCTTCTCCCATTGGTGATGATGATGACCTTGACCTTGACCTTGACACATAGCCATTCCCCCTAAGATATTATAGTAAGTTCTGAGTGCTAAGACATAAACAATCGCGAATACAGCGTTTCATGTTGGATCATTGCCATATCTGCTGAAGGCGTATTCGTGTATGCCTCCAACGGATCCAGGTGCGCTACCCGCTGCCACTCGCTGCCTGTTATCGGCAATAGCTTTGCAAGGAGTATCTGCCCCTGGGTTTGCCCCATCGACATCAATCGCAGCGCACTGTTAACACAGGTCACAATACAGCTGTATAAATAACCTTCGACCGCTTGGTTCAGCGGCACACCCAGATGATAGCTCACCCATCCATGAACGATTGGATGGTTCGAGCTGCATCGTTGACTGCTCACCGCTTCATCGAGGGGAAGCCAGTTCAGCTCAGGGTATATGGAACGTGATAGCTGGAGCAGCCTTCGCCCCATCTTCTGAACTCCACTTCGGGCCTCACTGGATACTCGCTGGACATGAAGCATGTGATCCACTTCCCAAAGCTGTTTCCACTCCTCCCTCGGAATATGGATATAGGCCGCTTTGATGACCATGGCATCGGACGACGCCCAGCTATGGGCAAGCATCGTTCGCATGTAGCCTTCCAGATCTTCAAACGTCTTTAACCTCTCCTGCTGCACCAAGGTTTCCAAACCGAAGGAATGGGAAAAGCCCCCAATCGGCAAGGCGGAATCCAATAGCTGTTGATAAGCAAGCCAGTGATAGGGCGCGGTCACATGATCATCAGTCTTTTCAGTCATTCTCGTCACCTCAGTCAAGCAATTGCCAAGCTTTTAGAATAAAAAATACAACTGCGCCATCGGGAGCTCCGTCGCTGGTTCACAAGTAATGACTTCCCCATCCACCTTCACTTCATAAGTTTCTGGGTTTACTTCAATAGAAGGAGTACCGTCATTATGAATCATATCTTTCTTCGTAATGCTGCGGCAGCCTTTTACCGGCTCCACACGTTTTTGTAATCCAAGCGATTTGGCAATCCCGCGATCATAGGCGGCTTGCGATACGAAGGTAATCGAGCTTTGTGTCAACGCCTTGCCGAATGCCGCGAACATGGGTCTACCGAAGACAGGCTGTGGCGTTGGTATAGAGGCATTGGGATCTCCCATTTGCGCATAGGCGATGCTGCCTCCTTTGAGCACCAGATCTGGCTTAACACCAAAGAACATGGGACTCCATATGACTAAGTCAGCAAATTTACCAGGCTCAACAGAACCAACAAGGTGGGAAACTCCGTGCGTTATCGCAGGATTGATTGTATATTTGGCGATGTAGCGTTTGATCCGAAAATTATCGTTTTCTCCGTTATCTGGAGCAAGCGGTCCCCGCTGCTTTTTCATCTTATCCGCCGTTTGCCAGGTGCGAATAATAACCTCTCCCACACGTCCCATCGCCTGTGAATCAGAACTGAGCATACTGAATACGCCAAGATCATGCAGAATATCCTCAGCAGCAATCGTTTCTGGACGAATGCGTGAATCCGCGAAAGCAACGTCTTCCGGAATACGACTGTCCAAATGATGGCATACCATGAGCATATCCAAATGCTCTTCAATCGTATTAATCGTAAAGGGGCGTGTCGGGTTTGTAGAAGAAGGCAGAACGTTAAGCTCGGCAGATGCCCGGATAATGTCCGGCGCATGACCGCCACCCGCTCCTTCCGTGTGATACGTATGGATCGTTCGCCCTCTAATGGCAGCCAAGGTATCTTCCAAAAATCCCGCTTCATTTAGAGTATCTGTATGAATGGCCACTTGAACGTCGTACTGGTCTGCTGCTTCCAAGCATGTATCAATGGCCGCAGGGGTCGTCCCCCAGTCTTCATGCAGTTTCAGGCCTATAGCTCCTGCTTCGATTTGTTCGGTCAAAGGTGCGAGAAAGGAGGCATTCCCTTTTCCTGTAAACCCCAGGTTCATGGGAAAAGCTTCCGCAGCCTCCAGCATGCGGCGCATATGCCATGCACCCGGCGTACAGGTCGTCGCATTCGTACCGGTAGCAGGTCCTGTTCCTCCACCAATCATGGTCGTTATACCAGAGGATAAGGCGGTTTCGATTTGCTGGGGGCAAATGAAATGAATATGAGCATCGATGCCCCCAGCTGTCACGATTTTTCCCTCGCCTGCAATAACCTCCGTGCTTGCCCCAACCATCATATTCGGGTGAACGCCATCCATAATATCCGGGTTCCCTGCTTTACCGATGCCAACAATATGGCCGTCTCTGATACCGATATCGCCTTTGACAATGCCCCAGTGGTCCATAATAACCGCATTCGTGATCAAGGTATCCAGCACGCCTTGGTCACGCGTAGCTCCACTGGATTGGCCCATGCCATCGCGGATGACCTTGCCTCCGCCGAATTTGCACTCATCGCCATATTGAGTGTAATCATGCTCAATCTGCGCCCAAAGCTCTGTATCTGCCAAACGAACAGCATCGCCCGTAGTTGGACCAAACATTAGCGCATAGCTCTTACGATCTATTCGATTCACCTTGGTTCCCCTCCCATGCTTGCCATCTTTCCTCGACCTTGTCAGGCAATGTACCTTTGACAGCCGCACCTTGACTCAAATTGTTAAGCCCATAAGATCGCTTGGACCCGCCTAATTCTACAAGATGAACGGGCTTCTGCTCCCCAGGCTCAAAGCGAACTGCCGTACCCGCCGGAATATCTAAACGCATACCGAACGCCATAGGCCTCGGAAACGCCAATGCGCGATTCACTTCAAAAAAATGAAAGTGGGAACCCACTTGTACAGGTCTATCCCCTGTATTTGTGACCAAGATGTCAATGGTCTGTCTCCCTACATTCATTTCAATAAACCCTTTGCCTGTACGATATTCCCCCGGTATCATCCTTTCACCTCTTCCCATGTTCATTCGCTCACGCCCCTAATCGGAATGGCTTAACAGACCGTTAAGCAATTGGCTGGTGTACAGTAACAAGCTTCGTTCCATCGGGAAAAGTAGCCTCTACCTGAACCTCATGGATCATGGAAGGCACACCTTCCATCACTTGTTCTGCTTTGAGAATCGTTGTTCCAAATGACATCAGTTCTGCAACCGTTAATCCATCCCTTGCGCCTTCCATAATTTCAGACGATAGTAGGGCCATGCTTTCCGGATAGTTTAGTTTCAAGCCTCTGGCGAGTCTTCGTCGAGCTACATCTGCTGCCACCGTAATGAGCAGCTTTTCTTTTTCTCGTTCCGTTAGATGCACGTCTTCACCTCTTCAAAAACCGAATATTGGATACTTGATAGACTTATTATATCGTGAATTCCAAGCATGTAAATATTTCATGTAATATTTTATAACATTTAAAACAAGGAATTCGAAGTCATTCTTCGTATTTATATGAAAAAAACAAACAATAATGCTCTTCTTGTGCATGAACAACAAATTAAAACTCTTTTGTGTCATGTATATTGACATGAACTCAACTCCCACTTTATCATAAGCTGTAATCCAAATCTTGTAAGTAAGGGAGCTTTCTTTTCCATCCTGTCACAGGCGCTTGTTATTATAACGGTCACCTTATTTGTAGGGCAGCAAGGCTACACGGGTGGAACGAATGGGCTCACGAACTTCAACACTTTCCTAGGCCTGAAGCTTCAATCACCGACGACCAAATTGTTATTTTTTTATATCACACTTGCCGTAGTTATTCTCGTTCTTGCTCTTTGCAGTCTGCTGGTTTCCAGTCGTTTAGGCAGCATCTTAACGGCGATTCGCGATGGTGAAAATCGGGTTCGTTTCATCGGCTACAATCCTGTCACATATAAAGTATTTATTTACTGTGTATCTGCGGGCCTAGCTGGACTTGCCGGTGTTCTTTTCGTCCTTCAAGAAGGCATTATCTCACCTGCCCAAATGGGAATCGTTCCATCCGTTGAAATGGTCCTATGGGTGGCTATCGGCGGACGCTCAACGATCGGGGGCGCCGTGCTGGGCGCACTGGTCACCAATGCAGCCAAAACAACCTTTAGTGAAGCTTATCCGGCCTGGTGGCCGATTATGCTGGGAGCTATGTTTATCATTGTTGTGCTGTTATTGCCCAAAGGTATTGTTGGAACCTTACCCATTACGCCACAAATTGGAAAAGAAGTTTGCTTCCCAAGCCCATTACTTCACATGAAGCAAACTAAATCATACCTCAACGCAGACTTTATGAAACTTGAAGGAGGAACAATCCCATGCACGGACCATTTGCGATGCAAGAACCTGTTACCAACAAAGAAATTTTAAGCGTAAAGGGAGTTGAAGTTAATTTTAACGGATTCAAGGCCTTGCGCAATCTAGACTTTTCTTTGCCATATGGCGAACTTCGATTTCTTATTGGACCGAACGGGGCAGGTAAAACTACGCTCCTGGATGTCATTTGCGGGAAAGTGAAGCCTTCACAAGGTCAGGTTGTGTTCAAGAATTCAATCGACCTCACGAAACATCAAGAACATCAAATTGCTCGACTCGGCATCGGCCGTAAATTCCAAGCTCCTTCCGTCTTTTCCACATTGACTGTTTTCGAGAATCTGGCCTTATCCATGAAACAACAGCGCGGCCTGCTCAGCGCTCTCTGGACCAAGACAACTCCTGAACAACGAGATAGGCTGCACCATAGATTAGAAATGATTGGCCTGAGCAGCAAAGTGAATGACCGTGCGGGATCGCTTTCTCATGGAGAGAAACAGTGGCTCGAAATTGGCATGCTGCTCATGCAGGAGCCCGATCTTCTTTTACTTGACGAGCCTGCCGCCGGTATGACCGATAGTGAAACAGAAAAGACAGGTGAACTGCTGCACGAAATATCAGCCAATCAGACCATCATCGTTGTCGAGCATGACATGGCATTCGTTCGTCAATTCGCCAGAACCGTTACCGTTCTGCATGAAGGCACCATTCTATGCGAAGGATCCATGGAAGATATCCAAAAGAATGATCAGGTGGCAGAAGTTTACTTAGGAAGCAGAGTGGAGCGCGGTGCTTAAGCTAGCGAGTATCGAATCAGGTTACGGGGAGAGCATGGTCGTGCGTCACGTGAATCTGCACGTGCAGCCAGGGCAAGTCGTTTGCTTAATGGGGAGAAACGGTGTTGGCAAATCTACACTTATGAAAAGTATCATGGGACTCATTCACCCGAAGTCAGGCTCCATACATTATCAGAGACAGAACATCACCTCCTTCTCTCCTGACCGCCGTACCAAACTAGGAATAGGTTATGTGCCTCAGGGCCGTGAGATATTCCCCCAGCTTACTGTAGAGGAAAATCTGCTGCTGGGTCTTGAAGCCGCGACAGACGGGAAGAAGAAGCTCTCCGATTCACTCTTCGAGACTTTTCCGGTTCTCCGAGAAATGCTGCACCGCAAAGGGGGCGATCTCAGCGGTGGGCAGCAGCAGCAATTAGCTATTGCACGTGCATTAGCCCCCGGGCCTAAGCTGCTTCTGCTCGATGAGCCTATGGAGGGTATTCAGCCGTCTATTGTCATGCACATTGAAGCCATTATTGAAAAAATCAAGAATGATCGAGAAATTGCCGTATTGCTAGTCGAACAAAGCTTAGAATTTGCTGTGAGCATCGCCGACTACTACTATATCCTCGATCGAGGAACCATAGCCGCTGAAGGGAATGCGGCACAGTTGAGTGAAGAACAAGTTAGAAAGCATCTGACTGTATGATCTGGAGACGAATGACTCACCCTACTATAGGAAGCTGGATAACTTGACCTAAGAAATTAGGAACCAAGTACCATCCAGCTTCTTTTTCTTGCAACTAATTCATTAAATCTTTCGTAATAAACTGGACGTCACAAAATGGATAATGTTAACATGAACATATAGGATCGAATGTTGCGTCTGGCATACCGAGCACCGAACCTTTGAAGGAAAAGGAGGGGGAACGTTTATGTCTAAAGTTCTAATTATTGAAGATGATTTGAGTATTGGTGAAATGATGTCCATTTATTTGTACGAAGAAGGTTACGAAGTGAAACGCGCAGAAAACGGCCGACAAGGCGAAGAGCTGTTTCATGATTTTAAACCTGATGTGATTGTCCTGGATATCATGCTGCCTGACGTTGACGGTATCCAATTATGCAGTACCTTCCGTAACGCATCGACAGTTCCTATTCTGATGGTGTCCGCCAAAAATGAAGTATCGGACCGCGTCAGAGGTTTGCAAACGGGAGCTGATGATTACTTATGCAAACCGTTTTCGATGAGAGAATTATCAGCAAGGATACAAGCGTTGCTAAGACGCTCACACGCTTTTCTTTCCCAACCATCTGCTGCTGCAGCGGCGAGTGAGCAAGTTGTCCAACTGGATATTGAGAAACGCTGCCTTTTTGTTCATAATAAAATCATCGAGACAACCTTCTCTGAATTCGAAATCATGAAACTATTTTGGCAAAATCAAGGACGTGTCTACAATCGTGAAGAGCTGTTAAATCGCGTACGAGGCTTTGATTCCTACGTGACGGAACGTGCCATTGATGTGCATATTGCCAATCTCCGCAAAAAAATCGAAACTGATCCCAAAGAACCGAAATATATTAAAACGGTTTGGGGCGTAGGTTATAAATTTCTACTTCATTAAGTTCCCTTCGTTGGGAGCTTTTTTTATTCCAAAATTGAACCGTAAACAGTCACCAAATAGGCAGGAGCACAATATGATGATTATGGAAAAAGGAGTGAATGACAACAGACGGCAGTCATTAAAGCGAATACGAATGACACGCGGAAACTAGCCAGATTGCTCCGAGCCGAGGCCGAAGGTGAAGGAGATATAGGCATGCTGATGGTTGGCAACGTGGGTATCAACCGTATTAAGTGCTAATTGTTTGGACTTTAAGAACATCCGCACCATTTCCTCAAATGGTCTTCCAAAGTCCCGGCGGCTTCGAAGCCACGCAAAAAGGCTACTTCTATCAACGCGCACGCGAGCCTGAAATCCGTTTGGCCCAAAAAGTAATAAACGGCGAGCGGTTTCTCCCAGCAACGAACTCCTTATGGTACTTCAGACCAACAGGAGAATGCCCTAGCTCTTGGTATAACCAAGAGCATTCAGGACGCTACAAAAAACACTGCTTCTTCTCACCCACGTTCAATGATTGCCCTGCTGCATTTGGCACGTTTGGTTAATTTAGCTCATTAAACAGGAACGCGGCTCCACGGCTTCAAAGAAAAAACTACTTACGAAGAAGGCTTTCTATCAGAAAGCCCTAGGAGGATTACGATTATGATGAACAACCCTTACAAGATTGGCAACCAAGCTAACATGCAGTCCCCTTACGGATATCCGTATCCGGCTTATCCCGTACCTACGGCTGTTACGAACAATGTCGTGCCTACTATTCCTAGCGGTTCCACATTTCCATCTCCCGGCGGAACCACACAAGCAGGCCTAAATATGCCTGGGCAATTACCACTCGAGCAATCTTTTATTGAGAACATTCTCCGTTTGAATCTTGGAAAAATGGCAACGATTTACATGACGTACGAAAATAATTCCGAATGGAATGCCAAAATTTTCAAAGGCAGACTGGAAGCCGCGGGACGCGATCACATTATCATCAGCGATCCAGCTACCGGTATGCGTTACTTATTGCTCATGGTTAATCTTGACTACATTACGTTTGACGAAGAACTCCAATATTCTTACCCTTTTGCAGGTGGTATGGGCCCACAACCAAGATAGTAGATATGCCTTGGATAGCCGTTTGCTCTTATTCAGAGCAGCGGCTTTTTGCTTTTTTACTCATTTGACTACTTGACTAAAATGCCACATATGTACTTTCCGTTTTCCGCCTTCGACCCATTTTTCCCAATTCCCTTGTGCAGAGGAATCACTGTCCTCTAAACGCTCCTGTTTCAAAAAGATATACTCCTCGTAAGTAACATCATTCCAAATTTCTACAAAAAGTTCTTTCTGATCCGTTCCTTCCAACAGCTCTAATCGCCCTTCCCGCTTCATCCACTCCTGCATATAGATGATAAAGGACTCTCTATAATCGGATTTTATGGCATACTCTACAAAAACTTTGCACATTTTTAGATCTCCCTCTGATTTATTTTTTGCTCCAAAATGGTAAACTAGTAAGAAACGCAGTAAACTACATGTAGGCTGATCAATTTCACTTCGCTTGCTACAGAAAACTCTTAGGAGGAAACCCAATTGGACACAGGCACACATCTTGTTATTGGTTTAGGGTTAGCAGGACTGTCGCAAATTGATCCGACCGTTTCAGCGGACACAGCGGTTACAACTGCCGTTTTTATCGGAACGGTCATTGGCTCACAGATTCCTGATGTGGACGGGCTTCTCCGCTTCAAGGGGAATGCCACTTACATCCGTAATCATCGCGGACGTTCTCACTCTTTACCAGCTCTGCTGCTATGGACACTGCTGATTACCGGAGCACTTGCTCTCTTCTTCCACGGACTCCCTTTATTACATGTGGGTATGTGGGTAGGCATTGCCGTTTGTTTTCACGTTTTTACTGACTGCTTCAACACATATGGCACACAAGCGATCCGACCTTTCTCTGAGAAGTGGGTATCGTGGAACATCATTCACATCTTTGATCCCTTTATTTTTCGAGTCATATTGCCGCGATCTTCATGTGGGCATTCCATGTTGCGATGCCTACACTCATATTCCCAACCCTGTACGGAATCATTGCCATTTACTACGTATGGCGTTCATTGGACCATTACATTATACAAAAAGGACTCTACCGTAAAGATCCGACATTTCAACCAGGGGACAAATACACGCTTATTGTAACATTCAACCTGTATGTGTGGAACGTTGTCAAACAACGAACAGACGGTACCTACCAGCTCGGTGAACTGAAAAATGCTAAGCTGAAATGGATGGACACCATCAAATGCGAAGACCATCCGGCTATTGAGGCGTCAAAGAATCACGAGGACATTCAAGCCCTGCTTTACTTCTCTTCCTTCACCTGCGCGGAAGTCAAAGAGCATAGATGGGGTTACGAGGTCAGATGGGCCGACGTGCGTTATCGTCATCGAAAGCAATATCCATTTGTAGGTGTTATCCTCATGGATCACAATTACCAAACCCTTGACTCCTATGTGGGCTGGGTGAATGATACAAGGCTTGAGAAGAAGCTGCGAGTCGATCTTTATTAACTGCAAGGCGCGTTAATCATACGCGTCTTTTTAACGCGCATTTGGCACACTACAAAAGCCCAGAGGACGAATCCTCTGGGCTTCATATTAAAGCAAAAACTATAGACGAGTCATGCTACTAGCTGCGGAAATTACTTCCTTGGCCTGCCAGCGTTTGCTCGGCGATTTGTACGAGTCGACGAGTAATGTTACCACCGATTGCGCCTGCATCGCGAGTAGCCATGTAGCCCATGTAACCATCTTGAGGAATTTGGATGCCCAGTTCTTGAGCTACCTCATATTTCAATTGATCTAAAGCTTGAGTGGCTTGTGGAACTACCAGTTGGTTACTGCTACGAGATTGTCCTGTACCCATAAGGATCAGACTCCTTTCAGTCAGCTATAATCTTTGATGTATTTGCAAGCTTGCAAAGATAGTATGTGGAGGAAATGAATTTATATGCACAGCGTGAAAAAAAGTTTAAAATAAGATGTAAGGTTCATTTTCAAAGAAAGTAGGGTCATATGAAATGAGTAAACCACTTGCATTCCTGTTCGCTTTTGTAGGCACCTTGTTGCTCGCCTCCATTAGTTTGTTTATTGCCCTCAAACAACCTTGGCTGGTTCTTGTTTGTTCTATCCTTTCATTAGGATTTATCGGATATGGCTTTGTCGTCAAAGCGAAAATTCGTAAAAGGAATTCTCGGCAATAGCATCAAATGCAAAAGACCTAGCGGATGTATTCAAACCCGCTAGGTCTTTTGTATTTGACGTTTAATTGGGAAGATACCGTGAGAAAGAAGGTCTACAAAACTACGAAGCCCATACGTTTTTTGACTTCCAATAAGGTTTGGTTTGCCACTTCTGCTGCTTCCTCGGCGCCCTTTTTCAACACATCGTAAATTTCACCTGATCGGCGAATTTCATAATAGCGCTGCTGAAGGGGTTCCAGAACAGCTACAAGATGCTCAGCCAAATCCTTTTTGAAAGGACCGTAGCCCTGCCCTTCATATTTGGCTTCAATTTCAGAAATGTTCATCTCAGCAAAATGTGAGTATATGGACATTAAGTTGCTGACTTCAGGCTTGTTCTGCGGATCAAACTTCACCTCACGGCCTGAATCCGTGACAGCACGGCTCAACTTTTTACGAATGACGTCTGGACCATCTAGCATAGCAATAAAGCTGCCTGCGTTAGCACTGCTCTTGCTCATTTTCTTGGAGGCATCGTCAAGGGACATAATTCTCGCGCCGATCTCCGGCGTATAAGCCTCCGGCATGGCAAACATCTCACCGAATCGGTTATTAAATCGATTAGCCAAGTCGCGAGTTAACTCTAAATGCTGCTTCTGATCATCTCCCACAGGAATAAGATCAGCATTATACAAGAGGATATCGGCCGCCATCAGTGAAGGGTAAGTGAACAGACCAGCACCGATAGATTCCTTCCCTTCTGATTTATCTTTGAACTGTGTCATCCTCTCCAACTCACCCATATGTGTCAAGGTAGTCATAATCCATCCCAGCTCCGCGTGAGCATGTACATGAGATTGCAAGAAGATGGAGGCCTTATTCGGATCAAGCCCTGCCGCTACATAGAGGGAAGCTGCTGATTCCGTTTGTTCTTTCAGAGCCGCAGGATCTTGCGGAACGGTAATGGCATGCATATCCACCACCATAAAATAACAACGATGCAAGTGCTGCAGTTTTACATAATTGCGAAGCGCACCAATATAATTACCAATCGTCAGTTGTCCACTGGATTGCATACCTGATAATACTCGTTTCATTTGACAATTCCTCCTATTGTTCATACGTTAAAAAACAACAAAAAGACCTCTCGCCGCAAGGGACGAGAGATCGTGGTACCACCCTAATTTGTCTGTCAGCAAATGAAACATGCTGTAAGACCTTCAGGCTCTGATAACGGGGAGCTACCGTTTGGCATACTTGGACAAATGAGGATGTTAGTCCGGCCTAGGTCCCGGCAACCTCTATCTGCGTTCAGCCTCAAGCTCAAGGATCCATTCGGCTTGCTCGTTTCACCGGTTCGCACCAACCACCGGCTCTCTGAGAAACGGGACACAAACATACTTGTTCCTATCATCGCTTACTGATTTTCTATTATTATACACCCTGACCCCCTAATGTCAACTAAGGACATTGTCCTATCCGATCACCTTCGTACATAGGATAGAAGCATATCCAATCCTTCGGACAAAGGGGTGTCATTCATTGTCATCGACTCTATACCGGTGGAGCCTGCCTGTCTCCACGACCCTATGCGTACTTCTGATCATCCTGATAGCAACAACAAGAGAGCTTCCCCACATGGGCTTGTTCATTCACGAAACTCAGCTTGTTTTCGCCGCTTTCATGGCGATTTTTCTCGATGCCCTGCCTTTTATGCTGCTAGGCGTAATTTTATCCACGGTGGTTGAAAACTTCATCCCTGAAGCTTTCATACGTCGAATGACACCGCGGCATCCGATTGGCGGCATTTTATTCGCCTGCGTTCTTGGCATTATGTTCCCTCTCTGTGAATGCGGCATGATCCCTTTCGTTCGCCGCCTCATGCACAAAGGGATGCCCGTCTATATTGCCGTTATTTTCATCCTGGTCGGTCCGATTCTGAACCCCATCGTCTTCGCCTCGACGTTCATCGCTTTTCGGAAAGCACCGGAAATGGCATATTCGCGTATGGGGCTTACATTCGGCGTTGCTCTTGTCATCGGACTTCTTTTGACCCGATTCCTGAAGAGCAATCCACTGCGTCATGCCATCCCTGACCAAGCCGAACATCGTGAGCATAATGGGCATGGGCACGTGGACGGACACGATCACAGACACGGGCACGATCACGGACACGGACATGATCACAGACACGGACACGGACACGGACATGGACAAGGACACGGACATGGACATGGACACGATCACGACAACGATCACAGACACGGACATGGACATGATCACGGACATGGACATGATCACAGACACGGACACGATCACGAACACGGACATGGACACGGACATGGACACGAACACGGACACGAACACGGACACGGACATGGACATGGACACGGACACGGACATGGACATGGACATGGACACGGACATGATCACTCACACGGCGGCCGTCTCATGACTATGTTCAGCCACGGTACCACCGAGCTATTCGAAATGAGCAAATATTTGATGCTTGGCGCACTCCTGACCGCACTTATTCAAACTTTCGTTGCGCGAGATAGCTTAACAACAATTGGCCAAGGACCCTTCATTTCTCACGTATTTATGATGGGCTTTGCCTTCTTGCTCTCACTGTGCTCCACGACAGATGCTTTCGTGGCTTCTTCTTTCTCGTCGACCTTCTCCACTGGTTCGCTACTCGCCTTCCTAGTCTTTGGCCCGATGATTGATGTCAAAAGCACCTTCATGCTGCTTTCCATCTTCAAAGCTCGTTTTGTACTCACTGTGTCCATTGTCGTCGCTATAACCGTGTTAATAGGATCGTTGCTGTTCATGCATTTCTTTCTACACTAAGCAAAATGGCATCTAACGGTTTCAGTCCACTATGGTTTGCATGCTACTCATCCTTTGCTTACTGCTTCCACCACAAGCGACTAAAGATAAAAGCCCTCTAGCCACTCATCTGCTCAAGGTAGCATGTAAGGTCAATTTTAGGCCTTACAGCTTCTTTTTTCTACCTCTTTCGTCCTTTTCATCACTTGTAAGATGGTTTCCGTGCTTACAGAACGGCTTTTCTGCCCGCGGCCTCCTGTAAGCATGATTTAGGCCTTACAGCTTCTTTTTTC
>NZ_VRTT01000048.1 GCF_008017805.1 Paenibacillus sp. N3.4 | reverse complement strand
CTGCCGTAGATGTAATGCCGATTGATGCTACGAAGAAAAACAGTGGAATCACCAACGCGAAAAGCGGTCCATGAACGATGGCCACCACTAACACAGCGACACTTGCCAAACAGGCAAGCCATAGGCCGAACAACAGAAAGGCGTGTTCGGATACGCGATGCGACATCCGCCCTACCACTTGGGAGCCAATGATCAGGCTGATACCGTTCGATCCGAATAAAAGCGCGAATACGGTCGGCGAGGCCCCATAAATATTTTGATAGATAAATGGCGTTCCCGAAACATACGCGAAGACCCCAGCGATCATTATGCCCTGTGCCAACATGTAGCCGACAAACTGGCGATCTCGCAAGAGCAATCCGTAATTCCGCAACTGCTCCACGAAATTGCTCGGTCTGCGGCGATCAGATGGCAGAGTCTCCTGTAGGCTCCATTTTGTCATCGCCAACAGGTAGATTCCCAGCACTGCCAGCGCTATAAATACGCCGATCCAAGTCGTGAAAGAAAGAATTCCACTACCGGTAACCGGTGCCACGAGCGGACCCAAATTACCGACAAGCAAGAGCAGCGAGAAAAATTTTGTGAGTTCGGTTCCGCTGTACATGTCGCGTGCGATCGCACGGGAAATGACAATGCCCGCCGAAGCGGCAAAACCCTGTACGAACCGGAATGCAATTAACAGCCCGATATTGGGCGAAAATGCACAAGCTAACGAGGCGGCGACATAAACAGCCATGGAGATAAGCAGCGGATTGCGTCTACCGTAGACGTCGCTCAGCGATCCCATGACAATCTGGCCGATGCCGAGTCCGAGTAAACAAGCGGTTAGGCTGAGTTGCACCAGCGAAGCTGTCGTATCGAATTGCTTCACAATCTCGGGGAAAGCCGGTAAATACATATCGATCGTAAAAGGCCCGAGAGTCGAAAATAAACCGAGCAGTAAAGCTAGTCTAAACATATGCTGATTGTTCTTGTTGCTCATAATACAGATAATCTCCTATTCTTCATTCCATATCCAAGACTCTTAATCTCTATTTGTCGCTTTCGAAGCACAAGATCCGGAAGTCGGCTTGTACATTTCGAAGCAGGGAGTCTGTTTTTCATCCTAACACAACTTTACGGATTCCGACAACCAATTAAATATGTAGGCTGAATCCTAATATACGTTTATCTGCATCACCCCAGTATTTGTTAGGGTTTGGCAATTAATCCAGTTTTAATCCCATTCTTAAAGCACGAGTTTTCATAAAATAAAAGCGTTCCCTCTTCTTTCGAACCGGTAAGCAACATGACTTTGTAACAAGCTTGCCCCCATGCAATATCCAATGCCTTTTTCAAAACTTGATCCATAACCCTGTCTTCTAAAGTCGGCATGTGTAACTACATTATCAATAATATTTCTTATCTTGACTTCCATCTCCATCATTCTCCCCCTCCCTCGTTCCAGAAGCCAACTATATTCTAAAATTTCATTTTAGCAAGAAGAACAAGTTCATTGCGACCTGTGTACTCAAAGTCCTTGTAGATCTCCTGGTTCTTTTTATGGAACAGGTGGATACCTCTTTTTTCATAATTTATCTAACGCTTCTCATGAGAAAGAATTTTCTTTATACCACTTTCTAAGCTGATTGATATTAGCCTGATGATAGCGGCTATGGTCAGCCATATGCCATAATCCCCAGCGAATGGTTGCCTGCTTTTCGTTTTCATGTCCAAAAGTGACAATTTTATCAAGATCAGCATCCGTTAATTGTGTACATGCATCTTTCAACATGGATAATACACTTTCATATTCGGACATGAATGTGTTCAAAGACTTCCCTTTGATCATCGGAAGCCTATTATTTGCATCTATCATGGGACCATATTGCTCTTTTAAAGAGTGAGGAAGTGGTTGTCCTTTCATTCTATATACCCAATTAACATCCACATACAGGATGTGTTTGATTAACTGAGCGGTACTATTAAAGTTGTTATCTAGACCCTTATAATCTATTTCTTCTTGTGACATGCCATCTGTGATTAATTGTAGTCGTTGGCTGTTTTCTTTCACAGCAGAATATAAAATTCCCACAATTGGCGACATATTTGCTTCACCGTGTAAGTCGTAAAACATCTTAGCATTTCCTCCTCTTGATCTATGACCTTTGGATTATAGCTCAGAAAACCATTGGCAAACTCTTTTCATCGTATAAATGTTAAGGAGATGTGTCAATGAAATTAGAACAACCCAAACTATAACCTGCAACCTTGCTTGTACCGTCTTACGAATTAATAAGCAAATTGCATTCATTCATACCTTTGTCAAAAAGAGACCCACAGCGAAGAGCTGTGGGTCTAAGTTTTATATTTTAAAGGGGGTCGACTTTTATTATAAGATTGTTTTATTAATTTCAAATGAAAATAAGATTTCAATCTCATTACATTTATTGAACTAAAGTTTAAGCGTTGAATGATGCTTTATATCGCGTTATCTTTTGGCGATCGTATCCCAGTCAGATGCGGTGAAATTGCCCATATGCCAGAGCGAAATGCCTTTAAGGTTATAGACTTTGGCGAGCCAGATTTTTTTGGCGATGCTTTGCGTGTCTTCATAATAAATGTCGTTCGCAGCGCTGCCATCTTGGTAATGAATCAGCTTCAGGAAATATGGCAGGCTCCAAGTTTTGGAAGCATTCTGATCAGCGAGACGTTTTTCAACTAGATCAATGCTCGGCGAAGCGGTCGTCGTTTTGCCATTCGTTGTGATCCATTGGTTAGCCTGCTTGGAAATGCCTAGCACTAGCTTGCTGGCAGGCACGCCCTGCCTGAGCACTCTCTCCACTCCGTCCCTGACTAGCGGCAGCGGCGCAGAAGGAAGTTTCGAGTCATCATGCGTAAAATCGTACGCCATGAGGTTAAGGGTGTCGGCCGTTTCACTGAGCCCTTTTAAATCGTAGCCTTTATAGTAATAATCCGTTGGTACGGAAATGGAGAGGGTTTTACTCCCTATGGCCGCTTTCACGTCCCGGACAAATTGCAAGTAATTCGGCGCGTCTGATGCATCCATCAACCCTTCAAAATCCAAGGAAACACCGGAAAACCCAAATTCCGGATCGCCGAGTTTGGAGACCAGTTGGACAACAAACGCCCTCTGTGCTGGCACGTCTCGCAAAAATACCGACAGCTTCTTGCCATCGTTGTAAAAAACCATCAAGTCTTTATGGACATGCGCCTGATCGGCCGACTTCACCACGTCTGCGTACCCATCCGGAACTTTGTAGGTGGTTGTATCCGTACCCAGTTTTGCAGTACCCTCCGTATCGTATTCGAGATGGGACCAGCCCATAGCGACGTTGTCGATGAGCGGCATACGGCCGATGGCAGGGCTCGATTTAATCGCATAAAACCCAGTCACTTCCAATTTCTTCACGGCGGCTTCGATATCAACCAGGCGATTGATCACGGCGGCTGCTTCGCTGCGGATCAATCCGCTTTTCGGACGGAAACCCTGGTTATCACCTTCCATGACGTTCCGGTTTACCGTGTAAAACACGTACGGAGCGATATTAGCATTAATTTTCGAGCTGTCGGCAAACGCTCGTTCATCCCGTTCCTTTGACCAATCTCCTGATGTCCACTGTGATCCGGCCGTTCCCACCTTGTCTAATAGATAGTTACCGACGACAGCGGCGACTTCTTCTCGTGTAATCGGCTGTTCCGGCTTCAATTCGCCGGCTTCGTTCACCATAAAATCGATCCAGTGCCGCTCCGAAGCGGCAGCAATGTATGGAGCTGACCAACGGCCGGTAGCGTCCGTAGGTACGATCCCCAAAGCATGAGAAATATCCACCTTTGCCGTAGCGACCAAGAGCTTGATAAAGGCTTCCCGAGACAACAATTCTTCGGAATGATAACGGAAATCAGGATATCCCTCAATAATACCGAGCGCTGATAAAGTGTACACGTAGTCTTTTTCCCAAGCTTGGTCCGTCACATCCTTATATGTAAACATAGGTACATTGTAAGCATAAGTGTTTCCGGCTGTCGCGAATAGGAATACAACGGCAAATCCTATAATTTTTTTGTACATGTTTCTCTCCTTTTCTGTGACATCGACTCTATTAAACGTGCAGAAGAGTAAAAAGGTTGCTAGAAACTATCATTCTTATAGACTGATGTTCTTGTTTAATGGTTAATGTTTATTCAATTATCATGGATTACAGTGATTACGATAAAAGTAAGTTTATTAAATTATTGATTGAATACTTGGAAAAAGAGATCCTGATTTAAGGTCCTCCATCTGAAGCTCAAACTCCTGAATCATATCACATACGATCGTGTCCAGCCATGGACCTGCGATAGGTCTACAAGCTGTGCCCCGTTGCAGTAACGCATTCTGAAATTTAACATTACTTCCCGTAAGAGCTTAAAGTAACGTCTAAATCCACTACCTACATATTGTTTTTGAGCACTTGATAGTAAAAATAGATTCCATCTTCTTTGCCGTTAACTATTCGTTTGTTTACCTTTGCAGGTGGAAAAAGTTCGGTAGAATTAATTCTTAAAACTATTGCGTTATCGATTTTCTTACTCATTTCCCAATATCCACCCAAATTCCTCCTAAACACCTCTCCTACATAACCACCCCAAATCTTGCTCATTTGTATAATTTGATCTTCAGATGGACCTTTAGAAAATATTTTTTTAATTCCCTTGGGTATTCCTTGATGATATCTCTCTAATATTTCATCTATAATTTTTAGACTCTCTTCACTAAAATCCAACTGAAGCCCCATCTTGCCCGCTAATTCAACAGCGTCCTCCGAATAAGCCGCCATCATGTCATTGATAGTGTACTGAGTCATTTAAGATCCCTCGCTTAATTATTCTGTTATAAATTATTTTTAATTGATTTCAGTTAATTTCATTTATATGAAATTCGCAAATCACTCTATCTAAAGATAATACTAGAAATGCCACATATTGCACCTACTATTTTCTTCAGATAAATGCTGATTGAACTCCACAATCTTCCTCTTTAATCTTCGGTAATGCCGTCTTATTCCCCGTATTTTAGGCCACCCCAATTACTTCTCTCCAAAGATTCATTTTGTGGACGGCTGAATGGCATCAAATAGAAGAATAGTGAAATTTATAATGTTACTTTTGTCTTTTGAATCAATCTTATAAGAATCACGAATCCGATAGGGTTAAAGGAGCGAAGCGACTGGGTTCGTCAGTACTTAGGCTCTCAGGGATGTCTTTCTGTTCCAAATCTCCGAAATGTCTCGGGCAAACCAAAGGGGCTTGTCCTCCGTAGCGTAAATACGAGTATACGACGGAGCTTTGAGCTACTTACAAAATATTTACATGTCATTTGTTAAGCTTCCACTCGCCGTTATTGGGATTACATCTCCTAAATATCTTGGCTTTGGTTTAGTAATATTCACGTTAATGAAATCTTTGTTTCTGGCTAATATTTCTCTAGCTTTGTACACTTTAAGGATATCACCGTAAGAATTTTTATCCGCAGCTACACCATACGCTTCAATCCCCATCTTTCTTGCCAAATAAACTGCTCTACTTAAATGATAGTCTTGAGTTACAATAATTAGTTTATTTACTTTAAAAATATCTCGGGCTCTATACATACTCTGATAAGTGTTAAAACCAGCATGATCCATGAATACATCTTCATTCTTGAAATCTTGTTTCAACAAGTATTGTTTCATGGTATTCACTTCATCATAGTCCTTTCTGCCATGGTCCCCGCTTACAATAATTTTTGAAGATTTATCTTCTTTGTAAACTTCAATTGCTGTTTCAAGTCTATCATGAAGAATAGTAGAAACATGTCCATCGGGGTATACATACGCACCCAATACTAATACTGCATCCGCATTTGGTAATTCATTTATGTTCATAATGTATTTATTAGCAAATGTCTTTACATGATAGTCGATAGTAAATAAAGATACTATACCAGCAACTACGACGCTCAAAGTTACAAATAATGTTTTTTTGAATAGCTTCAATGTAATTACCCCAGACATAAATGGTTTATAAAAATATCTTCGTTCTGTCGTATAACGTTCTTGGATCTATAAGCCCTCATTGGATTAATGCAGCTTGCTGCCGGGTCCGATGGAATGTATGGTGTAGCTTTCTTTCGTTCTTATCGTAGTAGAAGCCGTTTATTTATACAGTATTCCTAGTGGTACTCTTTCTTGTTCTTATTATCATTGCTAATAATAGTAGTATATTAAATATTAAAAATGCATTGCTCCCATAATACAAGTAAGTTAATTTCATTCTCTCAAGCCATTCGCTCACCAAATAACCAGAAACAGCATTTTTCTTTATATGTGCTTCTAATTGAGTATCTGAATCAAACTTTGTAGTATTTAGCAGTGGAACCTCTATTCCATTTGTGATAGCAAGGGGCGGATAATATTCAACCCAAACTTTATTAGTCCAACGATCAGTTTTGTATTTCATGTCACCTTCAGAGTTGTTATAACTCCATCGAAAGCTTGCAATCACATTTAGCAAAACAATAAAAATAATAAGGGCAAACAACGTTAGTTTTCTTTTATCCAAATTATTCTCCTCTTACCTTCGTAATTGCTGCTGCACCCATTAACTTATTTGACAAAATAGTGCCCCCTAATCATATATTGGCTTACTTTAATGAGACGCCAAAAAGTGGAAATAAGTTTCAAGTCAATCGACTATTCTGCCCGGTCAACGCCGTCGCGTGAGTCTAATGTAGTACAGTGCTTTGGTAAAAGCAAAAGAGCCCATCACCGTAATTTGGAAGTATACGTAACATCCATTTTCTAATGAGAAGGGCTATAAGTACAACTGTTCACGAAAATCTTTTACTGCCTTATTTTCAACCTGGTATATCGAATAGCCTCGATCTAGTAGAAGCCTAATGATTAAATATGAATAATGCCCACCAGTAGGCTCCAGCAATATAAACAATCCTTAGGTTTATACCCAAATTGAGTTTGAATATCTTCTAGAGCATGAATGAACTTTCAACATAGAAGTCTGAACCAATATCGTATCTTTAATCGAATAACCACTTAACTCAATGCTATTCATTTTAAAATCACCTATTCGCTTTCGACGTCTTGAAAAAAATCCCTCCTTTCTGTCAAGTTCTTTGTTTTTCTGCGCAAAAAAAACCTGCCATTTCGACAGGTTAAATTATCGTAAAGTGTGTGTGCAGTGCCAAAAATATTGGCGCCTCATTTCTATTAAAGAAATCCAGGAGGAAATCTCCTGCCGGCTCCAAACCTATTCTGGGCGGTTGTTCCCTGAGAGGTCACTGCATAAAGTATATATACGCCTATTCGTGGCCAAATCCTGCTAAATATCGTACCAGTTACCACAAATACTTTATAGAAGTCTTCGGCTCCACATTAGACTCAGGGGTTAACCGATACTAATATAATATTAGCAAATTTTTCTAACGAAATTATAGTTTTTCTCCTACAACTAGACCTAACGAAATCCACCGACCATTATCACGTGTAATAAGTTCTTGTTCAGCTTCCGAAATACGTCGTTGGTCGCGATAATTTAGCCACCATTGATAGGCTTCTCCAAAATAATAGCTTTCGGTAATAGCTAATCCTTGTTCTGTAAACAAGTTACGATTACAATCTAAATCTGAAAAGCATTTTTGAAACCCTAGACTGCATTGTATATCTAATTCAACCAACTCATCAGGCATTGCTCCAGATAAGCACATGGGCTCAGCAATTCCAATACGTGCACCCGTTTTGGCTACCCGAGTCATCTCAGCTAATGCTATAGGTCGTTCATCCCCAATCATCTCAAACGAGCCTATACTAATGATAGCGTCAAAAGTGTTTTCAGCAAAAGGCAATGATTGTGCTTTTATCTTCAACTGCAACACCTGGTTTTCAACGCCCTCGTCAGCCGCATAAGCTTGGATTTCATTGGTATTAGCCCATGGTTCAAGAGTAACCACCGAAACATTCCAATGCTTCGCAATGGTGGTAGCAATTTGACCTGATCCACCACCGACTTCTAAAATTCGCATACTAGGTCTAATATTTGTAGCCTTCACTAATGGTAAAGCCATTTCAAACGAACCTGGTCCCCAAGCTTTAGGAGTTTTAATGTTTAAAAATGGGTTTAATGTATTATTAGTATTCAACTTTTTTCCTCCGTGTCGTATGTTTGTCTCTTTGCACGGAAGGTCATTAATACGAAGAATTAATTATCCTTCCGTACCTCTCATAAAGGTTTTCAAAGCATTAATTTGGGCAATCATCCAAACCACTCGCTTTCTATTAAGGTTACCGTTAAGTTTATTGCCAAGGGAAAATGTGATCAAGATATTATTTTTTTATAATAAAAGATTCCATCATGTATCCTGTAATTTAATATGAATTTTAATTTTTGTTCGGTAGTTAACCCCAAAAATAGAGCACACTCCCGCGCCTTCGATTGGACAGAAAATACTCTTAAGTCTGTTAAGGTGTCTACGTAGGCCGACAACTTAGAATAATATCCATAAGTCGTAAGCACTCATTATTAAAAGTTTCCGATTGCTCAAAGGTCCCAAATTAGGGTCTTTACTGTATGGAGAAGGGTAGACAGATGGTATGCGGTATTCTGTAATTGTGCTACCTCATCAAGTACGAGTACTTCACGATCTTGCGAAAACTCTCAGTAACTTTTACCATGATTCTGCGTTTAAATCAATGAGAGGAGATGACGCAACGATGAGAAACAAATGGGCTGGGTATACGGTCGTTTTTTCATTATGCATGAGCTTGTTGGTGCCTGCGGGGCACATTCGAGCCAAAGATGTGAGTGTGAGGGTTACGCTGCCGGATTTTTCGGTGAACCTGAACGGTCATACGGTGGAAAATCAGTACCGCGAATACCCGCTGCTGGTTTATCACGATATCACCTATTTTCCGATGACGTGGTACGATACCAGGCTGCTCGGTTTGGAGACGACTTGGTCGCCGGACGACGGCTTGATCATTAAGCAAAGTCGTGTGGCCTCCTCGTATGTGCCAAACAAGTCCGAGCGTCGAAACGCGGCATCCTACGCGGCGGAGGTTCCCGCATCGGCCGTCAAGATCAACGGCAAGACGATCGACAATTCTAATGAAGAATATCCGTTGTTAAGTTTCCGGGATGTCAGGTATTTCCCGCTGACCTGGCGCTTCGCGCACGACGAATTCGGATGGGATTACCAGTGGAACGATACCGGCGGCCTTAGCATCACCTCCCATAACCTGCAGTTGCAAAAGGTTGGTCTTCCTGCATATGCCAAGGAGAACGATGTCGCTCTTTTCAAGGGGTATTATTATTTCGTCGAAACGACGGACACGACGAACCATGTATACCGTGCTCCTGTGAAGCAGCCGTCGGACAAGGAGGAGATTTATTCTTATAACATCAAAAGCGTCGCATATGGGCTGCAAAAGGATTTATCTTTTCAAATCCGTGATAACATGCTGTGGTTCACCTATCATCTCGGGGGAGGTATTATGGGTGGCAACTACTTCGTGAAAATCGGTGGCGACGGGAAAGCGGAGCTGTTACATCAAGGGTATCTCGATTTCCGCGATACGCCGTACGGAACATTAATCGTCAATCTTGGTGCTGATAATGATAGCGGAAACCTATATTTGTCTCAACCGGGACAGGAAGGGACGAACCGCAAGCGTGTAGGTGACCTCGATCTGAAGTTCGCCCAACATGTTGCGCACAGTGGCGTTCCTGCTACGGCCACCTCAGTTGTCGGAGATGATGTCTACGTGCTGTGCTCACCACAACTAAATGACCCGAATTCAATTTATAAAATCAACCTGAAAACGGATAAGACCGAGAAGATCGTCAGCTCGAGCGTTAACTGGTTCCGGATTATCGGTAACAAGCTATACTATGTAAAAGACGAGAACAACACGTTATATTCGTCCGCACTGGACGGGACGGGCGAAATAAAACTGTCTGACCATGCCGTGTCATGGTTTGACAGCATCGACGGCAACGTATTTTACACAACAAAGAAGGAAGCGAATCGTTTCGAGCTGTACCAGGTTGATCCGAACGGGAAAGAAACGCTCGTATGGAAAACGCCAGTCGCCGGCGTTCAAGTGTTGAACGATCGGCTCGTCTGCCGGTTTGGCGAAAACGATGACTATGGCGTCGTACTGCTGGACGGTTCAGGCCACCTGCTGCTGAGCGTGGCGGATCCGATCTCGCGCGTACTCACGACCGACGATGGGATTTTACTCCAAACCTCCAGGGATTCCTCGGTCGAACTCATTCGTTGAACGATAAATGATTTCTCTGTTAAAAGGGCTGCCGAATGGCAGCCCTTTGCTTTTGTCGGGGAGACAGCAGTAAACTTTCCCCTTGCAAACACAAGGGCTAATCGACAACACCACAAAATCCAACGTACCCATTCAACGTGACAACCGAACTCCATCTCCATTCAGGTGATACATTCGGTTTAATTCTTTTATTAATACATGTTATTAGAAAAAGTTATTGAATGTCTACCTTACTCATACGAAAATCCATCTGTCGGTCACTAACAGGTGTTCGTTCACCGTCTTCTTTTATTATTAAAGCAATAAGAGAAAAAAAAAGACAACAGAAAAATACCTAGGCGCATTTGATGCGTGATCAGTAATAGATGCTGGTTTTTCGTTTCTCCTTCTTTTATTGGGTCACACTTGGGTAAAATCAACATATAAATGACTATTGTTATTTGGAAGGAGTGGCGACGATTGCCTTCATTTGTCGGGAGTTTTAAAATCAATAACGTTGGTCCCAGTTCCAATGTCAATAATGGAGATTGTGCTATTATCGTCTTGTCCAGCAGCGACAAGATCAATTCGGGTTCAGCCTCGTTTTCGCCGGGCGATGCCTTCGGAAGCTTAGCGATTAACGCGAACAGTAGTACCAATACATTCGATCCGTCCCTTGTCGAGGGCACCATCGGAAGAGTTGTGTGATTTTTTACCCATTAACTCGAAAAGGGTCCTGTTTTCGAAAGAATCGCATCAGGGCCTTTTCGTTTTACTCTGCGTAAATTATTCCTGTAACGGTTTTTCTGGTACCCACACGATGCCGCTGTAAGTTGAGATATGATACCAATTGACCCCCTGTGGGGAGATCCACTTTTCAAAAGATAGTGCTTGCTGATCGTTGAAGGTGCCTGCTATATGGCAAACTTCCCCTGTCAGCGGGAAATAGTAGGTTTTTGTTTCTGAGGTCAATTTCACTTTTTCTTGAGTTTCAGTAATGCCCTGAGGCCGTTCAAGCGGTGCCCTATCAAGGTTGACTACTTTCCAACCGAATGGAGTTTGCAGGCATGCCCATCCGTTGTTTATTTTATTGGCTACATATGTTCCCGGCTGTAACCAATTTTGCAGGCTAAGGCTTGCATCACCATCAATGTCGAAGTAACGTGTGGCGGATCTCAATGTAATATTTTCATTAGATAAGTCGAACTGCATTAACGGTCCACGTTCTGTTTCAAATAGTGGATACGCATTAACCCACTTGAACGTTCCATCCTGTAATTGAAGCTTGTAAAATCCGTAAATTTGATCCTTTATGTTGAAAGTAGAGTGCGCAACCACTTGAACTACACCCGGAGTCGCTTTTACTCCTTTTCCCGCTACTTCATATGGATAATCGTAAAGCAATTCGTTCCCATTTAGTTTTATAATTCTGTCACTTGGTATCTCATTCTTCTGTATATCTTCAGGAATAAACGGGTCAACAACCCACTTCTGCCCCTGCTTTGTAGATATTCGATACCAGATTGGAGCCATGACGAATGCTCTACCAGTATGGGCCCCTTTATATAAAGAAAAATACTTTGCTGTTACATGGACTTTTTGAGGCGTAAGCATATCTTGAGGTGGTTCGGTTTGGTAATATTCAACATCTGGTTGGTCATATAACCTCATTTCTTTGATAATTGTAATATCCCGCTCTATTTCCCAATAGTCGCCAGCCGTAATCTTATTGTCATCCTCGATCCATTTGTCCCCCATCCAAGTTTTTATACGTATATATTCCTTACCTCCTATGTTTGCTAGACAATTCGCTTCATTCAGACCACAGGCCACTTCTACCATCTGAATACCGGCAATCGAGCCAACGATAGAATTTGGATTCTATTAGTCATCTAGCAATTTCGTCTCCGCTAGGACAACCAACTGCTCTTTACACTCAGAGAATCTGCCCTTCTAGCTTAATCCATAGGCCGAAGTGTTTCCTCTTCTTTCACCTCAAAGATACCTGTCGGTAAAGCCAAAATCGGGAATTGGATAAAGTTCATGACATTTGGTTTTGAAAAGAACAGTTCATTGATTAGATACGGAAAATCGACAAATGAAAAGCACTCCTATGACTAGAATCATGAAGTTTGAATTTCATGACCATCCGTAGGAGTGCCCATTTTGCTGTTTTGGTTAAACTTTAAAGATTGCACTAAAAATGTTACTCGTTATTTTCCATCCATTGAAAATGAAAGCTTCCCTTTTGATCAAGCCGCTCAAACGTATGCGCCCCAAAGTAATCCCTTTGTGCTTGCAGTAAGTTAGCCGGCAGCCTCTCTGTACGATAGCTGTCATAATAGGATAATGCGGAAGTGAAAGCAGGGACCGGGATGCCCCTAGTTACGGCAATCGATATGACATTTCTCCAAGCTTCCTGGTAGTTTTCTATAATCCCTCTGAAATATTCGTCCAAAAACAAGTTTTTCAGAGCTGGCTCACGGTCATAAGCATCCTTAATATTTTGTAAAAACCTTGCTCGGATAATACATCCACCGCGGAATATCATCGCAATGTTGCCATAGTTTAAATGCCAATTATACGCGTCAGAAGCAGCTCTCATTTGTGCAAATCCTTGCGCATACGAAGCGATTTTACTGGTATACAAAGCTTTACGAACAGCCTCGATGAAATCTTTAGGATTGCCGACATAGCTTGATGTCGTAGGCCCATTCAAACACTTGCTTGCGGCCACTCGTTCTTCTTTCATCGCCGAGATAAACCGCGCAACACGGATTCGGTAATAATGGACAATGGAACACCCAAATCCAACGCGCTTTGGCTTGTCCATTTTCCGGTTCCTTTTTGTCCTGCCGAATCGAGTATGACATCTACCATCGGTTTGCCTGTATCTGGATCAGTCTTCCCGAAAATATGAGCCGTGATTTCGATCAAATAACTATCCAGTTCACCATTATTCCATTCGGAGAAAATGTCTTTCAGTTCATTTGTATTTAAGTTCAATACATCCTTCAACAAGTGATACGCTTCGCCAATAAGCTGCATATCACCGTATTCAATGCCGTTGTGTACCATTTTAACATAATGACCAGCGCCGTCTTCTCCGATATAGGTCGAGCAAGGATCGCCATTCACTTTGGCCGAAATAGCGGTCAAGATTGGCTCTACCAGTTCATATGCGTCTTTTTGCCCACCTGGCATAATCGCAGGGCCATTAAGCGCCCCCTCTTCGCCGCCCGAAACGCCCGCGCCGATAAAGTGTAATCCTTTAGCTTGAAGTTCTTTATTTCTTCTTTGTGTATCATGGAAATAGGCGTTACCGCCGTCGATTAGAATATCCCCTTGACTTAAGTAAGGCACAAGCTGATTAATGGTATCATCTGTAGGTTGTCCCGCTTTTACCATAATTAATATTTTACGCGGCGATTCAAGCGATTGGACGAATTCTTCGGCGCTGTAAGTGCCAACAAGGTTCTTTTCATGTGCTTCCGCCAGAAGTTCATTCGTTTTCTCTGGTGAACGATTATATATAGCAACCGAGAACCCTTTGCTTTCAATATTTAAGGCTATATTTTTACCCATTACGGCCAAGCCGACTACGCCAATTTGCTGTTTTTTCATTGTAAATTACCTCCCTGTCATTCTTTCCTTTAGCGAATAAACACTTTATATTCTTATTCAGGTTTGGTATCGAACCACCAATGATAGCCGTCCTCTGCCAATAATGCATCGGACTCGATAGGTCCGTAAGTGCCCGCAGAATACGGATAAAGCGGAACCAGATTCTCTTGAAATGCTTCTAAAATAGGCTGAACCCATTTCCAAGACAATTCCACTTCGTCCCAATGTGCAAAGAACGTGGGGTCTCCATGTAGTGCGTCATAAATCAAATTTTCGTAAGCCTCAGGAACATCGTCTCCACTCTCATGAAAGTTGATTTGAAGGGGCTTGAATTCCCCTTTATGCTGCGGATCCCTCGTATTCAATTGCAGTGTAATGCCTTCGTTAGGACTAATTTCAAATACCAGAAGATTAGGTGCTTTATTATCATCATTTACATGAGACAACTGCTTAAGTGGATCTTTGAACTCAAGTACAATCCTCGTTGACTTCTCCTTCATTCGTTTTCCTGTACGAATATAAAAAGGAACTCCCCGCCAAAAGAAATCATCAATCTGCAATCTAGCGGCAATAAAAGTATCGTTCATGGATGTAGCGGCAATACCTGGCTCAGAAGTATAAGCGGCTACCCACTTTCCTTGAATGACTCCTTCTTTGTACTGCCCGCGGATTACACTTGCGCTAACCTCCTGTTTTTGAAACGGCTCGAGGGATTCCATCACCATTTTCTTCTTAAAGCGCACCATTTCGGAGTTGCTGTTATTCGGAAGGTGGCTAGTCAGCATCATAAGCAATTGCAACATATGGTTTTGGAACATGTCTCTTACTGCGCCTACATGATCGTAATAACCAGCTCTTTCTTCTACGCCGACAGTTTCGTTTGCCGTTATCTGTACGTTAGCAATGTAATGATTGGTCCATAATGCCTGAAGTACCGGATTTTGTTGCAGTATCTCAAGTTTCTGTACCATCGGCTTGCCAAGATAGTGATCAATTCGGAATATTTCATGTTCGGAGAAAGCTTTGGTCAAATTTTGATTTAAAAGTCGAGCGGATTGCAAATCATAGCCAAAAGGCTTCTCGATCAACAATCGCTTCCAGCCACTAGCGGAACCAAGACCGCTTTCCTCGATGTTGGCTGCAATCGTTTCAAAATGTTCAGGTCCGACAGATAAATAAAACATACGATTCGGTGAAATGTGAAGCTCTTCTTCCCGTTGTTCTATCTGCTGCAGCAGCTTCTGGTAATCTGCTTTACGGCCTGTATCTAGTACACTATAGCTAAATGAACGCGAGAAATTTTTCATTAATTCAGGATCTTGTGCTTCGCGTCTTGAAAACATACGGATTGATTTCTCGACATTTGCCTGAAATGATTCATCAGACACTTCTTTTCTTCCAAGACCAATCAAGGAGAATGATTGCGGCAGCTTCTGATCGACAAACAAATTATACAAGGCAGGGTAAATTTTTCTTTTGGCTAAATCCCCTGTTGCTCCAAATAAGATAAATGTGGTTGGTTCCATTAATTCCTTACTCCTTCCAACAGAACACTCTTGATCATCCGGCATTGGCGACAGCGGCTGCAACAGCACGATGATCGCTTTCTAATCCGCAAGCTCTGGTTTCTTTTTCGTAATTCCACTATAATACACATATCATCTATAAGAGAAATTACTATATTTCACAGGAGCTATAGATCATGTCTATGAACAATAATTACGAATTGTATAAGGTTTTTTATTGGGCTGCCAAGACAGGCAGTTTAACTCAGGCTGCCAAGGCCCTTTATATCACCCAACCTAGTGTGAGCCACGCCATCAAACAGCTAGAAGACAGCTTTGGCATTGCTTTGTTTTACAGGAGTTCGAAAGGTGTTGCACTGACACAAGAGGGCACCATACTTTATTCCCTATATTGAGCAGTCTCAGAACTTCATATCGCGAGCCGAGGAAAAAATGGCCGCGCTTAAAAATCTGGAGAGCGGAGAACTGCGGATTGGCGGAAGCGACTCGCTGTTCAAGCACTATCTGCTTCCGTACTTGGAAGACTTTCATCAGAAGAAACCCGGCATCAGACTTCAGCTGAATCATGGAACCACGCCGGAGATTATATCCTTTTTAAAAGAAGGTAGAATTGATTTAGGCGTGGTTCGTATGCCTATTGTAGATGCTCAGCTTGAAGTGAGGGAGAGTATCCAGCTAAAGGATTGTTTTGTGGCAGGGGCCCGTTATGCCGAACTAAAGGACGTGATTCTTTCATTGGATATGCTTCTGCAGTATCCTGTGATCCTTTTCTCACGAAATAGCCGGGCACGAATGGCCATTACGGAATTATTTCAAAGCTACGGCTATAAACTCAAGCCTGAAATCGAGGTCGGGAGCGTAGATCTTCTCATCGAGTTTGCGCGGAAAGGACACGGAATCTCTTACATAACCAGAGAATTTATTTCGAGAGAGCTCGAAGAGGGCTCCCTCTTCGAGATTCAATTAGACGTACAACTGCCGCCCTCTCAAGTAGGGATTATGACGATGCGCAATATGCCTCTTTCCAGTTCAGCAAAAAAGTTTATTGACCTTGTTCGATAAATTCATAACTGCAAATAAGGATACTCCGATTGAAGTTTTTGCAACTATGCGCAAACATACAAGTGGTAGTGTCTGAGCATAGGATAAAAGCTTAGCAGACTCATTAGAAAAAAGCAGTGGCAGACCAAGGTCCGACACTGCTTTTTAACATGCATGCGACGTTATATCAACACTTAATTAAGTGTCTTTAATGCCTCTGTTGTAAAAGGAATCCATTCATCTGTCCGACCTTCGCGAATTTTCGTTGCCCAAGCTGGATCTGCCAATAGTGCACGGCCGATGGCAACCAAGTCAAATTCTTCACGTTCGAGTTTTTGGATCAAATCATCAATCCCGACATTATTTGCTCCCTTTCCTTCGGTGAAAAGACTCGTAAAATCACCATCAAGGCCAACGGATCCAACTGAAATCGTCGGTTTGCCCGTCAACTTTTTGGTCCATCCGGCAAAATTCAGGTCAGAGCCCTCGAACTCTGGCTCCCAGAAGCGGCGAGTGGAACAGTGGAAAATATCCACGCCCGCATCAACAAGTGGTGTCAGGAACTGCTCCAACTGTGCCGGAGTTTCAGCCAATTTCGCTGTGTAATCACTCGCTTTCCATTGCGATAAACGAAGTACAATCGGGAATTCTGGTCCGACTGCCTGACGACAGGCTTCGATGACCTCCACGGCAAAGCGTGTGCGCGCAAGCATGTTACCACCATAGCGATCGGTGCGCGGGTTGGTCTTTTCCCAAAGGAATTGATCGATTAGATATCCATGCGCGCCGTGCAGCTCAATGCCATCGAACCCAAGTCGCTTGGCTTCCGATGCTGCCTGTGCGAAAGCTTGGACGATCTCAGCAATTTCCGCTTCCGAATAATCACCAACATGGCCTCGAGCTCCCATATGCCAAATTTGTGGTATGATCCGTCCGCCTGCCTCATGTACCGCTGACACCACGTTTGCCCAGCCGTTTAATGCAGCTTCACCATAAAAGTGCGGAACGTTGACCTGATTGGAAGCATCCGGATGATTAATCACCGTTCCTTCTGTCACAATAAGTCCCACGCCATTCTCAGCTCTGTGACGGTAGTAGAAAGCTACATCTGCACCTGGTACGCCGTTCGGAGAAAATTGACGGGTCATCGGTGCCATTACGATCCGATTAGATAATTTCAAATTGCCTAATTCAAAAGATTTAAATAGGGGTTCTACTGATTGAGAATAATTCATAATAGCCTCCAAAGTTAGTATTAGTAAAAATGCTTAGATATATCTCAGGCCAGTCGCCTGCGTTAAAGATCAGCTATAATTAAATTTGGATATTCATCCAAAGGGGGAGTTTCGAAAGCACCACCTCCTTTAATATCATGTTGGTCATCCATTTTCTATTCTTGACTACACAGTCAATATCTCAACAAAAAAAGATCAAGGCGAAATCATCGCAAAAGACGTACGCAATACCGCCTCGATCTGTTCCCTAGACGCACCTGATTTCTCTAGGATTCTAACGCCGAGAATAGCGTTGTTCAGATAAGCTGCAAGCTCTTTGCTTGAAAAACGGGTCGTAATCATCTTCTGCTTCTGACCGCTTATGATGATCTTCTCTAGTATATGTTCGGCTTCAGCGAACATCAGCTCTATTTCGCAGGTGACCTGCTCGTCATCTGTTCCGAACTCCAGTGCGGAATTTACCATCAAGCATCCTTTGCACATGGCTTCATTCTCTAGAAGTGACCTGCTTAAAGACTCAAGCTTTTCAAGTGGGGACATGTTCTGCGCTTCCAGCTCTTCCAGTAGCGCTATACTCTGTTCGCGATAGTGTGCTAATGCCTTAAGGAACAAAACTCGTTTATCGTTAAATACACAATACAAACTTTGCTTTTTAACCCCGGTTGTTCGAGTTAGATCCTCATAGGAGGTCGACTTAAATCCTTTGGTCCAGAACACTTCCATAGACTGGTGCAATGCACGATCGACATCAAATTCTCTTGGTCTGCTCATGGGTTAAACATAACACTTTTTGACCGTGCAGTCAATAATTGATCATTGATCCATCTCTCTCGTCAATGAGCCAATCGGTCCCCATATTTCAAAGAGATACAAAGAATAAACTTCTACGGCAGTCTGCCCTGTTCAATTATTCTTTCCGTTAATTAAGCAAAAGACTGCCGAACGTGCCGGCAGCCTTGTCTGGGAGTATGATTGTGTTTTCCGTTATTTAACTAATCCTGCTCTCAATTTGTTAACACCAAATTCCAAATAACCCTTTAAACAAGTCAACATATAAACCCAACCTTCTTTATTATCTATTAATTGACTTATTAACTGGTCATCGTTTTCATTAAAACCTTCTTCGTTGACTTCAATTATTGTACCGGTGTTATCAGACTCTTTAAGCGAAATCGTAACCATATGCCCTTCCCCATTCACACCCCACTGAAACACGATTTTCTTATTTACCTCAACTTCCAATACCTCTATTCTCACTTGAGCATCGTATTCATCGTATCGTAAAGTAACCGTCTTCCCTTGTTCCCATCTTTCAGAACTCGATGAGAACCAAAAATTCCCGATTTTTGAAGGGTCTACAAAAGCTTCGAATACTTCATTAGCTGGCTTTAATATTATAAATTTCGTAAGGTTGTTCATAACCTGAATCATCCTCCCTTTTTATCCTATCCATAAGGTGAACAAAAGGCCACCGATCATGCCGGAAGCCTTGTTCTAGTTGTTTATGAGTTAATTATGATACGGTTCCGCCTGCTAACTGTAACGACAAGTTTTCGTTTAGACCAAGCGTCCGTGCTGTTGTAGCATGAATCTCTTCGATAAGCGCTGGATTTTTCAAAAGTACCTCGCCATAAGAAGGAATCATTTCTTTTATTTTCGATTCCCACGCTTTTATATGTTGCGGGAAGCATTTTTCTATTAACTCGAGCATGACGGAAACAGCGGTAGAAGCACCCGGAGAAGCGCCAAGCAAGGCAGCAATGGATCCATCCGCGGCACTGATAACTTCCGTACCAAATTGAAGCGATCCTTTACCGGCAGCGGTATTTTTTATCACTTGCACACGCTGACCTGCTACCACCAAATCCCAATCCTCGCTTTTGGCGTTCGGGACAAAATCCCGTAAAGCTTCCATGCGTTTTTCTTTCGATAACATAACTTCCTTGATCAAGTACTTTGTCAATGAAACGTTTCCTACGCCCGCGGCGAGCATAGTTACGAGATTATCCGTTTTTACGGAAGTTAACAAATCAAACATAGAACCGAATTTTAAAAACTTTGGAGAGAATCCGGCAAACGGTCCAAAGAACAATGATTTTTTATTGTCAATAAATCTTGTGTCCAGATGTGGAACAGACATAGGAGGTGCACCAACCGGAGCTTTTCCGTATACTTTTGCATGATGCTGCTCTACAATATCTGGTTTCTGACAAACCATAAATATTCCGCTTACTGGGAATCCTCCAATACCTTTTCCTTCAGGAATACCGGATTTTTGCAGCAAATGCAGACTTCCGCCTCCGCCGCCGATAAAGACGAATTTGGCCGTATGGCGTTCGACGATACCGTTGTCGACATTCCGCACTTTCAATTGCCATGAGCCGTCGCTAGTACGTTTAAGATCATCAACGTTATGTTTGAATTTTAAATCGACGTTTTTACTTTTTAAGTGGTCAAACAACATGCGCGTTAAAGCGCCAAAGTTAACATCCGTACCAGATTCGATTCTTGTTGCTGCTATAGGTTCATTCAATGTCCGGTCTTTCATAATAAGCGGAATCCATTCCATCAATTTTTCCGGGTTATCGGAGAATTCCATCCCTTGAAATAGAGGATTGTTAGACAGCGCTTCAAATCGTTTCTTTAGAAACGCTACATTTTGTTTCCCTTGTATTAAACTCATATGAGGCAATGGCATGATAAAGTCTCGCGGATTACGAATCAGATTCGTGTTTACAAGATAAGACCAAAACTGCTTTGAAACCTGATACTCTTCATTCGTTTTTATAGCTTTACTAATATCTATGGATCCGTCCGGTTTTTCGACGGTGTAGTTAAGCTCGCACAGTGAAGAATGTCCCGTTCCCGCATTATGCCATTCGTTTGAGCTTTCCTCTCCTGCACTTGCAAGCCTCTCAAACACTGTAATTTTCCAATCCGGCACTAATTCTTTCAGCAGTGACCCTAAAGTCGCACTCATGATTCCGGCACCAATTAAGATAACGTCTGTTTTAGTTTGTCTGTCGCTCATTTTTACCGTCCTTACACGCTAATATTTGAAGAAATGATGTAGGCGCTCCTACTTAGGCGCTAAAGCAAGCCAGAGTGCGACCTAGTCACACAACTTTTCTGGATCAATTATAACCCTATCATAGTGTATCACTATTATTTATAGATTTAAATATTTATTTACTATATATATGACAGTTATAAGCTATTTTAAAGCTGCTCAAATGTACGGAGTCTGTTCATAAGGCCCTAGGAGCACACATAAACCAAGGCATGAACCCAATACGCTAATCCAAAAAAGCTGCCTGATCGTACCAGCAGCTTTTCCTAATCAATTCAACTACGATTCCCGTTAGGGAGCTAGCTCCATATAACGTAAATGATTATGGATAGAAGGTTTCTTTATTGGATTGTAACGGATCTTCCTTTAAAATAAGCCCAATCCGTCTGTACTCCTACCACAAGCGCAGGTTGACTGGAACTTTCCATGAAACTTCCCGCTTGGGCGCTGATGGAAATCTGCGTACCCTTTGTTAGCGTACCTGTAAAACCATTTAATTGGCTTTTTTTCATAATTCCTTCTGTCAATACTCTTCCTGATTTCCCAGGAATAATTCGCTCCAGCGTGATGCCTACAAAGCTTTCAGGAGAGTCAGCAGCGCTCATGAGTCGCAGCGTCGTATTGTCGCTATCCAAACGGACTGCCGCAAAGCGGGGAATACCCACCTGAGTATTATTCCGTAAAGTTAACTGCTTATCCAACACCTGCGGATAGTATTCAGAGCCTGTGACGTTATACTCCGCGGCTCTTCCTGAAGCTCCCAAAACGCTATTCATTTGTGCCACGATATACGTATTGGGCTGGTTGGTATAATTTTCATTAAATACGATCGTTTTCGTCGTTCCGTCCTCAAAGGTCACTTGAAGGGTTTTGTTCAGGAGGGTGCAATCCCCCAGCCTTCTCCCAAGTGTATTATTGACATCAATGTTGGCATTCAAACCTACTTTGATCCCGGAAATATCCCAATAGCCGTATAAATAACCGCTAAGGCCGCCCCCTCCATCCCGTGTCTCATACGGCCCCAGTATAGCTGATACCGCACTGCCGCTGACCCTCACAGTCGAACTGCTTCCTGTAGACTTGCTGAACAAGGCCAGCGCTCTTCCCCTGTGCTCATCTGAGTAGCCAATAGGAGTACTGTTGTTCAAAGTAATCTTATAATCCGCATGGTTGGCATATTGATTTTCCGGCTTTGCGTTATCCAGGGCGAATCGTCCTGAACCATATAAGTTCCTATAATTTCCGTGTTATTGAAGATAACCTCATCTTTAGTGCCACTGCCTAACGATTCGATCATAATAGGCTTCATCGTTTCCGTAGAAACAATTTTGCTGTCGTTAATGATATTAATTTGCGGTTTGGTAAAGTCCTCCCGATTATGCACATACCAGCCGTCCGCTTTGGACACAAAGGTGCTGCCGTACACGATTTCCGTTACACCGCTGGCGGAGCCGTAGCCCCAGGCATGGGAACCTACTCCGCTGATGCCTCCCCATACCTTTGACGGATCTAGGTCATCCGGTGGAGTCACCCCTGGATGGGCAGCCATCCAGTTTTTGCGATAATCGACCGCTTCTAGATTGCCATAATGCTCGATATGGGTATTTTTCACGATATGAATCGCATCCTTATTATTGCCGGTATCTTCACTGTGTATCGGATATCTCATGTTTTTGGCAGTCACCGTAAGATTCTCCAAATTCGCTGATGCCTTCAACCAAAGTGTAGATTGATTCGTAATTTCACTGCTCGTGGCCGAAGCCGCATTCTCTCCCTTCAGGATCACTTGATCCCTGTCGGTTCCTCGGAGCGTAGTATAAGGCTTCACCACCCAATTTTTCTCGGTATATACGCCCGGATAGATCAGAATGACATACGGCTTGGTCGAGCTGCTGTCCTGAATACTGTCATTAGCCAATTTGGGAGAGATAAAATCGCCGGTTCCATCAGACTTCACCGTTAACGTGTTCGTATCGTAAGCTCCTTCTCGCACGGTTACTGTTGATGCAGCCGTTTTGCCCCCATCCACGGATGTAACCGTGATTTGAGCGACTCCCTCTTTTTTCCCGTAAACAGCTCCATTCACGTCTACGATAGCTACTTCGGGATTGCTCGAACTCCAAGTGACTGCTCTTTCTACGGCATTCAGAGGCTCTATCCTAGCCTTTAACCTCCCTGTCGCTCCTGGATTCAACTCCATCGCCGGTTTATTCAAACTGATCCCCGAAACTTTAGCTGGGATTGGATCATTGGCATATGTCACCGGCCGAATCTCCACGTCATCCAGATAATAACTATCTGCGGCTGCCGGAAAATCCGTATACACATACATGGTCAAATTCGTGATAGTGCCGGTTTCATTCAGCTTAAAATACCCTTCTGCTTTTTTCCAGGTGGCGGTATCCATCGCGGGCCCAGTGACCATCACCACTTGCTTCGTCTCCCCATTTACTTTGTACTGCAGACAAATTCGGAGCTTCTCACCCGCTGTGGAGCCAGGTGCCAGCTTGCCCCAAGCCGAGTAATAATATTCTTTCCCATTCTCTACACCGGGGAAGAGCATTTTCCCGTACGCATAGTCCTTGGTAACTTTCACAGACTGATGACCGGAATGGTACTCCGCAGTGGTTAGCTCGGCTGCGCTTCTCTCACCTGAATATATCAGCGTGCTCATTTCCATCCCAGGGTCTGTTAATAGATTGTCTCCGACTATTTTGAACGGGCCTGATACATACAAGGTCCCCTCAAGCGCTTGCCACGCCGTATTGTAACCAAACAATTCTTTTAACGCATCAGGCGAAACCAGCAGATCATAACTCGAAGTCACAGGAACATGCTGCAAGCTGATTGCCGCAGTTCCTTTGTACGCAGTAAGCTGGCCTGGCACAACCCGAATGACTTTGCCGTCCTTAACAGCGAGCAGGGCGCCTGCGTCATCTCGTTCTGTCGGAATCCCGTCCTTCGCCAGAACTTCTCCCAGCGGAAGCATAACGCTGCCGTCCCTCATTTCCAGTGGAGTCACCGTCTTCATCGGTTGTCCATTCAGCTGCATTTTCAAACCCGCAATGGGAACCTTCACGAACCCGATCTGGTCAATGCTGAAATCACCTGGAGTTGTAAGGGGATCGAACCGGATGGCCTCGATGCTTCCCGTCCACTTCTTGTTGCTCCACATGGGAACATAGTAGTCTGTGTAACCGCTGTCATTTGGTTTTACAAATAAACTGATCACTTTTGCTTCATTCCATGTTTTATCGGATTCCGTAATGAAATAAATTTGTCCGTCTGTATCGCTGGAGCTATTTTTCATACGAATGTGAATATAAGGATTATCCTCGGCGGATAAGCCTAAGCCAGTGGGTGAATATATGCCGGGATCATTGCCTGTTGATGTACCGGAATAATGTCCTCCTGATATGCTTACATGGTACACTTGCTTCACAACCGTCCAACCCTGACTGTCCCCATCTGTGTTAAAGTCCCATAGCTTGCTGTAAGTCATTGGGCTAGCATCCGTTATCGGTGGAACTTCCACGGTTTTGGGAGGAACAATCCGCCCCTCGGGATATAAACCTCGAAGTCTTTCCTTTTGCGCAGCTGTAGGCACAAGATCCGTATGTTCCCCGCCTGCTGTGAACACATGACGAATTGCATCCAAATACTTGAAACCATTTAGTCCGGCAGGCATGATAAAGTGGCCTTCACCATATTCATTCCAGTTGTCCAGCAGAACCATCTTTCGTCCTATACTGTTTGCTGGCAGCGAGGGTACATACGTGTCTTTCACCCATTGACCCGTTGACTGGAACTCCTCAGGTGTAGCGTAATATCCGGCAGGGCCATCCCATGCCCGATCATCCCTCCCCATGCTGACAACCGGAACCACATCCATGGAACCCGCATCTCTTTGCTGCTCCAGCTTTGTCTTTTGCAATTCTTCCTTCCCTGCAAAAGCTCCCCATGAATAAGAAAACATCGCATCCAGTCCCGCTTCCGTCTTCATTTCCTGGATGATAGCGGGGTCCGAACTTGAATTGGATATCAGAATAATGACATCATCGAAGCCGGCATCCTTGCAGGCCTGTCTGAGATAGTCAACTTCAGCTTTAACACCTGCCGCTGTGCCGCCAAAATTTCGTTTCAAACCTGAATAACTAAAAATCCCAATGACAGGCTTATTGTCGATGACGACATACCGTGGATCTTTGAAATAGTATTCCATCCAATATGGCACAACATTGTTTCTGAAATCCACGCTTCCGCTAACTTTGGAGGATGAGGATTCCCACATGATCATAAAATTGGCTTTATTGCTGTACTTGGCATTAAAATAACCCTCATGAAGCGCCGCTCCCAAGCGAGGTTCCTTAATCGGCTTTCCTTCTGTGCCTGTTGGTCTGTACCAGCAATACATTTGGAAGTTAATACCGTGCTCAGCCATCCATTTGATTTCCCAGTCGGCTACTTCCGGATTGCCTTCATCGTAAAATCCAAGATAAGGTACCCTTTCCGGATACGGATTAATACGGTCCCACCCTAAGTGCTGCCCTCTCTCCATAAGGAACAGGCTTGTGTCCCTACTAACTCGCCATTGGATGGTACTGAGACAGGAGCAGGTACATAGTCCATAGGCTCTGCCGTCTCGTGATACAGGAGGATATCATCCAGAGACATGGTTCCTCCATTCGAGCCTTCGATTGAAAAGTTAACCCGGTTCACACTGCTTAACGGGATGTCGATTTGTTCGACTTTCAATTTGCCATTCAGATACAGATCTGCTTTTCCTGTCACCGTGTTCAACTTGAGTTTTACGTGGTACCACAGGTTTGGAATATAGTCGTAAAAAGCCACCGTTTGGCCGCTTGCGTTTTTATAGGCGAATTTGCCGTCTTTGGTAAGCCACTGAAAGACTGTTGAATCTTCATTTTTCAGAACTGCTGAGAAACCATCCTTTTTAACAGGAATGAATACTTTAAATTCGTAAATCAGTTTTCCTTCCTGCGAAGGCACGTGTTTCTCTATGGTCATCTCGCCAGCAGCATTCGTCGCGTTCATCTTCAGACTAAACACATCCGGCGGCTTTGAGTTATCCATTTTCTCCACAGCAATGACGCCACCGTTAAGCTGGGATTGCCAATCCTCAGGCAGGGGACCTTGAACCGTAGCATTAAACTTCTCATTAACGGCATACCCTTTATAAATTTTCACCGGAGCAAAAAACAGCTCTCCCGTTGTCACATCACCAGTCGTAACGAGGAAGTTATCGATAACTGCCACATCGTGAGTAAAGCTCTTGTCCGCTGCCTTCAATAAACCGTTTACATAAGTCTGGACTTTTTTAGCATCCAGATTAACAATCACTTTGACGCCATATTCCGTATTCGCATTGATCATCTGGAGACTGTGAATAGCATCACCTGCCTCCAGAACCAAGCTGCCATTCTGTACCCCAAGGCTGACGCATTCGGTTGCTCCGCTTCGAAGTTGCCATTTTACGCCGTTTACGACAGATGGCATTTTAAAGCGGTATTCCAGCGTAAGGGTCCCACTACTCTGGGACCGGATTTTTTTATTCATGGATACAGGAAGCACATCACTGGTATCACTGATTTTAAACCAATTGTTGAAGCTGTAGGAAATGGAGCCTCCTGCTCTTTTCACGTCCCATCCACTAGGTACAATGTCATTAGGTTCATAGGAAGTGGCGAGGTTAGAAAAATCTTCATCCAAAAGATATTCCGCTTTGTCCGGAGAGTTTATCGTATCGGCATAAGCTGTGGAATCTTCCCATGGATTTACGGTTAACGTGGCTAACATGCATACTAACATAAGGATCGCGAATAACCTGCGCCTTGTTCCCATATCAGTTGCCCCCTTCAACATTTAACATGTTTCGTACGCCTCTTGGCATAACATCAACAAGGTAATGCCTTGACCCCATGGCATGATCGAATCCCGGGGAATCGTATTATAGTCCTGTACGCTATGTTGAATGCCTGTTCCGGCCGACACGCTCAGCACCGTCCCTCTCTCCGTAATTTGTCGAAGAACAGCCTTATAGCCCTTCTCTGCACAACGCAAGTATTGAGGATCCAAATACCCCATCTGTACACTTTTCGATATGCCATATACAAAACCCGCCGTGGCTGAGGTTTCCTCATAGGAGGAGGCGTCATTTAGAATGGTAGGCCACAAGCCGTTGTCATTCTGAACTGCTGCCAGTGCTTTGACTTGCCGCTGGATTCTTTCAAAAAACCATGCCTTTTCCTTTGCGTAACCTATCAAGGGTGCGAATATTTCCGGAATGCTGATCGTGACCCAGCTGTTTCCTCTAGCCCACAAACAACTGCTGAGATGATGGTTGTCTGCCAGACTGTAGCCATGGTAAAGCAAGCCATTATCCCCGGTTTGAAGGCATTCGATATGAAGCCTTGCCTGCAGCAGCCCTTCCTCGATGTAAGCCGTATTATTTACGATCTGTCCCAGTTCTGTTAAGAACACACCGGCCATAAATACCGTATCCACCCACATCTCTCCGGCAAACTTATCGTTAATGACCGTATGCTCAAGAGCCCCATTGGATAACCGTGGAGCTTCATTCATCAGCCAACTGGCAAATTTCTCGGCAAAATCAATATACTTAGGATCCTCTGTTTCACGATAGAGCAGCAGCACCGAGAGCAGCGGTGCAGTGGTATTGATGTTATACGAAATCTTCTGGCTGTGCGTCATATTGGCATCAATGAACGTTTTGATGAAGTTATAAATCTCTTGGCTTCCAGTCGCCTCATACACTTTCCGCAATCCGTACAGGGCGACGCCTGCTCCCCAGTCCCAATCACCTTTCTTGTCGACATTAAAATCCATCTGCATCGTTGTTCGTGCCACTTGTTCCAGTATTCCTTTCACTTTACATTCCTCCGCTTATGCATATCTGACTGTTATTTGGTTAAAATCGTAGGTTGCTTTTTTTTCATTAGTCCTGACTTCAATCACGCCACTGTTAAAAGCTGAAACGAGATAGGGTCCATGATAGGTAGGATAGGGAAAAGACACAGCTTCTCCCCTTACGACGCGCTTTGATTTGTCCATCACGAGTTCCCCCTCCAGGGAGGAATGATACGATAACTCCATCCTTCCAGGGTCGAAAACAACACGGTTCTGCCTAATCGTTCTACGAAACGATGCAAAATCTCCAAATGTCATTTCATCTCCTACTTCGCAAATGATCGCGTTGCTCCTTCCATGGCTGATGATTTCTTTTCTAGCGTACTCGCCTTCAGTTGTCCATATATAGCCGTTCTGAATAAACAAGGAGATGTACACCTCGGATTTCCTTAGAAAAAGGTAGTTCCCTTCTTCCTCAACCTGATCAAAAGCATCTCTTGGCACATGGCAATGAATCCAGTGCAGCGCTTGCGTTTCCGGAATTTCATACATCGCCATCACCACATTTTTTTCGCCAAAAAAGTGTCCGCAGCCGCAGCCCAAATCGCCCGTCCAATATCCATGTTCGCTTCCCTCCGTGCCGTAATGCCCGGGATGATGACTGAATATTTTCAACGTGGTTGCTTTGGGCAAACTCAGATCCCATTGGTGTTGCTGATGGTGAGCGTACCAGCCTGCTTTACTTTCCAGCGCATAGGCATCTTGAAAATTCACGGCTCCGATGATGTAGCGAGGCGTATAATACGTATATTTATTGATGCTTCCGTCCTCTTGCGGCAGCTGTTTGTGAGGCGTTTCGCAAGTGATGCAGTGTAAATGCTTGCTCTCTTGATGAACATAGGACTGCTCACGCCCAAGCGCAATCTCATACGTTTGCTGTTGTGGCCGATAGCCAGAGCAAAGGGCGGCAATCAGGCAGGGAGCGTGAATCTGCTCCCTATAACCATGCCCGAAATACAAATAATAAAGAGGAAAGGTACTGCTTCTGGTGTGATCCAGTGCGACTGGCGCATAGATGCGGCCGTGGGCGCCTCCATATAAGCCGTCGAGGCTATCGCATACCATATCCAGCAGCAGCAAATCGAGCATCATCTGTGCAAGCTTTACCAGTTCCGGATCATCGGCAAAGTCATAGAGGCACAGCAGACATTCCATAACTTCCGGCATATAGCTGGAGGAATCAAACTCCGCCCATCCTCGCTTGGCGCGAAAAACAAGGTATTCCCGGAGGAAGTTTCCTTCCTCCGCCAGGAGATCCCTGCCATCTTTCCATACGCCCTGAAGTCCTCTTGCGGATACTTTTGCGCAGCCAGATAGCGGGAGGTATGGAAAAGCAGCATATGATTCTCAGATTTGTATTTACTCTCAAACTCATCATTCAGATAAAATTGTCGAATGGTACGGATAGTTTCTTCCTGCAAAAGCCCCGTGGCTTCAAACTGATAAAGAGCGCGTATAAGCTTGATCGCCGCAAAATCCGATTCTCCTTGCGGATCACGGCCATATAGATGAGGATGCACAAACCACTTCGCCGTTCTCACCAGACTCTGGTTGCTTTCTTCTACATAGATGGCTCTACTCAAGTTCGCAATAGCGGTGCCTCCATACAGATCTTTCGATACATCTGGCTGAATTTGCCTATCGAGCAAAAAGGAGCTTCTATCCTCATGGCTAGCCATGGCATTCGATGCTAGAAGCTCTGCATCGTCGGACAATCGAATATAGTCCATTTCCATCTCACCTTATCTGTCATTTTCACTTTTTAGCAAGGAATTGGTAGATATCCTTCGTCAGGAACGCATTCTTTTTATTTTGCTCATACCACTTCGCGTACCAATCCATCGTTTGGTTTTGTCCAATCTTCTGTTTCAGACTTTTCAAATCGTTCATCGCTTGATCAACCGTATAGCTGCCTCCGCTAACGACCGTTTTGGCGATAAGATCCTTGCTTTGCTGCGTCCAATCGTTGTTGATCTTTAACAAATCAGCCGGAAGCGTTGGCATATGCTCATTATGGGTTAGCGTATACAGCGGGACGGCAGGGTTCTCGTACAGATCACGAGTTTCATTTTTGATTTTGCTCCATTCCTCGGCATATGGAATATCTTTGTTGACCACAGGAATGTTGCATACATCTTTGGAATCAATCGTTGTCGCTGACATGTATAAATCCGTGTTATAGTTCATTTCGATTTTACGCAAATCAGGATTAATCGGTCTCGGACAGCCGAGCTCATCATTTTTCCAATGTACGTTTTCCGTGCCGAACTTGAGCGTTTTCCATGTTTTCTCCGATATCATAAAATCAATCTCTTTTACTGCGGCGGCCGGATCTTTAGAACCTGCGTAAACCACTGTTGTCATCTGAAGCGGGTTTAACATTCTGATCGTGTATTGCCCAAATTCTGTTTTTGGCATCAGCATGGGGGCAATTGTTGCCTCTTTGTTGGTGCTTCGGAGCGTCGTTAAAAAATCAACGTTGGCATTGTCAGCGACATAGATGCCGAGCTTGCCGGACAAAAAGTCTTTTTTGGCTTTCTCCCCGTTTTTATCCGTCAAATAATCACGATCAACAACACCTTCGTCAAACAAGCGCCTTCTTGAAGGCAACAGCAGCTTTCATTCTCGCATCGTCTTCGACTAGCTTGTCATCTTTATAAACATCGTATTGCCATGCATCGCATCAATGGCCTCATCGCCTAAATAAGCGAGTGAATAGCCGTAGGTATCTTTCTTTCCATTGCCATCAGGATCTTGCTCTGTGAACGCTTTCGCTACTTTAAGCAGATCTTCCGGCGTCTGTGGAATAGGCAGGGAAAGTTTCTTCAGCCAGTCGGTGCGGATGAATACGGCTACCTGCATCGTACTAGGAATCACCCGACCGATTTCGTACATTTTGCCATCAGGCTTCGTTCCGATTTTACGCAAGATCGGATACTTTTCCAGCATCTTGGTGTAATTCGGCGCATATTGTTTGACCAAATCATCCAGCGGAAGCAACTGCTTCTGGCTGTACAGTTGATCCCGGTAACTTGTATCAAATTCATTTATTACGTCAGGGGCATCTCCGGAAGCAAACAGCGTATTAAACTTTGCTTGGATTCGAATCTCGGGACGGGGACAAATTCGACATCCGCCGGCCCGTTTTCGTTAATCCATTTGGTCCAGCGGTTGTTCGTAATCGAGCCTTCCGCCGCCGGCGTATTGCCACGGTCATAAAGGGATATTTTGATCTTGCCCCGTTTCTCTGGTGCGGATGGCGATGCCCCCGCTTTGGTTGGGGAAACGGTCGACCCGCTGCCTTCTACTTTGATTTGCTGCAACCAGCAAGAACGGTTCCAGCTGCCAACACCGTCACCACTGCCAATACGGTACTTTTCTTCATGCTGTCTCTCATATCTTTCATCCCCTTTAGTAGTCATTAACTGCTTTCGAATCCCATCATCTTCTTACCATTCTACGTTTTATCCTTTAATGGCGCCAAGCATCACTCCTTTTACAAAATACTTTTGCAGAAGCGGATATACGATCAGCATCGGCAAGGTCATAATCACAATGCCTCCTGCTTTCATAGCCTCAGGGGACATATTCTCCAGATCTTCCGGCTGCAAGGCAATCGCCTGTATCAGCATGCTTTGACTCTGCACCATCTGCTGAACGAATACGGTTAAGTTCATCTTTTCTGCATCATGGATGAAGAGAAGCACGTTCAGGAAGGAGTTCCAATAGCCAACCGCTAAAAATAAGCAAATCGTCGCGATCACAGGCAAAGATAAAGGTAGAAATATTTGGGCAAGAAGCCGCCATTCCCCACAGCCGTCAATACGTGCAGACTCTTCGATTTCTGGGGGAATTCCTTCGAAATAACTTCGCATGAGCAGTAAATTATAAGCACCAACCAACCCAGGGAGCCATAAAGACCAGTAGGTATTGATGAGGCCTAAGCTTTTCATCAATAGAAAAGAGGGAATCAGCCCACCGGTGAACATCATCGTAAACACCATACCCAGCGTAATAAATTTGCGTCCATAGCAGTATTTACGGGACAAGGCGTAAGCGGCAAGCGTCGTACAAAGCAAACTTAACCCCGTTCCTACTACTGTGATAGTCAAACTGTTCACAAAAGAGGGGACAACTCTGGTACCGATAAATAATTTTTTATACGCTTCCAGATTGAAGTGAATCGGCCAAAGCCAGACGTACCCGGAATCAATAGCCGCTGAGTCGCTGAATGAAACAGCGATAATATTAATCAGCGGTATCAGGCAACTGATGGCTGCCAACAGAAGAATGGAATGAACGGTAACATGAAACCATTTTCCTGCGGTATTTTCTCTCACATGCTCACTACCTTTCCAGCTCGATTACCATAAACTCTGGTTGAATTTGCGAGCAATTTGGTTTGCCGTTAATACAAGTGTGAAACCTACTAATGACTCGAATAATCCCATCGCAGCAGGAACGCCGAATTCTCCGCCTTGAATACCGATTTTGAACGTGTACGTGCTGATGATCTCCGAAATATCGGCAACTACCCGATTCTGCATGACATAGACGTGGTCGAAGCCAATATCCATGACACGTCCGATACCAAGAATCAGCATCAAAATGATCGTGGGTCGAATGCCTGGAAGCGAAACATGCCACATCTGACGCCATTTGCCTGCACCGTCTATTGCAGTCGACTCGTACAAGCTTGGATCAATCGTCGTAAGCGCAGCTAAATAAATGATGGCAGAGAAGCCAGCTTCCTTCCAAATACCTGAGCCCACAAATACGGTAATCCATGAAAACGGTTGATACAGAAAGGCGAAACGCTCAAATCCAAGCTTCTCCAGAATGTCGTTCACCATCCCAGTGTCCCGAGAAAACAAGGTAATAAAGATGCCACCGACAATGACCCAAGAAAGGAAATGGGGCAAATACAGCAGTGTTTGCACAACTTTCTTGAACCACATTTTCCGAACCTCATTCAGCAGCAAAGCTACCAAGATCGGCACCGGAAATCCAATGAAACTAAGCAAACTCAGCATGAATGTATTTCGGATGATTTTCCAGCCTTGCGGATTCGTAAACAAATAATCAAAATGTTTGAATCCAACCCATGGGCTGCCCCAAATGCCATCCCAAAAGTTATAGTCCTTAAAGGCGATGATGACCCCGCCCATCGGCACATACTTGAATAGGAGAAAACATAAAATGGCTGGAGTTAGCATGATATACAGCGGAATATTTTGCTTTAGATACTTGTGGCTCCTCTTTTTCGTATCTTTGGTTTGACCCCAAGTTTCTGTTTCCCTGTCCAAAGCTATATGCTTCGAAGATACTTGCATGAGACTTTACCTCCTATGTCGCCCTGCGGTGTGTGATATCGCATTGTTGTGATCGTTACGATTCCGCTCACAACCCAACACTACACGGAAATCACTTCTTAAGGCAATTCACACATTTAGAACCGATGCACAACTTCAATACTCCGCAGTAGATAAGGGTTTTGCAGGTATCCAATGGTGTTGGCTGCTCCTGTACGACGCTTGTCCGCATCCTATGCACAATTTTTACACGAGGCTCTGTTTTCACAATTTACAGCATTTGGGAGTATAAGGTAAAACCAATATACGCTTTTATATAAATAAAAAACGACTCCTTCAGGGACTCTGTTGATTTATCCCTGAATCGATCGTTTTTCGTCATTTCCTGGTTAAGCTTGCTGAAACTCTTTGCGGTAATCGCCAGGCGTCCGGCCGACTAGCTTCTTGAAGACACGGATGAATGAGAAGGTATGCGTATATCCAACCTTTACTGCGATTTCCTGGATCGCGGAAGGCGTCGTGACCAATAAATGTTTGGCCTGTTCGATCCGCAGCTCAGCCAAATAATCAATAAACTTCTCACCAAACTCCTCTTTAAATAAACGGCTTAAATAATTCGGTGTCAACTTAAATTTCTCACTTAGCATAACTAGGGAGAAGTCAGGATTGTTATACTCGTTTTCAATATACGCTTTCACTTGATCGATCAGATCGTGCTGGTTTCGCTGTGCGCGCAGGATATCCAGCCTCCGGCAAGCATCCACCAGAATAACGTGCAGTTCTTTTTCCAATTCATCTACGGTGTCAAAAGTCGCCATCCACTCGTTAATTGGATTGAGCGCATATTCTCGCCAGCATTCCATATATTCAGGGGACAACCCTGACATTTCCTTGTAGAAGTGAAATAATAAATAATTCATTAAGTTAACGACTTGTTCGCGTGAAAACAACTGGATGCGAATTTCTGCAAATAATGATTGATAATGGCGTTCCCATTCTGCATCACCGATCCTAAAGAAATGGACCAATTCACGAATAGAAGGAAGCGACCGAAATATGTCCTCGCCAGATTTGTTATTGATATCCTTGAACTCTATTACGCTGCTGACACCGAATGTAGTCTTATAGCTGAGTGCTTCCAAGGCTTCTTCATAGGAGCTGGATACCCGTTGGAGGCCTGACACTTTCGTTCCAAGTCCACAGGTGATCGTAATGGCGACATTCGTTTGGACCCACTCCGCCGTTTTACGCATGATCTCTCGGAACGGATCACTGGCTGCAAGCTCATTCGGGAGTTGACAAACGACGCATAAGCGATGTTTTTCGATCCATTCGAGGCAGATCAGGATGCCTGCATGCTGATTCAGTTCTTGAACAACGTTATCAATGATGAACTTAATTAAATATTGATCCTTATTCGTGTAAGTGGCCGTAAAATTCGAGTACCTGTCGATCTCGAGAATAGCTACTCTATATTGATCATACGTCTTTTGAAATCCGAAACGCGATAACTCCTTGTCCCAGCCCTCATCCGGCTGGAGTTGGGTGCCCGTCAGCAGTTCTTCGAACAAATACCGCCGACGGTAGCTGAAATTCTCATCATTTTCCAGCCGATACTTGCCAAATTGCTCCAGCAGATGATCGAGCAGATTATCAATAATTTTGAATTCATCATGCTTCACTTGCCCCAGGATATGGGGCTTCTGCAGGGGAACGGATGAGAGCCGATCTAGAAGTGATTGAATCGGTTTGTAATTTTGCCGGCTTACATAAACAATCCAAACGGCACCAGCAAGAACGGTGATAATACCGATCACCATCCAGAACGCATTAACGTTCGATAGAAACCGAAAGACGACACCGTCCACAAATCCGCTGCGGATCGTCCAACCTGTGTACTCTGATTTCATTACCGTAAAATCTTCCCGACTCAAGCCAGCTTTACCGTCTATCGCGTCCTCCCCAATAATATATTCCCCATGGGCATCTAGAAGGTGGAGATAACTGAATTTAGAACGGGAAACATTGTTGACGAGCTTAGAGAGCGTATCCAATCTGATATGCAACCAGCACTCCCTCCGTTCCCAGCGGCAATGGCATTCGCATGACTAAAGAAACCACCGGCGTTGTTAGACCGGAATAGTCGACATACTCACGACCTATGCTCCAGCGAGTGGCGGGTGGAGCGGCTATTAACGTTTTTAAGTAAGGGCTGTTGGAGAATTGATCGAGCCCTATCATCGACGTATCACTTAAAACAATTTGGTCACGGGTACGATACAAATAAACCGAATCGATCTCACTGAAGCTGTCTCGCAGCAGAATCAATTTCTTGTAAACATCTCGGTCGTTCAGATAGCGGTTCTGAGATAATGGCGCAATACTGTAAAAATCGATGACAGACTGGTCATCGAGAAATGTTTGAACGATATATTGTTCAACCGTTCGCAGCTTGGAATCGATATACTGCATGGTGTTTTCTGCGTAGATCTCATTCGCTTTCAGCGCCTGCTGCTTGGACAACTCACTCATGGTAAGGAAGAATATCCAGAGCAATACAACAATAACCAACATGAAAACGGGCAGATAGGCGAATACAAGGCGATTTCTCCACTTTTTTCTCATGTACGTATCCCCCTCTCATTGGTACAAAGTACAACGATTCTGATGAACAAGTCAATACTTAATTAGGTGAGTCATGCACATATAGAAGAAAGTCCTCAACATAAAAAGCCCCCGCATTGTGCTGATTCGCGCAAAGGGGGCAGTCAGTATTGCCATTATTCCTTATTTAAAATACATCTCCGTCATCCCGTGCTCGATTCTTGCTGCGATGACATATCGGCAATAGTGCTGGTAGTGAGCATGGTAAAGCTGTCCGTTTTTCGCTGGCGAATACGTCAAATATAATTGGCGGCGACTTACGTTTGCCGTATTAGATCCGCTTTGATGTGGAGTGAAGGAATGGAATAGGATGACATCGCCAGGTTCCGTCTCTACGATTTGCCCTTTAGACGAATCTATTTCAGCAATCTCCTTCGCGTTCATATTGCGCAGCTCCCCTTCCGTTGAACGGAGTCGTTCATGATAGCCTGGGAATAGCTCCAATCCCCCGTTTTCTGTGGATGCGCCGTCTACGGCAACCATGACTGAAATCAGACCTTCTATCGGAAATCCTTGCCACCAGGCGGCATCTTGGTGCATTGAATATCCCGAAACACCGGGTAGCTTATAAATAAGCTTGTCTTTGAAAAGTATCGGCTCATCCATATAAATATCACGTAGCGGAGCCAAAATGCGTTCATCGTTCACTAAATCATGAAACACGGCCGAAAGGTCCTGTACAGGATCAATCTTCTCGATGATTAAACGTTCTTCGACCTTGCGGTAACCAACGCGCAAATTGTTCGGATCCAGGTATTCTTCCAAGCTAAGCAGCCTTTCACTTTCTTGTCGCCAAACAGCGGCTTCCTGAGCGGTAAATACGTTACGCAGAACAAGGTAGCCATTCTCGTTATAATCCTTTACTTGTTCAGAGGTAAGAAATTTCGTGATTTTCATTTGAAACACATCCTCTATATAGTTTTTATTCATTCCTTGGTATAATATTACTACTTGAATAACCCGTATTCCATGCATGAAATATTCACTTTCCATATCCTTTTTTGTGTGGAATCTTGAGGAGGAGACAACTGTGCTGGAGCATTCTTTCAATGTGAAATTAATACGCTGGTACAGCACTTCGATCAAACGTTCATTTATGTTGACAGAGGATACCTACAGTAATTGGGTCATATTGACTGCCGATGATGGCAGTTTTGATTATCGGATAGACGAAGATGAGGGACGTGCGAAATTCGGAGAGCTCATCCTCTGTCCCCCTGGAATGACCCTATATCGCAAAGCAGTGGGGAGTCTTTCTTTTCTATTTATCGAATTCAGTTGGTGTGATAATGAGGGACGAGTTATACAGCCAGGTCCAGATGTGCCTTTCGGGAAAATTTCCTTTCATCGAATCGATCGCTATTCTTCGACTTTTGCATGCATACGCGAATTATCTGACTCGAATATTCATGAGCAGTTCGCCTATAAGCAGCATTTGCTGATGGACATTTTATACGTGTATGCCGCAGAGACCCGAGATAAAACCTTCCATATCACGACGACAGACCCCATTATTCGTACTGCCGTTCTTCATATCCAGAAGCATGCCTACGAGCCGCTTTCCTTAATGCTGCTGGCTGAGCAGGCATCTCTAAGCCAATCACAGTTTTCTAGGCGTTTTCAAGCAGCTATGGGAGTTACACCTATTGTGTATTTAACGGCTATTCGAATGCGCAAAGCAAGTCATCTACTGCTCAATACCGAGCTTACTTTAGAGGAGATCGCGCAGCTATGCGGATATCAAAACGGATTTTATCTGAGCCGAGTGTTCTCAAATACTTATAGCTTGAGCCCTTCCGTGTTCCGCAAAACATATCGGATATGAGAGATCCACGCAACAGCTTCCTGAAGCAAAACCAAAACAGCGCATGCTCCTCAAATGAGAAACCATGCGCTGTTTATCTGTTTTTTTCATGCTGCGGTTATTGTTCTTACTGCTCAGTTGCCGCACTAATTCCTTGACATGAACTTCTCTTGAGGCCTATTTAGTGTTTATTCTTTTTCCGTTCATCTAGGACGTTTCCCTCATTTTCTGTCTATATTCGTTTGGCGTGATCCCATGGACTTTTTTGAACACTCTGCCAAAATAGCTCATACTGGCAAAGCCCGCATCCTTGGATATTTCCGTAATCGTCTTATTCGAAGCGGCTAACAGTTCCATTGATTTCTCGATCCTGACTTCTATAATGTAGTCGTTAATGGTCTTGGATGTATATTTCTTGATCAACCTGCCCAAATAAACGGAAGACATATTCAGAATATCCGCGATACTATCAATACTTAAATCATCTTTCATATACTGCAATTCAATGATACCGCGTATTCTCCGCATCAGTTCATCATATCTTGTGTTTTTGCGCTCACCCAACTTCTCCTCAATACGTTGGAACAATTCTAGAAATTGATTCTGAATATCCGAGAGCCGCTCTAATTCAGATAACTGTGCAAACACTTCCCCAAAATTGATAGAGAATCCGTATCCAGAAGCCTTTTCGAGCGTATCTACGACCATATTAATGGCAAAAAACAAGCGGAATACCGTCAGTTGAAGATCTTTGTACGCATACCCGTCCGTCGACTCCAGAATCACAGAACAAAGCCTCTTCACCTCTTCCATCCGGCCTGACATCAAAGCATCCGTCAGCTGTTCCTCCTGTTGGATCGGGTAGCGGAACGTTCGACAGTTTCTTTCAGCCGTGAGCTCCGCGTGAATTAGCGAGCCCCAACCGTAAAAGACCCGGAATTGAGAGGCCTCAAGAGCATCCGCATAACATTGACGGCAATCCCAAATATCTAAACCGGGTCGACTCACAGCAGCCGTCACAGATATTTTAAGATGTTTTTTGATCGCCTGTTGAATGTCCTGAACCAGTTTATCAACATCTACGCCTCTAATTTCATTCATCATGAAGACCACATGATCATCCCCTAGATCCACCGCTTCGCAGGAAATATAGCTAGATAGAATCTCTGAAGCAATATTCATAACCCCGAAACGAAACAAGCCTCTGTCCTTGAAGCTATACTGCAAGGAAAATTCCTTGAAGTGATCGATCTTCAAAAGGAGTATCACAATGGGACTATGGGTATCCAGACTAATCTCGAAATGTTCCAGTTGCTTCATCAGGATAGGCTGAGAGCCCTGGCCATCCGATAACATCCATTGTCGCAAGAAATCCTGCTTCAATTTGTATGAATTTTCTCTTAAGGCTTGATCTTGTATCCCCACCCTCTTCAGCATAGCGGCCATGGGGCGGTTCAATCTCTTGGAAGATAAATAAGACAATGCAAAGCCCACGACGATTAGCAGCAGGCAAATTACCAGCGTTCTTGTTCTCATCGCATTGACATCCTTAACGACAACTTCGTAAGGCGTATATCGAACGAATTTCCAATCAAGGGAATCCGATGAGGCAAACGTGATTAAAGACTTGACGCCATCTACTTTCCCGATGAAATGCCCGGATTTTTCCTTGGAATGCAAAATATCCTGCACAAATTCCTGATCCGATAATGTGCTTAGCATACGATCCTTATAGATACTGCTGAACATAACTCCCTGCGAGTCCATCATGATGATGCTTCCATTGCGGTTCTTGTCCATGCCTTCAATGACCTTCTTCATCCAGGAATCAGAGACATTCAAGACGATAGCGCTTCCTTCTTCTGAGCCCGTTGCTTCATAATAAATAAAGGTATACACATTGTATTCGATTCCGACGAAGTTGGATTGTCTTTTGATGGTACGTGTAATCGGTTTCAAATTCATATCCGGTTTAAAATCCTTGATAATATCCACAATTTCCTGATCATCGACATTAGATTTTTTTTGCAAACCGTAGTTGCTGATATAATAAACATCCAGCTTGCCATTGTACAGATAGACGGAATGGAGGAACGGCATCGAGGCAATCAGATTGAGCCTATCCGTGATGTTTTTCATGTCGACAGGATCCGTAGCTGCTGGATAAAAAATTTTGGACATATCCTTATCGAGCAGAATTTGGGCTATGGCCATTTTGGCGTTCTCCAGCACAGAATCCGCCGCCGAGCTAATCTGCGACAACGATTCCTCGGAAAACGTATAAATTTTTCTTTGCTCGATCTTCACAAACTGGAGATACAAAATAAAAGTTACAGCGAGCACAACGACCGCCATTAAAGTCGATAAATAAACGAACAGGCTGGAGAAGTAACGACTTTCCAGCATGCGAGACGGAACTTTCATTACTTCTCCTCCTGTCAAACCCTATTTATTTTTTACCTGAAGCCTTCCAGCTCTCATATTGCTTATTCATTTCCTGAAGCACTTTATCGATGCCTGCCGCTTTCAGCTTTTCCTTGAATTTGGGCACATAGACTTCCGGATCAACCGAACCGGTTTCCAAGATCGGCCTGAATTCGCTTTCCGCGTTTTTGATGGCTGCGACCTCTGACGTTAAAGTCGAACTGTCAAAGTTAAAGCCCAAATCCGGAACAATTTCTGATTCGTCATTGAATTTCTTGAATTGCGCCCATATATCGTCCGGTTCGCCAGGCATCAAATAGGTCTGGAATTGGTTACCATACGCCCAAGTCGTATTGGGCTTGTATCCTGACTTTTTCCCATTATCCGTATCTGGTGCGTAGTCGATCCGCTTTTCGCCTTTTTTGACATAATGCTTGCCTTCAATTCCCCGCCCTACCAAATTGATCAGCTTCTCATTAGCATACATCATATTATAAAACATCAATACACGGTCGGGATTTTTGGAATTCGTAGGAATTGCCATCATAGAGCCGACCAAATCGTTGGTTGTTGTAATTGGCTTGCCAAAGTTCTGATACACCATCGGTATTCCGAGTGAATTCCCCACTTGAACATCGACATACGGTTTCAATTGAGTGAGCATAAAGGCAGATTTAGCTTTGTCATCATTATTAATTTTCTTAACAGGCGCGTCTGCCGGAATGTATCCCGCCTTGTAATATTTGTTCATCGTTTTTAACGTACTCATGTATGCCGGCTCATCCAATTCCAGTGCATAAGCGCTTCCGTCCTTTTTCATAAAAAGCGATTGAATGGGCGATACATTCCAAAATTCCCGGTTATTATAATTAGGAGCTCGGGATAACAAGGCAGTAGCTAGCAATGGCGTAATGGACGGTTCATTCTCCTTGATGATTTTTAGAGCTGGTTCCATATCTTCTATGCTTTTTATCTGAGAAATATCGATTTTATACTTATCCATCAAATTTTTACTAGCTATAATGCCGAGCCAGGAGCCTTTTTCCTTATAAGCTGCCAACGTGTAATTGCGCCCTTTAATCGCGCTGGCTTGCAAGAACCCTTCCGACAACAGCTTCTTCGCATCAGGTGCTAATTTATCGAGCTTATCTGTAAGATCGACGAATGCCCCTTTCCCCACCATCGTATTATAATTCATATTCCCATTGGAGGTAAACATGAGATCTACTTTCTCGCCGGTTGCCAGCGACGCGGTCATCTTGCTGTCATAATCCCCGAAGGAAATAATATGCATTTTGACAGTAGCATTGATTGCCGGTTGAGTAATCTTATTGATTTCCGCTTCTACCAACTCATTATCCGCTTGAGGTCCTGATCCAATGATATACCAATCGATTTGATACGGCGGTAACTCACTTTGAGTCGGTTTGACACTTGAACTTGGATTTGAACTTGGCGTAGTGGTACCACTTGCCTGATTGCTGTTGCTGCTGCAGCCTGCTAATACGATGGACAGTGACAACATCGCTACTGACAATCCTTGCATCTGCTTTTTCCCCTTTAACATCTTGATTACCTCCCAATTTGTGAGTATCTATGCTAACCAATATGATTGGAATTAGCCTTTAATTGCGCCTACTGTCAAGCCCTGGACAAAATACTTTTGGAAAAACGGATAAGCGAGCACAATTGGCCCTATTCCTACCACGGCAAGCGCCATTCGAACGGTCAGCGAGGGTGGCTTAATTTGCATAACGGTCCCATAATTCTGTCCACTCACGGAGGATAAGAAGTCCGCTGTGCTTTGCGCTTTATATAACAAATATTGAATATTCAATATCTTGTCGTCTTGAATTAACATAAGGGGCAGCCACCAATCGTTCCAATACACAATAGCGCTGAACAGACCGATCGTCGCTAGACCAGGCAAGGACAGTCGTAACACGATAGAAAAGAAGATTCGATATTCACCAGCTCCATCAATTTTCGCTGATTCAACAATGCCGTCAGGTATTGATGTCATGAAATACGTTCTCATAATCATTACATACCATCCATTAAATAAATACGGAACGATCAAAGCCCACACATTATTTTTGAGCAGAAAAATTTGCGTCGTCACCATATACCAAGAGACCATGCCGCCTGAGAATAACAACGTAAAGACAACCAGGAAGGTAAATAGCTTGCGATAGGCAAAATCCTTTCTCGACAATGGATAAGCAAAGGACGAGATGACGAGCAGGCTCAATATCGTTCCAACAACGGTTACGAAGATTGTTACGCCATAAGCCTGAATGATGGTTTTACCTTCCTGCAAAAGATACTTGTAAGCCTCCAATGAAAATTGATGAGGCCAAAACCTGTATCCGTCCATAACAACGGATTGTTCGGCGGTTACGGAAACTGCTACTACCAGGAGCAGCGGTACCAAACAACTCAAACCCATTAAGATAAACAACACGTGAATGATCAAGTTGGCTGGAGCCGATATCGAATTGACTTTTAATGCAGATTTCATCCATCTCCCTCCTTAGAGAATTGCTTTATCTTTATCTATTTTTCGAACCACATAGTTCGATAAAAGAACGAAAATAAATCCTACGAACGCTTGGAACGTACTTGCGGCTGAAGACATTCCGATATCACCACTATTCATCAATGCCCGAAACACGTAAGTGTCGATAACATTGGTGACATCATACAGGGCACCGGAATTCATAGGAACTTGATAGAACAAACCAAAATCTGCAAAAAACATTCGACCGATTCCTAACAGCACGAGTAAAGTTATGACTGTAGAGATGGATGGAATCGTAATATGACGAATTTGTTGCCATTTGGACGCGCCATCAAGTGCAGCAGCTTCGTAGTATTCGTGAGCTATCCCCGTAATCGAGGCCAAGTAAACGATGCAATTATAACCTGCATATTTCCATATATTCGTAAAAATAAGGATATAAGGCCAATATTTAGTTTCGCTGTACCACTGCACGGGATCCACACCAAGCGGCTGCAAAATCAATTGATTGATGATCCCTTTATCGACGCTAAGGAATCCATAGAACAGGTAGCTGACCGCAATCCAGGATAGAAAATAGGGCAGCAAGATCGTGGTCTGATACACCTTCGCTAATCGTCGATTTCTTAACTCGTTTAATGCGATTGCAAGAAATAGGGCAATTAGAGAACCCAATGCAATAAATATCAAGTTATAGACGACGGTATTGCGTGTAATGAGGAATGCATCCGGCGCTTTCAAAAAAAACTCGAAATTTTTGAAGCCGACCCACGGGCTATTTTGGAAGTTCGTTAAGAAGCTTCCCCCCGAATAACGGAAATTTTTGAACGCGATCAGTATGCCTCCAATGGGCAAGTAATGGAACGCAATCAATAGAAGCAAACCGGGTAATGTCATAAGCAGTAAAGCGCTGTTTCTTGTGAAAGTTCTCATTCAAAATCCTCCCTCGCTCTCTCACCCCTAGATTATCACCCGCTTTCAAGGATCGTAAATCGTAAATCGCGTAACATTTCCGCATTTTAGCGAACAAATGTCATTAAATCCGAATATGTTCGTTTTAGGAATTCAACGTAATCAGAACCCAACTATATAAGAAAAATACCGCTTGACTTTTAATTGTGATCAGAAGGGTACTTGACAGCCTTTGCTATATTAATAAAGGAGCCATTCACACGTACCAAACATACATAGGAGGCATTCAATGTTTCAGCATATCAATCAAAACTATTCAGGCGTTAACTTTGGCACTCAAGATTTAAGGTGTGGTGAGCTAATTAGTTGTACATTTAATCGTTGCTCGTTTGCTAACGGATCACTTGAGGAGATTACAACCAGCAACTGCCGTTTCATTGAGTGTGATTTTCGCGGAGCATTATTAAATAGCTCCATTCATAAAGAATCTGCTTTTGAAAATTGTGTTTTTAACGGAGCTAATTTGTTTGTCTCGAAATTTGAGCAATGCAAAATGATGGGTTCTGATTTTTCTGGCTCAAATATGGATGGAGTCACTATTTTTCAAGGCGACTGGTCATATACAAATTTGAGACATATCCGATTAGTTAGACAAGACTTACGCCAGGTTAAATTTCATGAAGCAGACTTGTCAGGAGCTGATTTAGAAAAAGCCGATTTAAGAGATTGTGATCTGACTATGGCGTTACTGGCAAAAGCGAAGTTGCAGGGGGCTGATGTAAGAGGGGCTAACATGGAGGGAGTGGATTTCAAAACATTCACCATAACAGGTTTGAGAATAGATAGAGAGCAATCTGTGCTGTTCTCGCTTTCTCATGGAGCCAAGGTAGGTTCATGAACACTAAAACGCGGCCCTATTAGTGGTCGCGTTTTGAGCAAGGGGTTGTCATTAGGTCACCGTAGGTTTAAAGGCTCCCCTTGCGATAGGTCATCGGGCTGACGTTGAACATTTTTTTGAAAGCTTTCGAAAAGTAGGACAAGTTGCTATATCCCGCCACCTGCGCAATTTCGCTGATGGGCTTGCTGCTGCCGCGGAGAAGCTGCTGGGACAGCTTCATCTTCTGGATTAAAATATATTCCGTTAAAGACTCGCCCGTCTCCTTCTTGAACAGTCTCGATAAATAAGCGGGGTTCAAGTGCACCAATTCTGCGAGTTCCCTACGCTCAATGCGATCATCCAGATGCGCGTGAATGTAGTCCTTTACCCTTCTTACGATAGAGTCTTCATCCGTCTTCACATAACGACTAACCACCCCGGTTACCCGAACGGCCCATTCTTCCATCTGTCGGATCGTCTTGGGGATCAATGCCATCTCGAGTGCTTCCGTCTCCGCGAATACTTCCTGTACATATTTCCCACGTTTATGTAACACTGAGTAGATCGTTTGCAGAATGCTGTGATAGTAGATCAGAAGTGACTCTGCATTGCCGCCTTCAAACTTGAAGGCCGCAAACAAATGATAAATTCGCTGACGCAGTTCTGCCTCGTCGCCTTGTTCGATCAAGGACGGCCACGCGGATAGATCGAAGGCTCGAAAGCGTGCCGGCTCTTCCATTATCCCCTTGTAGAGATGAACGGTCTGGGATCTCTTAATGTTGTCAAACTCTATTTTCAATAGTGATTCGTAGACCAGCTTCGTCTGCTCGATAGGGGACGGTTCGCCAATATAACAGGAAGCCTTGCAGTAAAAATGCTGCCTGCTGTACTGGATGAAGGCTTCACACCGTAATTACTCTGCGTAAGGGGCTGGTTTTTTCTAATGACCGGCGCGGAAGGCAAACACGAACTAGCTTTCGCGAAATGCGATGCAGGGACTATCGTTGAAGAAAACCTGCAATTGTACATTTTTAAATATCGCGATTTATCCAGCAGCTACTATTCATGCGAAAATACATTTTTTCATTCACCTTATCTCAAATTAGGACAATAAAAAATCGGAATACCTGTAGATTTGCAAGATTTCCCTACTAAAAAACGATTACAATCGAAAATAACTGCACTCTTACAGTTTAAGAGGACCACTGAACTAAAAACAACATTCATTAGCCCCATAGACCAATGAAATTTTTTTCTGTGAAGCAATGATTTTTAAGTATGATGTGACAGAAAACAACGAAAAAACCGTTAAAAGCCATTCTACAGACAAAAAATGATCCTTTTTCATGGCGATGTTTTTTCTTCTGCCCAGATTTTGTTCAGCAGCTCCAAGAATACTTGGTAGGGCTGAGCCCCAGAAACAGCATACTTGTTATCCTCGCCACTGTGAGGCACACATAAAAAGGACTCGCAATAAACGAGTCCTTCATCAGATAGAGCAGCGTATAAGGTTAACCTTTAACTTTTCAGTTCAGCCAACAATCGATCTGAATAACGCTTTAACTGTTCCACTAGTAAACGCTGGTGCGGCTGAAGACCTGTTCCATCTTTGACACGTGTAGTAAGTGTGAGAGGAACACCCGAAAGTTGAATGTTATATTTGGCATCTACTGGATAGTAATGTCCCTCGATGGCCGAGGATAGACCGAGATAGTCTTGAAGGTGATCTGCTTCCTCCGGTCGCGTGTTCCAATTCTCTATTAACCATACAAATAAATCTGGATGATGGTTGGCCATTATACCGCTATAGCCGGCGGCTCCGAGCTTCAGAGATTCGAGTAGTGTCGCTGAATTGGCATTGAAAAGCTTTAACCCGGATTCCTTCAGAACCTCCAGCCTAAGCCTTATTTCATCGATATCGCAGCAAGTATCTTTAAGGAATAAAAAACGTCCGGTCGATACGCACCATTGCAGCAAATCCGAATTCATCAGTCTTTTATAGGGATATGGGCATTCATAAATCCCGAATTTAACATCAGGCACTGCATTTAGGATACGCCCAGCATTGGTCTTCCACACTTCATCAGATTCGTGTTCTTCTGCTAACCGATTGCTCAGCATGACGAAAGCTTCGATACCAGTATCCCATATCTGCTTAATCTCCTCAATCTGATCCTCGATCCGATCTGAGATATGGCCCGAAGCAATAACTGGCACTCGGCCTGCGGCCTGCCTCACGACGATCTGAATTGCCTGCACTCTTTCCCCCAAGCTCAGCTTGAACATCTCACTGGAGTTACACATCGCAAATAAACCGTGTACACCCCGCTCGATATACCAATCCACCAACCGCTCCAAATTAGGCTCATCCAATTGATTATTATCTGTAAATAGCGTGAGCATAGTTGGCCATACACCGCTCGACATGGTGGTACTCATCCCAAATCCACTCCTTTCAATGGTTACGTTTAGTCAAATATTGATTTTTCAGCTTACTTTTATAGTTAACTGGTTTAGCGCTACCGATAAACCGGCATAGTCGCCGACCCGCTCTTGAAGCCCAGCAGGAACTATCCTACAAACCGATAAGGCATGAGGCAGCGCTTCGCGTCGCAGCTCCGCCAGCATCAACGGTTCCAACAAGGCCTGCTGTCTGCCATAAATACTGCCGATCACGATACAATCGGGGTTCAGAATATCTACAAGCAGAGCCAAGCCCTTACCTAGTTTACAGGCAACAGTTTGAAAAATAGCAATGGCATCCGCTTCTCCCCGTTTCGCCGCCTCACCGATCCGTTCGGCTGTAATGGTAGAAATCGCTTTAGGCTCCATGCAAAATGAAGGTGTCTTCCCTTCCGCAAACATACGTTCCGCCGTTATTCGCCCAAGATCAGCAATACCGCCACCACTGCAAAAGCCCTCAAAGGAGCCCGCTTTCCCATAACCGACAGGACCTATCGGCTCCAGACGAATATGTCCTACTTCTCCAGCCATGTCGGATGCTCCTGAATATAGCCTGCCATCCAGGATCAACCCGGCTCCCATTCCGGTGCCGAAGGTCAGAAAGATCATATTACGACTACCCTGACCGGCCCCCCATTTCCATTCTGCCAATGCACAAGCGTTGGCATCATTCTGTAAGCCGACGGGAACGGCGAAGTACTCGCGAAATGGGCTGACGATATCGACACAGGACCAGTTCGGTAAATTCGGTGGTGACAGAATGAGTCCAGCCCTGCAATCCAACGGACCACCGCAGCTGATACCTATGGCTGTGAGCTGTCCGTGGCCTGCTTGGGCAGCTTCAGCCAACAGCTCTTCCAGTTCATTTAACAAACGTGCGACATTATCCATCGGTTCCGTCAAGGTCTCAAAGCGGCGCTTGCCTATTATTTCAATTTGATCTCCTTCCATCACACCCAAGCTAACTGCACACTTGGTACCTCCAATATCAATCCCGGCCAGCATACTCATCATGGAAAGAATTCCTCCTCCAAAATGATGCACAGGGCATGATAAATCGGCAAATGCCGTTCTTGAATATCCGAAGTCAATTCCCATGGGACACGAATGGTTACATCGCAAAGTTCAACCATTTGACCGCCATGTTCACCTGTAAGTCCGATCGTGTGGAGACCTTGCACTTTGGCGACCTGAATCGCACGTGCAACGTTGGCGGAATTGCCTGAGGTACTGATTCCTAGCAGCGTATCACCCGGCTTTCCGTAGCCGTAAACCTGCTGGGCAAAAATCATCTCCGCTGAAACATCGTTGGCAAAAGCAGTGATAAGTGCCGAATGACTTACTAAAGAAATAGCTGGCAATGCTCCCTGCAAATGATCGGCAAGGAAATCTCCACCATCTGGAAATTGCTTAAGAAATGAGTTTCTTGCATCGTCCGATAGTATTCGCTTGGATCGAAAACCTTTCATTAATTCTCCTACCATATGTTCGCTATCGGAAGCGCTCCCTCCATTACCACACAGCAGCAGCTTACCTCCTTCATGGAACGTGAGCTTGAGAATTGAAGCAGCTTTCTCAATATCAGGCAGACATTCGACCAACTCCGGATACTTGTCACACATCACTTCAAGTACAGCCTTCATCGATTGGCTCCTTTACATCTTAAAGTCATATCATTACTTGTATTTCAGTTACTTGACTACACTTATTTCGGATCAGCTATTTCAACGAAATTAACCTCGCCAACCGCTATAGCGGAATCGTCTGGAATAAAAAATGTCTTAATCTCGCATTTCCCGAACGTTGTACGCCATTCGCGCTGCAGCGCCTGCAGCTTAAACTCACATTGAGTATCTTGCCCTAATGTTTCGTAACAGCGAACGATCCATCCGTTCCCATCCTCTGCTCGTTTAAACGCTGTTGCCACTACAGAAGCGGCAGAAATCACAATACCTTCGCCGTATTGCGGCAGCGTTCCTTCATGATAAGTCTCCCATATTAGCAGTGGTGGAACGTTGAGCTCATTAGCCTTTTGGACTAATCTGCCATCCTTCCAACTGCCAGAGTGAGGCGTTAGCGTGTAAGCAAATTCCTGCACACCTTGATCCATGAATTCAACCTGATCATCACGTACACCAAAATGATCCGCATAGATGGGACTGCGTACAACTGTCATTCTGATTTCGCTTCCTAGTACGTCATAGCCATATTTGGCATCATTCAGCAAGGCCATCCCTCTGAACTGCTGATCTTCTCCGGAGGCAAGACCCGGTACGATCCCGTATACATCCACCCACTGCTGTCCCGGCACTTCGTTGCCGTTCGTAGGGCGCTCGATAAAGCCATACGGAATTTCGGAGACGGACTGCGGTTGATCGACATGTATGGGAAAAGAAAGCTTCAACATCTTGTGCTTTTCTCTCCAATCCAGCTTTACACGAACCTGTACATCAGACGAATGCTCGCTTAGGCTAAAGTCCTGACGAAGTACCGAGCTGTTATAATAACTCGTCACACGAATTGTGGCGCGAAGCGGACCCTGCTCCAGTATTTTTATTTGCGCATCACCAAAGCGGCCTATTTCAATCCGATATTGCACCAAAGCATGCCCCCAGGTATCACTGTGATGCTCGTCGATTACAATCGGAACGGCGCCTTTACCGTTTAACAGCTCTGAATTCGTCGTTTTATCGAAAATGCTGCTGATATACCCAGTGTGAGCATCCAATTGCACACGAATCTTAGCATTTTCCAGCATATTGTCCGCCGCATGAACCTCACCGGCCAATGGTTCAGCAGGGATGTCCTTATCGCGGTAGGTCCAGTAAACACGATACCCAAACGCCGGAACACGAGCCGTGATTAACGAGTCCCACTTGTCATCCTTAGCATTTGTTCGTGACGCACGTACAATCTGGATCGCTGTCGATGTGCCAGCTTCGTCTGTAATACTTTTCAGTTTCTTATTCACTTTAACGTGCGTCTCGACCTCCCAAGATAGAGGATTAAAGATAACGATGGGTGCTCCCAAATCATCCTGCTCCCAGGATTGCCAATCCTTATCCTTGCTCAACGACTTGACCTCGGGTTTCATCGTGTCGATCGCCCACGATATTTTTTGCAAAGCTGCATTCAGTGACCTCGCTCCAATAGCCAACGCTTCACCATGAAATTCTCTCACATCATCAAAAGCTTCCTTGATGCTGCAACCTCCCATGATGTCATGAAACTGATTAAACATAACGTTCTCCCATGCTAACTGAAGCGGCGCCATTGGATATGGAAGTCCTAACCACAAATTAGCCAAGGATGAGAATTTCTCTGCGCTAAGCAGCCGATGCTCGACACGACGATTGTTTGCTTTAGACTCGGAATGGGCGGAGTAACAGCCGATCGCATGTCTCTGCATTTCATCCTTTACCACAGGGATCGTAGGATTTTCTTTCACCACATCTGAAAAATATTGATTGGGTGAGCTTAGAATAATTTGATCCCGTCCATGCTCCTCACGAATTTCATCGATCAGCTGCAGATTAGCCACAGTCGGACCACCACCATGATTGCCCACTCCGTAAAACGACATATAGTCGTGACCTTTTTCTTTAGCAAGCCGCTGATGCTTCAGAATTTTGGCATCCTTGCCGTGTCTGGTGAAATTAGCGTAGCTGTCTGATAAACGAAATGTCATCACTCGGCTGCCATCCTCTGACTCCCACCAAAATAAATCACTATCCAAATGCTTTTCGTGCTCTTCCGGTCGCATAAACAAGTAATAGTCCATCCCACTCCGCTTTAAAATTTGCGGCATCATCCCATGATGGCCGAACGAATCGACATTGTAGCCAACTGTGGCCATGATTCCGAATTTCTCCAGAAAATAACGCTGCCCATATAAGCTTTGACGAGCAAATGATTCTCCTGAAGGCAAGTTGCAATCCGGTTGGATCCACCAACCCCCTGTCACGACCCAGCGACCTTCGGCAATCCGCTCACGGATTTCGGCGAATATCTCGGGCGCATTTTCCTCCACCCATTGATAATAAGCAGCGCAAGCGCAGGTAAACACAAACTCGGGAAATTCGTTCAAACGATCCAAAGCAGATCGAAACGTTGCCTTGATTTCTGCATAACCCTCCTGCCATTGCCATAACCAAACCGGGTCAAGATGGGCATTACCTATAAGATGAACCTTAGAATCTTTTGTCATATAAACAGCTCCCTAGAAATTAGTCACTATCCTTTTACGGCACCAAGCATAGCGCCCTGGATAAAATATTTTTGAACGAACGGATAAACGAGTAGAATCGGTAAAATAACGACAAAAACGACGGCATATTTGATATTTTGAGCCATCATAGTTATCCCTTCGGTAGAGCCTGTTTCCGTAGCCTGTGAAGCAAGCTCACCTTGAATCACGATATTGCGCACAAGAATTTGAAGCGGGAACAATTTTTTATCATTTAAATAAATCAAAGCCGGGAAAAAGCTATTCCAATGCGCTACCGCATAAAAAATGAACATCGTCGCCATCACTGGCAGCGATAACGGAAGAACGATCCTCCATAGAACCCTGATCTCACCCGCACCATCCATTGTCGCTGACTCATAGAGCGCTTCCGGTATTTCCTCGAAAAAAGTCCGCATCAGAATCATGTTAAACACATTGATCGCCGTCGGGATGAGTAGCGCCCAGATCGTGTTCACCATGCCAAGTGAATGGACAACGGTATATCTTGGAATTAAACCGCCATCGAAAAACATCGTAAATACAATGAAAAATGCAAACAAGGATCTCCCGTAAAGATATTTTTTCGAGAGCGGATACGCACATAGTGTGGTCATCAATAAATTCACACACACACCGAGTGAGGTATACAGCAGCGTATTCATGTATGAGCGAAGAATAGCATGGTCATCCATGACGATCGCGTAGGCTTTCACCGTAAACTCAATGGGGAAAAGAAAAACTTCCCCGCTTTGCACTGCAACTCCTGAGCTCACGGATACAATAGCCATATAATACAAGGGATAAATCGTAACAAAAATCAATATCAACATGAGCAGCACATTTAAAATGTCAAAAGGACTTATCTTGCTCCCTCTCATCCCGAGTTTGTCCTCCTTAGAATAAACTGGCACCTTGTATCTTTTTGGCAGCCTGGTTCGCTGCAACAATTAAGATAAGCGAGATGACGGATTGAAAAACACCAACAGCTGCGGCAAAGCTGAAATCAGCATCAATGAGTCCACGGCGATACACATAAGTTTGCAGGACATCCGCTGTTTCGTAAGTAGGACCGCTGTAGAGCAAAATAATTTTCTCGAATCCAACGGAAAGCATGTGTCCAATCGTTAAGAGCAAAAGAATGGTCGTCACCGTAGCTAATCCTGGTAGCGTGATATAGCGAATTTTATGCCATCTATTAGCACCGTCAATCGTTGCTGCTTCATACAATCCAGGGTCAATCGAGGTTAAAGCAGCTAAATAAATTATCGAATTCCAACCCATACCCTGCCAAATCTCGGAGCTGATATAGATGGTTCGAAACCATTCGGGTAAGGATAAGAATGTTTGAGCTTCTCCACCCAGATGGACGATTAGCTGATTAAACAGTCCGGAAATTGATAGGAAATTGACGATCATACCGGCTACAACGACTGTAGACAAAAAATGAGGGACATACGTTACCGTTTGTATCATCCGTTTGAATCTACCGCTTCTAAGCTCGTTCAACAGGATCGCAAAAACAATCGGAGCGGGAAAATAAAAAATCAAAGCATACAAGTTAAGTGTTAATGTGTTGCGCAGCACCTTCCAGAAATAAGGCTCATATAAAAATTGTTTAAAATATTTTAATCCTGCCCACGGACTATGAGATACACCTTTAACAATTGAATAATCTTGAAAAGCCATCAAATTACCGAACATCGGAGCATAATGAAAAATAAGAAAATAAACCAAAGGAAGCACAAACATCATGTACAAATATTGACTTCTGCGCAGTTTTTTTCTCACATGATGCCATTTGGTTTTCTTGTTAACCGAAGGGCTGGACGACATGGATGAGTTGCTAATGACTGTCGATATAATAACCCGCTCCTTTGGGAGAAAATGGAGGGACCGATCCATCACACGACCAGATCAGGTCCCTCTCTATCCTTATTTAGCTCTGGCTAATGCCGTATTGTAAATTTTTTCAATTTCTTCTGCGCCCTTCTCTTTACATTGCTGGATAAAAGATTCCCAATCTTTAGTTAGAGCATCTGTCATAATGAATTTATCCATCGTTAGTGTCAGGTATGCATCCAGCTGTGTTCGAAGCTGCTTCAATTTCTCACGTTCATCTTTGGTAAATGCAGGGTCATACGACATTCTGAATGCGGAACCATCCTTAATATATGCTAGGTTCTTATTGGTCCACTCCGTCATTAACTTATCTTGACCCGGAATGCCTAAACTATCGTCCGCATTTAAGGCCCACCCCAGATAACCGGTTCCAAGCTCCGAACTCATGGCTGCACTTGGATCGGTTTTGTCTTTATACTTACTGAAAAACTCTTCTTTTCTAGTTGGAATTCCGTTAACTATCGAATAATGCTCATTTTCAATCCCCCATGAAGTCAACTTAGTTCCTTCCTCGGAGTAAATCCAATCGATGAATTCAATGATTTTATCTGGATTTTTCACATTTGCATTAATGACATACGATTCAGATAAATGGTCAAGCTGATATAGAAGGCCACGCTTCACGCCCTTATCACTTGTCAGTATCGGCAGCATATCAAATTGGGCCTCTGGGTCCTTCTTCTGTAGTGTTTTGTTGAATGTGACACCGAATCCGGTATTGTCCATGTAAAACAACGATTTGCCGGAGCTTAATTTTTCCTGCCAAATTTGCGATGTAGCTGTTGTGTAGTCGGGATCTAAAAGTTTTTCTTTATACAGCTTATTCAGATAGGTCAGCGCATCTTTAAATTGCGGCATAAAGGGACCAAATTTATACTGTTTCAAGGCAGGGTCATAATATATTTTAGCTCCACTTACATTCGTGTAACCGCTACCCATACCAAATGCAATTGGATTGATCAGATTTTCCGTGCCCGTCAGACCATTGGCTGCGCGACTTGTATATGGAAAAGTGTCTGGGTATGCTTCCTTAAGCTTTTTTAATACCTGATACAATTCTTCAAAGGTGGTAGGCGTTTTCAAATTTAATTTTTTCAGCAAATCAACTCGAATCACAGGAACTTGACCTGATTGTGAAGCTCCTACCTTTGCGTAAGTGGAAAGCCGTACAGTTTTCCGTCTATCTTGTTTTTATTAATTTCTGGATTATCCGCTATTATTTTTTTGAAGTTAGGCATCTTATCCATGTACTTTGTCAAATCCAGAAATACGCCTGTATCTGCAAAGTTGGAAATATCATCCTGTTTGACTAGCAGCACGTCGGGAAGAGTATTCGTAGCGATCAACGTTTTCTTTTTATCATCGTAATTGCTTTGCGGTGTGCTCTGAATTTCGAGCTTGATGTTCTTTCTTTTCAGAATTTCCTGCACGACTACCGAATTAGCTACCAACGGTTGGCTCGGATGTTCATACCTCATCCAGGTTACGTTTAAAGGATTAGCTTTTTTGGTATCATCTGCTGCCTTGGTTCCTGTATCAACTACTTTGCTTCCTACGCCTTCGTTCTTTGTTGGTGTCCCCCCTGTGCAGCCAGCTAAGAGACTACCTAATAAAGCGACAGAACAGCCTGCGGCTAAATACCCCTTTGATTTCATTCGTTCTCCTCCTTGTAAAATTGTAATGTTGCTCTTAACGCCCCCCTAGTGTAAGCGTTATCTTATTCGTTTGAATACAACCGGTACAACGCACCACGATACGTTTTTCCGCTTCGGGCGGCCATGATGCGTTATTCTACCCTGATACAAAAGGTAGTATTTTATTCTTTTTTTCTGTGTATATGCCGATAATCAGCCGGTGAAATGCCTTCATGCTTCTTAAACATTCTCAGAAAGGTAGTCCTGCTGTTCATCCCTATCCGCTCTGCGATTTCATTAATTTTCAGTTCCGTCTCGGTCAGCAGCTCTTTAGCCTTAGCCATCCGGATTATACTGATATAATCGGTAATACTCGTCCCTGTGGTTTCCTTAAACAATCGGGATACATACTTGGCCGAAAGTCCGATTTCATTCGCGATGCTTTCCAAATAAATATCCTTGGCATAGTTGTTTTCAATAAAAGTCGTAATGAACGAAGTCACCGTACCCGTTCGTCGCTCGCCCTTTGTTAAGGTTTCGGCAACGATCCGTTCATAAAAATTAATCAGTCGATGGACTCTATCCGTAAACTCGTTGGGTGTTATATTTTTATTAGCTAGCACCGCATACTCCGCTTCAGTAAGCAAAATATGGATATCAAGCTGCCGTTCATTCACGTAACGAATTCCGGTATTCCATAATTCAACAAGCAGAGCTCCAAGATAAGCATACGATACACCACGGCTCTTGTTCGCCTGGATCAGACTATCCACTTCCGCTATAATGACATCTACATTACCCGCCTTCAAGCCATTGACTATTTTCTTTTCATCAAGGAATGAATAGAAATAATTTTGCTCTATGGTCAATCCTACTGCATCGGCAATCGCCATATCGGAATGATCTTTTCTCTGATCCATAGCTGTAATCGCATCACTGTAGGACTTAGCCATATCACTAACCTTGGAATAAGTTTTGCCCAGTCCGATAATCAACTCTGTGTAAATCATATCGTACTCAAAGGTTTTCTTAATATGATCGAGTGCTAGAACCAGCCGTTGATTGTCAGCTTCCTGCTTCAAATTAACCATGCAAACATAGAAATTGTGCTCATACTCCATCAAGTAACAATTCACATGCTGCTGCATAATGCCCCATAGGAGCTTTTTCATTTTTTCCTGAATCAACAGTCGGTCCGCTTCCTCTATATCCCGGTAAAACCTTTCCTTATAATGAAACATAAAGCAGCAGCACAAATAGCTGTCACCTTTAAATCCGATATCGTTAAGGACCTGATCCAGCGTTTCCTGATGTGCCCAGGGCTGACCACGAAATAAGCTGGCAAAAAAATGATCAAGCAGACCATTGGAATACAGGCTCACTTTCAGCACAGCGTCTCGATTTTGTTGAATCAACTGATCAATTCGGCTGCCAATTAGACTTAGTTCATCCCTACTTCTCTGTTCATATGTGAAATTAATTTCCTTTTCACTTTGCACGAGGATATTTCGGATGTTTTTGATCGGATTGTACAAGTTGATACTGAAGATCAAAGAAAAACAAACGCCAATAATCATCAACGTGATACAAATCCAAAATATAAGGCTCAAAATACTTGCTGGCTCTTTACCAAATGCTTTTGTCGGTGTGATGGAATAATAGTCCCAGCCAAAAGCTTCCGAAGGCATATGAACGATCAATTCTTGCTCATCGCCGACTTCCATGAATACCGTGTTCTCGACTTCAGTAAAACGTTTGCTGATTTTCTCAATCATCTCCATACTGAAGCCGCTCTCGTTCAAAATTACCTGATGTTTTTTATCCAAAATGAGGTAGGCTGTACATGGAAAAATAGCATTATTTTTCAGGGAAGCTGCAATTGCCGGAAGCGAAAGACTCGTCACCATCGTCACTAACCTGCCATTGACATATTGCGTAGTGACGCTCGGAATGACCATCCGGCTAATATCGCTCTCGATGTAGCTTTGTACTTTCGTGGGGGGCAGCAACTCAAATAATCCACTCGTTTTCAGTTTTTGCTTCCAATACTCTTTATCATAGCTTTCCATTCGGTAAAACTTATCGAAAAACATATCGAAGTCAGCCATCTCCTGGCTCGTATAAATCTTCACCGAATCTGTGTACATAAAAATGTGATCAATGAAAGAGCTGATCGCATTCCGATTACCTGCAAGCGCTTTCACAATTAATTGCAGATTCACTTTTTCTTCGTTGGTCATCTGGATATATGGCTTAACGTTTTGTTCGATAATTGGATTCGAAAATAAATTGTTATTGTTCAATTGCGCACTGCGCAAATAAATATCAACGGTCTGTGAAGAAAACTTCAAGTTATCCATCAGTTTCTGCGAAGCATCCTTTTTTACAACTTGATTAACATTGAAATAAACGGTCAGACCAATGATTACTATGGGAATCAATAAGGAAAGAAAGTACATCAATATTTTGGAAAATAATTTGTTCGTCTGGAATAACTTCTTCAATGGTTGACCGTTCATCTAAATACCCCCTGCTTACATACATGGACTGGGCATGAGCATCCAACTTCTTAGCTCGAATTCTACCCTATCAAATTTTCTTGATCCCGCAAAGCCATATTGGTCCCTGCTTGACTAAATTGGAACGCTATATTAAAAAAGCCGCTTTTCACGCGACTCTTATGAGTGAAGGAAGGACTCCCGTTATATAATATTCGGCAAAAATAGTTATTTTCCTTGCAAGAATTATTAAAGTTATCACTTAGGAATGCTTAGATTCCAAAAGTAAAAAGCATCTTCAAGACATTCGAAGCTCTCTTAAAGATGCTCTAATTGACCACCTAGGACGTCACTCATAAATGAAATGGCTGCGTAACATTGTCCATACAACATAGAGATAGAGGTTACATCCAGGGACGATAACGACAACTTCGTTTAGCGTCTCAGGCATTCCTGTCATCGGGGACTACTATAAATCAGTTTGGGGATCTTCCATTTAATCGGGTAGGAGGCTACTCATTAGTTGAGTAGCCGACCTCCCACACCACCGTACGTACCGTTCGGTATACGGCGGTTCCTTAGTTTACACAGTGACTT
>NZ_VRTT01000047.1 GCF_008017805.1 Paenibacillus sp. N3.4 | reverse complement strand
CCAGGATCAAACTCTCCATAATAGTGGACAATTGCTCATCCGTATATCTGAAAGCTTAATTGCTCATTTGCGTTGCTAGCGAGATTTTACAATCTCTTTGTTTGAACGATTGCTCGTTCGTGCTTACTCACTCGTTGTTCAGTTTTCAAAGATCAATTTCTTACGTTTTAATCCTTCGCCTCTCAAAGGCGACTTGATTAATATACCACATCAGCCTATTCGATTGCAAGAACTTTTTTAATTCCCTTCGTTCTTTCGTTCGACCGCCGAAGCGACAAGGAGTAATATACCAAATACAAATACAGAATGCAAGCTTTTCTTTATAATTTCTTTATAAAAAGAAAAACCCCTACATGAGGGGCTCTAGTTCTATTCCATCTTATTAAATATGACCAATGACATCTTGAATGAATAGACTTCTTTCTAGGGTTAAATTGACGATTGTTCCATTCACATTTACCCAAGGTCTTGTAGGATTAGTCCGATCGGAGAAAATGATCTCTCCTACTCGGTTATCACTAAGTTTGACAAGCGTTCCGTTACTGATCTGGGTCGACTTATTGATGAACGCCTGAACCAATGCTGGATCGACTTTACCAAAAGACTCCGTGAAAAGCTGCTCAAGGACAATATAAGGAGACAAAGCTGTACGATAATAACGTTCATTGGTCATGGCATGATAAATATCAGCGATCGCTACAATTTTGGCATACATATGAATCTTGTCGCCTTTTACACCTAAAGGGTAACCGGAACCATCCTCACGTTCATGATGCTGCAGCGAACTTAGTTTAACACCCTCGTTAATACCCGATATATTTTTAAGAATGTTATAACCAATTAAGGTATGCTGTTTGATCTCATCCATTTCTGAAGCAGTCAAAGCACTTTTCTTCTCTAGAATAGATGAATCTACTTTGGCTGTTCCAATATCATGTAAGAGACCGGCTAAAGCAATTTGCATTAAATCTTTCTGTGGAAGACCATGCCATCTGGCTAAAGAATAAGAGGTTAGGCTAACCATAATGCTATTGTGGTAAATGTAATCATGTAAACTACGGTTTTTAGGTGAGAACGTAAGAACCTTATAGGTATCAATATGTTGAATAAGGGCTTCAAGTCCTAATCGTATATCTAAGATGGGAAGTGGTTGTCCACCGTTAGCAAGAAGATAGACACGCTTAAGCAGGATCAACATATTCTGGTACTCAATTTGAAACGGTTGAACGGTTGCTGTCTCACTCGGTTTTACTTCTTCACTCGTGACTTCCGGTTCCTCACCATTCCTGGAATCAATAAAAACAGAAGAGATGAGAAAAGCTTTCAGGATCTCAATATCTCTCTCGTTAAGCACTTTTCCTTTATTAAAAAGTGTGTTCCCCATTTTAGTAATAACGTTGTCGCCCAATCTTTCCCCATACTTTAGTTGAGTAACGCCTATTGTTGGCACGATCATTCACTCACCTTACTTATTCGTCTACTTCATATTGTAAAGTAAAAGGGATGGGTTTGTAAGCCCCATCCCCACTTTTTATTCTTCTGTACTTTCCGTTTCGTCCCAATCGCTGTCCTCGTCACTATCGCTTTGTTCTTCATTCTTTTGAACGCGAGATAGGGTTCCGACTTCGTCGTCTTCACGGATATTGATAAGACGTACACCCTGAGTATTACGTCCCATAACGGAAATTCCATCCATGCTTGTACGAATGACCGTACCCGACGCTGTAATGATCATAAGATCCTCATCCTCTTGGACCACTTTAAGACCGACAACAGGGCCGTTCTTCTCTGTGACATTCAAGGTCTTGATCCCTTTACCACCACGCGATTGAATCCGATATTCCGAAACAGGCGTTCGTTTACCGAAACCTTTGGATGTAACAATGAGTACTTTATTGTCTTCATGGACCACGTCCATATCAATGACAGCATCATCGTCATCTAAATGTATACCTTTAACCCCTGTTGCCGATCTACCCATAGAGCGCACATCTTGTTCAGGGAAGTGAATGGACATGCCTAGCTTGGTTCCCATAATAATACCCTGGTTACCGTCAGTCAGCTTAACACCAATCAAATCATCATCTTCACGCAAGTTAATAGCAATTAAGCCACCTTTGCGGATGTTGGAATAATCGTCAATTGGCGTCTTCTTGACAACACCTTGCTTTGTAGCAAAGAAAAGATATTGCTCTGTTTCGAAGCTCTCGACAGGAATAACCGCATTGACCGTTTCCCCTTGCTCGATTTGGATTAAATTAATAATCGGTGTTCCACGAGCCGTCCGGCTTAAATCCGGAATCTCATAAGCTTTGAGACGATACACTTTTCCTTTGTTCGTAAAGAACATGAGGTAATGATGCGTATTGGTCACGAACAGATGTTCGACAAAGTCATTATCTTTCGTGTCCATACCAACGACGCCTCGGCCCCCACGCTTCTGGTTGCGATAGGTCGTAACCGGAAGACGTTTAATATAGCCCGTATGCGTAATCGTAATTACGACATCTTCACGCGGAATAAGATCTTCGTCTTCGATGCTTTCCTCGCCAACCGTAATCTCGGAACGACGCTCATCTCCGAATTTCTCTTTGATTTCATTCAATTCTTCGCTAATGATAGCCAGAATAAGCTGTTCATCAGCCAGAATCGCTTTGAGTTCGGCGATTTTCTTCATGAGTTCAGCGTATTCCGCCTCGATTTTCTCACGCTCTAAACCAGTTAAACGCTGTAAACGCATATCAAGAATCGCTTGTGCTTGATCATGGCTCAGGTTGAACGTAGTAATGAGTCCTTCTCTTGCTTCCTCGGTTGTACGCGAGGCACGGATCAACGCAATCACTTGATCCAAATGATCAAGCGCAATGCGTAACCCTTCCAAGATGTGGGCGCGAGCTTCTGCTTTACGCAGATCGAATTCGGTTCTACGACGTATCACTTCTTGCTGATGCTTGAGATAGTAATGCAGCATTTCGCGTAAATTTAAGACTCTTGGCTCACCATTCACCAAAGCCAGCATAATAATACCGAAGTTAGACTGCATCGCTGTATGTTTAAACAAGTTATTCAGAACGATGCTCGGATTCACATCACGACGGAGTTCAATGACGACACGCATACCGTTACGGTCGGACTCATCACGAAGATCCGTAATTCCATCAATCTTCTTCTCGCGAACAAGCTCTGCAATTTTTTCTACTAATCTAGCTTTGTTTACTTGATAAGGCAGCTCATTGACAATAATTCTGGCTTTATTGTTATTTTCCTCGATAACCGTTCTGGCACGCATCGTGACGGAGCCTCTACCTGTTTGGTAGGCTTGTCTAATTCCCTCACGACCTAGAATAAAGCCTGCTGTAGGGAAATCGGGCCCTTTAATGGCTGCCATCAATTCAAGCGGTGTAATATCCGGATTCTGAATCAGCATCTGGATACCCTCGATGACTTCACGTAAATTATGCGGAGGAATGTTCGTTGCCATCCCAACGGCAATCCCGGAGCTTCCGTTCACTAATAAGTTAGGGAAACGCGATGGAAGAACAACAGGTTCATGTTCTTCACCATCGTAGTTGGGTGCATAATCAATCGTCTCTTTATTAATATCGCGAAGGAGTTCCATCGCAATCTTTGACAAACGTGCTTCGGTGTAACGCATAGCCGCAGCCATATCACCGTCAATCGATCCAAAGTTACCATGGCCATCAACGAGCATATAACGAAGTGAGAAATCTTGAGCCATCCGAACCATCGTCTCATAGACAGCTGTGTCTCCGTGCGGATGGTACTTACCGATAACTTCACCAACGATTCTCGCCGATTTTTTATGGGGTTTATCCGGTGACATGCCTAGCTCAGACATCGCGAACAAGATTCGACGATGAACAGGTTTAAGACCGTCTCTTACATCTGGCAGTGCACGACTGACAATGATACTCATCGCGTAATCCAAGAAGGATGTCCGCATCTCGGTAGCAATGTCAATTTCTTTGACTTGCGAATGTAATTCTTCGCTCATGAATGTTCCTCCTGAAAGCTTACATCGTTTGCAACGCTTGGGACTTTAGATATCTAGATTTTTCACGTATTTCGCATGTTCCTCGATGAAATCTCTTCTCGGTTCTACGTTATCACCCATCAGAGAATCAAAGAGCGTATCCGCTTCTATAGCATCTTCGATCGTTACCTGTAAGAAGGTGCGGCTTTCCGGATCCATTGTCGTTTCCCACAATTGCTCTGGATTCATTTCGCCGAGTCCTTTGTAACGCTGTACGTTTACTTTGGCGCCTTCACCAAATTCTTGCATAATGACTTCTCTTTGTTTCTCGTTATAAGCATAACGCACGGTTTTATTTCTCTCTAGTTTGAAAAGCGGCGGCTGCGCAATATAGACGTAACCGGTTTCGATCAGCTTTTTCATATATCTGTAAAAGAAAGTAAGAAGAAGCGTACGAATATGCGCTCCATCCACGTCGGCATCGGTCATAATAATAATTTTGTGATAACGTGCTTTGGCAATGTCGAAGTCATCACTGATTCCCGTACCAAACGCTGTTATCATAGCGCGAATCTCTGTATTGGACAAAATGCGATCCAATCTTGCCTTTTCTACATTCAAGATTTTACCACGTAAAGGAAGAATGGCCTGGAAATGACGATCGCGCCCTTGCTTGGCAGATCCACCGGCAGAGTCACCTTCTACGATGTAAATCTCACTGATTGAAGCATCTTTGGATGAGCAATCTGCTAGTTTCCCTGGCAGTGCGCTTACTTCCAAAGCGCTTTTGCGTCGAGTTAACTCTCTTGCTTTACGCGCAGCTTCTCTCGCTCTTGCTGCCTGAATTCCCTTTTCGAGAATCTTCTTAGCAACAGCCGGGTTCTCTTCCATGAATTCTTGCAGCTTTTCAGCAAATAAAGATTCTACAATCCCGCGAACTTCGCTGTTGCCAAGCTTTGTCTTCGTTTGGCCTTCAAACTGCGGTTCAGGTATTTTCACAGAAATAATCGCAGCAAGTCCTTCTCGCACGTCATCGCCGGATAAGTTGGAATCGCTCTCTTTGAGTGAGTTGCTTTTGCGAGCATAGTCATTCAAAATCCGTGTCAGCGCACTTTTAAAGCCGGACTCATGGGTTCCGCCTTCATGCGTATTAATATTATTCGCGAAAGAGTAAATATTTTCCGTATAACTATCGTTGTACTGAAGAGCAATCTCGATAGAAATATTATCTTTCGAGCCCTCCACATAGATAGGCGTCTCATTTACAACTTCTCGGTTGCGGTTCAAATGCTGAACAAAGGATACAATACCACCCTCGTACTTATGCGTATGAATCGTATCCGTACGTTCATCCATTAAATTGATTTCGATGCCTTTATTTAAGAATGCTAGCTCACGAATTCTGGATTGAAGCGTGTCGTAATCATATTCTACCGTTTCTTTGAAAATTTCAGGATCCGGCTGGAAGGTTACCTTCGTCCCCGTTTCTTCGGTCTCACCGATGACTTTCACATCATACTGAGGCGCACCGCGGCGATATTCTTGTTGATGCACTTTGCCATCGCGTCTAACCTCTACGATCAGAAGCTCAGACAGAGCATTAACGACAGAGATACCTACACCGTGCAGACCGCCTGATACTTTATACCCCGAGTCATCACCGCCAAATTTACCGCCGGCATGAAGAACCGTAAGGACGACTTCAAGTGTCGGTCGTTTCAATTTTGCATTTTCACCGACTGGAATTCCTCGGCCATTATCAATAACGGTAACACTATTATTCGTGTGAACGATCACATCAATCTTGTTGCAATAGCCCGCCAAAGCCTCGTCGATACTGTTATCAACAACTTCCCATACGAGATGATGAAGTCCACGGGCGCTGGTTGAACCAATGTACATACCCGGCCGTTTACGAACAGCTTCTAAGCCTTCCAGTACCTGAATCTGACTATCATCATACGCTTTTTGATTCCCAGACATGTTATGCTTCACCTGCTTTTTTATAGTTAAAAAAGGTTAGTTCGGTAACAATTGATGCGCTCTCTTCTTAAGCGTCGTGGAGGAGATCGGAGAATAATATACTTTATTCTTCGTAACAACGAGTGATTTGCACTCTTCTTCCCCGATTTGCTCTGTCTTTTTATCTTTGACAGCTTGCTGAATAAACTGCTTGGATATTTTGGAAGACTTTTCAATCGAGATATCGAAGATCGCCACCAGCTCGGAAGCTCTAATAATTTTCTCTCCACCCAAATGAATAAACATGCTTCTCAGCTCCTGCCGCTTACATTTCCTTTCAAAACATGGAACACAGAAGCATGATCCAGTTGGTCCAAATGGACACTCTCTAGACCTGTTGTCGTAATAAACGTCTGAACTTTTTGCTGAAACGTGCGAATTAACTGTGTCTGTCTATATTCATCTAGCTCGGATAGCACATCATCAAGCAATAAAAGTGGATATTCGCCAACTTCTTCGTGAATGAGTTCAATCTCAGCGAGCTTGAGTGATAATGCAGTGGTTCTCTGCTGTCCCTGAGATCCATAAGTTTGGACCTCTTTGTCGTTGATGTAAAAAAGAAGATCATCACGATGAGGACCGACCAATGTAACGCCTCTTCGAAATTCCTGATCTCTAACCTGTGATAACTTTATCATAAATTGGTCTAATAAAACAGATTCATCTTCAAACTGCTGCATTTCAAAAGAGGGTGAGTAGCGGATAAGAAGCTCTTCACTGTCATTCGTTATTCCTCTATGAATCGTTTCCGCCCATTGCTGCAGCTTCTTAATAAAGCTTTGACGTTTTTTCATGATTTTAACACCATACAGTGCTAATTGTTCATTCCAAATGTCCAGCATAGCGTCTGGAGAGCTTTTTCCAGGGAAGGATTGCTTTAAATAATTGTTCCGCTGCAGCAATATTTTCTGATATTGGGATAAATCATACAGATACGATGGTTGTACCTGCCCAATCTCCATATCGAGAAAACGCCTTCTAACGCCAGGGGTTCCTTTCACAATCTCCAAGTCTTCTGGCGCAAACATCACGACATTCAAAGCTCCGATAAAGTTGCTAAGCTTTTTTTGTTCGAGACCATTGATTTTGGCTTTCTTGCCCTTGGAAGAAATAGAAAGGTCCAGCTTACAATTTCCGTAACGCTTTTGAATTTCAGCATGCAGCTGGGTCTGTTCACCGTTCCAGCCAATTAATTCCTTATCCTGATGCGTGCGGTGAGACTTGGTCATGGCCAACACATAAATGGATTCCAATAAATTCGTTTTGCCCTGTGCGTTAGGTCCAACAAAAATATTCACATTACTATCGGTCGTTAGTTCAATTTGATCATAATTTCTGTAGTGACTAAGCACGAGTCGATTTAAAAACATGAGCGGCCATCCTTCTTGGTGCTTGATCCGATCAGGAGCTCACAACTTCGAATTGTCCGAAACCCTCCACGGTCACCACATCTTGGGGAACAAGTTTCCGTCCTCTGCGGTTTTCAGCTTGCCCGTTCACTTCAATTTTTGTATCCACAACAAAAAATTTGGCTTGTCCACCTGTGGATATGCAGTCCGATAATTTTAAAAATTGTCCAAGCGTAATAAAATCCGTTCGAATCGCTATTTGCTTCATTGGGTTCTCCTTAATTCGTTGTTCGATAAGGCAAGATCAGTTGTAGAATGTTTGTAGAATCTTGCGGTTTCATGATGATAGGCTGCATAGCTCCGGTAAATCCAATATGAATGAACTCGGAATCAAGTACTTTAAGCGCATCCAGCATGTACTTGGAGTTAAAAGAGATTTTGAGCAATTCACCAGCGATTTGCTGCAGCTTGATTTGTTCTGTTACTTTGCCTAGCTCAGAGGAGCTGGAGGAAATTTCAATACTTTGATCTTCGAGCATCATCATTTTGACAATGTTCGTCTTGTCTTCCCTGGATAGCAAATAAGCGCGATCGATCGCTTCAGCAAGCTCTTTGGTCGGAACGACATTTCGGTTTGAAAAGATTGCGGAATCAGCTTGGAAGTATCCGGGTAAGTCCCATCCAAAATGCGTGAATAAAAAAGAATCGAATGAATTTTGAATAAAACTTGATTGTCTGCAATAACAATATCTATAAGTGAATTTTGATCGGGCAAAATTTTGCTTAATTCGTTCAATGTTCGTCCGGATATGACAATATTCGGCAGATTATGGCTGGATTCGTTATCAATACTTACTTCTCTGCTTGCCAAACGGTGGCGGTCACAAGCAATAAATTTAAGCTTATCTCCTGAAATGTTCCAAAGAACACCAGTAAGAATCGGAGTAGATTCATTAGTCGAAACGGCATAAGACGTTTGTTTAACCATGGTTTTCAAAAGATCACTCGGCAGGCGAATCATTTTGCTTTCCTCGATTTCAGGAAGCAGCGGATATTCATCAGGATCAAGACCCATGATTTGAATTTCAGAAGAGCCTGAACGAAGAATGGTTTGAAAGTTAGCATGAACTTCAATTTCGATCAGTTGTGCAGGCAATTTACGAATGATCTCAATGAAAAATTTAGCGGGAAGTACGACACTGCCTGCTATAAAAAGATCAATAATTTTAATATTTCCATTTTCACTAGGGGTAAAGCTTTGAATGGAAATATCCGTATCGCTCGCTGTAAGGGTAACTCCACTTACGGTTGCATCTATTTTGATCCCTGTGAGGATAGGTATGGTTGTTCGTGAGGATATGGCTTTAGAAACGTGACCAATGGATTCAATCAAATGGTCCTTAAGAATCGTTAATTTCATGATTTCACTCCTGCAGTTCTTTTTTTCATTGCGTTAGCATATACATTATATAATACTTATTTATTTAGTAATAGCAGTAGGGGCACTGAATATGTGGATATGTGGATGAATCCTTTATAAATCAAGCCTATCCACATGTGAATAGATTGTGTATAGGCTTATCGCATTTTAGAAGTTATTAAGAGGGGTTCTTAATTCGTTCTGTTAAGTTGTGAATGATCTTATAGAGCTCCTGATCTACTTTTAACAATTGAACAATTTTATCATGAGCGTGAATGACCGTCGTATGGTCGCGACGCCAAAATTATCGCCGATTTTCGGTAAAGAGAAGTCCGTCAGCTCTCGTGCCAGGTACATAGCGACCTGTCTTGGGAATGCTACGGCTTTTGTACGTTTGCGCGCTTTAAAATCCTCCAGCTTCAATCCATAGAATTCTCCTACACGCTGCTGAATATCCTGAATCGTAATGACCCTTGGCCGATTCGATGGAATAATATCTTTCAGTGCTTCGGCAGTCAAATGAACGCTAATATCCTGATTAATAAGCGAAGAGTAGGCTACTACGCGTATGAGCGCACCCTCTAGCTCGCGGATGTTCGTGTCGATCTGATTGGCGATATAGATCATCGCTTCATTCGGAATCTCGAGATTCTCAGCCTTTGCTTTTTTGCGAAGAATCGCAATACGTGTTTCTAGGTCAGGCGGTTGAATGTCTGTAATCAAGCCCCATTCGAATCTGGATCGGAGGCGATCTTCCAGGGTCGGAATCTCTTTGGGAGGCCGGTCACTAGAAATTATGATTTGTTTGCCTTCTTCATGAAGGGCATTAAAAGTGTGGAAAAACTCTTCCTGTGTACCTTCTTTACCTGCCAAGAATTGAATATCATCAATCAGCAGGACATCAATCGTTCTATATTTATTACGAAATCCTTCACCGCGGTTATCCCGAACCGCATTAATGAACTCATTCGTGAACTTCTCAGATGAAATATATAAAACGCGAGCCTCTGGGTTATGTTCTAACACATAGTGGCCAATGGCATGCATCAAATGGGTTTTTCCTAAACCGACTCCTCCATATAAAAAGAGCGGATTATAGGCTTTGGCGGGTGCTTCCGCTACAGCTAAGGAGGCTGCATGAGCGAAACGATTACCAGATCCGATGACAAATGTATCAAAGGTATATCTGGCGTTCATCATATTCGTAAAGTTTTCTTCCCCTGTAACTATAGCAGGGCCTTTAGGCGGAATGACATTCGAGATCATAGCAGAGGACTGTAGTTTCTGCTCTTCGGTTTCAATGATGAATTTCACAGAAACATGTTTACCGGTAAAATCATGAATCGTTCCTTCAATTAACTTGGTATAGCGGCTTTCCAACCATTCCTGAGCGAAATTGTTGGGAGCGCAAATAACGACAGTAGAATCATTAAATACGGTCGCTTTAGTCGATTTCAGCCAAGTATCGAAGCTGGGTTTGCTGAGCTTGGTCTGGATAATGCTAAGAACTTGCTGCCATAAGTCGGTAGTATGGCCTTCCACAGTAATTCACTCCTTTAAAATCAAACATGTGGCGTAGGGCCAGTAAAGATCTAGATATTTAAGCTATATCTATAAACGGCGAATAGGGATGACCGCGTTTATTAAGGTGGGAGAACATGAATCAGACCATCTTATTATCAATTAAAACAAAAAAAGAATTCCATATCGGATGTGGTGTAAAAAGGCGGCTTTTGTCGATTTATCCACATTATTAAGGAACGGTAGAAATGACTTATTCTTGTAGAGGGAAATTGTTCACAATGTTATCCACAGGTTGTTGATAAATCGGAGGGATGATGGAGTATATCCACAACAGAAACATTACCATCTTACCAAAAGTTAACCTGTTAATCAACGGATTGTTTGAGATTATCCACAATTACAACAAGTTGTGCATAGCTTTTGTTCACAACACAAGATATTGTTGATATTATGTTAATTTTCGACATGGTTCTCTTTTTCCACAGAAAATTTTATGCACAGGTTGTTCTTTATTGGATTTTGTAAGTAAAAAGCTTTCTCACCCTGCACACGCGGGTAGGTTGACTTTCTTCTCTGAAAATGATTTAATGAGTAGTAGAAATTTTGTAGGATGGATATCCTCAACAGGGAGGTGCTATAGATGGGTCCGACGTTTAACCCGAACACGAGAAAGCGTAAGAAGAATCATGGTTTCCGTAAAAGAATGAGCACGAAGAACGGCCGTAAAGTGCTTCAAGCTCGTCGTCTTAAAGGAAGAAAAATTCTTAGCGCGTAAAGAGAGGCTCCGAATGGGGCTTTTTTTTTTGTATTTGGCTTGCTTGGTTTACAGATTTCTTTTTCTGTTTAAACTATTAAGATAGATAGAAGAACACTGATACTGGTTGTATGGGTGTCTGGAGCGGACAAAGTCGTGGAAAAAAGTTATCGATTAGCGAAAAGAGAAGATTTCAATAAAGTATATCGATATGGCAAATCGATGGCTAATCATCAATTTGTCTTATATTATTTACCGAAGGCACAGTTGGAGCATTTCCGACTGGGTGTTTCCGTCAGCAAGAAGGTAGGCAATGCGGTTGTCCGAAATCGGATCAGACGAATAATCAAAGAAATTATACGGCTGAACAAAGAGAGCATGACACCTCATTATGACTATATAATATTAGCCAGGAAACCAGCTGCTGAAATGGATTATGCCGAGATGGAAAAGAGCATTTGGCATGTGATTCGCAAAGCTTCTTTAATAAAGAAAAAAGAGCCGATAAAAAAGTAGCGTATTATTTCCTTGCTGGCTAAAATTGTGTTATAGTTTATGATGGAAAAGATATTTAGGAGGACCTCATTTTGACTCGTCGAATCTATATGCTTGCATCTCTTTCTGCGTTGATCTTATTGCTGTCTGGATGTAGTCCAACAACCGCAGTCTCGGCACCAATTGATCCTAATACCGCAGGTTTTTTCGTCAAATATTTTGTGTACCCGCTTTCTCAAACGCTCGACTGGTTCGCCGATCACTTATGGGGTCAATACGGTTTATCCATTTTGGTCGTTACGTTGATTATCCGTTTAATTATTTTGCCTCTAACGCTGAAGCAATATAAAAGCTCCAAGAAGATGCAGGATTTACAGCCAGAAATGAAGAAGCTGAAAGAAAAGTATAAAGATGACGCTAAGAAACAACAGGAAGAAACAATGAAGCTTTTTCAATCGAATGGTGTAAATCCACTTGCCGGTTGTTTCCCTATCATTGTTCAAATGCCAATTCTTATTGCGCTTTATCAGGCGATTATGCGAAATGACCATATTCGTGAGCATACGTTCTTATGGATGAATCTTGGTCAGCCTGACCATCTGTATATTTTGCCACTGGTTGCAGCGGCAACGACATTCATTCAACAGAAGTTCATGTCTTCTCAGATGAATCAGCAAATGAAAAGCTTGCTGTTTATTTTCCCGGTTATGATTTTTGTTATGTCCATGAATTTCGCAGCGGCCCTACCGTTGTACTGGATTTATGGTAATATCTTTACGATTGTTCAGTCTTACTTTATTTATGGTTCTCCTGGATCGCAAAAATCTCCTGGATCTCAAAATAATAAGGGTGGCCTGTCAAAATGAAAAAAATTGTGGTGACTGGAAAGACAATTGAGCTAGCGGTGAAATCCGGTCTTTCTGAGTGGCAAGTGACAGAAGATCGGGTACAAATTCATATCTTGGAGCAGCCATCGAGAGGGCTGTTCGGGTTCATTGGTTCCAAGCAAGCTAAGGTTGAGCTTGAATTGATCCCTGATCCATTAGAGGAAGCGGTCGCTTTCTTGCAAGATATGTTCAAAGCGATGCAGATTTCCATCACCATAGATACGCATAAGGATCGTGAAGGCTGGGTTTTGAATATGAGTGGCTCTGAGCTGGGTATACTCATTGGTAAAAGAGGACAAACTCTCGATTCCTTGCAATATTTAGTCAATATTGTTGCGAACCGCTACGCAAATTCTCACTTCCGTATCATTTTGGATGCTGAGAATTTCCGTGATAGACGAAAGAAGACGTTAGAGGAACTTGCTCTAAGACTGGCTAATCGTGTGATTAGGTCGAAAAAGGAAGTTATTCTTGAACCTATGAATTCGCAAGAACGTAAGATTATTCATGCTGAGTTACAAGGTCATCCGATTGTCAAAACTTATAGTAAAGGCGAAGAACCAAACCGCAGGGTTGTCATCGCTGTTAAATAATAATTACCCCGCAATGACTTGGATCATGTCATTGCTTTTTCTTTAAGATGAGGTAAATTCGAGGTGTAAATACTATGTTAAATGATACGATTGCTGCTATTTCGACACCGCTCGGAGAGGGTGGGATAGCGGTTATTCGTGTGAGCGGGGATGAAGCTGTTCCTTTGGTGGAACGCATATTTCGCTCAAAAACGAAATTATCTGTTGCAGAGACGCATACGGTACATTATGGATTCATTGTAGAACCTGTTTCTTCCGATAAGGTAGAGGAGGTTCTCGTTACGTTAATGAAAGCTCCACGTTCTTTCACGATGGAAGATGTTGTAGAGGTTAGTTGTCACGGTGGGATTGTATCGGTCAAGAAAGTACTTGATCTACTGCTGCAGCAAGGTGTGCGGTTAGCTGAACCAGGTGAATTCACGAAGCGAGCATTCTTAAATGGACGGATTGACTTGACTCAAGCGGAGGCGGTCATTGACTTAATTCGTGCCAAATCAGATCGGGCTTTTAAGGTTGCGTTGAAGCAAGTCGAGGGTAACTTATCTAAGCAAATTAAGGATTTACGTTACACTTTAGTTGAGTTGATGGCGCATGTGGAAGTAAATATTGATTACCCAGAGCATGATGTTGAAGAAATGACGAATGCTTTCATTAAAGAGAAATGCGATACGGTGATGTTAGCGATTGACCGTCTATTGGTGACCGCTGAGCAAGGTAAGATCCTTCGGGAGGGTATTGAAACGGCGATTGTCGGGAAACCGAACGTTGGAAAGTCTTCGCTTTTGAATGAATTAGCTCAAGAGAATCGCGCAATCGTAACCGATATTCCGGGTACAACAAGGGATGTTATTGAGGAATTCGTCAATATCGGGGGGATTCCTCTTAAGTTATTAGATACGGCAGGTATTCGGGACACAACAGATATTGTTGAGCAAATCGGTGTTGAACGCTCGAAAACAGCTTTAGCCGAAGCGGATCTCATTTTACTTGTTTTAAATAGTAATGAAGAGCTTCAATTAGATGAGATCGCCCTTATGAAACAACTTGCAGATAAACAAACCATTGTGATTTTAAATAAAATTGATTTAACTCGAAAGCTTAATGTAGACCAGGTTTTAAGTTATTTTTCTGCTGAACGCATTGTTGAGTTGTCTTTGATTGAAAATAAAGGTATTGATGCCTTGGAGAAAGCCATTGCCGGTATTTTCTTTGAAGGAAAGTTAGAATCAAGCGACTTAACGTATGTGAGTAACGTTCGTCATATTTCTCTGTTAAAGCAAGCGAAGCAATCCTTGCAAGATGCACTGGACGCTAACGAACAATATGTTCCTATTGATATGATTCAAATTGATATCCGAGCAGCCTGGGAGCAGCTTGGTGAGATAATTGGCGATTCCGTCGGAGAATCTCTGATTGATCAAATTTTTACCCAGTTTTGTTTAGGAAAATGAAAACAGATTACATTTTGTTTTCATAAAAGAGGGAGGAACGATTATTATGGGATATCACGCAGGTGATTACGATGTTATTGTCATTGGAGCTGGCCATGCCGGTTGTGAATCCGCACTGGCATCTGCACGTATGGGCTGCAACACATTGTTACTGACGATTAATTTAGATATGGTTGCATTCATGCCATGCAATCCATCTATTGGTGGTCCTGCGAAGGGCCACGTTGTTCGCGAAATTGATGCCTTAGGTGGCGAAATGGGTCGGAACATCGATAAAACTTATATACAGATGAGAATGCTAAATACAGGGAAGGGACCTGCTGTTCACGCACTTCGTGCTCAAGCGGATAAATTCTCCTACCAGCATAAAATGAAAGAAACCATTGAAGCTACACCTAATCTTACACTCCGTCAAGGAATGGCGGAAGAGTTGATTGTTGAAGATGGCGTATGTAAAGGTGTTATTACCAAAACTGGTGCTGAATATTATTCAAAAGCAATTGTATTAACGACAGGTACTTATTTAAGAGGAAAAGTGATTATGGGCGAATTAATGTATGAAAGTGGACCTAATAATCAGCAACCCTCAATTAAATTATCAGAATCTCTGCGTAAGCTGGGCTTTGACTTGGTTCGTTTCAAAACAGGTACTCCGCCGCGGGTTCATAAGGATACAATTGATTTTAGCAAAACAGTTATTCAGCCAGGCGATGATGATCCTAAGTTCTTCTCTTTTGAAACCAAAACAGGACTTAAGGAAGATCAACTTCCATGTTGGTTAACGTATACGTCTGAAGATACGCATGACATTATTAATGCGAATTTATACCGAGCTCCGATGTTTTCAGGGGCCATTGAAGGAACAGGTCCAAGATACTGCCCATCTATTGAAGATAAAATTGTTCGTTTCAGCGATAAGCCTAAACATCAAATTTTCTTAGAGCCTGAGGGTCGCAATACATCCGAGTACTACGTTCAAGGGTTGTCAACGAGTATGCCTGAAGATGTGCAGTTGGGCATTCTTCGCTCTATTCCCGGTCTGGAAAAAGTTGAAATGATGCGTACGGGATACGCTATCGAATATGATGCCGTAGTTCCTACTCAATTGAAACCTTCATTAGAAACAAAGTTGGTTAGCGGCTTATTCACTGCGGGTCAGATCAATGGGACTTCCGGTTATGAGGAAGCTGCGGGTCAAGGTGTCATGGCCGGTATAAACGCAGCACGTAAAGTGCAGGAAAAAGAAGCGATAGTTCTTGATAGATCCGAAGGATATATTGGTGTCCTTATTGACGATCTTGTTACGAAAGGAACGAATGAGCCTTATCGTCTATTAACCTCACGTGCAGAATATCGTCTGTTGCTTCGTCATGATAACGCTGATTTACGTTTGACGCCGATTGGACATGAAATTGGTCTAATTTCCGACGAACGCTACGAAACTTTCTTGAATAAGAAAGCTTTGGTTGAGCAAGAAATTGAACGCTTAAATTCAACCAAAATTAAACTAGATGATCAAGTGCAAAAATATCTTGAAAGCTTGGAAAGTGCGCAGTTAAATAATTCGGTCTCCGCAATCTCTTTACTTCGTCGTCCTGAAATTGAATATGCTCATATAGAGCAAATGTCCCCATCTCCATATGAGTTAGATGCGGAAATGAAAGAGCAAGTAGGGATTCAGGTCAAATATGCCGGATACATTGAAAAACAATACAATCAAGTTGAACGATTACGTAAGATGGAGAAGAAAAAGATTCCGGATGATATTGAGTACAGCGAAATCCATGGAATTGCTACTGAGGCTAAACAAAAGCTTGCGAAAATTAGACCCATTTCCATTGGTCAGGCATCTCGTATTGCTGGCGTAACACCTGCAGATATCTCCATTCTTCTTGTTTATTTGGAACACTATAACAGAGTCGTTGCGGCTAGAGGTTAAATTATGGATGCTATTCAACAACAATTTGTTTCTTTATTAGAAGTTCATAACCTTACACTTTCTGCTCAACAATTGGATCAATTTGAAATTTATTATAAAACGCTTGTTGAGTGGAATGAGAAAATGAATCTGACAGCAATAACGGAGAGAGAGCAAGTATACTTGAAACATTTCTACGACTCTCTCTCTCTTTCTTTCAATTTCCCTATGAGCAAAGCAACAACAGTTGCAGATATTGGATCGGGAGCTGGTTTTCCCAGCATTCCATTGAAAATAGCATTTCCTCATCTTCAAGTTACAATAGTAGACTCTTTAAATAAACGCATTCAGTTTTTACGAGAGTTAGTTTCTCTATTAGGTATTACGGATACGCAATGTGTACACGGCAGGGCAGAGGATATAGCTAGACTGCCACAATACCGAGATCAATTTGACCTTGTAACCGCTCGTGCTGTTGCACGACTTCAAGTTTTAAATGAATTTTGTCTTCCTTTTGTTAAGAGAGATGGGATCTTTATTGCTATGAAAGGTTCAGAAATTGAAGAGGAGCTTGTAGATTCTTCTTTTAGTTTATCAGAGCTAAGAGGTAAAATTGTGAAAGTGAATCGATTACAATTACCGATTGAAGAATCTGTTCGTCACTTTGTTGAAATAAAGAAAATAGGAGCAACGCCAGCTAAGTATCCTCGGAAAGCTGGATTACCTCTTAAAAGTCCATTAGTTAAGTCATAACATGTTCCACGTGAAACATTTACATACAATGTTCACCAATTTATAGAAGGAAAATCAGTTTGCGTGTTGAATTAATTATAGATAGAGATTCATAACATACTTGGCACGTTTCTGATTTCAATTGTCATCATAATCGCCGCAACCTTGACAAGTGATTTCGTCCTGTAGGGCGGAGAGGTCGTCTATCTTTGGATCGTATTGGTCGCTTAAACTACGGGAAGAGTTGGTGGTAAGTTTTCCTATGAAAGAACAAATTTCAAAGCTGTTTGGTCTTACTGATCGTTCATCGACAGACGAGGTCAAGAACATACCTGTAAATAGTATTATTCCAAGCCCCTATCAACCGCGGACCTTGTTTGATGAGGATCGTATTGATGAATTATGTCAAACGATCAGAACGCATGGAATTATTCAACCTATCGTTGTTCGTGTTAAGAATAATGTATTTGAGTTGATTGCCGGAGAACGACGTCTTCGAGCTGTTAAGAAACTGGGCCTAGACACTATCCCAGCGATAGTTCGCGATTTTAATGATTCTCAAGCTGCCTCCATTGCTCTTATTGAGAATTTGCAGCGAGAAGGCCTTACAGCCATTGAAGAAGCCGCGGCCTATCAACAATTAATCGAAATGCATGATCTTACGCAAGAAAGCTTAGCACAACGTCTTGGGAAGAGTCAGTCTACAATTGCGAATAAGATTCGATTGCTTCATTTAAGTGAGCCCGTCAAAATGGCTTTAATGGAACGGAAAATAACAGAGCGGCACGCTAGGGCACTACTTTCTCTTGATCAAGAAGAATTACAGGTTAAAGTTTTAGAAGAAATTATCAGCAAAGAGCTTAATGTTAAACAAACGGAAATTAAAATAAATTTTCTTAAAGAAGCCACAAAAATCAAGAAAACCCGTCGCGTTTCCTTCACTAAGGATGTTCGTTTGGCCTTAAATACAATTCGTCAATCCGTTGAAATGGTCACGAGTTCTGGTCTGAATATAAACACATCGGAACAAGATCATGAGGATCATTATGAGATTATTATTAAAATTCCTAAACGATAATGAGCATTTATTGCTACCTTAAACGGCGCAAGCGTTTTTTGCATCTTATTGACCAATTTATGAAATATAGATAAGGTAACTCGTTCCTAGATATGTTAAGATAGTAGTACTGTTTTATTTGGTATTTGGAACATAAGCGATTGAGGTGAAATGGTTTTGTCTAAAATAATAGCAATAACGAATCAGAAGGGTGGCGTCGGAAAGACGACGACTTCTGTGAATTTGGGTGCTTCCCTGGCATCACTAGGGAAAAGAGTGCTGTTAGTTGATATAGATCCACAAGGGAATACGACAAGTGGAATCGGTATCAATAAAGCAGATGTCGCGAATTGTATCTATGATGTTCTCATTAATGATGTACATCCTAAAGATGCTACAGTAGATACTAATGTCCCTAATCTTAAAATTTTACCGGCAACTATTCAACTTGCAGGGGCCGAAATCGAGCTTGTCCCAACCATTTCAAGAGAAGTTAGATTGAAAAAATCCCTTCATTTAGTTAAACATTTATATGATTATATTCTTATCGATTGTCCTCCATCTTTAGGTCTTTTAACCATTAATTCTTTAACAGCTGCGGATTCTGTCATTATCCCAATTCAATGTGAATATTATGCGCTTGAAGGACTAAGTCAATTATTAAACACAGTTCGATTAGTTCAAAAGCATCTTAATACAGGGCTTCAAATTGAAGGTGTTCTTCTGACTATGTTTGACGCCAGAACAAATTTAGGTATTCAAGTTATTGAAGAAGTGAAGAAATATTTCCAGACGAAAGTGTACCAAACGATTATTCCAAGAAATGTTCGTTTGAGTGAAGCACCAAGTCACGGGCAATCCATTATAACTTATGATCCCAGATCCAAAGGCGCGGAAGTGTATTTAGAGCTCGCGAAGGAAGTGATGTCCGTATGACAAAAGGTATGTCTAAAGGTTTAGGCAAAGGTTTAGACGCTTTAATTACCTCATTGCATATTGATGATAGTGATAAAGTCATTCAGATTCCGCTGTCACAACTTAGAGCTAACCCTTATCAACCACGAAAACACTTCAATGAAGATAGCATTAAAGAATTGGCCGATTCCATTAAAGAACATGGAGTTATCCAGCCGATTATCGTTCGTAAAGTTTTAAAAGGGTTCGAAATCATTGCAGGTGAACGTAGGTTTAGAGCTTCGCAGGTTTCCGGATTAGCAACAATTCCAGCTGTTGAAAGAAGTTTTTCTGATCAACAAGTAATGGAGATTGCATTAATCGAAAATGTGCAGCGCGAAGACTTGAATGCTATGGAGATTGCTTTTGCGTATCAAGGCATAATTGACCAGTTCTCTTTAACACAAGAAGAACTTTCAGCCAAGGTAGGGAAGAGCAGGTCGCATATTGCTAACTTCTTAAGACTTCTTCAATTACCGGAATCTATCAAACAATATGTTTCACGTGGAACATTATCGATGGGTCATGCAAGAGCAATTGTCGGAGTAAAGGACGATAAGACAAAGAAAGAACTTGCTGATACCACAATCAGTAAGCAATGGAGTGTAAGAGAACTTGAAGAGGCAGTAAAAATGCTTGAAGAACAACCAGGTACGGAAAAGGAAAAAGCAAAGCCAAAAGAAAAAAACAGAGATCCTTACATTAATCAAGCTGAAGAGCAGTTAAGAGATATTTTCCGAACAACAGTGAAAATAAAAAATCAGCAGGATAAAGGTAAGATAGAACTTCTGTATTATTCTAAGGATGATCTGAATCGTCTACTGGAATTGCTTCAAGGTAAGATTTCTTAAAATTAGATAGCATACCATGGTTTTCTTTCGCTAAGAAGGATTAAACTAAGGTATGCTATATTTGTGAGGAGAGGGTAGTGTGAATCCGATAATTTACTTTGATCAAGCTGCATCCTCCTGGCCAAAGCCGCCAGCAGTGATGGAAGCGATGATGCAATGTATGCATGAATACGCAGCTAACCCAGGCCGAGGCAGTCATCAGATGGCTGTCCAAGCCAGTAGAGTATTATTTGATACAAGAAAAAATTTGGCTCGCTTATTCAGCATTCGCAATCCGAATGATATAAGTTTTGCCTTGAATACTACGCATGCGTTAAATCAAGCTATTAAAGGATTCGTGAAGCCAGGCGATCATGTCATATGCACGAACATTGAGCATAATTCTGTTCGTAGACCTCTTGAGTATTTGAAGGCTGCTAATCAAGTAGAGCTTACTTATTTAGTAAATAACGAACAAGGCAATCTAAAGCTTGATGATTTAAAGCAGGCCATAAAGTCAAATACAACCCTTGTCGTGGTGAATCATAGTTCTAATTTATTAGGAACCATTATGCCTATAGCAGAGATTGGGGAGATCTGTCGTGCGCATGGTGTGAGGCTGTTAGTAGATGCGGCTCAGAGCGCCGGTGTGTTGCCTATCCATGTGGGTGATATGAATATCGATATGTTAGCCTTTCCGGGCCACAAGGGCCTTCTAGGGCCTCAGGGAACGGGGGGATTATATATTCATCCAGACATTAATTTGGAGCCATTGCTGCATGGGGGGACAGGGAGTCAATCGGAAGCTGTTCATCAACCGACAGTACGCCCTGATCGCTATGAAGCAGGGACTCAAAATACGGTAGGGATTGCCGGATTAAATGAGGGTGTTAAATTCGTATTGCATGAAACAGTCGAGAAGATACATGCAAAAGAATGGAGCCAGACACAATTATTAATGGGAGGACTTCTGGGAATTGAAGGAGTGTCGGTACTTGGACCTGCGCTTGGACAAAATAAAACAGGAATCGTTTCCTTTAATATTCAGGATGTGGATTCCTCAGAGGCAGCATTCATTCTTGATCAATCGTTTCAAATTGCCGTCAGAGCAGGGTATCATTGTACCCCATTAGCCCATGAAGCAGCTGGCACATTAGAGAAAGGTGCAGTTCGGGCGAGCATTGGTTATTTGACTAAAAATGAGGAAATAGAAGCACTTATTGACGCTGTCAAAGAAATTCGTGCACAATATGCATAAGGTAGGAAGAGGGATAACATGGGGGAAATGTTTGGCATTGATGGAGGGTTAATTGTTTTAATTTGTTTGGCCTTGATTATCGTATTATTTGTATGTATTCTCATTTTGTTTTCTAAATTATCATCACTGCGTAAACAATATGTACGAATGATAAATGGATCTCAAGCAGACAACATGGAAGAGTTAATCATTACTATGCAAAATGCGATCAACATGCAAAAGGCCGAATCGGTATCGATTTCAGCCCAAGTGGATCGTATTCGTGAAGTATTGACCAAAATGAAATCGAAAGTTGCGATTCACCGATATAATGCTTTTGGTGACAGAGGGGGCAGTGATATGAGCTTTACCATTGCGATCCTTGATGAGTATCAGGATGGTGTGATTCTAACTGGGATTCATAGTCGAGAGCAGACATATCTATATGCCAAACCAATTGTTAAGGGGCAATCGAATTACTCTTTGAGTCCAGAGGAAAAAGAAGCGATTAATCAAACTTTAAAACAGCCGTAGCACTTGGCACGTAAGCTTGAGAGCGTCGCAAAGCAGAATGAAGAGCGTCACCTATTATAGTAGCCATACTCATAACTAAGCTAAGTCGTGTATTTTGAAGAACAAAATACTCCATAAAGCCACCAACGTTAACGATGCCAGTAACATGGATATCTCCAACAGGCGGTAGATCTTTATTGACACCGGCACCAGGTTTAAGTGGTCCTTCAGCGACTTGAATGCTCCCTACGCTTGATACTTGGCCTAGACAAGCATCGACAGCTACGATGAAAGGATTTTGGAACTGTTTATGAATCGTTTCTACGGTTTCAGTTAAATTCAATGCATGAACAGGTTGATCCAAGGTTCCAAAGAGATGGAGGTTCCGAAGATTGGTACGGTTTAGATGCGTACCGACTAAAGGTCCGAGAGAATCACCTGTCGAGCGATCCGTTCCAACACAGATGACAACGATAGGTTGATAGTTTGGTAGCTTGCTGAAAATGGCTTGTAGATGTTTAGAAAGAAGATATGGGGTATCGGCATCTGTATGTTGGATTTTCAGTGGTGCTAAACGGTTATCTACGGATCCATTGGAACCAAATTGGAACTTCATAAAATCCCTCCAAGTGCTGCCTTCTTTTTTACTAGTATATGGAGAGATAGGGACATTTATACGTAGCGAGAGGAGTGATTTTCCTGAAACCTTCCATAATGCTGCTTGCTTTTGATTCTACGCAGCAGGCACTCCGTGCTGAAATGCTGCTAGAGTATGCAGATATCGAAATTGATATCAGGCCAACGCCAAAAGAAATTACAGCCGGATGCGCGTTATCTATTGAATTTCCGGGAGAGAATCTAGCGCAGGTAGAAGAAATTATTCAACTTGAGCATGTAGAAATAAGAGGCATATATATTAAAGAGGATGATAAATATGTTACCATGGAATGAAATTGGGAGGTCTTTTGAATGACCTTAGTAACGCAATGTTTAGATTGGATCCGCGAGCATGTTAGTAAACCAGAAATTGTTACCTCTATAATTTGGACAATAGCAAAGATTATATTGATTTATGTCATCTCGAAGGTAAGTATCAAAATTGCGGAGACTGCGTTGTCTCATATGATGATAGCAAGGGACAAATCTCCTCTTAAGTTTAATAGAAGAAGATCAGATACAATAAGTAGACTCGTACATAATTTAATCTCATACACGATTAATTTCATTTGCATCTTGCTGATTCTTGGGCAGGTAGGCATAAATTTAGGACCTTTATTAGCAAGTGCAGGGGTACTAGGGCTAGCTATAGGTTTCGGAGCACAAAGTTTGGTGAAAGATGTGATTACGGGATTTTTCATTATTTTCGAAGATCAATTCGGTGTCGGAGATGTGATTCAGATTGATCAATTCAAAGGGACTGTTGAAGAGATTGGGATTAGAGTCACGCGAATTAAGAGTTGGACAGGTGAGGTTCATATCATTCCGAATGGGAACATCAAGCAGGTAACGAACTTTTCAACGTATAACTCGCTGGCCGTGGTTGATGTAACCATTCCGAATCATTTAGATATTGATCAGGCAACTAAAACGCTGAAAGAAACGGTAAAACAAGTGCAGCTTCTTACAGAAGATATTGTCAAAGATCCTGAGGTGCTCGGTGTTCAAGTTGTTGGAAGTACAGACCTGAAGATTCGAATTATTGCCGAGTGCAAGCCAAATAAACAGTTTGATGTCACGAGACTCTTGAATACGGAGATCAAGAAGCATTTGGATATTACACAAATAGAGGTTTCCTAGACTGTAGGGTAGTTCGTAAAATCGGAAAAGGCGGAGGCGGACGAAGATGGAGAAGAAACAGTACCAGCTCGGTGATATTGTACAAATGAAGAAGCCGCATCCGTGCGGTTCCAATGAAATGGAAATTATCCGGATGGGCATGGATATTCGTATTAAATGTGTAGGTTGTAAACATAGTGTATTGGTGCCGAGAACAAAGTTCGAAAGCAAGCTGAAAAAGGTGTTGAGATCGAATCCGGAAAGCATAGAAGAGTCTTCATAAATCGATTAGGAAAAAGACTTGCGAGAGCCTGACTTTTTTGATACAATAAGTCCTGTTCTCGCTTTTCATGGAAAGGTACCCAAGTGGTCCAAGGGGGCTGACTCGAAATCAGTTAGGCGTCGCGAGGCGTGCGTGGGTTCGACTCCCACTCTTTCCGTAGATGCTTAAAAGATGCGCCAATGCGGTGTTTCCAGTACGTTATGTAAGCGAAAGCAGTCCGAAATAATCGAATAATAGCGCTAGCTGATCCGGTTTGACCTAACTGACTCGCTGCCTCCTACGTTAATGACGTAGGGGGTTTTTTATTTATGCGGATTAGTAAACGAGTTAATGAACAGAAAGATAAGCGGACGGGGCGCAATCAGGTTTTCGATCGCCAACCGTTGCCCGACGTTAATATACCGAACTATACACTGCGAGAAGTGATTGATTTCGTAATGAAGATTAATCGCGCCAATAATTTGAAGGAACGTACTCTCCACGGCTGCATCGCAATTATAGATTATTTCATAGAATGGATTTGCGCGAAGTACGGAGAAGTATCGATTCAAGAAGTTACCGCGTCGATAATGCGCGATTGCGATTATGTGCTTTGTTACGCGAATGAAAAGGGCTATTACGAAGGCCATCCGATTAAATTGGAGTTTAGTAAGGACCGGATCGGCTTTGCTCCGTTTGTAAACGTGCGTATACGGGTTCTAAGGACGTTCTTTAATATTCTCCACCAGAGGAAGGTAAGACCGTAATCTGGCTGTAAAGCTGTCCCTGATGCGTATCAGGACATCGATACGTTTCAGCCGCTGTCAGAAGACGAGCTTAAACGGCTGCTGCGAGCTCCAGATCAGAAGTCGTTCGTTCAATGGAGAGATTATATTGCCTTAATATTAATTTTGGATTCCGGTATGCGTCTGAATGAAATATGCCCACTAGAGAAAAAGGAGGTGGATTTCGTTAAAAAGCAGATTATTTTAACCGGCTGTGAAAAATAAGAATCGTAAATCTTGCGTTTACCTCTTTCAATTGATAATATCCGACTGTTAAAGCAACTTATCGCGGAGTCAGAGGAACACTTTACGAGTTCATTCGTCTTTACAACGAATTGCGGTGAGAAATTGAGCGAGAAGATGTTACAGAAGTCGTTTGTAAACTACGCGGAGAAAGCGAAGATAGATAAAAGGGTATCGCCGCATGTTCTACGTCATAATTTTGCAACGATGGCGGCGATCAACGGAATGGACGTATTCTTATTAATGAAGATGATGGGACATGGGATATAGCTACTACGCGAAAATATGTACAGATAAGTGGAGAGGATCTCTTGGAACATCATAAGCGGTTTAGTCCGTTGCCTTCCGAATAATGATCCGACACGTTTCGACACATAAGTATTAATGACGTATTAAAGTCAATATAATTATTTACTTCTATATAATACAAGAGTAAAATAAACATATACACAACAAAACCGAGGTCTCGAACACCTCGGTCGTTGTAGCAAAGCGATTCAGGTTTTTGTAAAAGTAGCTTTCATCTCATCGGTGAGGCTATTTTTTCTTTTGCATTTGAACAATTAAATTAAGCAATGTAATTATAAGTACGCCGAAAGCTATCATAAGCGTCATCGTCTCATACGTTGTCAAGAAGGATCAGAACCCCCTCTCATCCCATCCGCTAACTTTGCTAGATATATTATAGCATAAAATTCCTGTAAGTGAGGACGGGCAGTATTGTTGTGTTATTTCTACCATTTTCCACTTTGCTAATGCTATTATATTTTAAGCATTCGTAATCATCAACTGAGAATATTTGCGATTTGAGTAGTAGCGCAAGCCTTGGTTAATATGTGGATCTCGCCGGCATGGCACGAAGCAGGAGACGCCAAGCAGCGCGATTATCTGCACTGGCTCGCGCAGCAACTCCGAAAGGCGGCGAACTTACCGGATTAAGGAGCGAATGAATTACGTAAGTCTGCGGGGCTTCTGCAGGAGTAGGGCCGAAACCAATACGTCGCTTCTTTTTTCGTAGATTTCGCATTCTTCGTAATCATGAAAGGCGGAATCGGCGAGGTCGATGTACCGCAAGATTTCGCAAAGTAAGAACGTAACAAAGAGCGTCATCTTATCGCCTAATCGCGGTAGGGTGGCGCTTTTTTGCGGTTATGTGATGAAACTAATGGCGGGCTTAAATCGTATATAGTATAATAATGGAAAATTACGAATAAAGGGGAACGTAGTGACGCGTTTAGCAACGGGAATATCCGCTCTATTCTTAGCGATTCTAGTCGGTATATACTCGTACAGAAATTATACTACGGGGATGCTGTCAGATAGTTCTCCGTAAATAATATCAAGTGCTGCCGGTGCTGTAATCATGTTGCAGTACTTATTTGGTGGTGTGCTTTCATTTAAGGAGCTGAGGAGAGCGGAGTTGCTTTTCGTGGTTGCGTTAGTAGTGTCACTACTTACTGGGACATTTCTTAATTGGTGCTGATATTCACCGGTCTGTCTTTTATTTTATATCGAATGTCATTGAAAGCCTCAAAAGAAATAGTAGAACCTATGAAAGTTAGTTAAGCTAGAAACTCAAATTGAGCGTAGCTCCTTCGCGGGATGACTGTGCTTTTTTGCGTCAAATTAGAGTGGTACAGACGTTTCCTTGTCCGACGCTGAATCGCGCCTAATTTACGGGCTAGAAACGCTTAAAAACCTATTACGATTAAACGGCCACATAGAAAAGAAGTTTTGTCATGCCATTAACGTAAACGTATCATATTGTCACTTCTCTCTAATAACGAACAAAATGTAAGGCGAGACATCTATATTAATTGTATTGGTCAATTTATTAATTATCGAAATTTATGGTAACGAAAGTAAAGAGGTTTGTGAGATAATGTATCAAATAGTTATAGTTGCATAATTATTTAATAAATGGGGGGATATGAATGTTTGAAAAAATTGGATTTTCAGAATATCATAGCATCATAGAAAGCTATATTTTGAATGTGACCTCTTTAAAGTCATATGCAAAGAGTGTTGAGGCAGTATTTAGGAGTAAAAAAACATTTGAAGAGTCTTCTGAGAGCGAAAAATTCATTAGTGTAATTGAAATGATATCAAGATATAAAGCTTACCCAGAGAAAAATGAAGAATTAACAGAGGCAGTTGATATACTAGAAAATCATGTATATGAGCTTTATGGTATAAAAATTATATCTGATGGTGATGTAGTAAGAATGAAAAGTCATAGTAAAGCGGATTCTTTAATTAACGAATATAATCTCAATGCAAATCAAATTAATATTTTATATAAAAGCAGCATAATAAATCTAGTTGTATTCTTCGAAATATTAATATCAAAGTTAATAACAAAAAGAATATCTGAACACCCAAAGTCTATTAACATAAATGATAAGTCCTTAACATTCGATGAAATCGTTAGACTAGGGTCACTTGAAAATGCTCAAATGTTTCTCATCGAAAATGAAGTCGAGACAATTATGAGGAAAAGTTACTCGGATTGGTTAGACTATCTCACAAAAAATCTTAAATGCAATCTCAGTTTTATTAATGATTGTAATGACGATGTTTTTGAGATATTTCAAAGGAGAAACATTATTGTACATAATGATGGAATTGTAAATAATATATATCTGTCTAAGGTGAGTTTGAAAAATAAAGATAAATATAAGCTAGGTCAATCAATAAAAATTACTAATGAATACATCGAAGAATCGATAGATTTGTTAGAAAGGATAGGAATATTAATAGCATTAGAAATGTGGCAAAAAATGGAGAAGAAAAGCTCGGATAGGGAAGAGCTAATCATGCAATACGCATATAATTATATGCGAGCCAATAAATGGGCTCTTGCAAAAGATATGTACACTTTTTTTCTTGCAGAGAAGAGTGCTTCTTCTGATAGTCTTCTAAGAGCTCAAATAAACGTTTGGCTATGTATAAAAAGTATGAATAATTACTCTTTAATTAAAGAAGATCTAGAGGTGAAAGATTTCTCTGATAGAAAGGATATATTTAGGCTCTGTTTGCTTTCTTTAAAGGATGATGTTGATGGTTTCTTTTCTTTATTACCTAGTCTATATCCAAAAGATGTTACTTTAATAAATCTAAAAGAGTGGCCTATTTTTATCAGTATTAGAGAAAGTATGAGGTACAAAGAGTTTCTATTAAGCACTGAGAGTGTCTTGAGTAAGGAAGGCGAAGTTGTTTCAATATCCTAATATTGAAAGTTATTGTAACGCAAGGGGTATCATATTAGTTTGGAAATTGATGAAAAACCCCCGCAATCAGTGCTTTTGCTGTCTACGGAGGTTTTTTGTCGTTGTTAATACAATTTTGTTATTCCATTTCTGTGAAGCCCATTCCCGTATACCTATTACGAAAGTGGAGGTCGCATCCGCATGACTTACGGAGCAACGTTCTACCCAACGCCACCAGGCCGCCGTCGTCGTATTAGTGGAAAGACTCTCGCGAAGCTGCTAGAGTTCACGATCACCGTATCGGAAAAGAATTTTCATCGAAAGTGTGTGAGATTGATATTCGCGGAGTAGAGCTCGCGTCGGCTGTTGACAGCCATCGTTGAGCAAAGGGAATGACTAGCGCGGGGCATAGTGCGCCCCTTGCTTGATTCCGGCACGCCGCCCTCAAATCTACGCGATGAAATTATATTTATTTCTATTAATAGTTCTGACGCGAACGCTCTTGGCGTGGAAGCGTAGAGGAACGCGGCAGGCTCTTATGCTCCCGAACAGTTTCAAAACTGAACGCTAGGCATCCGTAATAGCAATGAGCGCTTCTTGTCCGAGAAGATCATTCGTCCAATTCATACGGCCAAGGCTACGCCTCGACCGTGCTATTGTTAAGTAACCGTCATACTTCTACGCCCGCGAAAATACAGTAGCACATCCTCTAGCAAGGCACTTAGCGCTTAATGCCTTATTGAAAATAACTGAACTAGTGGTATTCAAACGACTTCAGCGATTTGATGAACCTCCTAATAATGAGCTAAGGAAAGCAATTCAATGAATGAAAGATCGAACGATTGAAAATTTAGGTTACATACGAGTAATCGTTCATTTTTAGGATAGTAGAAGCTATATAGATACTATTTTCTTGAAGATAAAGGCAAAGAAATGTTCTTACGGTCATCCGAATAATAATGGTATGTACAAAGGAACTTTTTAAAGAAACTAGTAAGATACGATAGTATGTTATGTTTTTTAGAACTGTCTTTTTTTGCATACTTATGAACACAGTGTTCATAAGACATAACATATTTATAACCACAGGCGGGTAAGAAAGGGTCATGGTATTACTCCAAATATTGAAAACAATATTTTGTAATATTTTGTATGTTATAATTATTAATATTGCATGAATAGGCTAGGAGTGAAAAATAGTAATAATACAGTTATTTTCCAACTAAAGAGGACGTTACAAGATATCACAAGTTATAAAGGTGATTGGAAAAGGGCGGAAATTTTCAATAAATATGTTTCTGATATGAATAAGAGTATTAGGAAATTAGGATTAATTGAGTTTCATTTTGAACCTTTTCATTTTTCTAATACAGGAAAAACTATAAATGATATCGGATACGAATCTTTGATTAATCACATTAATATACTGGAAAGCATGTTTCCGAGCGTTACATCATCTAAGCAGTCTAAAGATGTAAAGCAAACCACACCGTCAGAGTTAGAAAGAAGTCGGATTTTTATTGTCCATGGTCGGGACAGGACAGCTTTTCTAGAAACAGAGAATATTGTTCGGAGAATAGGATTGGAGCCAATAGTACTTCAAAGGATGGCTAATAATGGTTTATCTATTATAGAAAAATTTGAAAAGTACTCAAATGTTAGATATGCAATTGTTTTATTAACACCAGATGATATTGGAGCCTTAAATTCTGAATACCCTGATTACAAATTTCGAGCAAGACAAAATGTAATTTTTGAGTTAGGTTTTTTTATGGCAAACTAGGCAGAAACAATGTTTGTTGTATCAATAGAGTAAATGTTGAAATACCGTCAGACATCGATGGTATTGTTTATCTACCTTTCAGGGAGTCTGTGGAAGAAATCGAGCTTCAATTGATGAAAGAATTGAAAGAAGCTGAAATTCAGGTCAATTTTGTATAACATTACATAAGATAAAATGGAGGCTTTGCATGGGCTATGATGCTTCAGTATACAAGGTATTAATTGCTTCGCCTTCTGATGTAAAAGAAGAAAGAGAAGCAATCTCACAAGCAATCTATGAATGGAATGTTGTAAATTCAGAACAAGAGAGAAGAGTGTTACTACCTGTTAGATGGGAAACACATTCCACTCCTGAATTTAGCGGAGGTAATCCTCAGGAGATATTGAATAGACAATTAGTTAGAGGCTGCGATGTACTTGTCGGGGCTTTTTGGACAAAGGTAGGTTCTCCGACGGAAAGATACGATTCAGGAACTCTTGAAGAGATTGAAGAATTCATAAAAGATAGAAAACCAATATTGCTATACTTTTCAAAACGAGATCTACCTAGGGATGTTAATCTTGAACAAGTACAAAAGTTAAGAATCTTTAAAGAAAAGTATCAAGGTCTAGGGATATACAAAGAATACGAAAATGCGTTACATTTAATTGGGTTACTTAAAGATGATTTAGTTAGAGTGATAAGATCAATCATGATTGACCCCATTAGAACTGAAGACAGAGGGGCTTTAGTTGTTCTCACTCCAAAGGAGGAACAAAGCACTGAAGATAGGTATAAAGAGATTAAAGAAAAGTTAGTTATATTATTTCGGGAAAATGAAAGAGTATTCCTAGAATATGGACCTTATAGTGTAAGGGCTCAACAATTTATTTCAGACTCAGCTTCAATCTGGGAAAAAAAATGTAGGGAAGTAATCATTCCCAATAATCAAAGGATTGTCGATCTTTTAAGGGAAAATATAGACCTAGTGCCAAAATCCAAATTACATATTTTTGATGCATTTATAAATCATGTTGAAGGATTCAAGGATAATCATCTATCAGAGTATAAAGATCGAAATGCTGCTACTTTTCCGAAAGAAATAACAAATATCTTAAATCCTTAGACATGGGGTGAGAACATGCCTGAATTGGGGAAATATGAAAAAGTCCCAAGACCAGAGAGCATACAGTTTTTTTTATCAAGAGTAGGTGGACATCCTAAGGTTACCGATGTCGAACAAATTGATAAACAACTTTTTCTGGTTAAAAAGACAAACAGAAGAAACCTGCGAGTTTTCCTGACTAATTATTATGTAGTTAGTGAAGCGGAAGTATATGAAATAATGTCTCAACATAAGGACCTTAACTGCATAATAACTATTAGCATGTGGAATAGCTATTCAAATTCAGGGAAAACAGCAGCAGCAAATAATGGAATTGCACTATTTAAAATAAATGAATTCATGGGTGCTTTATATGTTGATGGAGAAAAATTCATTAATTTTATCACTCGAGAGGAGCGTGAAAGAAGAGAGAGAGAAGCTAAAAGAGGCCATTAACATTTACGTATTTGGTTCTTCATTAGAGAATAATGAACCAAATGATCTTGATATATTGTTAATTTATGATTCGGACAGGGTTAAAATTGATGAAATTCTAAATTTCAGAACATATTTATATAACAAACTGAGCAAACTTCTTATGATTCCTATCGATCTTAGCATCCTGAGTATTCAGGAGGAAAACGAACTTAATTTTATTGAATGTGAATCAGCGAAAGAACTGGACATAAATTAACTTTAGATATACTCTGATATTAGACACTTAGGTTGGTTCAAATCATCTAGGTTATGTAATAAAGCTAAACCTGATAAGACAAGCCTTTCCTGGACTCGAAATCAGTTAGGCGTCGCGAGGCGTGCGTGGGTTCGACTCCCACTCTTTCCGTATCTATGGTTAGGGATTACATATGAACATTTTAAGAGCCTTTTACGTCAAATAAGACGTAGGGGGCTCTTTTGCTATCCACAGGGATAAAAGGGAAGACAAGGAAGCAAGATAAAAGCACGTCTGTGCAGAAGAAGGCTATGAGGAGGTAGAGACATATGAGAATATGGTTCATGATGATGATGGTGGTGGCTGTCGTGGTCACAGGATGCTCTAAGAAGGATGGGACAAGTACCACAAGCCCAGCAGCAACAACGACGGTACAGCCTTCTCCAGGGGCTCCTACGGCGACGGGAGGGACAAGTGGAACGCCAACTGGCGGAGGGACTGCAACAGGGACTCCTGGCGCTGGAAGCAGCACGCCTAAAGCAGAACCATTACCTAAAGTTACGAAAGCACAAGTTGAAAAAATTAGCTTAACCAGCACCTACGATGACATGGTGAAACAAACAGGGTCCAAGGGTAAATTAGCCAAAGAAGAAAATGGGAAGAAAACATATGAATTTGAGATTTCTGACCAACCCGGATATTATGTGGACCTTGTCTATTTTGACGATGGGAAAATGTCCGAGAAAAGAGTCTTTCAGAAATAAAAATAGGCCGTACTTCCACGCTAGAACGTGGTTGTATGGCCTTCTTCTTTTATAGAGCAGCAGTATTCGTGTTCGTGCCTTTGTCGATGAGCTTCTCGGTATTACCTGAACCGATGTTTCCATATATAATCGTTTCCCGGCAGCTGGCATCAGCAATACGCAGAGGTGCTCCGCTGCAGTTGGTTATACTATTGGTCACCAAGTGATTATTGTCACAGTAAGACCATTCATCTTTGCCCTTGGACGAAAGCAGAATACCATCACCTTTGCAATTACGAATAAGGTTGTTGCTGACTCGGTTGCTATACGCATTAATTAGAACAACACCCTTGTCGCGTATCGACGAGATTTGGTTATCAGTAAGAGTATTGGCCTGAGGCCGATTTTTTTTGGCATCCCCAGTGCCTTCCAGCGTAATGGCTTGATCGTCGATATCATTGAGGATATTGCCAGTTATTAAATTAGAGATGCAGCCGCCTCTGAGGCGAATACCAAAAGTGTAGCCCTTATTCCCGCTTGAATTTACTAACCCTTCGATTGTATTATCTCGAATGATGTTAAATTGGCACGGTTCTTCTTTGGCTCCTGATGAGAGATCGATACCGGACTGATAAGATTTCTGAATGTGATTGTTAGCTATTATCGCGTGACTGCTTCCATTCAGTAATGTAATACAGCTTTGGTACATCATAGTAAATCGATTATTTACCAGCGTATGGTCGTTGCCGTTATTACACCAGATACCATAGCCTTGGTTATCATAATCCAAGGCCCCGATAATACCATCAAAGAAACAATTATCGACGACAACACCGCTGGAATCGATAGACTTCACGCCATTGTCGATCATGGAGAAAAGACAATCCGTAATGCGAATATTCGTGGCTTTGGTCAGGGAAATACCGCACTCGATCAGAGGCATACTATTAGAAGCGAAGGATCCCAGCCCTTGGAAGGATAGCCGATGGATATGCACTTGATTGACGGCTGAACCGTTTAATACGCTGATTTTATTCATGGCGGCATGAAGGATACTGTTACTACCTGAGCCCATGAGGGTTATATTGGAGCTAAGACGCAGAGGCGTCTGAAGGAAATACATCCCCGCAGGAATGAAGACAATCCCGCCTGTTTGGGCAGCGCTGTCTATCGCATTTTGGATGAAGGGAGTGTCATCCTGGTCATAACGGCTATTGCCGCGAGCGCCGAATTCTTTGACATTATAAATGGTTGTGGATGCTGATGCCGCTTGAGCAGAACTGCCGGTTAAAAAAGTTTCTCCCGCTGCCAAAGCTATGCCAGCCGCACCTAGTGTAGACAACAACTTCCTACGACTAATGGCCTTGGAAGGTTGACCTGACTGGATGGCATCAGGGGACGTTATTTCCTGCTGTTTATGTATAAAAGGGTTCAAGAATATCACCTCGTTTTAGGATTGGTAGTTATAGTAAATTATATATGAAATCTACCAAAACGTGAAGGAGAATTAACATAAGAAATACCCCCAAACGAGTGTTTAGGGGTATGACATTATTTTTCTTGCTTTCTCTTCGTTCTATAACTCACGGAGTAACGGTCGATGACATAACCAACAAGCGTCCATGTAGCAATCGTTAAGACGTAGATGACAAGCATTCGCGTCATGGAAATGTCATAAATGTTGCTAAACGTAGAAACGAACCAAGCAGGCACGCTGAGTGCATAGAAAAGCATGTAAAAAGCATCATGATCATGAAATAAATAATGAACCAGACATAAGGCTGCACCAAGGAAGGTAAACAGCCAGGTAAACGTTAAAGTTCTCATGGCTTGATTCTCCTTGTCTTGTTCACTTACTGCCGTAATCCTTTGCGATGCCATTTGCGATTGTGATTGCTCGTTTCTGGGAACGTATCACCCTTTTTTAAGGTAACCGTTTTGGGATTGTTAATGCCCATGTGAAAAGCATTTTCACCTATTTCCATATACTCGCCATCGTTGGGAACATGATCGCCGGCATTGAAATGTGTCCATTCGCCCATTATGATCACCCTTTTCTCAAGAATAACAATCGTGTTTAGATTACCCTTAATAAAAGGGATCATGTATACAGCTGATTGCCAGCTTCATCCTTCTGATTTTTATGAGAGAAAAACTTGTAATATGTCGTTCGATTTGCTATAGTATTCAGGTGCGAGTTTTGAATAAGAATCCTCGCTCCTTGCTCCATTCGCTTGTTTACAAGTTTGAATAGGGGCCGCTTAGTCCAAAAGGAGGTGAAATACATGCGCAAATATGAATTGATGTACATCATTCGTACGGATATTGAACAAGAAGTCGTTCAATCTACGGTAGAAAAGTTCCAAGGCATCATCTCGAACGGTGGGGGAGAAATCTCCAAACATGACCTGATGGGTAAACGCCGTCTTGCGTATGAGATCAAAAAGTTCCGTGACGGGCACTATGTGCTGGTACACTTCAACGCAGAACCTGCTGTTGTAGCCGAACTTGATCGCGTACTTAAGATTTCGGACGAAGTTATTCGTCACTTAATCGTAAACGACGTAGCTTAATGCATGCCAGTATTTTCGTCAGGAGGAATGTTCTATGTTGAACCGTGTAATTCTTATCGGTAGATTGACCAAAGATCCAGAACTTCGTTATACACCAGCTGGCGTAGCCGTTACGCAATTCACACTGGCTGTAGATCGTCCTTTCACGAATTCACAGTCGAAAGAACGGGAAGCGGACTTTATCAATATCGTAACGTGGAGGCAGCTTGCCGAAACGTGCGCGAACTATTTGCGTAAAGGTCGTTTAACAGCAGTTGAAGGACGTATTCAGGTACGGAATTACGACAACAATGAGGGCAAGAGAGTTTATGTGACCGAAGTTATTGCCGATAATGTACGTTTCCTTGAATCCAGTAACAGCGGCGGAAGCCGTGAAGAAGGTGCAGGATCATCTAACGCAAACGCTAGCTACGGCGGCGGAAGCGGGGGCAATCGAGGCGGTGGATCACGCGAGCAGCAGGATCCTTTCATTGATGACGGAAAACCGATCGACATTTCCGATGATGACTTGCCATTCTAAAGTAGAAAGGACTGAACAAACACATGGCTTTCCAAAAAAGAGATAACAATAGTGAAGATCGCGGCGATCGCAAATTTGCTCCTCGTGGCAAAGGCGGTAAAGGCAAACGTCGTAAGGTTTGTTACTTCACAGTTAACAAAATCAAGCACATTGACTATAAAGATATTGAGACGCTTAAGAAGTTCATCAGTGAGCGCGGGAAGATTCTTCCTAGACGTGTAACTGGTACTTCCGCTAAGTACCAACGTGCATTGACGATCGCTATCAAGCGTTCCCGTACAATCGCATTGTTGCCTTACACAACGGAATAGGATTAGCCTAGAAGGCAGCTGTTTCTAACGGCTGTCTTTTTTGTATGCCAAGATGTCGATAGAAAGCAAGATAAACCATGATTTGGGATAAAATAAATATTGTTAAATAAGGCAACCGAGCAGCTTTGGAGAGGCTTTCTTTTCTTACTGTCTTTTGTGGTATAATTGAAGGTATTGAAGGTATAGTCTTTGTTGAATTGGGAGAGATGACCGTTGCCAAATAGGGAAAAGGATGTTGACCTAGCGAGGCGGGCCAAAGTCATTGAATGGCTCAAGACAGAAGTCGTAGACCATGTTGCCCATTTGCTCAAAGGGATATGGGAAGGAAGCCAGATTAAGATTGTCGATGGGTTAGCTAGTTTGATTTCCAGTGGTTATATTCTCGGCAGAAGATTAGGCATTTCCTATCGCAGTTTGGATGAAGCAATTGTAGATAAAATGAAGAAGCACCGCCAAGAGGGCCATCAACTTGAGGATTGGTACGGTGACATATCATCGTTGGAAGAACATTTACGTAAGAGGTGAGCCCGGTTGGGGAATCGAAGTTTGCAAGGCTTGATCTGGAGTGTTGTAACGGTCGTTCTATTACTATCGTTAATGACGCCAATCATTATTTTCACGTTTGGTCTACTCATGATTCCAGTTCTTATGTTATATGTTAAAACAAGCACAAAAGGGTTCGTCATTAGTTATGTGCTGAGTTTGTTAGTCGTCTATGTGCTTACCCAGTGGCATGGGGTTTTTCTGATCTCGGTATCGTTGTTTTTCTTACCTCCAGTGCTCGTTATGGGGAACTTATATAAACGCAAAGCCGCGGCACGATCTGTACTAACGGCAGGAACGATAACGCTTTTAGCCGAATCTCTGGTTAGTCTTGTTATGGGTTATGCGCTCGGGTTTGATCCCGTGGCCAAATTCAAACAATTCATGATCGACTATGTGACGACAATGCCCTCGACACTTAGAGTGCTTTTGCCCAAGGATCAGGATTATTACATCAATTACGTGGTGAATGTAATCCCTCTGTATTTAATATTTTTCGCATTATTTTACACCTTCCTATCTCACGGTATTAGCCGATGGCTGCTCAACAAAACCGGTGAAGGCATTCCGGGTTTACGGCCCATGCGCGAAAGAATGCTCCAAAGATCGCTGGTATGGGTCTATCTGATTGCTTTTGTGTTGGATTTATTTATCAATCCTAATTCCAACTCGCTAATCTCCACCATACTTATGAATTCTATGCCGCTTCTCATGCTGGCTTTTGCTATTCAGGCAATTTGTTTTTTATTCTATGTGGCACACGCGAACAAGTGGAGGCCGATATTACCTATCGCAGCGATTGTGTTAGTCTGTTTTATGCCGCCTCTCTTTATCGTGTACAGCTTATTAGGGGTATTTGATGTTGCGTTTCCAATCCGTGAACGGTTCAAGAAAAATTTATAGGATTAGGGGCTAGTTCGAATGCCGAAGTTCCTTTTAAAGCGGTGGCACGGTCAACATATCGTGTGGATTTTCGTTCTGCTCATTTGCTTGACGGCAATTATTTATATGTTCAAATGGTGGCTAGGCGTAACGGCGTTCCTCCTGTGTGGACTGCTGGCTTATTATACGCTGCAAGCGGAGACGGCTTTTCGCCGAGAGCTGAATACGTATGTAGGAACGATTACCCATCGAGTGAAAAAAGCCGGCAATGAAGTGATGAGCGGTCTCCCTATCGGAATTGTCTTGTATAATGAAGAGAAGAAAATCGAATGGCATAATCCTTTTGTAGCGAAAATGCTTGAGCAGGATTCTGTCATTGGCGAGTCCATTTACGAGCACTTTCCAGATCTCAAAGTAAGAAAGACAAAACCGAGAAGATGGAACTCGCTGTAGGGAAGTTCATTTATCAAGTATGGATTCGTCCGGAAGAACGTTTGCTGTATTTCCGTGAGATTACCGAACAGGCGAACCTTGCGAAGAAATATGAAGACGAGAAGACAGCAATCGGCATCGTGATGATGGATAATCTCGAAGAAGCTACGCAGGGACTTGATGATCAAACGCGCAGTATTCTGCTGGCCAAGGTTACCGGTGAAATTACGGAATGGGCACAAAAAAATCAGCTGTATTTGCGCCGCACCTCTTCGGATCGATTCCTCATCCTAATGGATCAGAAAGGATTGCGACAGCTAGAGCAGTCCCGTTTTGAGATATTAGATGAGGTACGTGATCTAACCATTGAAAATAAGCTGCCATTGACACTTAGCATTGGAATTGCCTCTGGTGCTGAGCAGCTTATGGAGCTTGGTCAAATGGCCCAAATGGGACTAGACATGTCGCTAGGCCGCGGAGGCGACCAAGTGACAGTGAAAGTAGGCCAGCGGCTTTCCTTTTACGGGGGAAGAACGAATGCCGTAGAAAAGCGCACACGTGTAAGGGCGAGAGTGATTTCACATGCTTTGCGGGATTTGATGAAGGATAGCGATAAAGTGATCATTATGGGCCACCGTTTTCCGGACATGGATTCTATAGGCGCAGCTATTGGTGTCTTGAAAGCCGTACAAGTCGTCGGTAAAGAAGGCTACATCGTATTGGAAGGTGTGAACCCGTCGATCCAGAAAGTGATGGAAACGATCTCTTCGGACGAGCGCTTGCACCGCTGGTTCATTACTCCCGAACAAGCGATGCAAATTACGACCCAGCGTTCGCTTGCCGTTGTCGTGGATACGCACAAAGCTTCTATGGTGGCGGAACCCAAGCTTCTGCAGCTTACGCATAGGATCGTCATTGTCGACCACCATCGACGCAGCGAGGAGTTCATACATGACGCCACGCTAGTCTATATGGAGCCTTACGCGTCCTCTACGTGCGAGCTTGTAACTGAACTGCTCCAGTATATTAATGAGAAGCTGACAATGGAAGTGCTCGAAGCGACGATCCTGCTCGCAGGGATTGTCGTAGATACGAAGAGCTTTAGCCTTCGAACAGGAGCGAGAACGTTCGAAGCGGCATCCTATTTACGTCGAAACGGTGCTGATTCTTCGCTAATTCAGCGTTTGCTGAAGGAAGATTTGGATTCGTATATCGAACGAGCCGAAGTAATCAAGCACACAGAAACGATCTTCGAGCATGTTGCTTTGGCAGTTGCTGAGCCAAATCGCAAATATTCTCAGTTGATGATTGCGCAAGTAGCTGATACATTGTTGAATATGACGAATATTATGGCTTCTTTTGTCATCGGCGAACGACCGGATGGACTGATCGGGATCAGCGCCAGATCGTTAGGACAGATGAATGTCCAAATCGTGATGGAACGTCTGGGGGGAGGCGGTCATTTGACGAATGCCGCAACGCAGATGGATGGCACCTTAGAGGAAGCAACGAAACGATTGAAGCAAGTACTTAATGAAATGCAGGAAGAGGAGGGGCTTTTCGAATGAAAGTCATTTTATTGAAAGACGTAAAAGGCCAAGGTAAAAAAGGTGAGGTAAAAGAAGTATCTGAGGGTTACGCACAGAATTTTCTGATCGCGCAAGGGCTTGCCGCGCCAGCTACACAAGGTACGGTTAAGGTTTTGGATAATCAGAAGAAAGCTGAGCAGCGTCGCAAGGATCAAGAGAAAGCGGATGCGCAAGAGCTAGGCGCAAAGCTAGGAGAAATGACCGTTCAAATTAAGGCAAAAGCCGGTGAAGGCGGTCGTTTGTTCGGTGCGATTACCAGCAAACAAATCGCGGAAATTCTTGAGAAGCAGTATAAGATCGTTATCGATAAACGGAAAATTGTCCTTGAAGATCCGATTCGTACCCTTGGTGTCACGAAGCTCTCTGTGAAACTCCATAGCGAAGTAACAGCTAGCTTGAATGTACAAGTAACGGAAGAGAAGTAGTTGTTGCTAATTTGCAGGTTAAGGAAAAAAGGAAGGTGGGTACATCAGCATGAGCGGAGATAATATGTTTATGGATCGTGTACCCCCACAAAATATAGAAGCCGAGCAAGCTGTGCTCGGCGCTATTTTGATTCACGGCGATGCGTTGATTACCGCTATGGAGCGCATATCCAGTGATGATTTCTATCGCGGTGCGCATCAGCGCATCTTTGAAGCAATCGTGGAGCTTGCGGAAGACCAGGAACCGGTCGATCTGATCACCTTGACCTCCCTATTGCAGAACAAGCAGCAGCTTGAGGAGATCGGCGGCGTAACGTATCTCTCCGAATTGGCCAATGCCGTACCAACGGCAGCTAATATTGACTACTACGCGGCCATCGTGGAAGAGAAGTCGATGCTGCGTCGATTGATTCGCACAGCTACACAAATCGTCTCCAATGGCTATGCCAATGAAGATGATGTAGGTTCCATGCTCAGCGAGGCTGAAGCCAAGATCCTCGAGATTTCCCAGCGCCGCAGCTCAAGCGGCTTCGTCGTGATTCGCGATGTGCTCATGGAGGTATTCGAGAAGGTAGAGAAGCTCTACTCGAATAAAGGGGGATCTACGGGTATTCCTTCGGGATTCCTGGATCTCGACAAAATGACGTCCGGTTTCCAACGTTCGGATCTTGTCATTCTGGCTGCGCGGCCTTCTGTAGGTAAAACCGCGTTCGCTTTGAATGTCGCTCAGAATGTCGGTGTACGGGCGAAGGAAACGGTCGCCATCTTCTCTCTGGAGATGGGTGCAGCTCAGCTCGTACAGCGGATGATTTGCGCAGAAGCGAACGTTGACGCGAACCGTATGCGGACAGGCTATTTGGAAGGTGACGATTGGGAAAAGCTCACGATGGCCATTGGGGCTTTATCCGAAGCGAATATCTATATTGATGATTCACCATCGATTACGGTCGCCGATATTCGTGCAAAATGTCGACGTCTTCAGCAGGAAAAAGGACTCGGTATGATCCTTATCGACTACTTGCAGTTAATTGCCGGTCGCGGCAAAGGGGATAACCGACAGCAGGAGGTCTCTGAGATCTCCCGTACGCTCAAGCAGATTGCGCGTGAGCTGAATGTGCCGGTTATCGCGCTTTCCCAGCTCAGCCGGGGCGTTGAGCAGCGGCAGGACAAGCGTCCGATGATGTCTGACCTTCGGGAATCCGGATCCATCGAGCAAGATGCCGATATCGTAGCGTTCCTGTACCGGGATGATTACTACGATAAGGAATCGGAGAAGAAGAATATTATCGAAATTATTATTGCCAAACAGCGGAATGGGCCGGTTGGTACCGTCGAGTTGGCCTTCCTCAAGCAATTCAATAAGTTCGTGAATATGGATAGAAGTCATCAAGAAGCAGCAGCCGGTCAATATTGACGGCTGCTGCTTTTCATATACGGAAGGGTTGGATCAAATCCTAACTAACCGAATAGCTTGTGCAATATCCGAACAATTATACATAGGACTTTCTAATTGTTCGTTTTTCATTGACTTTGCTTACATGGACTGCTACACTAGAGACGGTGAAAAAACCTTTGTCGATCGTCTGCATTTAGCAAGGCAGCTTCGAGTGAAGGTCGTTTTTCATGCCGAAAGGTAGGTTCCTTCTTGCAGATCACTGCCGAATGAACCCTGTGTAATCCTTTGCGGTGAGTATGCCCTCTAATTCGGTTTTGAAGTTAAATGAATTACGAGTAGAGGTAGTTACATCGCCAAGAGGAAAGTCGAATGGACACAGAACGCTTTAGCGCTTTAATGAAGTCCAACTTTCCTTTGTGGTACTAAAGCCATAGCGGCTCATTATGGGTGACTCGTTCACCGTACGGAGGTAAGTGCACATGTCAACGGTTGTTGTTGTCGGTACGCAATGGGGAGATGAAGGTAAAGGTAAAATCACGGATTTCTTAGCAGAATCCGCTGAGGTTGTTGCTCGTTATCAAGGTGGTAACAACGCAGGCCATACGATTATTATCAGCGATAAGAAATACAAGCTGACGATGATTCCTTCCGGTATTTTTTATAAAGACAAAGCTTGTGTAATCGGGAATGGCATGGTGATTAATCCGGCTGCACTCATTGAAGAAATTAATTACATTCATGATAATGGTTTTACAACTACGAACCTGAATATTAGTGATCGCGCGCACGTCATTATGCCGTATCACTTGGTGTTGGATGGACTCGAAGAAGATCGTAAAGGCGATAGCAAAATTGGAACAACGCGCAAAGGGATCGGCCCTTGCTACATGGATAAAGCTGCCCGTAACGGGATCCGTATCGCTGATTTGATGGATGCTGAGGAGTTTGAACTCAAACTTAGACGTATCGTTGCTGAGAAAAATGTATTGATTGAACAAGTCTATGGTTCCAAAGGCTTGGATGTAGAGCCTATTCTTAAAGAGTATCTCGCGTATGCGGAGATTATTCGCCCTTATGTGACAGATACGTCTGTAGTCCTGAACCAATACATTGATCAAGGCCGCAGAGTGCTGTTTGAAGGCGCACAAGGCGTGATGCTGGACATCGACCAAGGTACATATCCGTATGTAACGTCGTCGAACCCGACAGCGGGTGGTGTATGTATCGGTTCCGGTGTGGGTCCAACAAAGATTCATAACATTATTGGCGTAGCCAAAGCGTACACGACACGTGTTGGCGATGGCCCGTTCCCTACGGAGCTGGATAATGAAATCGGAGCATGGATTCGCGAGAAAGGTTTTGAGTATGGGACCGTAACAGGCCGTCCACGCCGTGTAGGCTGGTTCGATAGTGTCGTTGTGCGTCATGCAAGACGTGTCAGCGGGATTACAGGTCTATCTCTGAACTCAATCGACGTTCTAACGGGTCTAGAAACCGTTAAGATTTGCACAGGGTATATGTACCGCGGTCAACTGATCGAGCATTACCCAGCAAGCTTGAAAGCTATCTCTGAGTGCGAAGCTGTGTATGAAGAGCTTCCGGGTTGGTCGGAAGATGTCACAGGGGCACGTTCTTTAAGCGATCTGCCTGAGAATGCCAGACATTATGTGGAGCGTGTGTCTCAACTGACGGGCATTCCAATAGCTATCTTCTCCGTTGGTCGTAATCGTGAGCAAACGAATCTTGTTCGCCCGATCTACGCTTAACATTTACTTAGCATCGATTTAATAAGCTATTTCAACGAGAAATCCTCTAGGCTGTTCCTTAGCTTAGCGGATTTCTTTTTGTTTATAGGGATTTAATGGCGCTGAATTCGTCAATACTGGAGGGGAAGCAGTTGATTAGACGGCAGGAGTGATAGAGAGAATGAAATTCATATCGTGGTTGGGTAAAATCGTTGTGAGTACCGTCCTAATAACCGCAATAGCGATGTTTACAACGTGGTATGTGGTGAATATGTACGTGGAGGATATATTTCGACAATACCAGATTCCGGCGTTGAATCAGAAAATCCAATTGAAGGATTTTGCGACAAGATTGGCCGACGAGTTGTTCGTTATGAAACCCAAAAATGGGGGAAAGCAGGCTGCACCAACAATGGCGCCTGTATCACCAAAGCCTGCTCCAAGTTCTAGCCCGTCCAGCGGCGAAACCAATAGCGGTAATTCAACCACTCAAGCCCCATCGGGATCAGCAGGAGCAAACGCAAAGGGAGCTTCCGAGGGCATCAAGGATGATGCTGTTGCCGTTATGGGTCGAGCGCATACCGATGCTGCGGAGCCAAAAAGGGAAATTGTCATGTCGACTGAACAATTCGCCAAGAAGAAAGAGGCTCTTTCCAGCGACGATAAGATGAAAATATTTCTCTTGTTATTGCCAAGCTCCCCCAAACTGAGGTTCAAAATTTATCGGCCATGCTGGAAAACGGGATCACAGCCGACGAATTAAAGAGTATCAATGAAACACTCAAAAAATACTTAAGTGAGAAGGAACTGCAACAGCTAATGGATATCATAGGCAAATATGAAGATTAAAATCCTTTATGGAGCTGCCCTCCATATTTAGTTATGGTATCTTCAGCTTGACGGTAGCGTGATTTCTCTACGCTCACGGAAAGTGAGAAAGTGGGCGTAATCGAATAGCTGTCTATGGATTGTAGAAAGGTTTCAGCTTGATAATTAACCAATAAGGTACCGCTATGATCAAAATTAATAGCAAGAACCCCCTGCAGCTGAAGCGCTTCAGCTGCTTGCTCCAGATCGTCCATGCTTGAGAATGTCGCGGCTAAATGCATTTCCATCCTGGTTATCTCCTTTCTTGATTTCATGTAAGATGTTTCGTCATTTCTCTTCGCTGTATAGCCCATTTTTTTGGTTTTTTGTACAAAAAATGGGTTTTTAGCCTCTTCTTTTGTCATAGACACGAATCTATCACAAGGATATCGAGTATTTTGTTGAAATTGGCAGAGAAAGTGTGGTAAATTTAACAAAAGAAAGACATCCGTTATGGATATTATGTCTAATCAAGGTTTATTTATGTATCTGTGGATGCAAAACCGTGCAAAGGGAGAAGATCATGACAGGTTTCAGGAGTATGCGCTTTGTCATGGATCTCATTGAGAGATTCAAGCCTAAGCGGGAAAGCTTGACCGGAAATGAATCAGACAAGCAGCAGCAGCAGGAAGAAACAACGACACCAACGACGCTGGCGGTAGTGAAACGACATAGATGGCCTCTAATTCTTGGAGTGGGCGCAATCGCTCTGACAGGGGTAATTACGTTTGCCGGACATCAATATGTAGAAGCAGGCATGGCTAATGTGTATCATGTGATGCTGGACGATCAAGAGATAGGTATCGTAAGCGATAATAAGATGATTGATGAATATAAGCAGCAAAGACCACAGCAAGTGCAACAGAAATTCCCAAATGTTCACGTAATATTGGAAACAAACGGAGTTACCTACAAGCCTGAAAGGGCTTACAATAAGAAAACCGATGATGCTGCCGTTCTTGCTTCACTTGATGAACTGTTAGTGCCGCAACCGGTAGGCGTTGAACTCAAGGTTGATGGCAAGACCGTCGCAATTGTGAAGGATCAACAGACAGCAAATGCGATTCTCGAACAGGTAAGCGCACCTTTTGCTCCTAAAGGCAAGGAAACCGCCAAGGTATCTGTGTTATCAGCCAGTATGGGCGAAGATATTACTACAGCACCATCAGAGCTCGAGAAAGTGGAGTTCGTTCAGAAAGTCGATACCAATGAGATTCCTATTGATCCCAATGAGTTGGCCAAGCCCGAGGATGTGGTCAAGAAGCTTCAGACGGGTGATGTTCAACCTGCCAAGTATACGGTTGTGGAGGGGGACTGTGTCTCCTGTATCGCTAAGAAATTAGGGGTTACGAAGCAATTTATTTATGATAAAAATCCCGGTATTCAAGATGATAAGCTGAAGATTGGCAATCAACTTGAAGTGACGGTTCTTAAACCAACCCTCTCAGTCAAAACAACGGAGCGAGTCATACAGAACCAGGAAATTCAATATGATACCGAGTATGTGAAGGATGATTCGCTTCGCGTCGGTGTTGTTCAACCCATTTCTGCTGGGAAAAACGGATTGAAGAAGGTAACCATCCAAGTGACCAAGGTCGATGGCTTAATGACCGAGGAGAAGCTTGTCAATGAAGATATTATTGATAAACCCGTAACAGCTAAAGTGAAAAAAGGAACCAAGGTCATTCTAGGCGAAGGAACAGGAAAATTCGCATGGCCGGTTGTGTCTCCAAGTATTTCAAGTACGTTTGGCGTGCGCTGGGGCAAGTTACATAAGGGTATTGATATTACAGGGAATAAGAACATTATGGCTGCTGATAATGGCAAAGTCATTGAAACCGGTTATAAATCGGATTACGGTAATTATATTATTATTAACCATCTCAACGGTTATGAAACTTTATATGGACATCTGAGCAAGATCACAACCTCCGAAGGAACGATTGTGGAGAAAGGTGATAAAATCGGTATTATGGGGAGTACAGGCGATTCTACCGGTGTGCACTTGCATTTAGAAATTCACAAAAACGGAAGTCTTGAAAATCCTTTGAAATATTTAAATCGCTAATAAAAACCATTGAGGCAAGGTCAGACCGGAGAGTTCGGGGACCTTGTCTCTTTTTGCTTGAATTTATGGTAAAATAGATGGAAGTATGTTGAAAATGGACTGATTTCTGAGGTAGGCGGTGGTAGGTTTGTTTGGCAAAATTCTCGTGGTGGATGACGAACAACCGATTGCAGATATTTTGAAATTTAATTTAGAAAAAGAAGGCTATCAAGTTATCTGTGCCTATGATGGCGGGAGCGCTGTAGAGCTTGCTTTCTCTGAGCAGCCCGATCTTATTTTATTGGATCTTATGCTGCCTGTGAAAGACGGGATGGATGTGTGTCGGGAGGTCCGTTCGAAGCTGAACACACCGATCATTATGCTCACAGCGAAAGATACAGAGCTGGATAAAGTTCTGGGTTTGGAAATGGGCGCTGATGACTATGTAACCAAGCCGTTCGGCACAAGAGAGCTGCTTGCACGCGTGAAAGCCCATCTGCGCAGGCAGACCAAAGCGCAATCGGCTCCGAGCGAATCGGATACGCAGCGCAATGGGATGCGTATTCATGCGCTGTTCATTGATAACGATATGTACATGGTGTATAAGGATGGTACGCCACTCGACTTGACCCATAGGGAATTCGAGCTTATTCAATATTTGGCCAAAAATTCAGGCAAAGTGATGACGCGTGAGCATCTGCTGCAAGCGGTGTGGGGCTTCGAATATTTCGGCGACGTGCGCACGGTCGATGTTACGATTAGACGCCTGCGTGAGAAACTGGAGACTGATCCGAGCCGTCCGGAATATATCATGACGCGCAGGGGGCTAGGGTACTTGATGCGGAGTCCCAAAGCCGGAGGCTTCTAAGCATGAAGGGCATTCGCTTCTTTCAATCGATTCAAGTGAAGCTGATTATTATTTATCTTTTGCTTATTCTAATCGCCATGCAGCTTATTGGCGTGTACTTTTATAAAACGGTAGAGACATATTTCAAAAATGATTTTTTAGCATCTAGAAACAGTCAGGTCACCCTGCTGGCCGGCTTCGTAGGTTCTTATTTAACCGGCGATCAAGACAGCAAGACTACCGCCGAAGGCAAGAAGACGTACGCGGATTTAAACGAATTCGTCAGTAATTTATTTTCCATTAACAATGCGGAAATTCAAATTATTGATGCCAACGGCAACGTGATCAGCACGTCAGTTCCGAGTCATCTGAAGCAGAAGAATACGCAGCCGGAAGTCATTAGGGCGCTCCAGGGCATCAAGGATAATCAGCGTATATTTACGGATGAAGATGGCTATCGGAAGGTGATTATCGCCAAACCGGTTGGCAGCGGTGTACGTGTCCTTGGGGCGGTTTATATTATCGCTTCGATGGAAGATGTTTATAAGACCATTGGATCGATCAATCGCATCCTGATCTCCGGCACGTTGATTGCTTTGGGGTTAACAGCGATACTGGGTGTTCTTCTCACCAGTACGATTACGAATCCGATCAAAGAGATTACGAAGCAAGCAACGGCTGTTGCGGAGGGGAACTTCGATCAACAGCTAGTCATTCAAGGTACGGATGAGATTGGGCAGCTGGGACATACGTTTAATTTTATGATGAATAGGCTGAAAGAAGCGCTCTATCTGAACGAAGAAGAGAAAGAGAAATTGGCCTCGATCTTGACGAATATGAATGATGGAGTTATTGCAACAGATGACAGAGGAAATGTCATTGTCCTCAACCGTAGAGCGAAGCAAATTCTACAGACAGAAGAGGAAACAACCCTCGGACGGGAAATATCGGAGGTACTGGGTATTCCCATGGATGCCATTCGCGGCTTCATCCAAGGGCAAGTGAATACGACCCTGCTGGACATTGAGCTGCCTGATGACGAAGAGCAGCTGTCCGTGCGCATCACATTCACGCCGATTCACCGCCGGGGCGAGGGACAGAATGGCATTATTGCTGTGCTGCAGGACGTAACGGATCAGGAGAAGCTGGAGCAAGCGAGGCGTGAATTCGTAGCCAACGTATCGCATGAGCTGCGCACGCCGTTGACGACAATTAAGAGCTATCTCGAAGCGCTCGATGATGGAGCCATGGAGGAACCTCAGCTTGCTTCGCGCTTCATTAGCGTTACGCGCAGTGAAACGGAGCGGATGATTCGCTTGGTGACGGATCTTTTGCATCTATCGAGGCTCGACTCGAAGCAATCAATGATGAGTAAATCGCCAACCTCTGTGAGCGAGATGCTGGATGAGGTGGCAGATCGGTTCTCGTTCCAGCTTAAGCAGCGTAAAATTCGCATTTTGATCCAGGTCGAACAGGGTGTGCCCAGTTTATTATTGGATCGGGACAAAATTGATCAAGTACTGGATAATCTCGTGTCGAATGCGATCAAATATACGGGTGATGAAGGCGCTATCCGTTTAGAGGCTCGGAGGAACGAAAAGGATATGCTTGAAATTTCGGTGAAGGATAACGGTATCGGGATTCCGAAGAAAGATTTGTCCCGTATCTTTGATCGGTTCTATCGGGTTGATAAAGCACGTTCTCGGAATATGGGGGGTACAGGGTTAGGTCTTTCCATTGCCCGGGAAATAGTGAAAGCTCATGGAGGGTCCATCAGTTTAGATTCGGAGCTGGGACAAGGCACTTGCGTCATGTTTACACTACCCATACAGCAAGGGGAGGACATGGTATGATAGAGAGTTTCAAATCGATCTTTCTTGTCGTCCTCATTGGGGTGAGCTTATATCAAAGCTTTCTCCTTGCTTCCTATAATCCGCCAAAAGGTGAACCGATTCAGCAAAGCAACTATGTACAGGCAGAGACGACACCAGGGAAGCAGCTGGAGCTGCAGGAAATGGTATTTCCCGATCAAATTATTGTGCATTTGGGTAATCAGCAGCATTCCGTTCTGTATCCCGGCAATTACTACTACACAAGATTGCTGGACAATATTAAACAGCGTAGCTTCAAAGGATTCCGCAAAACGACGATGTATTTGGTTAATGTAAACTGGGAAGAAGTTCGGACCAAGCAGCAAGGGGTTGAAATTCGCTTCCGTGACGGTATTCCGTTCACCGTGCTGCAGCAGCAGCTTCGTATTGAAGGTGAGCTCCCCGCTGATAATGATAAAATTACGAAAATCTGGATTTTCTCCAAAGGGAATAACGAAGATGTTCGTGCGTTCTTTTTTACAGATTCTCCGAGTGTGGGCTATGAAGTTATCGGTGCCGATTTTACAAGTAAAGACGTGGAGAATTTCGCAGCCTTCGGCGATTTGACGAACCTATATAAAACAACGAATAACGGCGATTATTATTTGCCGATCAAGCCCCTTCGGATTCCGACGTATGTATTTAATTACAGTCTGTTGACGGCCGATCAACTGAAACAAAGTCTGTTCGTAGACCCAGGGATTGCTCGTAATCTCAAAGAGCGCGATGGCTCTGAAATTTATACGGATAGTAAGCGTGGGTTTCAACTTAATCGTGATCAGCGTTGGATCACTTATTCAGATCCTGTCGCGTCGGTTGAAAGTAAAAGCGAAGTCTTGGATGATTTGCAGGCGGGCATTAAATTTATTAATCAACATATTGGTTGGGACGGTAAATATTATGTTGCGCGAACGCCGCAAAAGCAGTCTTTTGACAATCATACGTTCACGTTCCGTGAGTACTATGAGTCGCTGCCTATTATTACGAATCAGCCTGAGGGTTTTGGTTCCATGAAGATGCAGGTACAAAAAGGGGTTATTTCCGGGTTCGAGCGGTCGATGGTCATCCCGGATATGAAGACCGTACAGAGGCGAGATTCAGAGTTGATATCAGGTGATACGCTCGAAGAGCGCTTGCAGTATTATCAGCGACGAACGAGTATCGTTTCTATTTTCCCAGCGTATCGTCCGATTATTTCGGATAAAAACGTCACCTTGGTGGTCACGTGGGCTTTGGAGCTTCGGGATGGCACGTTTGATTTTATGGAATGACATACATGTAGAGGAAAGGGGGGTGAGCTGATGAATTGGAGCCGGGCCAAAACGATTTTGATATGTTCTTTCTTGCTGCTTAATCTGATTCTCGGATTCCAGCTTTGGTCCACCAACCGTTCCAATATGACGGAGATTGCTTCGGATACTTCGGGTACGCTTGAAGAGCTGAATCGAATTCTGCACAGCAAAAATATCCGGTTAGCCGATGATTTGCCAACAGATCTACCGAAGCTGAAGGTTATTACGGTCAAATTCGATGATAGTATTAAGCCAGGCGAGCTGAAGAAGCTGAAAACGCCGCTTAGCCCAAATGCCATTTTGGGTAAGGGGGCTAGTAAAGACATACAATCACAGTCCGAGATTCCGCACTTCGAGCTCTATCAGCTGGATTCGGTAACGAGTAAAGATGGTGTCAGTGACTTCTTATTCGATCAGTTGTATGGCAAACTTCCTTTGTTCGATGTAAACGTGGTGCTGAAAGAGCAAAATGGAGAAATTACCAGTTACCGTCAAGCCTACGGTGAAGTAGAATCAGGAGTAGAGCAGGCAGAGCAGAAGCTGATTCCCGCTCAGTTGGCAGTACGCAGCCTAGTGGACAATTATTTGAGCGAAGGCTCGATTATTACGGAAGTCAAATTAGGCTATCACGGACAACCCTACAATTCCCAAACGCAGCCTATGTTTCCACACTGGCGAATTACGATCGATAACGGAGATATTTATTATTTGCAGGCTTTTAATGGTGCTGTGGAATCTCCGCAAAAAGGATCGGATATGGTCCCATTTGGAACACAGGATGAGAGTAAGAAAGCAGAAGATACTGGTAATAAAAGTAAATAAAGCGTGTAAAGCAATCATCAATATTAAAAATGAGTAAAAGAGCAGCTAAAGCGACAAACAAGGTATGTATAGAGGAGTAAGGAATATGGGTATGAGATTTACGGTGCTATCGAGCGGTTCAACAGGCAATGCAACCGTTATCGATAACGGTGAGGTCAAGCTGCTTGTAGATGTAGGGTTCAGCGCCAAAAAGATGGAACTGTTAATGAAAGAACGTGAACTCGCGGCGAGCAGTATTGATGCTATTCTGGTTACGCACGAGCACTCGGATCATATTAAAGGGCTGGGCGCATTCGCTCGTAAATATGACCTGCCCATTTATGCCAATGAGAAGACATGGGAAGAGCTGGACCGGCAAATCGGTGTCATTGTAGAAGGAAACAAAAGAGTGATGTCTACAGGGGAGATCGAAGATTTCGGGACACTGCGTGTGGAATCGTTCGGTATTTCGCATGATGCTGCGGAGCCGGTTGGTTATTGCTTTTATGAAGGGGAACAAAAGTTAAGTGTCGTCACAGATCTTGGTTATATGAGCGAGAAGGTGAAAGAGAAAATTGCAGACTCGGATGCTATGGTGCTGGAGACCAATCATGATGTGGATATGCTTCGCGTAGGGCATTATCCTTGGAGTATTAAGCGTCGTATTCTCGGAGACAAGGGTCACTTATCCAACGAAGCTGCAGGGGAAGCGCTCTGTGATGTGATGACCAGCAAGACCAAATCCGTCTATATGGCACATCTTAGCCGTGATCATAATTTAATGGATTTGGCCAGGCTGACGGTGAATAACATAATACAAGAGCGTGCCCCCGAGTCTAAGCAGATACGACTGATGGATACGTATTTTGACCGACCTACGAAATGGGATGTATTGGGCTCGGAGTGAGCGCCGCATCGAGTTCCTTGGATTTGAGCTGAAGCTCTTGTGCCGTAATTAGGCCTTTATCGATCAGCACTTGGATGAGAGATGAAAGGACCAGGGATTGGTGATAGTGACTATCCTTGAGATCAGCGAGCTTACCAATCATATTGATTTCGTCAAAATGGGAAGGAATTCGGTTCATCGCGCATTCTCCTTTTTCTGTGTATATGTAAAGTTTCAGTTCACTCTAGTAATTCGTTAAGAGATTTGGTTTACTATTATTGTAGGCAAGAAACGTACGAAACATTCCTATTATTTTCAAAAAGAGAAAAGAGCGTTACCGTTGGGCTGTTGGCAAAGGACTTGGATACCACCAAAGCAACATAATGGATGTTTGCGAGGGATTTCCTTTGGCCATACCCCCGTCAGCGAGGAGGGATCCGGTATGAGTTTGTTTGATGATGATTTTTATTCGACCAAAACTTCAAGGAAGCGCGAGCGCCCTTGGCGTCCAAAAGGGTCAACTCCCTTCACAAGCTTTGCGGATCGTAGACGGAACGTCGCCCTTGTAGCTGGGGTAGGGGGAGCATTGATCATGCTCTTGCTAGTATGGATGGTAGGCGGTATCGGGAAGAGTAGTACAGGGGCGTCCCTTGCTGTCCCGGCATCGGTAGCCAAAGCGGACGTGCATCCGATGAACAATAATGATTCTGTTGTAGCCGCTACGGAGAAAATTAAACCGACTGTGGTCAGTGTGATTTCTGCGAAAAAAGATGATAAGGGTCAAGAGACGGGAATTGGCATTGGCTCCGGAGTCATCTTCGGGCGCAGTGGCGATAAAGTGCGAATCGTGACCAATAACCATGTTGTCGAAAGCGGGAACCAATTCGAAATCGTCAATTTCCAAGGGGAACATCGCAAAGCAACCCTAATCGGCCGCGATCGTATTACGGACTTAGCCGTTCTGGAAGCAGACGGTAAAGATATTAAAGCGCTTGCCGAATTCGGCGATTCCGATATTTTAAGAGCGGGAGAGACAGCGATAGCCGTAGGCAACCCACTAGGATTAGGGTTCTCTCCAACCGTGACGCAAGGTATTATCTCTTCGCCGAAGCGAACCATACCTGTCTCGCTATCACGTGATGGTGGCGATTACGACTGGGAAATGGATGTCATCCAAACCGATGCGGCCATTAACCAAGGGAATAGCGGGGGACCGCTAGTCAATATCGAAGGCAAGGTCATCGGGATTAATTCGATGAAAATTTCGGATACAGGTGTGGAAGGGTTAGGGTTTGCCATTCCGATCAACAGTGTGAAGCCGATTATTGATAGCTTGATTAAGGATCATAAAGTGAAACGTCCGTTAATGGGGGTTTCCACGCAGGAGCTGCAAGCTTTTAAAGGGACGGATGTATTAAAGCTCCCTGCAGATGTGAAAACTGGAGTTATCGTCTTTGATGTATCCGGACCTGCCAAAGACGCAGGCCTGAAGCCGCAGGATGTGATCGTTCAGTTAGACGATCGTAAGATCGACAGTACGATTGCCCTGAGGAAATATTTGTACAATGAGAAGCACATCGGTGATAAAGTGAACGTGGTCTACTATCGCGGCGGAAAGAAATTGAACGTGGTGGTCACGTTGGTGGAAGCGTCGGATAAGTGATGCGGGTCAAACCAAATAGGGGATTTCACGAAGAGCTTAACAGGAACAATAGAAGTCATCGAGATTTGAGAAACATGGCGGATGAGAGGTACTTGCATGCATGTAGTTTGTAAAGATCATTTGGAAATTGCGATTGACGAGTTCGTGGATGAGTACGAGGAAGCTCCTGACATTGTGGATTTACAGAAGACTCACTTCGCCAATTGGGAAGCACCTACGCACTGTGAACACTGCAAGGAGTTAGCGCGATTTCTAGTTGTATGAGGAAGGCGGAGGCCTTCCTTTTTTGTTTGGAATCGGAGCGGGATGAAGAGAATTAAGGACATGCAAAAGGGGGATCGGTTATGCATATACAGATATTAACCGTAGGGAAATTGAAAGAACGCTATCTCGTAGATGGGATCGCGGAATATGTGAAACGCCTTGGGCCTTATGCCAAGGTGCAGATGATTGAGGTGCCAGATGAGAAGGCACCCGAGAACATGAGCCCTGCTGAGGAGCAGCAGGTGCGCGTGAAAGAGGGCGAGCGGCTGTTGGCCAAGCTCAGCCCGGACGTGTACGTCGTGGCGCTGGCCATCGACGGCGAGATGTGGTCCAGCGAGCAGCTTGCGGCCTCGCTGGATAAGCTGGCCACCTACGGGCGCAGCCAGGTGGCCTTCGTCATCGGCGGCTCGCTCGGACTGTCGAGCGAGCTGCTGCGCAGGGCGGATATGCGGCTGTCTTTTGGCCGCATGACGCTGCCGCACCAGCTGATGCGGCTGGTGCTGGTGGAGCAGATTTATCGCGCGATGCGGATAAATCGGGGGAACCGTATCACAAGTAACGGCGAAATTTTGGGCTGAGAAGGCTACAGAATGAGAAGTGGTTGCTGGGTCTTGGAGCTTGCGTACAAGAGATGGGACCCTTATTATCTATCCAGCAGGACAATCGACAATTTTCTCCTTATTTATGGTATAATTAGCCAATATATTCTGGCTGATTTGGAGTGATAAGATGATTTGTAGGAAATGTAGTGGGGAAATTAAAGAGGATTTTAGTTTCTGCCCATATTGCCAAGAGCCAGTTAATCAAAGAGACGGTTTTAATACAATAAATGCAGGTCACGATAATGTTAACATCGGACTGGGTATTAACAGTAAGCAAGAGTTTTACATTGATAACCGAATTGTTGCTCCTAGTCCAGCAAATGAATTAATTGTAGATTATGAGGATCTCCCTGATAGAAAAGTTTGGGGTGGAGTTAAGGGGTATAAGTTAAAATTTGAAGTCTCAGGGGCGTTATCGGTAATTTCGGCAGTTATAACGATAGTCACTTATTTTATTCGAGAAAATAGTTTTGTTCTTTTCTTGCTGATGGCTACATTTGGGTTGGCAGCATATGCACTCGATTCACGTAATAAACATAGGAAGTTAATGAACGATGGTGTGTATAAAGAAAATAATCGACCTATTCTATTTGAAGATGATGAAGAAAATGTTTATTCAATAAAGAAGTATGGCTTTTGCCCGATTTGTGATGGAAGAGTAAATATTATCCAGGACGAGAGATTTAAACGAAAAGTCGGTAAATGTGAAAATAATAGCGATCATCTTTATAGTTACGATCATACAATTAACAAGGGTTTTCCTCTTGAAGTTGTTGAGTTTTACTCACACAAATAAAATTACTATATGCGCTAAACTTAGATGCCTATATTTAGAATAAGTCGTGGGGCTTTTCCTGATAAAGGAAAAGCCCCTTCCGCCATGTTGTCAGCGGAAGGGGCTACGCCTAAAAAATGCTCCTCCGTCTCCTTGTTGAAGGCGAACTCAACGCTGCCGACGCGCTTGCTATCGTCAAGCGTGATTCTGTTGAAATGGGAAATTGCTCGCCGTCCTATCCAGCGCCGACAAGAAGCTCTCCTTCGGCCGTACGACCTATCCGCACCAAGTGCTGCGGGTTCTGCTGCTGGAGCAGGTGTATCGGGCGATTAGATTAATCGGGGGACAGTGCCAGAAGTGACGGCGAAAAATTGGGGTATAGAAAGTTCGGTTCGCCATACATTCACCCTGTTCCTACCCGTTGTGATGAAAGATAATTTACATAGAGATATGGCTAGTAGATTTCGGATTAATAATTCATTACATTGCCCAAGGGGGATAAATTGGTGATAAATGTAAAAGAACGCTTTTATAATAGATCAAAGGAAATTTCATTTCTTGATCATTTAGATGATAGAGATGATGTGTTTTGGCAAGCACTAAATTATCTGTCAATGTTTAATGAGGAAAAGTTCAAAGAAGAAGATGCTTATTTCCAACATGCTCGACACTTTATAACTGCAAGATTAATAAATCATATACTAGCTACTTACCAATTACTAAAAATGGGATTAGAGGACGAGAGTTTGATTATGCTAAGACAAGCATTAGAACTGTCTTGGTTACTAAAATATTTCATTAATAATCCTGACAGTGTGAACGATTGGGTTATAAAAAAGAAATTGGAGATTACACCCAAGGAAAGAAGAATGGCAATTGATAACAATTCTAATTCAAGAGAAATATATTCTGATTTAAGTAAAATTGTTCATTCGAATAGCAATTCATTCTGGGGTTCTTGCATCGGAGGAATGCACAATTCGTGGGTTACGGATAGATTGTTTGGACATTTGCTAATACTAATAAATAATATTGTTGAATATTTTGAAGAAATTGTATTTCTGTTCGATATTAGTATAAGTAATAGTGAACTTATTAAGAAGAAAGAAGTAACAATAAATAATATTGGATGTTCAATTTATGAGACAAGTTTTCTTCTTGACCCTGATAGCACTATTAATAAGTTAAAAGAACTAGGAGAAGATGACGTTATTAAGTATTTAGAAGATAGTTATGAAATAATTGAGTAATGCTTGAAGGCTTATTCAAGAAGCCGATTCTCCGTATAACACTGTGTTCAAGCTGCGGGCTACGACCTTGGTCTGCAAGAAGGATTTCGGGGAAGCGGTTTCAGCAGACAACCTCTGCGAGGCTAAGTCTTCCGACCCGGCGTAGACGCGCTTAAGTCTCTCAGGTTCGTGAATACAGTAACGTTAGCTGAAATTCATGTCAAGAAAGAAGTGATTAAATGATACATGATCATTTGGAGTATCCTTCAAAAGCTCAATGGATTGAAATCGAAAAAAAATCAAAAATTGCACAGTTACACCTAGATGTAAAGAAACTAAAAACAAGTGATATTTTTGCTTTTATTACAAACGAAGAATTGTCAAGTTGGATTAGATTATTTAATAACAGGCTAGGTCAGTCTAGAATGAGTTATATATTCTTCATGCATTACTATAATAAAGGAATACCTGATGATGAATGGTTTATAGTGAAAGATCAATCGATTCAATATTTCCCACACTTTAACAAGGAAACATTCTATTATAAATCTATATTTGATTACTATATTGATAACTTTTACTATAAATTTTTCTCTGCTTGGGATACTATGTATCATATTATCAATGTATATTATCAATTTAATATAGAGACAGGTAATCGATTTAATTCGAATGTTATGAAGAACCTCTTGAAAATAGATAATAACCTATATAAAGTAGTTGAACAAACAAATAAATCTGAACCCTTCACCTTATCTAGAACTTTACGGAATGATATAACTCATAATTTTGCCCCGAATGACATCAGCTCAGGTGTTATAAAAGAGAATGAAGAATTCAAAAATAATATGTCAATTATGAAGGTTAGTTTTGGAGTAGGCCATTATACACATGCTAGTGTTTTCACTAATAACATTAATGGAATAATAGAAAATTTTTTACCACTGCTTCAAGAACTAAAGAATAAACTTGAAAGCTAATCATAGGTGACATCAACTTGACCAAAAACCGTATTCACGTTGTCGACCATACGGTCTTAGGTCTGCTTTATGCATTTCAGGAATGTGGGTGCATGCAGGAAAGACCGTTAAATAATATTTAAAAGACGAAAGAAGGTGAAACGTTGAATCTTGATAATTGGTTAGCCGTTGTTTTTGATACGTCTAAATATAAAATAAAAGCAGAAATTACAAAAGTAATTATGGATCATAATGAAAGAGGAGTACTCTTAAGTAGTTTCGCAGGTACAAGTTGTATTAAGGTTGGATTTAATGCATTAACTTTAGAAATAAATGAAGTTTTCACTAAATTATCTGAATTAAAATATTTTAATATGAAAGATTTAAAATTTGTATATTTGAAAGTGTATGACTTTATTGAAAATCAAAGAAATGAAATTATTGAACAAACTGAAATAACAAATTATACACCGGAAATTAATTTTATAGATCGATACTTGAATGAATGCCGTGCACACTTAGAATTGAGAACAGAAGTATATAAGCAAATAATAATGGAAAGAAAGAGAAAATTCTATTGGGATTTTTTTAAAATCATTATAAGTGCAGTAATTGGTGGATTAATTGGAGGTTATATAAGTAAGTACATTTTTCTAAAGTAGTCTGACGATGAATAAACCACAAGCACCACCGTAAAACTCGCCGAGGCTATTAGGGTACAGAGAAGCTCTCACAAAAATCTATATGCTAACATTAATTTTCCCACGCTTCATTTTACGTTGTTCTATACCACAACAAACTGCTTCCTCGCTATCTACTATTGGTTTGTTAAATTGAAAACCAGACGATACTTCTAGTAAGTTGAAGCGGAGGTATGGTTTATGGAAGAATATGAGAACG
>NZ_VRTT01000046.1 GCF_008017805.1 Paenibacillus sp. N3.4 | reverse complement strand
ATGGGGCTTTATCGATAAACTGGGAAAGAAGTCATTGCGCCGCAATATGATGATGCACGTAAATTTAGCGAAGGTCTTGCCGCCGTTCATAAAGATGGAAAATGGGGCTTTATTGCTAACCCTCTTACAGCGTCCACACCAACTGCTACAGAGAAAAATATTGATCTAAAAGTCGATTCGCCATCGCTCAATCTTGTCGAGAATGATTCAAAAGCAATCCGCGTGACCACCAATATTGACGGCACAACTATTAATTATTCCTCAAGTGATCCGTGGATAGCAAACGTATCAAGTGATGGCACAGTTACGGCAAGACGCCCGGGAACAGCTATTGTCTCCATCAAAGCTTCAAAAGATGGTTATACCGACGCCTATAGTACCGTATATGTTACCGTAACAGGGCTAAAGGATTTTAATTTGTCGCTTGAACCAGGGGTTCTTATTATGAAGCTAGGTGAGCAAAAGCGGATTGTTTCAAATCTTCCAGATCAAGCGAAAGTATCCAGCATGGTTTCACAAACAGACGTTGCGAATATTGAAATGAACGGATTATCTGGAATCATTCATGCTAAAAAGCTTGGCGAGACACTTGTAACTTTTAATGCTAAGATGAATGGCTATAAAGATGGAATTGCTTCAGCAACGGTTATTGTTACAGGCGATATTGCAAATATAAATAGTACCATCTCAAGCTGGGCAGCAAGGTTAAATACGATTCCTGTACAAGACAAGAATACACGTAATGTGAAAGAGTACGTTACGAATGAAGCCGAAGATGTGATAGCATCACTTGTTAAAAGAAAGCTAGGCAGCACTAATGGTTTATATGTGATAGACAAGTCAATGCTTTCGTCCATGGTAGATGATGCTGCAAGGGTTAAAAGCGCAGTGGATAAGCAACTCAATTTGTCAGGGATAACACTTGATAGAGGCATTAACATAGCGCTTACTTTAGGTGCCGATTCGTTAAATGAGGACGGAAGTCTCACAGTAAGGCTTGATAAAGAGGCATTTTCCGGGCTTCAGGGTGTTGACACGCTCTATGTGCAGCTTGATCCTTTTCATGTAACATTAGGTATTGATATAAACACGGTAGACACACTTTTTGACAAAAGTAAATCAATTCGAGTAAACATTATGAAAGACAAGGATGCTTATAAAATAAAGTTCGTTGATGAGAACGGTGATGAAATAGTCCAGCTTGCTCAAAACATAACCCTAGTTCTTCCAAATGATAATGATAATCCGCATTTGGATAGTGTATTTTTACAACAGGGAGATTCGATTACTCAGGTTGGTGGAAGCTTTGATTCATATAACCAAGGCATTTCGATAAAGACCAAAAAGATCGGTAGCTATTATGTTGCTCAAACCAGTAAGAAATTCCAAGATATGAGTGGAAAAGACGAAGAAATGAATAAAGCGGTGGATTTCTTAACCGCAAAAGGAATTGTCACAGGTGTGACGAAAGAAGCGTTTGAACCTGATTCTCCCCTTACAAGGTCGCAATTCGTTACAATGCTCGTAAAAAGCTTTTACGCTTTGGATAGCAGCTTAACGGCTGATTTTAAAGATGTAAAAAAGGCTGATTGGTTCCATGATTATGTCGCGTCTTCGCAAAAGGAAAAAATAATAGTCGGCTTGGATGATGGTACTTTTAGACCTGACGAACTGATCACCAGAGAACAGATGGCAGCTGTTGTTTCTCGATCAATGGTAAATAAACGGAAATACGAATATCCGCAAAATGTCTTGGAGTACCTTACATTTATAAAAGACCGCGATACTGTTTCAGATTGGGCGAAAAAAGAAGTGGCACTATCTATTAAAGAGCGTATGCTTGAAATATCATCAGCCAGCCAATTGAATCCTCAGTCTAGTGTAACTAGAGGAGAAGCAGCAAGGACGATCTATAGGTTGTTCCTGAAACTTTACTCATGACACATGAGCAGCGGTTGGAGATCGTCGATAGAGATATTGATCAAAGTTTATTTTTTATTTAATGTGTTGATGATCGGAATGCCATGCTTGGTGTTGTTTATTTCATCTAGTAGTACAGCAAACAGTTGAAACGGTTAGTAGATCCCAAATCAGCTTTAGTCAGAATTGGAGATAATTAATTTGATAACAAAATTACTAAGGTTAACTGTATATATTTCAGCGTTCATTCTTGTTTTTTGCTCGATTGCCCCAGTAAGTGCTAATGCACAATCAGCATCTGGAGAATTAGTATGGTCTAAATTGGCTTCGATGGAAGCAAACGATCTTAACGATGTCGTTGTGAATGACGCTCACACTTATGTGGCAGTTGGGGATGGGGGGACGATTCTTCGCTCTAATGACGGGAGACAGTGGCAATCTGTTGACGCTAGTACGACAGATAATATAAAGGCGGTGACGACCAACGGAACGAAGTTTGTCGCTGTTGGCGATCAAGGCACGATTTTATCGTCGGATGATGGAAGCCGGTGGAGTAGCGGAACACTCGACATATCGCTTACAGTAGGAGATTTTTCTAGTGCAGAAGATCAGCAAATCATTAACAAGTCTACGATTGTAGCTTGGGATCGAACGATTCAACCCGCGGTTACACGAATATCTAGCGTAATTTGGGATGGTCAAAAGTTTGTCGCTGTAGGAGACTGGCATGAAAGGTTTCCGAGCAAGTTTAGCAGCAGTGAGTTATCTGATTTTACGGGCTTTCTCGTATTCGTTTCTGAAGATGGAGTAAATTGGAACGCACGGAAAGTTAATTATGATCGCCAGCACGTATATAAGATGACTGGAGTAATGTATCCAGATCAGTTTAGCAAATTGATCTATACAGGTTCTATGTATGTAGCCACTACAAGATCTTCTAATACGGGAAGTTCAGCCATATTTACTTCGCCTGATCTGGATACGTGGACGCTAAGCGTGCCTAATAATAAAATTAGTATAAATGATGCCATATACAGCAATGGGCAAATCATTGCAGTTGGCTACTATCTCTCCGCATCTTGGACACCAAAAGGTAAATCGAATTTAAATGTCGTCTATTCATCCCAAGATGGAAGCGAGTGGACAGAATCGGAAATTGAGAGTGCCAGAGGATTTTCTCTATCTTCGATCGTGTGGGATGGAGAGCAGTACGTATTTGCCTCTACGTTAAATAGAATGGTGAAGTCGAAAGACCTTACGACATGGCAGACTATTTCTAGCGAGGTTGCTGATAGAAACAAAAATTGGCAAAGTTTCATTAATAATCCTAGAACGGCCAAGCTGATTTATGATGGCAAACAATATATAGCAGTGGGCGCATATGGCTCTATTTTAGTGAAAGGAAAAATTAATGACTATTGGGATGTAGCTAGAGAGAAGCCATACGCAAACTTTACTAACGTAGTTGTTGACGGAAGTAGCAGGTATGTCGCATCCAGTTCGGTCCGTGATACCTCTATGGGACCGTTTGCTGCTGGTATTGGTAGCTTGTGGGAATCGGCAGACGGATATGAATGGCAGACTGTCCAATTAGAAGGAAATAAGACTCCGTATTGGTTGTGGCCTTCCATAGCGGCTGGCAATGGCACCGTATTAGCTTACGGCATCGGCAATGGATTGGATGGAAAAGAATATCTGGGCTACGCGCTTTCCCAAAAACCCGGACAATGGGAATTCAAAAAGTTTCCTTTTGATATGGGCAGAAACATTGATTTGTTCTGGTTTAATGGTGAGTTTTATGCAATGGGTAATGATACATATGCTACATCCAAAGATGGAGTTACTTGGAGTGCATTAGGCACTTTCGTTCCTCCAATGAGAAATATGGTGACGAACGGAGATATACGGATTGGATTAAAACAAATGGATAGTCACGGATCATTTGAAAATCAGTTGTATAGTTCGTATGATGGCGCAAGCTGGGAACAGCTTGATATGCATTTTAGCGACAGTGACCACAGTAATGTGGCGAATGATCTCAACTGGAATGGCACTCAATTTGCGGCGATTAGCCAGAAGGTTACTGCCGTATCAACAGACGGGGAAAATTGGACGTACGGACACGTTGATAACAGACTAAAGAAACTCGCGGGGAACAGTGAGCAATATGTAGCGATCGGTTTCGACTACGCAGATAGATTATTTTCTTCAAGTGACGGGTTGCAGTATTCTCCATTAGCTAAATTAACGGATAAACGATTGGACGCGATTGTATGGGATGGAGAGAAATTCATTGCCGTGGGTTATCGTGGAACAATCTTGATCGGTAAGCCAGCATCGTTAATTCGGGTGATGGTGGATGGTCAAAAGCTTAAGCTAGAAAAGATGCCTGTCGTCATTGACGGGACGACGATGCTTCCTGTACGCGACATATTTAACGCTGTCGGAGCCAACGTGACTTGGGATGATACGACAAAAACGGCAACAGGAACAAAAGATGGTCATACGATAAAGCTCACGTTGAATTCTGTTAATGCGTTCGTGGATGGTAAATCGGTTGCTCTAAGCGTATCCGCACAAATCGTAGATAATAAACTTATGGTACCTTCCAGATTTGTTGCCGAAGCGTTCGGATACGAAGTGCAATGGGATAATGCCACAAGAACGGTTCATATCGCAACGAAAAAGGAAACGAACACGCACTCGAAGGAGTCAGAGAGCACAAAGGACAGTTCTCACGCAAAGGAACAGACGAAAGAAAGTTCTAAGCCAAATGAGAGTGCTTCATCGAGTGGGTTAGCGATACAACCGTCGGACAGTTTGGACTATACGATGGAACAGGCAACAGGTCCTGCAAATCGCATATATTTTAATGTCAAAGATAAAAATAATCGTACCGTTCTTCGATATTATCAACCCGATTCCAGTAGAAATGGGGCAGACTTGCATCACACGCTAATGATTGATTACACAGGTGAAAAGGATGACTACAAGTTTAATTTTGCTCAGGCAGTGATTGAAAAAGAAAAAGGAACCACTTTGTCGGGCCTAAGTGATGAATTAACTAAAGCTGCGCACAGTAACAAGCAATTAAACGGTATGTCACCGACCATCCCGCTTTCGATCAATGGAACAAATGTTAAGTATTCAATTATTCATAGTGAAGGCAGTCCTCTTTACTCCATTGAAATCGATTTTTAAGATCAAAAACAGCCAGCACTCCCTACAAGATATGAGGGACGCTGGCTGTTTGCTATGCCATTTGAAAAATTGTTACTACTAGGTCATCTAAAAACTGAATTGACCGAGCAATGAGTTGGTAAGGGAGGACAGGACGTTCCTGTTTCAGAAATGTCAAATTCACACTCAGCAATCGGGCGAAAATCTTTGCTCCAGATACGGTACGGAATGCTCCCGAAACTTTTTGTTTGACTTTTACCATGCTAGATCGCGTTCCGCCTGATTATTGTCAAATGGAATGTGCTAATGTCAAAGAAACCCGCGGATGAAGTCTTTCTGGATAAGGAACCTCTCTCCTGTCGTTCCAATTAATACGTTGGAATTTACGGACGTATCCGGTAACAAGTAAAAAAGCGAGTGGCAGCGTACTGTCGCGTGAGCACCTCTTCCATAAAACAACTCGAAAGTTACTCAAATCAGGTTAATCATTACACCTAGTACATACACAGCAAGCCAGTCTGGGAAATGGTCGATATCTATTCTGATGAAGGGATTACAGGTACAAGTACCAAGAACCGCGCTCAATTTAATCGAATGATTCAGGATACACATGATAGCAAGATCGATTTAATATTAGTTAGATCCATATCAAGATTTGCGAGGAATATCTTAAATTTGCTGAAATATGTGCGTGATCTGAAAAGCCTTGGGGTAGTTGTTTTATTCGAGAGGAGAACATTAACACGCTCGATACCACAGTTGTAGAATTGCTTACGATCCTCAGTTCCCTAGCACAAGACGAAAGTCGATATATCCGAGAACAGTCGGTGTGACCATTATGAAAAATCGCTTAACAGTTATCCACTGTTTATTCTAGTTGCAGACTCTTTGATCGTAAAATTTGAAATGATTTTTGAAATGATTTGAGCTATTCGGCATTCCGCGGCGCATTGAAAATGAAATTCCTTCATTTTGATAAAATCGCCCAAACCCTTACCACACAAGGCTTTACGCCTTAGTTTTCCTTATCCCTCAAACCCTGAAAAATCACTAAAATCTCGGAACCTACGCCCTGTTGGCCGGGTCCCCTTTTTTTGTTGGGGGCTAGATCAAAGTGGTTTTTTCCTCCGACGAGCCCTAAAATGTTTAATTTAACGGAGCAATTAAAAAACATTCAGAAGATTAACCCGATGTATGTTCCTTATTATCAACGGAAAAAAGAAAAAGAATGACTGAAGGTTCATCCAAGAAGCCATATACAATACTAATCCACTAAAAGCGACGATGTCTGCGAATCTATTAGATTTGCGGAGCGATCGCTTTTTCTATATCCAAAAAAAGCAATATACGCCTTATTTATCTTTAATTAGAATACATTTAGTACTCTGAGAGAATTTTGAGAGAATCATTTAGTAGAATAGACATAAAGTTTAATTTGGGGGAAATCGAAATGTCCTTTGATGGGCTTTTGGGAAAAAGAGTCAAGCATGACATTACCAATGCAGTTGGAAACGTACTGCTTCCAGCGGGCTTTGTCATTGAGCAAGAGCATATTAAACTGCTTGAGCAGCACCGTGTAAACGCGTCAGAGGTGATTGTGATGATGGGGGACTACCGGTCGGAAGTGCATCATGCCCAACTAACATTGATTTCGGACGCTGCTAACTACTCCAAAGATTTGTTTAATCGTCTTGGTGGTACGAAGAAAATGCCGCTTCTTGAGATCAAAAATGAATTGATTCCTATCATACAGGAGGCTTCGGAATACCCTGATGTTTTTCAGTTGTTCGAAGCAGTCAGTGCCAAGGATGAATATACGCATCAGCATAATATTGGAGTGGGTGTGCTTTCTACGCTGCTTGGGAAGTGGATGGGGCTCGGACAGACGGAAATTACGCTGCTTACACTGGCAGCCACTCTACACGATGTGGGGAAGGTACGGATTTCCAGCGAAATCCTACTAAAGCCTGGAAAACTGACAGATGAGGAATTTGCCGAGATGAGACGACATACCCTTTATGGTTATGAAATTCTTAAGAATACCGTGGGTCTCAGCCCTCGCGTCGCGCAGGTTGCTCTCCAGCATCATGAACGTTCTGACGGGAGAGGATATCCGCTCCGATTAAAGGAAGAGCAAATTGACCCTTTGAGCAAAATTGTAGCTGTTGCGGATGTCTTTCACGCGATGTCCTCGAAGCGTCCTTATCACGAAGCTCTTCCCTTTCATGAAGTTATTGAACAGATGCGCAGAGGCGCTTTCGGTGAACTCGATCCGCATGTTTCTGCTACTTTTCTCAACAAAATGATTCAGCACTTGGTAGGTCGCAGAGTCAAATTAACCGATGGACAATGGGGAGAGGTCGTATTCATTAATCCGCATGACGACTTGCATCCTTTAGTTAAAATTAGTGAATCCTTCATAGATTTAAGTGAAGAAAGGCAGCTTCATATTCAAGAAGTCATCGTATGAGGAGCGTTAAGTGATGAAGGCGAAAATTATGATTGTGGATGATGGCGCTTTTATTAGAGCTATGATGAAAGACATTCTTTTAAACTTGCAGTATGAAATTGTCGCCGAAGGCAGCAACGGTCTTGAAGCCGTTCATTTGTATAAAAGGTTTAAGCCGGATTTGGTGACCATGGATATCACCATGCCTGAAATGGATGGCATTGCTGCCCTAAGACAAATTATAGGAATTGACCCTCTGGCAAAGGTAATCATGTGCTCTGCAATGGGACAGAGAAATTTGATAGTCGAATCTTTTCAGGCCGGGGCTAAAGATTTTATCGTCAAGCCTTTTAATAGAGATAGAATCGCAGAAGCTGTTAAAAGAGTACTATTTTTATAAAAAGGCATAATTCAAAGAGGGACTTATGAAGTGAGAGTATGCTTGCAGGGGACGCGGAAGCAAGGGCTAATGAGTAGGGAAAACGGGACATAATCTCATCATCTGTGGTTTTGACGAAGCATCCTGTTGAAGGATGCTCTTTTCTTTGTTATTTCATCTTGGGGATATCCTAACTCAATATGAATGACAAATTTTCACTGAATCGATACGTCCAATGGTACAATAGGAATTAAAAGGAAATTAGTTTGTGGGGTTGAGAAAATATGAGAAACAAGTGGGTTGTCTTTTATGTCATAGCCATCGTAATGATTTATAATGCTTACGCTTACGTAAATCATCAAGTTACAGATTCTTTTATGATTGACGCTTCAAAGTCAACTGCGGAGGATGCTTTTCTCGGGCTTCGCGGAGGATTATTCCTCTTATCAAGCTGAGAAGGCCGCATTAGATCAAGTGGAGAAACAATATATGTTCCCACTCGAAGCAGGACTTGTCGCAGATGTGGAAGGCGGCTTAAAGAATTTCATGGAAAAAGCAAAAGCAGCCGGTTTGGACAAAATTCAAGCTGAATATAAAAAACAATGGCTGCAATACCTGAAAGATTCCGATCTCAGTAAATAAAACGATAGCCTAATTGACAGTTTGATTTGTCGATTGGGCTATCTCTTTTTTTAAAACCTATACATCACTATAAGTCAAACTTTCCATGTTTTTTCATTTGCAAATTATGGTAAGTTAAAGTGACGACAAGTAGGTAAGGGGTCTGATAATTGATGAACAGTCAATTGGAATGGATAGTAGAAAAAGACATAACAGGCTTGCAGGCCGCTATGGAAGCGGGCACTTTGAGCTCAGAAGATATCGTTCAAGTCTATCTGGAGCGAATACACAAGTACGACTGTATCATCCATTCTATTTTAGAATTAAATCCGGAAGCGATTGAAATCGCGAGGGCTTTGGATAAAGAGCGCAAAGAAACGGGAAGTCGTGGGCCTCTCCACGGCATTCCTCTATTGTTGAAGGATAATATCGATACACAGGATAACATGCATACGAGCGCTGGATCTATCGCACTGGCTGAATCCTATGCGAAAGCGGACGCTTTCGTGGCAGCCAAGCTCCGCTTGGCAGGTGCCGTTCTTCTCGGCAAAACGAATATGACAGAATGGTCTAATTTCATGTCCAGCACAATGCCAGCCGGGTATAGTTCACGGGGAGGTTTTGCGCTGAACCCATATGGACCCGGAGAGTTATTCATTAGTGGCTCCAGTTCTGGATCAGCGGCAGCAGTTGCTGCAAACTTTGGAGCGGCCGCCGTTGGAACGGAAACAGCGGGGTCCATTGTGGGGCCAGCAGCACAAAATTTCGTGGTTGGCATCAAGCCAACGGTTGGATTAATTAGCCGCTCTGGCATCATACCTATCTCTAGCAGCCAGGATACGCCAGGGCCTATTGCCAAAACCGTTGCGGATGCAGCTATTATACTAGGCGCTCTAACAGGAATTGATGATAGTGATTCAGCTACCTTAGCGAGTCAAAATCTCTCCTTTCAAGATTACACACCTTTTCTAAAGGCTGATTATTTACGACAAGCAAGGATTGGGATTCCAAGATATTATTACGAGCATTTGGACGAAGAACGACTATCGATTATGGAAGCTGCTATTACAACCCTAAAAAAAGAGGGCGTTACCGTCATAGACCCAGTTCATCTTCATATTGAAGAACATGCTTGGAATAATGATGTCATCACCTATGAATTTAAAAAAGGACTGGATCAGTATTTATCCCAATTAGCTGATTCTGTGCCGGTTCACTCCTTGGAACAATTGATCGCCTATAATAAAAAGCACGAAGAACGTGCTTTGAAATATGGCCAAGATACCCTCATAAAGTCAGCAGCCACAACGTTGACGGAACAAGCGTATTTGCAAATGAAGCAAGATTTTATGGAATTGCCCCTTCAACAAGGGATAGATGCTGTATTGGATAAGCATGGCCTAGATGCCTTGATGCTGCCAGGGGATGTAGATGGCATGTATATTGCTGCTCGCCTCGGTTACCCGTTAATTTCTGTTCCCGCAGGGTATGCCTTACAAGGCAGTATAGATGCGGATGGCGATTCTACCAAGGGACCGTTTGGCGTCGTTTTTTCAGGAAGAGCCTTTAGTGAACCGATTTTGATCCAAATTGCCTATGGCTTCGAACAAGCGACGCAGCATCGATTTAAACCAGAATTCGAAAAAAAGTTGGAATGCTGATAAGATGAAGGAGTATGATAAGCCATAGCATTCAAATTATAGTTTGACAAAGGCAGGAAACCATGATGTTAAAAAGAACACTCCCAATGGTATGCATCATCCTTGGTATTGTAATTTTGCTCTATCCGACCGTTTCTGACCGCTATGAGAGCTACCAGCAGCAGAAAATTCTAAAGCAGTGGCAGGAAAATTTGCAGCATATCGATCAGGCAGCATCAGAGCTGGAGTCAGCGACAGAAATTGTCTCCTCCCCTACTTATGGTGATGAGTCGAAGTCTAATAACCAGCTAAAACCTTTGAGCGCAGAACCAACAGCGACGCCGTCTCCTATACCGCAGAAAAATATCGAAGGTGTTTTAATTATCGATAAGATTAATCTGAAGCTTCCAATTTTAACGGATGCGACAGTGGATAACATGAAGCTTTCCGTTGCCAGCATTGCTCATACGGGGAAGGTAGGCGCTATTGGCAATTATGCCATTGCCGGTCATCGGAACCTAACCTATGGAAAGAATTTTAATAGACTCGATGAAGTTGTTGTTGGCGATATCATAGAAGTAGACACAGGGAGTAAAAAGTATATGTACAAAGTGGAAGACAAGCTCTATGTGCTTCCAGAGGATGTTTGGGTTCTTAAAGGTAATGGTAAGGATCAGGAAATTACCTTGATTACTTGCCATCCTATGGAAAATCCGACGCAGCGCATTGTGGTGAAAGGAAAATTAATAGAGAATAAGGAATAATTTCTCTATTCAATCATATTGGCATATGCTATAGTAGAAACAGAAAAGAATATGATTTCGGTGCTTTCCACCGATAAAGGCAAATCTAGCGAAAGCTAGAGACGCAAAGCTAAAGGACCTTCCTTAGTATCTATACTAAGATGGTAGCCAGTTACCGAAAGGGGAGTTTTTTGTGTTCAAAAAAACCTTTGTAATTACGCTATTGGTGGCATTTTTTCTTATGCTAGCGCCAAAAGGCACTTATGCCGCTTCATCCATCGTAGATAAAAGCTCGCTGGATAAGGGGATTTTTACAGTTAACTACACCGTAGGTAAGGATGCCAAAGCGATTGTTCGCATTACCAAAGAAAACGTCAAATTTGATTATAATCTAGTAAAAGGGGCCCAATATCCCTTGCAATTAGGCGATGGCAGCTATAATGTCCTAATCGCGGAATTAGTAAGCAATAATAAATATAAAGTCGTTGCGCAAGAAAATATAGATGTTAAGATGGAAAACCAAAACGTTGTATTTTTACAATCCATTCCTCTTATTGATTGGAACAATGAAACGAAAGCTGTCGTTAAGGCAAAGAAATTAACTGCGGCTGCGAAATCGGATGCAGATAAAATTGCCGCTATCTATTCCTACTTGACTCAGACTTTTACCTATGATTACGATAAAGTACAAACCGTTGAGGCTGGTTACACGCCGAATTTGGATGAGATCTATCAGGCAAGCAAGGGAATTTGCTATGATTATGCAGCTACCTTCGCAGCAATGGCAAGAAGCCAAGGGATTCCAACGCGCTTAGTGATGGGATATGAAGTAGATGCACCTGATACGTATCACGCTTGGAACCAAGTTTATCTACAGGATAGTAAAGAATGGGTTACGATCGATACGACGTACGATGCTGTCCGTGTACAAGGTGGACAAGATACGCCAATGTTTAAGGCTGAGGCGGACTACACCATCACGAAAATATATTAAAAGATACGTTCCGTACGTATTTGAAAAAAAACATATATGGAAAAGCTTGCATTTGATCCTAAATGCAGGCTTTTTGTTTTGCGTCTTATTGTTCAGATTGTGTTCAGTCTAATGAACTAAAATGTAATATGTGCCTTCTTTATAACATAAGTGATAAGTACCAATTGTGAAAGATTGGAGGGAGACGTTTTAGAAGAAGGAGGAAGCCCCTGGAAAATCTAATATTAATTAACATGTATAAATGGGAAATGGAGGCGTTGAAAGACAATGCTGAAGAAAAAGATAAGTGCTCTGCTTATAGCACTTTTGATTTTTACGCAGAGCATGTATGGAATCGGGTTTTTATCTCAAACCCAAGCAGCCACGATTACAAGTAATATCATCGATAGTGTAACTATGGCTGTATATGATGGTGCGGGACATGTCGTGACGGATAACGTCTACGAGCAAGGCTCCAAAGTGCAACTGGACTATACATGGTCTTTGCCAAATAATCATGGTTATCATAAAGACGATGTATTTACATTCGCATTGCCGCAGCAGTTTTTGCTTTTCAATGACATCAATGGATCGCTAATCATCGATGATACGGATGTAGGAACGTTCAATGTGAACTCGAGTACTCATCAAGTTCTCATGACTTTTAACAATTACATAGAGAGCCATGATTACGTGCGCGGAATTCTTACTTTCAAGACGCAATTCGATACGACTAAAATCACAGGAAGTACGACCCAAATTATCAAAATCCCGATTCAAACCGGTGAGCAAATTTTTACGCTTAATTTTAAGCCGAACGTCACTTCTACGATAGCAAAAAGGGGTGTGCCTCAAGGCTTCAATGCCAAGAACATCGATTGGAGCGTTGATGTGAACAAAGCGTTAAATTCTGTTCAGAACGCGGTTGTTACGGATCCTATTCCTGCCGGTCTGTCCGTTCCGGTTACAGTTGCGGTTTACGATCTAGGTATTAATCTGAATGGAACGGTGAGTCAGGGAGCGTTGGTTGACCCTAGTAAGTACACACTAAGTACGGCTAGTAATACGCTTACTGTTAACTTCAACGACAGCCCTATTCAAACGGCATATCGTATTCAATACACCACACCGGTTACAGATTTGGACAAAACTTCATTCGTGAACACAGCAACGTTTGGAGGCAGCAATAAAGCGCCTGTTACCGCTACAGCGACTGTCACTGTGCAGCATGGAAGTGCTTTGGCGAAATCTTCAACAGGGTATGATGCATCTACACAAACTATAAACTGGGCAATTAAATATAATTACAATGAGAAGACAATTGCACAGGCAGCGGCCTTGTTGACAGACTTGTTCGATAACACCCAAGCGTTGGTGGCAAACTCGGTTCACGTTTACCCGGTAACGCTGGACTCGTCAGGTAATGAATCGTTAGGCACTGAATTGTCTTCAAGTCTATACACATTGACAAACACATCTGCGCCTAGCAAAACAGGATTTAAACTGCAATTTAATAATTCGATTTCATCCGCTTACAAAATCACGTATCAAACGAAGGCAATTGATCGAGTTATTGACGATGCGGTCATAAGCAATAAGGTTACTTATGGCAGCACTGATAATTCTACGGCAACTCGAGACATTACCCAAGTGGCTATTGTCAAAAGTGTGGGAGCAAAAGACTACCAAGCTAAAACAGTATCATGGAACATCGCAATTAATGGAGATAGCCAACCGATGCGCGGCGTTGTTGTTACGGATACTTTCCCTAATAAAGGGCTCAAATTAGTATCCGGTTCCTTGGTTATTAAGCAAGGCAGTACGACTCTGACTAGTCCGGCGGACTACACCGTAGACAGCGCTGTATTATCGGATCAAGGCTTTAAAGTAACGTTTGTTAATGATCTTTCCGGACCTGTCAGCATTAGTTATAAGACTGCTTTTAATAATGATTGGATCAGTCCTGCTAATAGCACAACGGATTTCATTAACAGTGCCAAGATCGACTGGACGGACAGTTCTTCACACACGCAGACGAAAACAGTAACTTCAACCTTTGTTCCTAGGGACGAAGTGAAGAATAACGGGTTCAAATTAGGCACTTACAATGCCGTCTCGAAACAGCTTACATGGACAGTCGGGGTTAACTATAATAGTAAAACCCTAGCTAATGCTGTTGTAGAGGATACTTTGGAATCGGGTCAACAGTTGATCGGGAGTTCGCTTGTTCTGTATAACATGATTATTCCAAGCAATGGCAATCCATCGAAAGGAACGGTTGTTGATAACACATATTACAGTTATAACGTGGATAGCAGCAATAAGTTGGTTGTGACATTCCTGAAGGAAATTTCCGCTCCCTACTATATTGTGTTTAACACAAGCCTTGACGGTAAACTGATTAACTCGACTTCAGTCAACAATGCGGCAAAATTGTTTGACGGAATTGCTCCGGTATCCAAGAGCCTGACGGCGACAGTCAACATCCCCCAAGGGGGAGAGTATGTGAACAAAACTGGTGCACAGAGCGGAGATAAAATAAACTGGACGATTAATATTAATCGCGGACAGTCTACGGTAGCCGATGCGAAACTAGTCGATACCCCATCTGAAAACCAGTTTTTATTGCCTGCATCGTTCCATTTGTACAGCACTACAGTGCTTGGTAATGGAGATGTGTCCAAGAAATCAGAATTGAATAAGAACACTGACTACACGTTGGTTATCAACACAGATATTGACGGTAAGCAGTCCTTCGTATTGAGCTTCCTGAACGAGATTCATACGGCGTATATTCTAGAATACCAATCATTGATTGTTGCCAATGACAAAGACACTGTTTCCAATAAGGTCAGCTTTAGTGGTAATAATGTGACTTCCGTGACTAAAGATACGACTGAAAGTATTGTGGTTGGTGTTTCAAGTGGATCAGGAACAGGAAGTGGGGTCAGAGGCTCGCTAACCGTTAAAAAAGTAGATTCAGTTAATGCTGCATTACTGCTTAGCGGAGCAACCTTTGATTTGTATCGGAAATCCGGTACAACCCAAGTACTTATTGGCACACAGACAACGGATTCGACCGGTACAGTGGTTTTCCAGAAGTTGTTATCAGGAGATTATGTGGTGAAAGAAACCGCGGCTCCATCTGGCTATGTACTTGATTCCAGTGAGCATCCTGCCACGATTAATTCAACAGCAGGCTACGGTTTGAATGTCAAAAATGTGAAGGTGGCCACACCAACGCCGACGCCAGTGATCACACCAACGCCGACACCGGTGATTACACCGTCGCCGACACCGGTGACTACACCGTCGCCGACACCGGTGACTACACCGTCGCCAACACCGGTGACTACACCGTCGCCGACACCAAGCACAACATCGGACCCGTCGCCGACGAGCACGCCAACGCCAAGCACAACACCGGCACCGACGACTACGCCGAAGCCAAGCACAACACCGACGCCAACGGCTGCGCCGACGCCAAGTACAACACCAGCGCCGACGATTACGCCGAAGCCAAGCGTAACACCGGCGCCAACAACTACGCCGACACCGACGCCGGTGGAAAAGACGACGGATCAGGATATTCCCATTGTAGGCCAAATTGACGTGCCTCTGGGGGGTATTCCTGCCATTGTTAAGAAACCGGATAATGGCAAAGCGACAGTAGATCCGGATGGTCATTGGACGTACACGCCAAACCCTGGATATATTGGAAAAGATAAAATAATTATTGGTGTAAAAGATAAGGACGGAAACGAAAAAGAAACCTTGATCGACATTGACGTTCAGGAAGTCCCACTGGGAACTGTTCCGGGAACACCCGTGCAAACACTCCCGAAGACAGGTGAAGCTAGTCATTTGAATGTTGAAATAGCCGGTTTCATCTTGATTATTCTGGGAGTCATCCTGAGAAGGAAATTACTGAAGAGCAAATAAATCAGTTGCTGCAGTCTGCTGGGAACATCCCGGCAGACTTTTTTTGTATCTTTTGATGGAATATTACAATTTTAGCTAACAAAATAGCTTTTAATAACCGAAAGACCATATATAATGAGAATAGATTAACGGTATTAACAGGATGGTGAAGTTTGTGAGAGTTATCCTAATTGATGATGAGAAACTTGCGCTGATACAGTTGAAGAGTATGCTCATGGAGCAGGCTGAAGTAGAAGCCGTAGAAACCTTTTTGGAACCGAAGCAAGCCATTCGTATGGTCAATCAAATACAGCCGGATGTGGCATTCCTAGATATTCATATGCCAGAGATAACAGGACTAGAGCTTGCCGAATTGCTGCAGAAGGCATGTCCCAACTTGGATATTGTTTTTGTCACCGCCTACGATGAATACGCATTGCAAGCCTTTGAATTAAATGCGGTAGATTATGTGATGAAGCCAATTAAACGTGAACGACTGCAAGCAACGGTCCAACGCTTAGCGAAACGCAGGGAGTATATCAACCCCGTAAACATGATCCACAATGCTGTTTTTGTTCGATGCTTACAAACGTTTAATATTAGTCTTTCCGACGAAAAGATGGGCTCTGTCAAATGGCGTACAGCGAAGGCGCAGGAAGTATTTGCATATTTAATCCATCATAGGGGTCAATTAGTGCGTAAAAGTGTTCTTCATGAGTTATTGTGGCCTAACTTTGACGAAAAGAAAGCGACGACCCACTTATACACAACGATTTATCAAATTCGACAATGTTTGAAAAAAGAAGGTTTAGAAATACCGATTCTTAGCATGGAAGATGCCTATATGATTGAAGCAAATGCAGTAAGCGTTGACGCCGATGAGTGGGAGCGAAACATGACGAGGCTGTCACCAATCGATATGGATAACCTCTTTGAGCATCAACGTGTTCTGGATGCATACCGAGGAGACTACTTAGGTGATCATGATTATTTATGGGCTGAAAATGAAAGACAACGGTTGCGCATCCTTTGGCTGAATGAAGCGTTGCAAGTAGCCGAGTATTACATTCAACAAGGGTTACGAATGGAAGCCATGTCGGTTTATCATCGGATACAAGCGCGGCAGCCTTACTATGAGCACAGTTATCACGCATTAATGGTTCTTTACGCTGAAATAGGTGATAGAAGTGCTGTTGAAGAGCAATATCATAAATTGGATACGCTTCTTCTGGAAGAACTTGGGATATCCCCTCAGCCATTTATTGTTGAGTGGTATGAGCAATGGATCCAAAACGGTAGTTATTCATGACATGAGAAGTTTTTTTTATTTGTGCGTGGTAAAATGACCAAGAGGCGAGATGTACTTAGAGAGGGGCTTTACGCATGAGTAAGGAAATCGAAAGAAAGTTTTTATTAACCGTGTTCCCCGCGGCTGAATTAGATCAGAAGGAGATTACTTTAATCTCCAGACAGTATATTTATCAAACTTATTTGGCCTTTTCTGAGGATCAGGAAATTAGAGTGCGCCAACTCGTTGATCGTGATGGATCATCGCATTTTACACATACGTTTAAATCGGGGAATGGAATGGTTAGAGAAGAGATTGAGTATGCCATTACAGAACCTATCTACAAGCAATTGCTCGAGCGCACAGGTTTAATTCCTTTGGAGAAAATTCGCACGACGGTTAGCTCTCAAGGGGTTCATTACGAAATCGATGAGTACAAACAGATTGATCTGATGGTTGTAGAAGTGGAATTCCCTGATGTGGAGGCTGCAAGTCAGTTTTCTGTACCAAGCTGGTACGGGAGAGAGCTTGGACAGGAGGAAGAATTTCGTAATAAGACCATGTGGATACAACTACAAAAATAAGAAAATCAAGGCTGTTTGAGGGAATATCCTCAAATGGCCTTTTTAATATTAGATGAAGTGAATTTAATGTGTTTGAATATTCTGATATTTGGTTAATGGTGAGTAAGAAGATTTTTTAGAAAGGAGGACTTCACCGTGAAAAAAGGATTAGTTAGGCGTAAAAGGTCGCCACTCGCCTTTTACTTAGCGGCACTCACTCTTACAGTTGTTTTAACCGATAAGCCAGTTCAACGTAAAGGCTCCAATACGACCTCAAAGAATAACTGACAAACTCATATAAATTGGAAAAGTCCAAGCATGTTGCTTCTAGGCAACTAAGTTTGGGCTTATTATTACACTTATAACATACTTAGTTAATCGGAATAGTGTGAAAAATGATTGCTGATATATCCTTCATGTGTTACGATGGGAATAAATTGAAGAATGATGCAGATCGGACATACCTGAATGACAGCTTCTTCGTTGGTCGAAGGGGGATGTGTTAGATGAAATTTGCTCTATTTAGCTTGATGATGAATATTCCTAATGCGATAACGGGAGAAAAATTTACGGAGCAGGAGAAATTCCAAAATGTGCTGAAGCAGGCTGTTCTTGCAGAAGAGCTTGGCTTTGAAGCGTATGGTGTAGGTGAACGGCATGGTGCTCCATTCTTATCCTCCTCGCCACCTGTCGTGCTTACGGCGATTGCGGCAAAAACTTCACGTATTCGCTTGCTCACTACGGTGACGGTTTTAAGTGTATTGGATCCTGTGCGTGTGGCTGAAGATTATGCCACATTGGATCACCTTTCAGATGGACGATTAGAGTTAATTATTGGGAAGGGAAATGATCCGCGTCATTACCCGCTTTTTGGTATTTCGGAGGAGGAGCAGTGGGATTCTCTGGCGGAGCGATATGGACTTCTTAAACGGCTTTGGAATGAGGAAAATGTGACTTGGCAAGGTCAGTACCGCCCGCCGCTTGATAACGTTACCGTTTACCCGAGACCGTTTCAACAACCGATTCCGGTGTGGCATGGCAGCGCATCCAGTACGCTTTCAACGGAGCTGGCGGCCAAGTATGGCGAACCGATTTTCTCATCCAACACGTTTCATCATCAATCCAAATATAAAGCACTCATTGATCATTATCGGGATCGTCTGGCTTATTATGGTCACGACCCCAAGAAAGCCGTTGTAGGCTCAGGAGCGGGCAGCTTGTATTTGGCGAACACGAAGGAAGAAGCAATTGAGCGATACCGTCCTTATTATAATGCTTTTCAATCTACAGCGTCCGCGCAGCACAATCAAACCCCATTTAAGGATCTTGATGACAACATACAGAATGGACCTATTTTGGTAGGAAGCGCGGATAGCGTGATCGAGAAGATTCTCAACTATCATGAGGCCTATGGCCATCAAGTACTAAGCATTAGTGTTGATGGCTTGACCGAGACGGAGCAGCGTGAGCAGGTTGAACGTTTCGCGACGGAAGTAGCACCTGTGCTGCGCCGAGAAATTCCAAGCACGGTGTGGGACAACCAAACGGCTTCAATTCGAGTAGGCGCCCATTAATTAAAAGAGTAGACCTTAATCAGGTTTACTCTTTTTGTGCTGGTTCGATCCGAGCAAGGAATGCCGCGACCGGGCTGTGATTGCGCAGAGCGCACAGACGGTTTTTTTGCGCAAATCATGTGGTGATTTTAAAGAAACTTCCATAAATAGGATTGAAAAACTCAAAGGGAGGGAATATGATGATAGTAATTGTTTGGTATAAGGGAAAATAAGGGTAGAATTGCAATATTTAAAGAAAATTGTCTAATGCTAGCTTCGAAAGGAAGTGACCTGTTCATGTATAAAATCCTGATCGTTGATGATGATTTTGAAGTTAGGGAAGGCATCAAAGAGTGTATGGACTGGCATGAGCACGGCTTTGAATTTGTGGGTGATTATGCGAATGGCAGTGAGGCCTTGGAAGCAATCGAGGAACGGAAGCCAGATTTGGTATTATCGGATATCTGTATGCCGATTATGGATGGCATAGAATTAACGAAGCGAATTCAGTTCAGCCACCCTTATACGAAGGTAATCATCCTTACGGGCTATGATGATTTTAATTATGCGCAGCAGGCGCTGCGTTTGAAGGTTAATGATTTTATTGTAAAGCCGATAACGGCTGATGAACTGCGCGCTCTGCTCGACAAAGTGAAACAGGAAATGGACAAGGAAAACGAGAATCGTGAAAATATGTCGAAGCTTAAGAAGCAGCTTCAACAAAGTCTGCCGTTACTAAAGGAACGGTTCTTGGAGCAAATGATCAATCGTTCTATGAGTGCAACTGACATCCAAGAGCGGTTGCAGTATTTCCAACTGCCGCGGATCAGTGCGCCATGTCTGGTGGTGGTGGTCGATGTTGACGAGATTAGTGAAATAGGAAAGGGACGCTGGGAAAACGATCCGGAGATTCTCAGATTTGCGGTATACAATGTCATAGAGGAAGTTATGGAGGGGAGGGAAGCGATCTTCTTCCGAACCCGGGAAGGAAGCATCATCGTCATCCTTTACGGGAAGGATGAGGAAGTTTTATATGAAGATGCATTCAACATTGCGGAAGTGATGCGCTTCTGCGTCGAGAAGTATTTGAAATTAACAGTCACCATCGGTGTTGGCATTGTTTGCAGCACACTATCCGAGCTCCCCCTCTCTTATAAAGGAGCGATATCCGCACTTGATTACCGATATTTGCTAGGCCATAATCGTGTCATCAGTATTTTGGATATGGAGTCTACGCAGACACCTTCGCAGCAGCTAGACATAGATTGGAGCCTCAAGTTCTCAACACTGATCAGAACGGGTACATATTCGGAGGCCCAAAGCCTCATTGAACAATTAGTCAGCTCCTTGAAGGCTTCTTTGATGCCGATCGGTACTTGTTATTTGCAAATCCAATCGATTGTAATTGCAATTGTGAACACGATTCACGACTTGCTGGGCAACCAGAACGACCTCGTTAAACACCACGGGAAAGTGCTGCTGGACATCAACAATTTAAGAACATTAGATGAGATAGAGATCTGGCTGAACAGATTTTGCAACGAAGCGATTACGTCCATTTCACAGCAAAGGAGCGATCTGATCACCACTCATATTCGAGCTGTAATTGACTACATCGAGCAGCACTATTCAGACGAAAATCTGTCCTTACAGGACATCTGCCGACACGTGCATATGAGTAAAAGCTACTTTAGTGTCGTGTTTAAGCAGCGTACCGAACAAACGATTATGGAGTATGTAACCAAGGTAAGGTTGGAGAAAGCCAAAGAACTATTACAGTGCAGCTCGCTAAGAGCGTATGAAATCGCTTCCAAAATTGGATATAGTGACCCGCAGTACTTTAGTGTGCTGTTCAAGAAGCAGACGGGTGCATCCCCAACCGAGTACCGTGACCGGCTATCAAAGGAGAAAGCGTAAATGAGAAAAGGACGAGGTATCCAATTCGATCTTTTCAAGTTTTCAAGTATTCAATCCAGCATATCTGTCGCATTCTCATGCCTGATTCTGTTCATTCTAGCCATAACGAGCGTGATCTCCTACAATTTATCTGCTAATTCCGTAGAAGGAAATTCGGAGCATTATATTTCAGAGATCATTCAGCAAGTAAACTTAAATATTCAATCCTATGTGACAAATATGGAAAATATAGGTACGCTCGCGATGACGAATAAAGATGTGAAATATTACATCTCGAGCACGAGCTTCATCAATGAAGAGGAACGAAGACCTTATGAGAAACGCATATCTGATTTATTTCAGTCGATATTAATTTCCCGCAAGGATATTGCTTCGATCATGGTTTTCGGCTATAATGACTGGTTCGTTTCTGACCGCAGAATTACAAGCTTGAACGCAAATGCAAATATTACTGAGCAACCTTGGTATACCAAAGCGCAGAAGGGAAGCGGCAAATCGGTCATTTCTTCTCCTCACGTGCAGAACATTTTCCAGAACGAGTATCGTTGGGTCGTATCTCTCAGCAGGGAGCTGAAGAGTGCCGATGGTTTAACAGGTGAAGGGATCTTCTTGGTAGATTTGAATCTCAGCGTCATTAATGAAATATGCAGTGGAATCAATTTGGGAAAAAGGGGATACGTTTTCATTGTCGATAATGAAGGTAACATTGTCTACCATCCACAGCAGAAGCTTATTAATAGTAATTTGAAGACAGAATTGATCGATCAGGTTACGTCCAAAAGCAGCGGCAGCTTCATCGTGAGCGAAGGAAATAAAAAGCGGATATATACGATCAAGGACACGCATTTTGGCTGGAAAATTGTCGGAGTTGCCTATACCAATGAGTTGATCGCCAACCAGGATCAGATCAGGGTATCTTATATTCTATGGAGTATACTGGCACTTGCGATTGCGCTTCAGATTTCCTTTCTGATTGCACGTCATCTGTCCAGGCCGATCAAAAAGCTTCAAAGCAGCATGAAGCAGGTGGAAAAAGGAGACTTTGATATTAGGACCGAGATTCTCAGCGAGAATGAAATCGGACAGCTTGGCCGGACATTTAATATCATGGTAGCGAGAATAAGGGATTTGATGAACCAGATCATCCAGAACGAGCACTTAAAGCGTAAGAGCGAATTGAAATTGCTGGAGTCGCAAATTAATCCCCACTTTTTGTATAACACATTGGACTCGATTATCTGGATGGCAGAACGCAAGAAGCATACCGAGGTTGTTCAAATGACTTCGGCATTAGCGAAGCTTTTTCGCGCGATCATTAATAAAAATACCGACACGATTCCTGTTCGTGTGGAGCTTGAACACATAACCAACTATTTATCCATTCAAAAGATGAGATATAAGGATAAGCTCGATTTCGAAATCGATGTAGACCCTCGTATACTCGACTATCAAGTTCCTAAAATCATCCTGCAGCCTATTGTTGAAAATGCCATTTACCATGGAATTAAAAACAAGCTGGAGCTTGGCACGGTGAAGATTATAGCGAGAGAAGAGGGAGAAGATCTCATATTTATTGTCTCAGACGATGGTGTGGGGATGGACCTGGAAACGATGGATCAAGGCGTGAAGTTAACCAGTGGTCGAAATAAAGGTATAGGGCTTAGTAATGTGAATGAACGAATTAAGCTGTTTGGAAGCAAGTACGGGTTAACCTTCAAGAGCGAACGCTGGGTAGGTACTGAGGTGACGATAGTGCTCCCGAAGGGCTTGTAGAAAGGAGATGCGGATGACCATCACAAGGCCGATTCTATTAGTTGTGATTTCCATTGTAATAACAGGATTTATCGTTGTGTATGGCATTGAAACGTTGCGTAGTTCGAAGCCCAAAGAGCTTTCGATCACGGTAGTTTTGAAGACAAACAATCTTCGCTCTGAGTTTTGGCAGACAGTCCGTACAGGGGTGAAAGCAGCCTCGAAGGAATTCGATGTGAAGACAGAAATTACGGGTCCCTTAACCGAATCTGATACAGAGGAACAAATCCGGATGTTGAATCAAGCTTTAGAGAAGAAGCCGGATGCGATCATCCTCGCCGCCTCAGACGCTAGCAAGCTTACGCCACTGGTGAATAAAATAAGAGTGTCAGGTGTGAAGCTTATCCTGATAGACTCTCCGATCCAGAACTACACAGCAGAAAGTCTTATTACAACGGATAACGTAGAGTCTGGCAAAAAAGCGGGGACAGCGCTCGCCGAAAGCTGGAGCGGTGGTTCATTTAAAGTAATGACCATTGGTGACGCGAAAGGGTCTACCGCTGAAAAAGAGCGGGAAAATGGTTTGAAGGCTGCGCTTGGAAATTATCGGGAAATCGAAAATATAGGGACCTTCTATTTCCACGGCACGGAGGATGATGCGTATGAGCTTGTCAAATTGATGCTTATCTCTCATCCGGATCTGCAAGGAATTGTCGGCTTAAACGAGACGTCGACATTGGGAGCAGCCAGAGCAATGAAAGAAGTAAATACAGCAGGGAGAGTCAAACTTGTAGGCTTTGATAGCTCTATTTATGAAATTAAGCTGCTTGAGGAGGGCATCCTTCGCGCGACAATCGTCCAGAGGCCTTTTAACATGGGATATGTATCGATTGAAACCGCTTTGAAAGCTTTGAATGGGGTGAAGGTAAGTCCGAGTCAGTTCGTAGATTCTCTAGTCATCACCAAAGACAATATGTATACCCAAGAAAATCAAGAGCTTCTCTTTCCCTTAGTGGAAAAGTAGCCAGGGGAGGGACGTATGAGAAAATTACTTCTTCTTTTAGTGCCATTTATATTCACGGGATGCCTAGGAGTCGTCGATCAAGAGGTCGTTTCGCCCAATTCAGAGTCTAAAGCATTAATTTCCTTCGTCGCGCCCGATTATAGTTCGTCTACAAGGCCCTACTGGGAAAACCTGGTGAGGGACTTCAAAACCAAATATCCGAACATTGATGTTGAACTTCAGGTTATTAATTGGGATATATTGGATAGCGCCTATAATACAATGATTTCTAGAAACGAGCCTCCGGACTTGCTGCTGTCGAACCTTTATGCTCATTTTGCCAAGGATGGGCTGTTAAATAATATGGATGAGCTGCTTTCACCAGAGCTTAAAACAAAATTTTATCCTATCTTTATGAATAATAGCCAGTTTAATTCGATGCAGTTTGCAATTCCTTTCGTAGCAACGATCAGGCAATTGTATTATAACAAAGATATTTTTGATGAGATCGGCATCAAAGAGTCACCAACAACCTGGACGGAGCTAAAGGAAACCGCTAGAAAAATCAAGGGGCAGAAACAAGCTTACGGCTTCGGCGTTGATTTGACGGATAATGAGATTTGGGCGTATCTGTCGTACTTTTTCTTCGGTGCGGGCGGAGGCTGGATGAAGGATGGCCAATGGTCGATCAACTCGCCAGAAAACGTGGAAGGCTTAACATTCCTCAAAGAGCTCTATCGTGATGGCTTGACGGATGCCGAGCCTGCGGTTACAACTCGAGATGAGAAGCAGCGGATTCTCGGCAATGGCAAATTAGGTATGCTGATCTCCGGTAATTATTTTGAGGCGGTAGTCCCGCATGAATATCCGGGGCTGAAGTGGGCGAAGGGACCGATCCCGGTCAAAGAGGGGCAAACGCCCTTCGTGCTAGGCGTGCAGGATGTATTCATGTCTTTCAAAACGAAACATACGAACAAAAAGGCATTATCTCTATTTCTTGATTTTATTTATGACGATGCGCGTAATGAAGAGTTTGTACTCAAGGAAGGCTTGCTGCCTACGATACAGACGGTGGGTAAGAAGTTGATGGCTAATGACAAGATGATGAATCAGAACCTTAAGGCGATCGAGACGGCTAAATTTTACCCTATTAATGACCCGGCATGGTCGGCGGTCATGGACGCAACGAGGAATATGGGCCAAACGGTACTGCTAGGGCAAATCACACCAAAGGAAGCGCTCAATCGGTTGCAGCAAATTGCTCTTAATAAAAATCGCTAAATCGAATAGGCAAATAAATGATGGTCAGGTAGTTTTACCTGACTTTTTTTGTCGTTTATCCTTTGTTGGTATCCTTGTTGAATTCAATACTTTTTTCAACTATTACAGTGATTTATTCTATGGTTGAAGCCCCTGTGAATGATTATGATTAATGTGTGTAAAGCAAAGATAACAGTTCGTAGGAGGTCAACGAAATGGTAAATCGTTCTAAACAAGCAATGACTATGGGAGTTGTGATGTCCAGCGTTCTTATTGCTCTGACGGGGTGCGGCAGTACGTCTACAGTTGCGACACCGAAGCCAGCAGAAAGTGCCAAACCAGCTGAAACCGCAAAGGCGGCAGAATCTACTAAGCCAGTAGTGACAAAGCTAACCGGCGACTTTGAAATTCAATACTTTGTCGGCGGGTATGGCGATGCATGGTGGAAACAAGCGATTACAGAGTTTCAACAGCTGAATCCGGATTTGAAGATTAAAGAATCTGCCGGAGCTAAAATTAATGAGCAGATGAAGCCTCGTTGGCTTCAAGGCAATCCGCCAGACTTTGTATACATTGACGGCGCAGGTTCGAACACAAGACAAATGGTGACAGACGATCAGCTTATGGATATTACAGATTGGTTGAAAGATGCGAAAAACGTTGACGGAAAGAAAATCACGGATCTCCTGATCGCTCAACCGGAGGAATATAAAGCAGGTAAAGCTCATGCGGTTCCGCTTGTATTCGGTTCATGGGGAACCTTCTATGATAAAGCGATGTTCAAGAGTAAGGGCTGGGACGCACCTACGGACTTTGAGAGCTTCAAGGCGCTCGGGGACAAAATTAAAGCCGATGGTGCAATGAGTGTATACATTCATACAGGCGTGTACCCGTACTATATCAATGGCGGCTTGTTAGACCCTACGATCGTTGCTATGAACAACTACGACACTTCCATTGTCAAGAAAATCAATTCACTGGAGCAAGGTGTATGGAAGAGCGAGCCTGTTATGAAAGCTCTGGGCAAATGGTAGAGATGCGAGATAAAGGCTTTATTGATAAGGGATCACCGGCTCTGAACCACACGGATTCCCAAACACAGTGGCTTCAGCACAAAGCAGCTTTCATCCCAACGGGCATTTGGGTTGAAAGCGAAATGTCAAAAGACATTCCTGCTGGCTTTGAGTTCGGATTCCTGCCTTCCGTCGGTCAAGATAAAGGTGGTAAATTCGTAGCCAATCCGTACACTTCCACCGTTGCTATTGCGAAAAAAGCAAAAAATCCGGATGCTGCAAAGGCATTTATGCAATTCATTTATACAGAAAAGCAAAGCAAGGCTTGGGCTGAGCTTTCCAAAGCTCCTTCTAACATTAAAGCTGACCTCGAAGGTACGAAAGCGCCTGCTCTCACGAAAGAAGCGGCAAAGTTCTATAATTCTCCGAATACCATCGTATCGCCTGAAGTTGTTATTCCTGAGGAACTGGTAACAGCGAGAAACAATGCAACAGTGGCGTTGACCAAAGGTGAAATTACGGCGCAGCAATGGGCAGACCGCATGGAAGAGGCTACTGCTAAAATACGTGCCAAGGAAAAGAAGTAATAACGAATGAGCGCGGAATGATCATATAGAAAAGCAATTTTCTATATGATCGTTTCTGCTCTTAGAAAGGAGGAACTTATGAACGAGATTACGCCAGCCACACCGGAAACGACGAAGAGGAACCTAACGAAAGCACTGGGAACAGCAAAGATGAAGCGGAATATGTTCATTGCCTCCTTCATTTTTCCAACCTTACTGCTCTACCTTGTATTTAGTGTATATCCGATGTTTAAAGGTATTTATTTAAGCTTATTTGATTGGTCGGGCGGCTCTGAAACATATAACTTTATCGGTTTTGATAATTTCAAAGAGATGTTGAAGGACGACATTATCGTGAAGGCGATTCGTAATGACTTTATTCTCGTCATCGGCAAAGTCGTTGGTTTCATGGTCCTGTCGCTGTTCTTTGCAGTTGCCCTTACCCGATTCAATATCAAAGGAGCAGGTTTTTACCGCACCGTTTTTTTCATCCCCAATGTGCTTTCAGTCGTCGTTGTTGGTGTACTGTGGCGATATGTGTATAATCCAAACCTTGGATTTCTGAACTCATTTATCTCTTTATTTACGGATAAAAAGTTTGAATTTGCCTGGTTAGGCGATAAATGGTCCATATTCGCGCTGCTTCCGCCTTCGATATGGGCAGGACTTGGCTTTACCATCATTTGCTGGTTGCCGGAATCCTTAGTATTCCCTCGTCATTATATGAAGCGGCCGAAATAGATGGAGCATCGCAGTGGAGTCAGTTTTGGCTAATTACACTTCCGCTTTCGTGGGAGCAAATCAAGACATCGGTGTTGTGGATTGTGATGACAACATTGAATGGCTCCTTCATTATCGTCACGATCATGACTTATGAAGGTGGCGTTGACAATGCAACACAAGTAATGGGTTCATACTTGTATATGAATGCTTTTAAATTCGGTAAATTTAGCTATGGATCTGCGATTGGCGTCCTCATCTTGGTTCTCTCTTTAATTACAGTAGCAGCCCTTCAGAGGTTGATGAAGCGAGAAACCATCGAATTAACGTAGAGGAGATTTTCTTATGAAGCAAGGTTATATGAATCCGACTTTTCGCATATTTGCCAACTTGATCTTAGTGATATGGACGGTTTGTGTGCTTTATCCGTTGTTCTGGACGATTTTAAGCTCATTGAAGGACAATCAGCAGTTTTTTCTGGGCAAGCCTTGGAATCTGCCACAACTCCCTTTACTTTGGTCCAACTTCTCCTATGTATGGGAAAAGTATAACTTTGGCCATTATTTTGTGAATTCCCTTGTAGTGACTGTCGTTAGCACGATATTAGGCGTGTTCTTATCGGCCACGACGGCCTACGTTATCGCTAGATACACTTTCAGAGGGAATGGATTGCTGTACTATTCCTATCTATCTTATCAGATGATTCCTTTGTTTCTTGGGATCATACCGCTCTTCTTTTTGCTCAATGATATTCATTTGACGAACAAAATGCTTGGACTTATTCTTGTCTACACGATTTCAGCGGTACCGTTTGCCGTATTCGTCTTGGTCAGCTTCTTCAAATCACTGCCAAGCGAATTGGAGGAATCGGCTGCGATTGACGGGGCCTCTCATTACGGAATCTTCTTTCGAATCATGCTTCCGCTTGCCAAACCAGGATTAATTTCCGTGGGGATCATTACTGTATTGAACATTTGGAATGAATATGTGTTTGCGCTGGTGCTTATCAATGACCCTGCGAAATATACGATTCCTGTTGCCATTGCTGTGATGCAGGGTGAAATGCAATATCGTACAGAATGGGGACCCTTATTTGCAGCACTGTGTGTATCGATGGGGCCGATCTTCGTATTCTATATCGTGTTTCAAAGGCAGATTACCGGTGGGATTACAGCTGGAGCTCTGAAAGGGTGAGGCTTTCCATAGCAATGCTAAAAAGGATGAGCATGATCTATAAATGAATGGATTGTGTTCTTCTTTTGTATGTATTGATACAAATTGTATCAATACGAGAGAAAGGAGGAACCTTTTCAATACGAAATAGACATTTTTCTGATCGCATAGATAGGGGACTTGCAGATGGAGGATATAGAAAGGAAGGATACCGCTGAAACGTAAAATGTTGGTAAATGCGCTGCGGACAAAACTTGAAGGATCTATATGCGTACGAGGTGAAATTCATCTTCGATCCAGACAAATTGGAAGTTGTGAAAGCGGAATCCAATATAAAAGGATTTTCGGTATCTCCAATCATTAAGAACAATGAAATTACGATCGCCCACACCAAAATTGGGAACGTGGAGGGCGAAAAGGGAAATTTAGCGATTTAGCTGGTCACTGGGCGAAAGCTGATATTATGCAAATGGTTTCTAAAAGCATCGTTGAAGGCATGAATGACGACCATTTTGTTCCAGATGACAATGTGACGAGAGCTCAGTTCGCCACGTTGATCGTCAAGGCATTGAAATTGAAAGATGCAGTCGTTCAAGTTCCATTTGCTGATGTTCCATCAGGCGCCTGGTACGAGAGCTCGGTAAAGAAGGCTTATGCAGCAGGTTTGATTCAAGGGGTTTCCGAAAGTGAATTCGCTCCTGAGCACAACATTACACGTGAGGAAATGACAACTATGCTGATGAGGGCGAACGCCTACTCTAAGGGAGTTAAAGTGGAGGACATGACAGCGGGCATTACAAACAAATTTACTGTTGAAAGCGCAATAAGCGATTGGGCAAAAAAATCAGTAGGTTATGCCATCAGCTCAGGCTTAATGAATGGCAGAACAGAAGACACGTTCGCTCCACAGGAGCATGCGACCCGGGCGGAGTCGGCCGTTGTTCTGAGAAGATTGTTATCGAATTGAGAAACGACAGCCGCCATTTCCTCTGTCGGTGTCAATGTGGTCGTCGGCATTATCGGAGATATTAATCATGACGGACGTGTGAGTATCGGTGATCTTGTCTTTGTTACAGCGAATTACGGCAAATCATCGTCGAGTCCGGATTGGACGCAAGTGAAGGCTGCTGATGTGAACAATGACGGTCAGATCGATCTTATCGACCTTGCGGTTGTAGCAAGCAAAATTTTGGAGTAAGGCTGTACCTTAGTCGTTTGTGAGGGAAGACGCACGCTTTAGGAGCATGCTCCCGAAGCGTGTCGTGGCTCCCCGTCATGGGTACCCTATGCTGTCAGGCGGGATGACCCAATAAGATCTAGGATGAAAAAGGAGAGTGTATGAAGTGAAAACGCTGAAACACGCTTTAGGCTTCGCTTTTTGCCTGGTGATCGTAGTAGCGCTAATGTTCATTGGCGGGCAAACTACACATGCGGCAGCCGTAGGAGACATCACGAAATTTGAGAAAACCGATGAGAAGACGTTTACGATTACGTCTGGTTCCGATAAAGTAAAGGTTATTTTTAATCGCGACGATATGGTTCGTATTTGGCTTGGTGTAGGCGGGAATTTCCAAGCCCTGGCTGGCAAAAGCTCATCCACGCCTAAAGAGCCGATCGTGATCAAGGAAGATTTCGGTCCGGTCGCTGTTAATTGGTCGGAAGAGAGCAGCTATTTCAAAATAACAACAGGCAAGTTCGTACTGCGTGCTTACAAAAGCCCACTCAAATTCGCGATGTACAAGAGCGACAACACGACAGTGGTCTGGGAAGAGGAGTCACCGTTAAACTACAGCTCATCATCGACTACACAAAAGCTTGCACGAGGAGTAGATGAGTACTACTACGGCGGAGGGATGCAGAACGGATTTTTCTCTCACCGTGATAAGACAATCAAGATTGCCAAAAACTTCGGCGACTGGGGTAGCGGCACGGTGTCCAATCCATCTCCGTTTTATTTGAGCACGGCAGGCTACGGCGTACTGCGGAACACGTTCCAAGACGGAACATACGATTTCGGCAGTCCTGCACAGCTGACGCACAATGAGAATCGCTTTGACGCGTATTACTTTTACGGTGATACGTTCAAAGATATTTTGAACGGCTACACGGATTTGACGGGCAAGCCTTCGCTCATTCCGAGATGGGGCATGAGCATGGGCGATGCAGATTGCTACAATACAAGCAATACTGGTGCTAATAAAACTAACAAACTTTCGACGCCAGATGTGCTGAAGGTTGCGCAGGGATTCCGCGACAACGATATGCCAGGCGGATGGCTATTGCCAAACGACGGTTACGGCTGCGGGTATGTGCAGCTTCCAAGCACGGTTCAACAGCTTCATAACTTAGGTTTCTATACTGGCTTGTGGACGCAGAACGGGCTTGCGAATATCGCTACTGAAGTGGGCGTAGCCGGCACCCGTCTGAACAAGCTGGACGTAGCATGGGTCGGTCCAGGATACGACTTTGCTTTGGACGCAACGAAACAGGCACATCAAGGGGTGGAGAATAACTCCAGTGATCGCGGTTTCGTATGGTCCGTTGGCGGATGGGCAGGTACGCAGCGTTATTCGACAGTGTGGTCGGGAGACCAGTCCGGGAACTGGGAATATATCCGTTTCCACATTCCTTCGATGATCGGCGCCGGGTTGTCAGGCATGACTTACGCGACCGGTGACGTGGATGGGATCTTCGGGGGCAGCGCCAAGACTTATGTCCGTGATTTGCAGTGGAAAGCATTCACGCCGGTCCTAATGAGTATGTCCGGTTGGGCATCCGTTGATAAACAACCGTGGCGATATGGAGAGCCCTATACAAGCTATAATCGCGATATTTTGAAACTTAGACAGCGCTTGACGCCGTATTTTTACACAAATTTGAACGAATCCTATGAGTCGGGCGCGCCTTTTACCAGAGGGATGGTGTACGAATTCCCGAACGATCCAAATACAAAAGGCACACAGACACAGTACCAATTCATGTCCGGTCAGTCGTTCCTCGTTGCACCGGTGTACAAAGATGCTGAAGTAAGAAACGGCATTTACTTGCCGAAGGGCAAATGGGTTGACTACTGGACAGGAACCGAGCATTACGGTTCCAAAATGCTTGACGAATACAACGCTCCGCTGAGCCGTTTGCCACTTCTCGTCAAAGCGGGAGCCATTATCCCGATGTATCCGGAGACACTTTATGACGGCCAATTGCCGCCAAATCCGATCACATACGACATCTATCCGTACAAAACGTCGAGCTTCACGATGTACGAAGATGATGGGGTATCGAAGGAGCACCGTACAGGCAAATATGCGAAAACACTCATTACTTCAATCGCTCCTGAAACAGGAACAGGCGAATTGAAAGTTCAAGTAGGGGCGAGCGTTGGCGATTACAACGGCAAATTGGCAGCACGTACAAACCAATTCCAAATTCATATGCATGGGAAGCCGAGCAGCATTGCAGTTGGCGGCTCCGCTTATACGGAATATGCAAGCAAAACGGAATGGACGAACGCTGCAAGCGGGTGGTACTTCGATGCGGCGGATAAAGGCGGTATCGTCTATGTGAAAACACCGGATATGCCGACGAATCAAGGCATTGAATTGAAAGTGGCGGGTTTTGTGGCGGATACGACGCCGCTTACAGACGCATCTGTCATTTCGCTGCCTGAAACAGATAACGATCCGACGAAAATCGTGCAGGCGGACATCGTGGCGACAGCTACGAGCGCCGATACGACGACGCCTGTAGCTAACGCACTGGATGGCAGCCCGGAGACGATCTGGAGCACCAAGCTGGATGGCAGCACACCATTGCCGCAGTCAATTACACTCAATCTCGGCACGAAGCTGTCTGTAAATAAATTGAAATATTTGCCGAGACAATATTTAGGCACAGACGGTATTATTACAGCTTACAAGGTCTATGTGAGCACGGATGGAACCAGCTATAAGCAGGTGGCCACAGGTACATGGAACGCCGATAAGCTGGAAAAAACAGTGACCTTCACTACGGTGGAAGCGCAGTTTGTGAGATTGGAAGCGACAGCTGGCGTTAACGGTTTTGCGGCTGCGGCCGAACTGAACGTGTACCGGGATGGTTCGGTGCTAATACCGTTAGCGATTCCGAAAAACCAGATGACCGCCACGGCATTGAGCTTCCAGCCGGGCAGTGAAGCGTCCAAAGCAATTGACGGCGATGAGAATTCCGTCTGGCACACGAAATGGGACGGCTCTGACAAACTTCCGCAATCGATTATTCTCGATCTCGGTAAAGTTCGCAATATCAGCCAATTTCGTTACGCACCGCGGCTTGATGCGGGTAATGGCACGATTACGACCTATAATTTGTATGTAAGTACCAACGGAACGAACTATACACAAATAAGTACAGGTACATGGGTTCGCAACAACATCAAGAAATATGTCCAATTCACACCTGTTGATGCTCGCTATGTGAAGTTGGAGGCGGTAGCGGCAGTAGGCAACTTCGCATCCGCATCCGAAATCGACGTGTATGAAACGCCTCAGGCACCGCCAACATTGGGCGACATTGCGAAAGGGAAGCCGGCAACGGCTGATAGCTCAGATCCATTGTACCCGGCGGGGAACGCAAACGATGGCAATCTGAACACAAGATGGTCGGCCAATGATAGCGGCACGGGTCATGTATGGAGCGTTGATTTAGGTAAAATGTACTCGATCCAAGGACTTGAGATCTCATTCGAGCAAAGTGACAAGGTGTACAAATACAAGCTGGAAGTCCGTGAAGCGGGCAGCACGAACTGGGTTCAGGTTCTTAACCGCATGAACAATACGGAAGCGGGCCAAGTGCTGAAAGATACGTTCGGCAGCCAAGGCCGCTATGCAAGAATTACAATTACCGGGCTGCCAGACGCAACTGCGAAAGCGAGCATCGCAGATGTGAAGCTGATGGGTCTGCCCATCATCGGAACAGCGCCTGTAACGGGCGTGACGCTGAATCACACCGCATTGAATTTGAATGTGCTTGATGCTCCAGTAGCTCTTGAAGCGACGGTAGCGCCATTGAATGCCGCGAACACGACGGTTACGTGGAGCACCAGTAATCCGGGCGTTGTGATGGTGGATGAGAACGGCATCGTCTCTCCGAAAGGCGCAGGTACGGCGACGATTAACGTTACTACGGCGGACGGCAGCTTCAAAGCAACGGCGGATGTCACCGTAACAGGGCAAACCGGTTTAGTGAAAATTCCGCAAAGCCAAATGACGGCAACGGCAACCAGTTTCCAACCTGGAAATGATCCGAGCAATGTACTCGACGGCGATCCGAGCACCTGGTGGCATATCAAATGGCTTGGAGTCGATCCGCTGCCGCAATCCATTATTTTGAATTTGGGCGGTACGTACTCAATCAGTAAGCTGGAATACTTGCCGCGTCCGGATAGCGGTAACGGCACGATCACGGCCTATAACGTATACGTCAGCCAAGATGGCGTTCAGTATACGAAAGTGGCAAGCGGAGCGTGGCTAAGAAATGCGTTGGCAAAAGAAGTGAATTTCGCGTCTGTTCAGGCTGCTTACATTAAACTTGAGGCGACTGAAGGTTACGGCGGGTTCGCTTCTGCATCCGAGCTAAACGTATTTAAGAAGAACGAAATCGTGCAGCCAACGTTGCAATCGATCGGGTTTGACGCAGCGAGCTATGAAATGAATACAGGCCAGTCCGCAGCAGTGAAAGTGACCGCACAATATTCGGATGGTTCCCATCAAGACGTAACACCAGCATCTATGTTCCAAATAGGCAATACGGCATTCGCAACTGTGGAAAGTGGCACGATCTTCGGAGTTTCGCAAGGTGACACCGTCGTTACGGCCACGTATGGTGGCAAGCAGGCAACGGCTGCGGTGGTGGTACATGTCGTCATTCCACAAGGTTCGTCTACCGTATTAACCGGCAGCAGCACTGTTCAGGTCGGACAGCAGATTGTCATCACTTATGGTTTGAATGGTGTTACGCAGCAGATATTTGCTGAGGACATTTCAATTGATTACGATGCGAGTTTATTGGAATTCGTTTCTGCGGAGTCTCTACTCACTCACCTTAGCCTCTTGGAGACGGTGAAGAGTACGCCTGGTAAACTTCGCTTGATTGCTGCCAGCCAAGGTGCCGGTCACGCAGTTGCCGGTGATGCCCTGTTGGTAAAGCTTACCTTCAAAGCAAAGCTGCTTACCGTAGCCCAGACGGCTGTAATTGCCGTGACGGGTACGAAGCTTGGGGATGAACACGGGAATGAGTTTATAGCGTTAGGCTCCTCCAAAAGTATTGGAATAACGCCGGTACCTGTTGGTATTCCAGGCGATTTGAACAATGACGGCAAAGTATCGATTGGTGATTTGGCTATCATGGCCACGAATTACGGCAAAACTCCTCAAGTCCGGATTGGGAAAGCATTAAGCGATGTGATATGAACAATGATGGAAAAATTGATATTATCGATTTGGCATTCATTGCAACAAAAATATTGAATTAACACAGAGTGTTCAGGTTATGAAAAAACGCATGCTCTTGGAGGAAACTCCCGAAGCATGCGTTTTTTGCAAAATTTCAATGAAAAACATGTGAGAAATGTAATTAAAAAGCCCCTATACTCTTTTGAGATAGATCGTAAGGTTCAAGTATCGTGAAACGTTTGGAACTGGATATTTATAAGTATCCTCCGAAAGAACTGGTAGCCGATTTACTTCAGAAGATGTAACGTGCTGCATTTGTTGTGGTCTGTGAATAAGTGGTGAGAATGGTGACTGTTATCACCGGGCCCAACACTCTAGCAATAGCGATACGCCACGCTCACCTATATTACTTGGGATCGAGCGCTTCCTTCTTGTATTGAGAAGGGGAAAGCCCGGTCCATTTTTTGAATGTTCTTGTAAAATGCGCCTCGTCGAAGTAACCGACTTCTCGGGCAATCGTCTGGATTTTGTGGGCTCCGGATTGCAGCAGCGCTTTTGCCCGCTCAATGCGGTATTGGTGGACGTAGTCAAGAAAGTTAATGCCTAGTTCCTGTTTAAAAAGTGTCGATAGATACGTGCTGGACACGAACAATTCTTTGGCAACACCTGCCAATGACAATGCCGCAGAGTTATAATCTTGAGCGATCATTTCCACAGCCTGTTGAACTTTTCGGCGAGGGGTTTTATGAGGATTGCGCAGCTCGACCAGCTGTTGTATCGATTTATAGACAAGGGCCGACAGTTCCTCGAACGTCTCCACACGGTGAACCTGATCTGCCATAGCTACGAGGCTATCCGACCAACCGGAAGCGGCCAGCTCCTGCTCTTTGCCAAGCTGCATCAGCCGAGCAATTAAGGAGATCGTCTGCAGGTTGATCTCCATTCGAGAATGGGCATGCTCTGCATGGAAATAGTCGAGCCACTGTTCAGTAAGATTCAGTGCCTCTGCGTATAGGCCGGATCGAAGATGATCGATGATCATCGGCTCCAGCCGGATTCGCTCAGGCTCTATTTGTGCTGGAGGCGGATCAAGCAGTACGGCCTCTGTTTCGGTGTAGAAGTAAATCCCCCCCAAGCCGCGGTAAAACCGCAGTTGAAGTGCGGAATTCGCTTCCATATAGGCATCCGCGAGGCTGTCGATGTTCGCTTTGGAACTGCTGATACCGATGCTTACGGTAATCTTTAAATACTTTTCAAGATTGCGCTGAAGCTGGGATAAGCCGTTCATGATTTTATCCAACAGCAGATCTAAGGTGCCGCTGCATATAGCAACAATTCCGTCCTGATCCTTGATGACCTCAACAGGCTGCCGAATGCTTTGTTCGAGCGTTTCCTGCACAATATTCGTCGTAGCAAACTGAATTAATTGCAAATCTGTGCGGTTGTAGTTAAGTTCATTCAGAGGCTTGCCATCAGGCTGAATGGCGATCACAATGGTATGCTCAACGGAAATTGACATGCCCAACTTGCGGACTTGCTCAATGCGGTTTTCATTCTTGCGCTTGGGATGGTGAAGCCACTCCAACAGAGTCTGGGATTTGACAATAGGTATGTTTTCTTTCAATTGATATTGGAGACCGTTCCAATCATGTTGTTGCTTTCTTTTGTCTAGCAGTTTTATGACGACCTGCTCAAATATGGATGCTATTTCTCTTGGAGGGCATGGCTTGATGATATAATCAAGTGCGCCCAGACGCAGTGCGCGCTGCGCGTATTCAAAATCGCTATATCCGGTGAGCAGCACAGAAGGAATATCTATCTGTTTAAGATTTATTTCTGTTAGAAGCTGCAAGCCATCCATAATGGGCATACGAATATCGGATAGCAGCAGATCAACACCGCCGGAATTAATAATATCCAATGCATCCAGACCGTTGCTGGCTTGTCCGCACACTTGGATACCAAGAGACCGCCAGTCGATCATGGTATATAAGCCTTCTCGTGTCGTCAGTTCGTCTTCAACAATAAGCAGATTCAGCAGCATTCTCACCTCTTAGAATGGGGTAGGAGCAAACGAACCCTCGTACCAAAGTTTTCCACACTATTAATATCCATAACGGCCTCAGCTCCATAAAATAGTCGGATTCGGTTCATGATGTTCAGAAGTGCAAAACTTTCGTTTTGGGCCGTTTGATGCGGGAGTTCGGCAAAAGCCTGTTCCTGAATCTCCTTCAGCTTGCTTTCAGGAATGCCCACACCGTTATCCGTTACTTCAATCTGAATCATATTTGGGTGATCTCCGCAAGGAACTACGGTGACTTGAATAAAGCCGATATCGTCGGTCAGCGGTTCTAACCCGTGAACAATCGCATTTTCGATCAAAGGCTGAATTAATAGCTTAGGTATTTTGAAAGTTGCCAAATCGGGATGAAGTTCCATTTCGTAGGAAAGCTTCTCTCTGTAACGCATTTTTTGCAGAAAGAGGTAATGCTCTGCCAGCTTCATCTCTTCCTTAAGCTCAATATGCTCCCTTCCTTGACTAAGACTGATTTGGAAAATGCCCGAAAGCGAATAAATCATTTCCGCAACGGTATGCTCACCATTTTTCTGTGCGGTCCAAGCAATCGTATTCAAAGTGTTATAGAGGAAATGCGGGTTAATTTGCGATTGCAGCACTTTAAGTTCTGCTTGACGCTGTTTGATTTCGAAAGCATACACATCGTCAATCAATTGGGTAATTCGGCGAACCATAATATTGTAACCGGTGCCGAGCTGCCCGATTTCATCTTTACCTTGAATGCCCACCTGTTGGGAGAAATCTCCTTTTTGAAATTTTTTCATAGAGGATAAAATGATCTTCATCGGTTTCGTAATGACGGTGGCTACAGACCAAGATACGATGAGACTTAAGAGAAAGGTTACGCAAAGAATCAAGGCCGTGATCCATTTAATACGGTTCAGCTGGGACAACAAGTCCCCGCGAGGCTGGAGCACCAGTACGTGCCAACCGGTCAGGGAGGATTGCGAATGAGAGAACACCCAGTCCGACTTCTCGACGGTCGGGTCGATTAGATCAGGAAGATCAATGGGTTTATTAAAGTAAGGGAGCTCTCTTATCGATTTTCCAATCCAAAAGCCGTTGGTATCCGAAAGGATAGATCCATCTGAATTGATAACGATAATGGTTGTTTTGTCATTTGGCGTCGAGTAGGATCGGCGGATGTCCTTTTCATCGATACCCAGTATCAGAACGCCTTCCGGTTTTAAGGTAAGATCGTTTTTCAATATTTTCGTCAGAAGCAGCTTGTTTTTCGTATCTCCGTAAAAGATGCTTTTGCTGTGATTGGGAACCTCAATACTCCATTCATCAATTTTTTTTCTTGTAAGGAAGCCCTCGTAATCAAATTTCTCTCTATATTCTTCAAATGGTATGGCCGATGACAATCCTTTATTATTGAATTGAATCGGTTCGAAGCGCGGTGAGTATATTGTGAGAAATTGGAAATAAGGACGCGTGACCATCAGCCGGTTGATCATAAGAATAGAATCATTATTGATGTAACTGCCGCTCGCCGAATCCGACTTCAGCATGACTTGAATCTCAGGGGTTAAATACAAATAATCGGAAATATCCAATGCGTCCTGAGCGATATAATCGAGATGATCGATTGCTTGTCTTGCTGAGCTTACCTGCTCCACACTCATTTTGGAAACGATTTCATTTGAGGCGACTTGATAAGAATATACGCCTGTGATCGTAATGGTAATCAGAAGGAGCGGGGCGAACCATAGCAGCAGCTTCCTTTGAATCGGCAAATCCAGATACCATTTGGATGAAAGATAGGATCTCATTGATGTACCTTCTCTGCTGGGGGATAATTTCATCATAAGAAAGAAGCGTATGGCAAGCAACAAGAAAAATAACGGTTTGGGGTCCAATGTGAAAACTATACAACAAAATCATAAAAACGGACAAAAATTTTGAGAAAGAAAGAACTCGTCTCCAAAGATACGGTGTGTGATGGAAAGTGTAACCTGAAAAATGTACAACATTACCTGAAAAACTGTGTCTAACAAATTCGCATCCTCTCACCTACAATGAGTTCATGGAAGCATAAATGACAAATTTAGATTCAAGAAGGTGGATACGATGAAAACATTACGTATTAAACAAGCAGGAATTAGTCTCGCTGTTCTGACGACTGCACTCGGACTTACGGGCTGTGGAGGCGGTGCCTCTACAACGCCGAGCTCGGCTGCACCGAGCGCAGCAACGGCGAGCCCAACCGCTCCAGCAGCGACAGAAGCTCCGAAGGGTGAAAAGATTACATTGTCTTTTTTTACGAACAATTCGGATCGCGCAGTTGGTCAAGGCAAGCTCGAACAAGAGTTGATTGAAGCTTACATGAAGAACAACCCGAATATTACGATTAAAGTGGAGACGCTTTCTCCCGATCCTCAGTACCAGGACAAGATTAAGGTTTATAATGCTTCTAATCAACTGCCTGACATTATCAGTGCCTGGGGGAATACGAATTTCCTTAAACCGCTTGTCAATAACAATGCTTTGGCGGAAATCAATAAGGCCGATTTGAAGGATATGGGGTTCATTCCCTCCTCGCTTGATGGATTCTCATTTGACGGCAAATTGTATGGCATTCCGCGCAATTCCGATTTCTGGGTTCTTTATTACAACAAGAAGGTGTTTGCGGACAACGGGCTGCAAGTACCGAAGACGGAAGCTGAGCTGTTCAGTGTGTTTGATAAGCTGAAGGCGAAAAAGATTGTGCCTATTGCTATGGATGGCAGAGAAGCATGGACCTCCGGTTTATGGTTCGACACGCTGGTGCAGCGAGCATCCGGCACTTGGGACACATCGAAGAAAGCGATGGATCGAAGCGGTACCTATAAAGATCCGGCTACGGTTGAGGCGGCGAAAGCAGTGCAGCGCTGGGTGAAGGCGGGAGCCTTCGGAGATGGCTTCTTGAATCAGGATTACGGCGCAGCCCGCAATATGTTTGGTCAAGGCAAAGCGGCGATGTTCATGATGGGCGAATGGGAGATGGGGATGGCTTCGGACGCGAATTTCCCTGAAGAAGTGCGCAACAATATCGGCGCATTCCCGATTCCATCCATTGAAGGTGGCAAAGGAAGCACTGATGACCTTACAGCTTGGTTTGGCGGCGGATACGCGGTTTCCAATAACTCGAAGCACAAGAAAGAAGCGATTGAGTTCCTGAAATGGATGTTCCGTCCGGATGGCTGGGCCAAAGGGGTTTGGCAAAATGGGATTACATTCCCTGCCCAAAAATATGATCAATATTTAACGGGCAAGGAAACGGAAGTTCAGAAGGATTTGACCAAAATCTTCAACAACTCCAAAACTTACAGCGGAACAGTAGCTCAAGATAAGTTCTCTTCCGATACGCAAAAGACGTTCTATGATTCGATTCAGAAGCTGGAAGGCATTAAAATGACGCCGGAAGATTTTGCGAATGCCATTGACGAAGCGGCGGACAAATCAGCAAAGGCAACGAAATAGCTAGTACAAATAAAAGAGGGGCAAGCGGCTGGAGGTACGGTGCGCGGCCCCCATGTTTCCGATAGGGTGATGAGCATGAATAGCATCATAAGTGACAAAAGAACGATTTTCTGGCTCGTAGCACCGGGATTTATGTTGTTTACAGCCATGATCTTCATTCCCATACTGGTAAGTTTCTACTACAGTCTGACGAATTGGGATGGAGTAGCCAATTACCAATTTATTGGTCTGAATAATTTTATTGAAATCTTAAGCAAAGATGAAGTGTTTTGGAAATCCTTGCTCAACGCTATTCTTCTCGGCTTAGGGCTCGTGCTGATCCAGCATCCATTTTCCGTTCTGATCGCCATGTTGGTGCAGTACTGTGGACGATTTGAGAAATTACTACGCGTATGCATCTTTATTCCTTCCATTATTTCAACCTTTGTCACGACACAGCTCTGGGTAAGCGTGTTTAATACCCAGTTCGGACTGCTAAACCGAATGCTAGAGATGATTGGATTAGAGGCCTGGAAGCAGGATTGGCTTGGAGATTCAAAACTGGCCATTTGCTGCATTATTTTTGTGTGCATGTGGCAAGGATTCGGTTACGCCTTTCTGCTTTACTACGCAGGAATCAAGGGAGTGCCGAAGGATCTTCACGAAGCGGCAATGTTGGACGGTGCGTCACAGTTCCAGCTCAACCTGAAGATTGTATTTCCTCTTCTTGCACCGGTGCTTAGAGTCAACATTATTTTGGCTGTGGTGGCTGCGTTCAAGCAGATGGAGACCGTCTATTTAATGACCGGGGGAGGACCGGCCAACAGTACGCAGTTTTTATCGACTTACCTCTATTCCAAAGCGTTTCGCGAGGGACTGTATGGGTATGGGAATGCCATTTCCATTCTGTTAGTGATCATCTGTTTGCTGATTACCGTGCTGTTGAATCGTGCGCTAAAGAAAGACGTAGGTGAGTATTGAGATGAAAATTCGAGGTATTTCAGGGCTGCTGTTCGCCGTATTTATGACGATTCTTGTCTTGGCGGAGCTGTTTCCGCTCGTGTGGCTGTTTGACTTTTCTCTTTTAAAAAGCGGTGATTTCTTCGGTTCCAGCATGTTGAAATGGCCGAACCCGCCGATGTGGAAAAACTATGCTGACGCCTTTAAGGGCGCGCATATTACGATGCTTTTTTTGAACAGTTTGTTAGTTTCATTCCTTTCCATTGTTATTATCGTCGCTTTATCGATTACGATGGGATACGCTTTCACACGGATGAAGTGGAGGCTGCGGAATACGTTTTTCGCGCTCATTATGGTCGGCATGATCATTCCGATCTACGCCACCTTGCTGCCTAACTTTATTTTGTTTAAGCAAGTTGGCATCTTAAATTCGTACTTGTCTCTGATTTTGCCTTATGCAGCATTCTCGATTCCAGTGAGCATGTTCATTATTACCGGTTTCCTAGAAACGATTCCAAGGGCTCTGGAGGAAGCGGCGATTATGGACGGTCTCGGAGTGCCAGGTATGATTTACAAAATCATCTTGCCCCTCCTAAAGCCTGCTATTGCCACTGTTGCGGTCCTTGCATTTTTAAGCTGCTGGAATGAGTTTATTATGGCGGTTACGTATATTGACAAGGATTCTTTGAGAACGCTTCCCTTTGCGGTAGTTTATTTCATGGGGCAGTATTCTTCCAATTATGGGGCGCAATTCGCCGTTCTGGCGATCATTGCGATTCCGTCCATTTTGATTTATCTGATCTTCACGGATCAAATTACTAGGGGCATCACCGCTGGTGCGGTAAAAGGCTAGCCCTTGGCAATAATATGTTTTAGGGAGGAAATTCATGAGAATGTGGAAACGCAAGTTATCCTTGCTGTCAGCAAGTATTATGATCAGCTCATCATTATCCGGAATAGCGGCGTTAGCCAATGAGGGGAACGATCCAACTTCATCAGAGCTTGCCGTTTACTGGAATAGTTCGAAACCGGTGGAGGATCGAGTCAGCGACCTGCTCGCCAAAATGTCATTGGACGAAAAGGTTGGTCAAATGGTACAAGCTGAGCGGGCGTCCGTCACACCCGACGATGTCCAGAATTACTACTTAGGCTCTGTGCTCAGCGGGGGCGGCTCGTTCCCGAATGGCAAGCAATCGGACAGTACCCGCGAGAATTGGGCGTCGCTCGTGGATTCCTACCAATCGGGAGCACTGTCCACACGCCTAGGCATTCCCATTCTGTATGGGGTTGACGCGATTCACGGCAACAGCAACCTGCTGGGTGCAACGCTCTTCCCGCATAACATCGGTTTGGGCGCATCGCGCGACACTGCCCTCGTCGAACAAATCGGCGTTGCAGCGGCTCAGGAAATCAAAGCCGCCGGAACCCATTGGGCGTTCTCTCCAACAATCGCGGATCCGCAAAATATTCAATGGGGGCGCACCTATGAAGGCTTCGGTGACAATCAGGCGCTAGTCGGCGAGATGGGAGCGGCATTCATTAAAGGGCTTCAGGGTGAAACAAGAGATCAGCTGAAGCGCACAGATAGCGTGGTCGCTACGGCAAAACACTTCTTCGGCGAAGGCTTAACCGAAGGCGGAGTGAACCAAGGCAATGTGACAGGTATGACAGAAGAGCAAGTCACAGCGCTGGATTTGCCGATATACAAAGCGGCAATTGACGCCGGAGCTCGGACCGTTATGGCTTCCTATAGCAGTATCCAAGGTTTGAAAATGCATGCGAATAAGCGTCTGTTGACCGATGTCCTTAAAGGCACGGGTGAAGGACAACTGGGTTTCACCGGCTTTGTTATATCTGACTATAATGCGGTGCAGCAGATTACGAAGGATTGGGAAGGCAAGGCCGTTAGCGGCTTGAAAAATCAGATCAGCGTTGCAGTAAACGCGGGCGTAGATATGATGATGATGCCTACCGACTGGAAAACGACGATCACGAATCTGAAGGCGTTGGTTGCTGAGGGCGGGATCAAGCAGGAACGTATCGACGATGCGGTTACCCGCATTCTGCGCGTTAAGTTCGAATCAGGTGTATTTGAACACCCGATGACGGATAACAAGCTGGCGGGAACGTTCGGCTCTGCGGACCACCGCGCGCTGGCTCGCAAGGCCGTCAGCGAGTCTCTTGTCTTGTTGAAAAACAACAAGGTGAACGGCTCTCCGATTCTCTCGCAGCTGTCGGGGATGAATAAGATTTTCGTGGCGGGTAAGAGCGCCACAGATATCGGCTTGCAATCCGGCGGATGGTCGATTACCTGGCAGGGAGCCAAGGGTAATACAACAACCGGAACAACGATTCTGCAAGGTATTCAGCAAGTGGTTGGCAGCAAGAAGAACGTCATTTACAATAAGCACGGACGGGGTGCTGAAGGCAACGATGTCGCGATCGTCTTCATCGGAGAAGCGCCTTATGCTGAAAGCAACGGTGACGGCTTGAACAAACTTAAGCTCGATTCAGAAGACTTGTCCACGCTGGACAATATCAAGGCATCCGGCATACCTACGATCGTTGTCCTAGTTTCCGGACGCCCGCTGATGATCGGCGACCGTTTAAATGATTGGGCTGGACTTGTGGAGGCTTGGTTGCCTGGTACGGAAGGCGCAGGTGTAGCGGACGTATTGTTCGGCAGCAAGGACTTTACGGGCAAATTGCCGGTTCGTTGGCCATTTTACACGGAAGCTTATACGAATCCTGCAGCGGGGCAATCCAACCTGGATCCGAAATATGTGTTGTTTAATTATGGTTACGGGCTGGCAAAAGCGGAGGAAACCCCTTTATTGCCCATTATGCCTGACAAACCAGGACAGAAGGATCTCTATGTAAAAGTCGAGGCAGAGAACTATACGGCTAAATCGGATGGTTTGAAAAGTGAGAACACGTCTGACATCGGGGGTGGGCAGGATATCGGCTATACCTCCTCTGGCGCTTGGCTCGAATATATGATCAATGTTCCAGTTAGCGGAACTTATGACGTAGACTTCCGCTATGCGGGAGGCGATGCCGGTACCACGAACGGTGGAATGCTCATCTTGGATGCCGGCGGTCATACACTTGGTGAACTAAAGGGAGTTGGCTATACCGGAGGCTGGCAAACCTGGCAGACAGCGACCGTTAAGGGGATAAATCTGACAGCAGGCGACCAAAAGATCAAGCTGCAGTTTACGAGCGGCGGCATTAACTTCAATTGGTTCGGTTCTGCAGGCTTTGGACCTGCGGCTGTCCAGGGCGGAAATACCGGTGGAGCAATTACCCCGCAGAATCCGGTCTCAGGCGGTCAAGGTGCGGTACAGAGCTGGCTTTCCAGCGAACGCAGCAGCCAGAGTCAGTTATGGTATTATGCCCCGCAATGGCAACCAGGTGATGAGGTTAAACAGCTTACGCCTCAGAAGAATCTTGATCTGACAAGCGTAGGCAACGATGTGTATGCGACGACCATCAACATTGATCCTAACAAACAGTATCAAACGATCACCGGCATGGGTTCCTCGATGGAAGAATCGACAATATTCAATATAACGAAGATGTCGGATGCGAAGCAAAATGAGCTGCTGAGCAAGCTGGTGAGCAATGTGAATGGCATCGGCATGAGCATGACTCGTCTGACGATTGGTACGGCGGATTTTACTTCCCGCCAATTCTATTCGTATGACGACATGCCACCAGGTCAAACCGATACGAATCTGGCGCATTTCTCCATTCAAAAAGATATCGATTATGGCATCATTCCTGTACTTAAGAAGATCATAGCGATCAATCCGGATATGAAATTCTTCCGCTTCGCCATGGAGCCCTCCGGGCTGGATGAAAACGACGGACAGCATGATCAAGGGCTCAGTGAAAGACGAGTATCTGCCTGTTTTGGCGGATTATTATGTTAAATTTATTCAGGCTTACAAAGCGCAGGGCATCAACATTACAGCCATGACGCTGCAAAATGAACCACTTTTAGAGATCGAGTATCCAAGCACCAAAATGCCTTGGCAGCAGGAAGCTGAGCTTAGCAAGCTGCTTCATCAGAAATTTATTGCTGCCGGTCTGGATGTGAAGATTTGGGTCTTTGACCATAACTTCAGCGACACAATGAATTATCCGGCGCCGATGTTAGCTGATGCAGCTAATCGCGACGCCATTGACGGTACGGCTTTCCACGATTACGGCGGTGACCCTTCGATGATGTCCCAGCTGCATGATCTATATCCAGCCAAGAACATTTATCTGACAGAAAGAGCCATTTGGGGGACAGCGGGTGCAGACCGAATGGCGCAATATTTCCACAATTGGGCTAAGAGCTACAATTCGTGGGTTGTTATGCTCGACAGTGATATCGCTACCCATCAATGGGTTGGTACACCGGATCCAACGATGGTTATTCAGGATTCCAGCAATCCGGATCATTATTGGCTAACGCCGGAATATTACACACTGGGTAACTACTCGAAATTTGTAAAGCCGGACTACATCCGAATTGACAGCAATTATGGGTCGAAGGATCACGTAACGAACGTTTCTTTTATGAGCCCAGACAAGAAAACCATTGTTTCGGTTGTCGTTAATCAGACCGACAACACGCAAACGTTCAAACTGGTAAGTGACGGCACGCAAGTGGCTGCACAAATTCCGGCGAAATCCGTCATTACGTACAAGTGGGATCGAATTGTACTTGATCACAAAGATCCGGTAGTTATGACCGTAGCTCCGGAATCTCTGCCTTATAATGTGAATAATAAGGAGATCTCCCTAACGGTAACAGGCATGACATATGGAACGAAGCTTGGCGCCATTGCGCTTGGTACTGAAGCGGCTGCGATGGGGATTACGTTAGGCGACGTAACCTACACGGGTTCGGCGCAAGCCAATGTTCAATTGCGGTGGAATCCTGCGAAGCCTTACTACGTGAATACGCCGTTGACGGTTACGGCCGCCACGTACTCGAGTACGGAAGCTGGTCAGACACTGACAGGTAGTGTCATGCTGATCGGAACAGGGCACAAAACGATTGCCACCAATATTTTGCCTGGCCCGGTAACGGCTAACGACTATTATCAATTATCAGGCGCAGCCATCAATGGTGCGGACACTTCAAACGCTAAAATCACAGGCATCCATACAGGAGCTTGGGCTGAATTTAAGATTAACGTGCCTGCCTCAGGCAAATATGCTGTTACCTTGAAGGTTGCCTCTCCGAATGGTGGAGGATTCCTCTTGCAGTCTGAAAATCTCAGTACCTTGGGTTCTTACGCCATTCCGAATTTGTATGGATCGACAGCTTGGGCAGGTGCGCGGCTTTCTGTACAGCTGCAGGCCGGAGAGCAAATCATTCGTATTCAAGGAAACAGCGGCTCGTTTGATATGCAAAATATCACTTTTGAACCCGTGACTGCACAATCAGCGGGAAGCGACGGGGTTATCAAGGTAGAGGCGGAGAATTTTGTCGCAGCGGGCCAACAGGTGATACAGTACGGAAGCAGCATGAATAATCTTGGGTACACGTCTGCAGGATCAACATTCGATTATCTTATCAATGTGCCGCAGGAAGGCTATTACAAAGTGCGTCTCCAATATGCCACGCCACAAGGCGGTGTTTCCGCTTCGGTATTGTCAAACGGAACGCTTAAAGGTTCCGCATCCATGCCGTCTACAGGAGCCTGGAGTACCTACCAGGAAGTCTCTGTCGTAGTGAAATTGGATGCTGGCGTTCAAACACTTCGCATCATTGATAATGGCGACGGATTTAACTTCGACGCTTTGTCTATTGAACCAGGCACTCCTGAAACAGTGAAGCAAAAGCTTAAGGCTCCTCTTGTAACAGCAACTGCAAAGTCTGTTGTATTGACAGCTGATACTGTAGGGGCAACGATTTACTACACGACGGATGGCTCGTTGCCGACGAAGGATAGCATAGCTTATACCGCGCCAATCGGCGTCACATCGGCTAAGGTGATTCGTGCAATAACGAGTAAAGAAGGCATGATGGATAGTTTTGTTACATTTTTCTCGACTCCTGGCTCGTATGTAGCGGTAACAGGCATATCGCTGGATCCTGCCAAACTTTCCTTGCAAGTAGGATCGGTAGGTGCATTGAAAACTAAGTTCCAACCGGAATTTGTCAGCAATGAAGAGGTAACTTGGACCTCAAGCGACATCGGCATTGCAACGGTTGATGGGTCAGGTAAAGTAACGGCTATTGCTGCAGGAACAGCAACGATTAAAGTTACGACGGTTGATGGAGGCAAGGAAGCTACTGCGGTCATCACGGTAACGGCAGCGTCGGATACAGGAGGCGGAGGCGAGTATACACCAGGAACCAGCTCCCCAAGCACACCGAGCACACCGACTACTACGTCTGATTCTGGCAAAATTACCGTTCAACCGACAACCGACGCCAACGGCGTGGCTTCTGCAACGGTAAAACCAGAAGACATTAAATCGGCACTAAAGGCTTCGACTGATCACAAAATCTCCATTGTAGTGAGTGCCTCTGCCGGTACAAAGCAAATGAAATTGGACATTCCGGTGCAGGATATTTTGGCAGACGGCAGCATCAAAGCCATTCAGTTGGATACTGGCTTAGCAACTGTTACAATCAATCCTGATCTGGTTAGCAAAAATGGCGGAACTGCTTCATCCATCATTCAACTTACTGTGGAAGCGGTGGACACAGCCAACCTGCCGGCAAATGTACAGGGGCAGTTGAACGGAAGCAGTGTGTATGATTTCAATCTGCGTATTGACGGCAATAAGGTCAGCAGCTTTAACGGAAGTGGCGTGCAAGTAGGCATCCCTTACAAAATAAAAGCAGGCGAAAAGCCGAATAACATTATCATTTATTACATCGATGATACAGGCAAACTTGAGGTCGTTAAGAATGGCAAGTACAACCCGGCAACAGGCAATGTTGAATTTAAGGCAAAGCACTTTAGTCAGTATGCGGCTGCCTATTCTCATGCTTCCTTTACCGACACATCGGCAATGGCATGGGCTGAGGATAATATTCAAGCACTGGCTGCCAGGGGTGCAATTAACGGAACAGGCAATGGATTATTTAATCCTACTGGCGAAGTGACACGCGCAGAATTTATTAAGATGTTGATTAATACCTTTGATCTGTCGGATGAAACAGCTATCTCAACATTCGCTGATGTCAAAAAAGACCAATGGTACTCGAACGCAGTAGCAAGCGCACAAAAGCTTGGTATTGTAAACGGCAAAGATGACGGCACCTTTGGTGTGAACGACAACATTACCCGCGAGGATATGGCGGTTATGGTTTACCGAATCAGCCAGCAATTGAATCTGAAACTTGCGTCAGGCAATCTTTCCGCTGCCTTCACGGATCAGCCTCAGATTGCTGCCTATGCGAAATCAGCAGTTGATGCCATTAAAGGCGCTGGCATTATTAACGGCATGGAAGATGGAAGTTTCGCTCCAAAGGACCATGCATCCAGAGCTCAAGCTGCAACCATGATTTTCAGACTGTTTTTTCAAGCGTAACCGCTAATGTTGTACAATAAATAAAATGAAAACACCGTTTTCCTCTTGGTCCAATGAGACCGGGAGGGTAACGGTGTTTTGTTATATCTGCTCTTTAATCTTTTTCCACTGTGCCAGATGCATTTCGAGGCTGCCAATCAGCTCATCCAGATTGAGAGCGAAGCTTTCTTTGACGCTTTCTTGCATCTCAATCTTTTCAGCAGGCAACTGTTCAAGCGCAGGCAGTGCAGTTAGCAATTGCTGAAGTTTAATTTGAAGCGGAGAAGATTTTTCTGCCTTTTTGGTTTTCTCAGCTTTTACCGCTGTTTTCGGAGCTGCAGCTGGCTTGGCTCTTTCAGCTCTGTTGTTTTGATAGACAGACCAGGTTTCTACAAGATCAGGGCCTGATTTGTACAATAATTTTCCTTTCGTATTCTCCGAAATCTCTTTATCTTTAAATAAACGGGCGATTTTTTTGACATCACTTACAGGGAGCTCGTCTCTGGCGATAATTAAGGCTAATGCATCGCGGTGCTCCATCGGCAAATCCTTAATAGGTAGCAGTTGGTCTTCTGTTAATTTATCTTTTCTTATTTCGGTGCCGCTTACGATCTTCTTTTTGACCGCATTGCCGAACTTTAGCAGATCACATTTGTTTTTGATATACGCTTCGGATTTGCCTAGTTTACTTGCTAGATATTTGATGGAGGAACTGAATTTGGCATCCGTCATCAGTTTATGGAAAGCTTCGGCCTCTTCAATCGGCGAAAAGCCCTCTCGTGTCAAATTCTCCGCAATTTGTTCCAAATAGATTTCCATTTCATCCGTAACATCAGATACAATACAAGCAATCGTTGGGCGACCCAGCATTTTATTCGCTTTATACCTGCGATTGCCATAAATGATTTTGTAACGGCTATTCGTTGTCGTTCTCACTTTAATCGGTGAAAGCAAACCAATCTCATCAATGCTTTTCATTAATTCCTGCAAGGCTTCTTCGTCAAATTGGTATCTGGGCTGATCCGTATCCTCATCGATCAAATGCATCGAAATTTCGTGAATATCCATATCGTTTCTCCTATCGTTCAGATTGTCCTTGGATTATTATATAACAAGGTTCAAAGCGTGTGAATGGAAACACGAACGAACAGCGAACAAAACTCTGCTATAATAGAGGATATGGACTATAAACAGGAGCCCCTACTATGAACCCAAAAAAACATCTCATCGACTTTTTGCATGCCTATAAAAAGAGTACAATTTTACTTTCCGATCTTGAGGATCTTTTTCTCGGACAGTCTTGCACATATGAGGATTTTTCAGCAGCAGTGCTTGAATTGGAGAACGAAGGGATTTTGCAAATCGTAAAAAAGAAGGGCAGAATGGTCAAGGAGCCTTATCTTGCCTATCAGTACAGGGTCCATAAGAGTCAAATAAAGGGGGAGCTGCATCAGCAAATTCATCAAGCAAGAAGTCTTACACACCGATGGATTCAACTGGACATTTATTATTCCCTCAGCTCTTCGATATGGCAGCAAGATTGGCCTTATATACAGCTTATTGATACTTATCTTAACAAGCATGGCTTACCGAGTTTTCCTGTACCTGCTCCCGAAAGAAGTTTTGCTCTTGTAGGCAATGAGAAATGGATCACAGAGGGGCAGGGCAAAGAACTGCTGGACCGTATAGGTCTGTGGGAGAAGATGCTCGTGATTCCCGTTGCCGATCCATTGATGATGGCTGTTCATCCATCCTGTCTGCAATTTCCTGTTCATCGTCATCTCATCGTCGAAAATAAGACCACGTATCAGGCGCTGCTGCAAGCTCTGCCGGATGTGCCTTTCACGACGTTGATATTTGGCGGTGGCTACCGAATTACCAAAAGTATCGAGCTGCTGCCTATCCAGCTGCCGCTGCCTGTGGGTAAGCATGAGTTTTATTACTTCGGTGATATCGATAAAGAAGGGATGAGCATCTGGCACATCCTTCAAGGGCGTGTACAGACCTGGTTTGATAGTCCCGTTCATCTGGCAATGCCTTTCTATAGGGCCTGTTTAGCTAAAAGCTTCGCGTATGGAAAAGAAAATCAACGTGATAATAGCGAAGCGGCCGAAGCCTTTTTGCGCCATTTTTCCGCCCAAGAGCAGATTCAGATTACGCAGTGTTTAGCGGCAGGGGGCTATTTTCCCCAAGAAATTTTACATACACAAGAGCTTTGTGCTTTATGGAGGAACACCGAATGGACTACTTAGAAATAGGGCAGATCGTTTCCGGTTTTCGGGAACGTATGGCCAAGATTGCCTTGTTCGATCCGTTATATGAGCTTCAACGAAAACGGCAAACGGATCGGCAAAACAAGCCGATTGACTTCATGGAACTGGGTCTGCTCACTTTGCTTTATTTTTTTGAGCAGAAATTAATGCGCAATAACAAAGCAGGGGTGAAAGACCTGGCTGAGTTCCTGACAAAGGTATCGGGAATTTTCATTGATCTGGACGAGGCGGGATTCGAAGATTTGGCTAGACAGGTTATTCAGACTTTTCGACCCGCTACGGGAAAGAAACGGGAGTTCACTTTTCAGAATTGGGAGTCCGGGAAACAGGAGTCCATTTATATTTCTATTTTAAAAGCGCATGCGTTCGATCTGAAAATAAATACACAGTTTTATACGCTTGACGATGACGGACTTGAGCTTGTTTTCGCGACCAAAGAGTTCTATATGGAGTTTCAGTTGTCTATTCACCAGCTGGTCCTTCGTAAGCAATTGGAGAAGGGCGAGTTCGAGGGCGCGCTGCGGCAAATTAATGAAATGCGCGTAGATGTGGAAGCTCTGCAGGAGCGAATGGTAAAGTTGGAACATGAATTGAAAAGAAACATCGTATCCGAGGAAACGTTCGGACGGTACAAAGGCTTGCTGGACGATATTTATCTGCGCCTCCAACTGGAAAATGAAGAATTCGATGAGCTGCGGATGTTCGTGAAGGAGACCAAAGATCGCGTTCACGCAGAGACGATTAGACAGGTTGACCAGCGGCCTTATGAGCTGATTTTACGCATTTCCAATGAACTGGAGATGGTGCATGGCGAGCACTCGATTCTTTTTCAACAAAGCATGGTACTGAAGTCATCTGCACTGAGCGCTGCACAGGAATCGCTTTATTATACAGGTCTGGATTCATTTAATTTTGATCAGGATATTGGTTCGCTCATTTTTAGTACGCCTTTGCCTGTGGCAAGCATGAAGGGGGTACTGGCTCCCTTTCTACCTATCGAAGAAACAAAGCAATGGTCGCTGCTGACGGTTTGGGCGGAGCAAAATATTCAGGAGGACAGTGACGGACAGGAGCGGGATAATCAGTTTCTTGATATTGAGGCTGAAGGTGATGTCCTCCCGTATCAGGCTGTTCAGCGAAAGCTCTACAGGCTGCTAATGGAGAAGTTGCTGCACATGATGGATGAGCAGGGAGATACTGAATTGCATGTGTTCATCCGTCAAATAGAGAAGAGCGATTACGCTCATTTATTGGGAGAAAGGTCCTTTTACGATTTCTGGATCTTTCTGCATCAAAGAAGTCCGCTGCAGGCCCAAGATGGGGAAAGTCAGCACAATGAGGTTCAGGGTGCATGGCTGGATGATCTATATGCTTTGCTTGGCAGTCGCTCTTTGATCGTTAGGGAGCAAGCGGATACGATTACCGTAAACGAGAGGTTTACGATTCAGAATATGTTGATTTCATGGGGAGACAGGAATGACAATGGCAATTGAAAATAAGGTCGTTATGAAAGCATTTCGCATCTATACGCTGCTCGCTCGGGAGGGAGAGGTGGGTAAGGAACTGCTGCAACAATATATGGCGGATGACGAGGTGCGCGGGCTGGTCGATCAGTTTGCTCGGGAGGTTGATTGTGTAACCCTTATTGCAGGAGAGCAGCTGTACATGATTCCGGAGACGCGATTATCCCCTTTTCATATGAGCAATGAGGCGATTAAGAGGGGCTATCTCCGTGCGAATAGCGTAAATGCGGATTTGTATCTCATGTATGTGAGCATGATTGTTTTGATAGGGTCTTTCTATGACAGTTATCAAACGATGGAGCCTACGCGAAGTTTTATCGGAATTGAGGAATGGACAGCGCTGGTTAATGAGCGGATTGCGGTATTGAAAGGCTATTCAGAGGGTGAATTAAGGGAGATGGAAAAGGAGTTTTCCTATAATTGGATCTCTGTGATCGATAAATGGAGTGGGATGGATGATATTAAGGAAACAGCCTCCAAGCAGAGCGGCAATACGATTAGCCGGGTAAGCTTCATGGATTCGGTGCGTAAATTTATGATCGCGCAGCAATTAGTTATGGAGATCGGTAATCAAGAGATTACATTAACGGAAAAAGCAAAAGTTATCGTACAGCGTTATTTTATGGAGCTAGAGTACAACCGCGGCATTTTGGAGTTTCTATATCAATCTAGTTCCAGTGATGAGGAGGGCCAAGCATATGCCGGCGATATCTAAAATACGGTTTACCAATGTTGTCTATGAAGATGGAAACAAGCGATACAATGACGAAATGTTCCAATTCGACGGACATAACGGAGCTATTTTGTTGGAAAATGGCGGCGGAAAAACGGTTTTTATCCAGACAGCGATTCAAGCTGTGCTGCCCCATTCCGATCTGGCCGGACGCAAAATGAAGGATACCCTCAGTCTTGAAAATGGCCCTGCGCATCTGGCCATTGAGTGGATTCTGAATGAAAGGCCTCGCCGTTATGTGGTTACGTGTGTCAGTTTGTTTCTTACAGCAACAGGCTTGGATTCTTATCGCTATGTGTATGATTATCCTGCTCTGGATGCAGATGCGATTGATCAAATTCCGTTCGTCAAGCCAAGCGGCGGCAAGCTTCGCTCCGCAGATAAAGGCGAGATTTATGATTATTACCAAAGCATGACAGCCAAGCGAATGAATGCCAAGATGCCTTCCAGCATAAAAGAATATAAACAATTGTTGGAAAAGGATTACCATATTATTGCAACAGAATGGGAACGCATTGCCAAGATTAACGGTTCGGAGGGTGGCGTAGAAAGCTTCTTCGATGATTGTAAAACGACCAGCCAACTCTTTGATCGTCTACTGATTCCAACCGTTGAAGATGCCATGTCGGGGTATGAGCAGGGAGAGTTCGCCGAAATCTTCGAATCTCACAGAGATAGTTTCAAGAAGTATAAGGAATTAAGAGAGAAGATAGAGGAAAATCAAAAGATTCTGTCCGAATTGGATCATTATGTTCATGTTTTTGCTGATTTAGATGCCAAACAGCAGGAATACGCGGCCTCGCAAGCCGAAGCGAAGGCGTATTGGTTTTTATCCAATGAGCAAAAGGAAGAAGAGTCGCTAAAGCTTGCGGAGCACCGTCAGCAAATGACAGCTTGTGAACAGAAGCTGCTATTACTGATCCAGAAGCGAGACGCCTTGAATATTGCTAAGCAAAAGCAAGAGCAATCTACGTTGAAAACGAAGCTGAACTTGGTGGAGGAAGACGTAGAACGAATAGAGGTGCAAGTCCAAACAACGAAGCAGCTCTATTATTCCTTACGTTTGGCTGCTTACAAACAGCAATGGCAGCAAGCGGAAGAGCGAATGAACTACTTGAAACACGAACTGGAACAGTTCGGCAGCTCCAAAGAGGAAGACGAGCTTCAAGCTTTATGGTCCGGCAACGGAGGTCAAATTAAGAGCTTATTCACAAGCATGGAACTAGCCTGGCAGACTGAAGAAGAGAGGCTTAAGCAGGAAGAGACATCCTATCAGCATACGCTGGATCTGGAGCACACGGTTCTAAAAGAGTTAGCCGGACCATTGGAGAATCTGAACACGCAATTGATTGAACATAAATCGATTATCGATGCTCGGGAGAAAGATAGAGAAAACCTTCGTAAACAAGTCCTGGCAAATCCTGCTGTGGAAAGTATGGAAGGCAGCTTGAGAGATTGGATTCAACGTGATCAAAAGTTGGATGATAGCAACGTTCGACTTTTGCAACGAAATAAGGATTTAGCAGCCGAGAAGGAAGCAAACAGCCGCGCTTTTGATCTGGTTAGTGACCGCCTTAAGATGGCCTATACGGATCGTGCGAATGCGGAAACGGATTTGGATGTTTTCAAAAAAGCACATCATACACTGCTATCCGAACTGGCGGCTTATCGATCTTCTTGGGGAAGGCTCACTTTCGTCTATGACAAACAAAGCTCTATTGAAGAACAATTTCGGGATGATATAGAGAAACGCCGTCAAGAGAGAGAAGACGATTTGCTCAAAGAGCGTCTCGCTTTTCGATATATCGATGATTATAAGAATCAGATGACCTTTTTCGCGGATGTCTATGTGGCAGGGCTGCAAGAAAAGTGGAAAAATCAATTCTCCTTATTAGAGTCCGGCATTCACTATTTACAAGGACAAGGGTTACATCATTTGGTGAAGATTCATCCGTTATGGTCGATTACTTTAATTACAACGGAGGAAGAAGTCAGCCTTTTAGCTAATAAGTTACGTCAGGTTTCTGAGGATATGCAGTTTCCGATTCAAGTAATTTCATCGCAAGAAGCTTCTCGTCTAGCTAATATGGATATGCCTATGGCAGCAAATGAGAAAGCTTGGATTGAGCCTCAGCACTGGCGGGATAACGTGGACGGCGCTCTTTTCGAAGACTGGAAACAAACGATTTATCGGAAAGGGCTGGAGGTCCAATCCAAACGCTTAGCCAAGGAACAGGATATTCAGATGACACTAGATCTGCAAACGACGTTTCTGCGATTCATTGCATTATACCCGCTTGAAGTCGTTCAAGAATACGAGAGACAGGTCGCTCAGAAACGCGATGAGGTTCGCTCGCTGGAAAGTCAGCAGGAGCAATATAAGAAATCGGTTAAGGAAGCTGAGTTGAGCATCGAGCAGCATAGCAAATGATGGACGAGCAAAAGGACGAGCGGATTCAGATACAGCAGTGGATCGAAAAAGGGCAAAGTATGTGGAACTGGGGAAAGAAATCGATAAGCTGGCTAAAGCCAACGAAGAGCTTCTGGAGCAAGCGGAAATGCTGCAAACTAAGGTCAACAGTCGTCAGCGATCTATCGAGCATTTGGAGCATTTGATGGAGACGGCAAAAACGCGCCTTTCCTACGTCAAGCTGGAAAAAGCGGGACTACAAGGTCAAGAGCTGTATACCGAGTTGATCGATACGATCGCGATTCCCTCATCTCATACTCTGGAATGGCTGAAAAACGAAAGACGCCACTTACATTTGAAGCTGAATCGCATAACGCAAGGGCGTCAGCAGCTTGAATCGGATGTGTCGCATGCGAAGGAGAAATTAGGCACGCTTGAGAAGGAAATGAAGCAGCTTTTACAGGAGCATGGCGATTTGCAGCTGGATCAGCAGCTGGAGTTTCCGACAACAGGAGAACAACAGATGGCTGAGCTGCGCGTTCAACAAAAGGAATGGGAAACCCAGCTTCTACGTGTGAAAGCAGAATATGTACGTGTGGAGAAGGAGTACCTTGCGCAGGAATCCAGAGTGAAATTATGGATTGAACAATACAAAGGGGCTTATGGCGGGCAAATGCCTACTGTCTTTGTGGAATCGCTGCAGGTGGTTGAGGATCAGGTTCAAAACGAAGATCAACGCCTGAAGGAAGAACAGCATGGACTGCAGCAGAGAACCGCGCAAATTGTTGGTCAGCTGAATAAAATTGAAGAGGTTTTGCACTATTTGAACCCCTACAAAATCATTCATGGTTTTGAGAATCCGGGTGTTGAGGCTCTCACGATGTCGCAGGAGGCAAAATCGACCTTTCTTTATGACCAGATGAACATCGTGCGCAAAGCAATGGACAAGGTACTAGCCCATACGGAAGCGTTGGACGCCGAAGAAAAGAAAGTGAAAAAAGCCAAAGGGCAGTTTATCGACTTTTGCAGGAAGCAGATCAAAGATGTAAAGCTCAGAGAAATGGCTGAGCAGGGCGCTGAAAACAAAGATAGCTATTCTGAGATGACGATGTTCCAGCAAAAAATGCACAGCCGACTCGAACGTGTTAATCATATTGCTGAGGAAACGATGCGAACACATAACCAACAGTTGGAGCAATACATTGTTCACGTTCATAGTCATTTGAAGCTGATTGCTTCTGAGCTCAGAGACATCCCGAACAAAACGAGAGTTAGGGTCGAGGATCAATGGAAGTTTATTTACTCGTTTCACATTCCCGAATGGGATGAGCTTGAAGCCAAGGACACTTTACGTAAACATTTGGAATGGATGTTAACGGAGTTGGAAAAAGGTCAATATCGGGATGACGATGGAATCGAATATACGTCGACCGTTCGTAAGGAAATCGAAAAGTGGCTGGATACCAAGCAGCTTTTGCATATTGTCCTACAAGAACGTCCGATGAAAGTATCGTGCCGGAAGGTGACAAATGAGAATAACGTGACGAAAGCCTCGTTCTCGTGGGAACAGTCGAATAACTGGTCCGGCGGAGAGAAATGGAGCAAGAATATGACGCTGTTCTTAGGTCTTCTCAACTATGTAGCCGAGAAGCGTCAGCATATTCAAGCGAATATGAAAAGGCATCGCACGGTTATCTTGGATAATCCATTTGGTAAAGCATCGAGTGACCATGTGCTGAACCCAGTGTTCTTTATCGCGGAACAGCTTGGCTTCCAGATTATTGCGCTCACCGCGCATGCAGAAGGCAAATTTCTGAAGGACTATTTCCCTGTTGTGTTTAGCTGCAGGCTTAGACAGGCGTCAAGCGGCTCTAAATTGGTGATGACCAAGGAAAAAGAGATTAATCAAGCTTATTTCCGAGATCATGCCCCCATTTCGTTAGAAAGACTTGGCGACATTAAGCAGATGGAATTGTTTGTTTAGGTAAGGGCGGGCTTTAGTCTTTTATATGTGAAAAAAATCTGCACATCCTCTGTTTGAATCAAAGAGGATGTTGCAGATTTTTTTTACCTTATGAGTGAACAGAAGAGCATCTCTGCAAGCACGGAAAACGGCCTTACAGGTGATGAAAAAGAGAAAAGCAGCAGAAGAGGGCAGCTGTAAGGCCTGAAACCGCCTTACATGCTGCTCGAGCAGAAGAGCATCTCTGTAAGCACGGAAAACGGCCTTACAGGTGATGAAAAAGAGAAAAGCAGCAGAAGAGGGCAGCTGTAAGGCCTGAAACCGC
>NZ_VRTT01000045.1 GCF_008017805.1 Paenibacillus sp. N3.4 | reverse complement strand
TAAACATGTGTCGGATAGTTAACGTGGCATAAGCCACGCCCTATCCGAAGTTTTCTAACTCACGACTGAAGGCACGAGTTTGCGAAAACTTTTCATCAAATCCATCTCATAGACAAGCTCTCCTTGCTCAAAAACAGCCTGCAACAATGGAACAGCCTCATAATCTGTTATGAATTTATGAATACCAGATAGAATAACATTTATCCCATACAACAGAAGCGACATCGCCATATGGCGAGTCGGCTTCTGTTGCGTTTTTTGAATGGATTTCACATACTTTTCTACCTGTTACTTGGTCGATGGCGGCAGCAAATTTCTCAATTGCTCCGTTGGAATGACCAGATGGATATTGTTCATCGTTCGCATGGACCCGGAAACGATCCCGGCCAAACGCCCGTACCGGTCGATGACCGGCCCTCCGGACATGCCGCCTACGATTTGCGCCGAGGTCAAAATGCGGTCCCGCCCGTTGATTTCCGCCTTCGGGGAGTTGATAATGCCCTCTGTAATGATCGGCGTATCTTTCATCGGGTATCCGATGGCGAATACTTTCTCGCCATGCTTGACCGCCGTTTCCCTGACTCGTAGAGCGTTATACGATGCTTTCTTCTCAAAAGATGCATTCTCCCGCGCCACTGCGGTTGCTGCAGGCAGCTTCAATATCGCCGCATCCGTCTGGTCATCGCGGCCGAGCACTTCGATTGAAGAGACCATTCGTCCGTCGTTGAAAATGGCTTCGAGGTGATCGGCCTCCGCGACTACATGATAAGCCGTTGCCGCGATGCCGTCTGGGGATATCATCACCCCGGTACCGGAGGCCTTTAACGTATTGTCGTCATTCAAGGCCCGGATGTAAAACACCGCGCTTTCCGCACGTTCATAAATCTCCTCGGCATTATAAGTCGTTGCTTCATCCGCATTCGCCTGAACAAAAAGGCTTATGCCAGAAAGCAACAAGAGGAACAAACATAACGCGACTATTTTTCTTTTCATTGTCTATACCGCCTTTCCGGGCCGCCGCGCTTACTTCGTCGCGGCCATTATGTCGGAGTAAGCCCAATGCGTAGGCGGAAGGTCGCTGAATTTCGCGGGCCCGTCCTGTTTCGCCATGCCCGTAATCCGGTTGATCAGCACAACAGCCTGCGCCCTGGTGATTTCGTTGTCAGGCTTGAAGGTACCGTCTGGGAAGCCATCCACATACCCTGCTTTGGTAAAGGCATTGACGTATTTTTCCGACCAATGGCCATTCACATCCTCCAACGTTGACGCTCCGGTCTCTGAAATATTCAGCTTCAGCACTCTCGCCATCATAACGACGAATTCCGCTCTCGTCAGTTTATTAGCGCCGCCAAAGGTCTTGTCCGGGTAACCTTCAATGATGCCCGCCGACGTAAAGAATGCCACGGCGTCTTGTCTGCCGCTGGTTACGTCACTCAGCACGCCCGCTACGGTCACATCCTCTTTATTCAGCAGAGGATCGAGCATGTACGTAATCTCATAACGGCTAAGCGCGTTGTCCGGCCTGAATTCATTGTTTTCATAACCGGAAATGTATTTAATTTGGCTCGCATCGCTTTTCAAATCATACTTGGCGTTTTCCACCTGATAGTTCATAATGACAACCTGATCGTTTTTATCCGTGATCGTTTTAATGATCATATTCCCCGTGATCACAATCTCTCCGGTATAGCGAGCGCTGTTTTTCGTCGGTGTGCTGCCGTCAGTCGTATAGTAAATGATCTGACCATCCGGCGCCGTTAACGTCAATTTGCTGTTTTTGGCGACGGACACTGAAGTTTTGTTATCTGTCTGAACCGTCTTGGAGCCAATGTTAGCGGCAATACCCGGTTCGGTGACAATTGGCGGGCCCCATCCGCCGCCGCCCATTAACGGAGGCTTCTTCGTCCAAGTCGCCGTCATGACCTCGCTGTTTTCCTTATCTTCCGCTATCGTCATCGCCTTGATCGTTGTCGTATCTTTCAGCACGATAGGTGCGGTATAAACCTTGGACCATGCGTCCGGCTGGCTGCCGTCCAACGTATACACGATCTTGCCGCTCAGTTCGTCTGCAGCCAGCACAACGGAAACTTGATCGGCAAACGGATTTTCACCGGAAACGACTCCCGGTTTCTTCGCGGTATCGACGAATGACAAAGCTGGCGCATTCACCGTCCACGTTCTGGCTTCTCCGTTCACCGCTGCTGTCAGTACGGCGCTGCCGCCTGTTTTCATCGAGCCTTTCGTTGCTTCCGAAGCCTTGACGATGGTAATTCCATTCGGATCGGCCGTCCAAGTTACCTCACTGTCGCGAGTCAACCCAAAATCGGATTTGATGCCATAGATGGAATCCTTCTCGCTAAAAATAACGGCTGCTGTACTCAGTTTGGATACCGCGGTTCCGCTAAATGCTGCAAGCTGCGGATAAAAACCTTGAGCAGCCTGCCACAATCCGGCATTCAGACCGATCGGCAGCGTTCCTGAGACCATGTCCTTGGCCGACAGACCGATCGCTTCGCCGGTTACGCCGGCCGTTCTTTTTCCAACGGCGTTATAGTAAGCAGTGTCCGTTTTCAGCATTTGCTTGTTGAAAGCGGTATTCGCGATAACGGCCGCGCCTTCCTTCTTGCCGGCAATGCCGCCGAAATAAGATGCGCCCGGATCGATTTTGCCGCCGACTGAAGCGACAACTTCGCCGACATTCAAGGAATCGCTGATCGTGCCTTCGACAGCGTACCCGGTTATCCCGCCGGCCCACGCTTTGGATGTCCCGTCGGCGCTCAAACGTCCCGAGTAGTACGTATTGCCGATTTTACCCCGATTCAGTCCCGCAATGCCTCCCACCGTCGCTTGATCGGAGGAGATGGCAAGATTGGCAAAGGAGAACGATTCGCCGATGTCTCCGGCAGTTCTGTTTTCCCCAGTAATTCCACCCGCAGCTATCGCTTGACTGGAATTGGTATTGGTGATTGTTCCTCTGGAATAAGCTTTGCTGATCTTTCCTTCATTTGCACCGGCAATGCCGCCTGCAACGCTGCCCGCCGTGCTGATCGTAGCATTCACGGCTATGCGGTCCGCGTTACCGCTATTGAGGCCGATCGCCCCGCCGGTGTAATCGGCGCCTTGCACAGTGCCGCCGCTGATCGTGATGTTGCTGATCGTCGCCCCGGCATGGTTGATCCCAGCGACGATACCTGTGTTTGTGCCTGCTGTGATATCGGCGCCGACAAAGGTGACGTTGGCGATGCTTCCGTAATTCTCGGCAACAAAGCCGTAAGCGGACGCACCCAGGGCCGTGCCCTTAAGCCCTATAATCGATTTGCCTTTGCCGTCGAATTCTCCGTAGAAAGCGGCAAACGGTACCCATGGACGGCCATCCATAGCAATATCCGCCCCGAGAGAGAACTTGTTCATCTCAGGCTTCGCAGCAGCCGTCCGGTTAAACAGTCCGTAAAATTCGGTCCCTGGATCGTTATAGAACGTCGTGATGCCGATCAACTGCTTCTCGCTCTGGATGACAATATCCGAAGCTCCGTTCTGACTCAGGAAGGAGGCATCGATGTCAAAATTCCAGTTACCGAATGCATATGACCCGGTAAGGTCGCCTTCCGCTTTCATCGCCTCCCCCGTGCCTAAGTTGCGGCCCGTCGGAGCGAGCGATCCGAGATAGGAGGACGACGTCACTTTCCCGTCTCTGAAATTGTAGCCTATAAACGCTCCTATAAACGCATTTGCGCCGGTGACATTCATGGTAACCGCAGGGGTGCCGGCAAAGGCACTCTGGATCACGCCATCGTTATACCCCGCAAACCCACCGGTATACGACCTTGTCGCGTGATTGATCCCAGTCGTGGTTACTTTTTCCTGCATCGCATAAGCATTTTTCACGCTAGCCATACGCTCGATAACTCCGGCAAAGCCTCCGGTGCGTGTATCAAAGCCACTATTCGCGACTTTTCCCGTCGTATAAGCTTCATTAATCGCATAACGGTCTGCGGAGCCGACGAACCCGCCCGCATAAGCGCCCGTTATTCCTTGAACCTCCACGGTTCCTTTGGCGTAAGCCCGTTTGATGGCGCCCGATCCTGACGGGTCGGTATCCCCCAGCAAACCTGCAAATCCGCCGGCATAGATCGTATTGTCCTGATTGTCGCATATCACCTGCACAGGGATATCGGCAAAAGAATTCGTAAATAGCGTATTATCGGCTATTCCTACAAAGCCGCCGACGTGAGCTGCCGGAATTACACCCGGTTTCGTCACTGCGCTGCCTACCGTGATCTTCTCTCCGGCTGCTGCAGTCGCTCTCGTGTAATGGATTTCGCCGCCAGCCGATTGGCCGACAACCCCGCCGACATGATAAACGCGGCTGGAATCTGCGGCGATGCTGCTATGAGCGGCCGTGCTGACGATGTTCCCGCTGTTGTATCCCGCGATACCGCCGATCGCGGACGTTTTCCCGCCGCTGACCGCAAGGGCCGGAGCGGATACCGAATGATAGATCGACGCTGCCGTATTCTTGCCTGCGATGCCGCCGACAAAAAGGACGGCTCCGTTATCCGCGCCTGCTGCTTTTATCGTTTTGGCAGAGACGGTTGCTTGGTATATGCCTCTATAGAACGGTGCCAGCTTACCGAAATCAAAGGCCCGATTGACATCGCTGGACGAGATGATCCCCGCAACGCCTCCGATGGAGGACTCGCCCGATTGGGCCGCGGCGTCGATGTCCGAGGTCACATTCACCATATACAGAATGGCATTGTCTGCCTGTCCGGCGATACCGCCTGCAATGACTTGATCTCCGGCCGCTTTGATCGCGCCGCTTACTGATGCCTGCCCCACCGCTGCATTCGCGATCTTTCCGGCGATGCCGCCGATAACGGCTTGCCCGCCGCTGCCTGTGGCAACCAGCTTCACGTTATCCACTTTCACTTGGTCCAAGTCAAACGAATTGGTGCCCCGGCCTTCCTTGGCTCCCACGATCCCGCCGACAATGCCGCTGCCGGTCATATGCTGGCCATCCTGCTTGACCGCCAGCGTAACGTCGCTGACCGTATTGCCCGGACCCGATTGGCCGATCACACCGCCTAAAGTCGATCCCGCACCTGACGTTTGCAGCGTACCGTCCGTAAAGGTAAGCGCGATATGCTCCGCTTGCCCGGATACGTACTGCCCGATCAGACCGCCCACGGTGTTGTTTGCGCCTGTCGCCGAAATGCGGTAGTTCGCCGCAATATCCACGCTGAAGCCGCGCACATCGCCGGTCTGTCTGCCAATCAGCCCTCCGACCGTGGCATTGTCGGCCGAGCTGCCGATGCTTGCATCAACCGGCTTGAAGGCAAACAGTCCCGGGTTAAGCGCCATCGCGTTGTCGCCGATCAGCCCACCGGCAACCGAATTCGTGCCTGTCGCTTCGATTCGGCTGCCTCCCTCAAGACTAATCGCGATGCCTGATACCGTACCCGTATTTTTGCCAAGCACGCCGCCGACAGTGCCGCCGCTGATTTTCACGCCACCCAGCAGCTTGATGCTGATATTGGAGACAGCGCCTTGATTCACACCGGCAAGCACGCCGGTAAACTGTTGTCCAGCCACGGACAAAGGTTCGATATTGACATTCTCCACCTTCGCCTGCTGCCCGATCACGCCGAACAGTCCGGAGTACGAGACCGGTGTCACCGTCAGACCGTCGATGAGCTGGCCGTTTCCGTTAAAATGTCCTTGGAATGGGCTGTCTTCGCTGCTGCCGATTGCCGACCATTGTTTCGATTGAATATGGATCGGATTCATCACTTTGATCGTCCGGCCTTCAAAAGAGAACTTGGTTACGCCGGGCATAGAGCCGTTGACGATGGCCGCAAGGCCTGCCAGCTCCGCCTCGCTCTTCAACTCAAAGGTATAAGCGCCTTGATCGCGCATATACCAATTGATGTTGGCATTCACGTCGTCGCTGCCCGTCTCTCCTCCGCTGTTGGCCACGCGGATCAATTCTGGATATTTATATACGGCATTCAGCGAGCCGTATCTCCAGACCGTTGTGAAATCCCAGCCTGACAGCGTCGGGAAATAATCTCTGTTCTTGAGCGTTTCCGCCAAAATTGTGCTAAGCCGTGCCTGCACATTCAGCCAACGCATATTGCCTTCTGCAAAGTCGGGCAAATCCGCGTTGATATCGTTGCCTGCATCTTTCACATAATACGCTTTATAAAGCAGTTCCTTGCTTGCATTGTCATAACGTCCCGCAAAGCCGCCGGCATACGAGCCTTCAACGGCCGATACTTTGCCGGCTGAATAGGCAGTCGTCACATTGCCGTTCGTAATTCGGCCAAGCAGTCCGCCGGCATAAGAATGATCGGCACTCGCAACTACTTCTTTGGCCGCATAAGAATTCGTGATGCTGCCTGCCGCATGCTCGCCGACCAAACCGCCGACGATCGTGTAGCTGCCTTTGGCTGTCACTTTGGAAACCGAATACGATTTGTCGATCGTTCCGCTGTTGCGGCCGATGACTCCGCCCAAATAAACGGAATTGCCTTCTGTTCCATAAGCGCTGCCGGTAATATCAATGTCCACATAAGAAGCGGTCACCTGACCGCGGTTTTCGCCGACCAGTCCACCGGCCAGCGTATTTTCGCCTTCAATCGTCAGGTTCGCGTTGGAGTAGGTGTAATACAACGTTCCGCTGTTTGTATTTATGCCGGCCAAGCCGCCTACAATACCGGAATTCCCTTTGGAGATCACCGCTATTTTATCGGAAATGCTGTTATTTGCGATCAAGCTGCGATTGTCGCCGACCATCCCGCCAGTTACAGCTGCATTCGCATTCACCTGAATCGTACCGACGATCCGACTATTCTGAATCGTGCTGACCGCTTTGCTAGGATCCGTACTCGGATCTGAGCCACGGCGGTCATTGATTCCGACGATCCCGCCGACTGTAGATGCGGAAGCGGTCGGGTTCACCTTGATGCTAAGGGCATCCGTATGATTGTTTACGATAACCCCGGCCGTATCGCCGCTCAGATTGTAGCCGGCCATCCCGCCGACCACTGCGTTCGAACTTGCTACGACGAGATTGACATAACCCGATGATATTTTTTCCACCCGCGTTTTGTCGCTGTATCCGGCAATACCGCCGATATAGGGGGACGCTGCAGAAGCGTTGCCGGTAATAAACACGTTGTCCGCATTGAGCTTCACCGCGTCGCCGACGATTTTACCATTCTCGATGCTTCCGGCGATCCCGCCGGCCTTGGCATTCGCTCCCGTAACGGATATCATCGCGTAGTCGGGAAGCTCGGCATCGATCACCGGATCCTTGATCTCGGTATTCCGCGCATACCCGGCAATCCCGCCGATTACGGCGTTCGTTCCCGTCGCTGTCAGCAGCGGCTCCTCTCCTGCCCGTACCCATGCGCCGGCGATGCCGGCCGGCACGGTGCTGTTGTTCGGCGCTTCGGAATGTCCGGCGATCCCACCGAGCTCCGCACTGTCACCGCTTGCCTCAAGCTGATAATTTTGGGTGTGGACCGCATTGATGACTCCGGTATTATTGCCGGCAATCCCGCCAATTTGATTGGTGCTGCCTTGCGATGTGATTGTCACATCTTTTGCCGTGATGGCAAAGCCTGAGCTTGGGGCGTTCATAACGGCTTCCTGAATACCGATGGCTCCGCCGACCTTGATTCCGGATGCCGGCACTTGAGTAACGATATTCTCTATATGAAGCAGAGTAATTTGCGATGTGCGGTTGATGCCGATAGCCCCGCCCGCATTACTGTTAGCCGCCTTGACGGCGATCTCTATCTGCTTGACTTCAACCGGTGCCCCGGAAGCTCCGATTTGGGCATCGGGGCCGAGTATGCCGGCCATCCCGCCCAAATTGTAGCCGCTTCTTCCCGCTTCATTAAGTAATCCGATGCGAGTAACCAGACTGCCCGTAACCGTAAGCGGCCCTTCGCTCCGTCCGACAATACCGCCTGCCGTCAAACGGTCGATGCCCGCAGCAGCAGCTAATTTCACGCTGTCGCTGCCTGCTGATGCCGCGTCGCCTACAGTTGCTCCGGTGATTGTGCCTTGTGCCGTACCGGCAACGCCTCCAGCGAAGCCGTCAACGGTCTGGACCGTCGCGGTCACATATTTGACATTCGCCGAATGAATAGTCCCTTTCAAATATCCCGCCACGCCGCCGATGAAGCCGTCAGCTGTAAGCGCTGCTTGGCTGTCCGCCGTATTCCCTACGGTTGCGCCGGAAATCAAGCCGCCGTCAACGTAACCGGCAATACCGCCCGTATAGGTGTACGCGCCGCCGCCTGTCGATGTCAGCGTTCCCTTCCGGTATGTCGGAACTCCCTGGACCATGCCGGCCGGTGTCCGTTTAAATGATGCCCCGGTAATACTTCCGCTTCCGCTGGCATTCATATAGTAGCCAACGATTCCGCCCGTACTGACAGTGCTGTCCGGGCTGGAAGTCGTTGCCGTAACCGTGATGTCGCCTGCGAACGATGCGCCTGCGATCGTTTTATCGAGTCCTTCTTCCGGGACGATGCCAATGAAGCCGCCCGTATACTGCTTCGTCTTGCCTGTGACCTTGATATCTCCGATGCTGGAGACGTTATCGCTTGGTTCGCCGCTTGTTCTCGCATAAGCCCGGTTGGAGACGATCCCGCCCGTATACAGTCCGGTACCGCCGGTTACCGTGATGGCCCCGCTATTTTCAAAAGCAAGCGCAGTCGTATTGTCGAAAAGCACCCGGTTCGCGGCATAGCCGACCAATCCGCCGGTATACACTTCATCCGGCTTACCCGGCTGCACTCCTCCGGAAACTTGAAGTGCAGCCGTATTTTTTGCCGCACCTTTAAAACTGAACGCTCCTGACGCATAGCCGATCAGCCCGCCGGTATAGAGGTGATCTTTACCGGTTGCCGTAATGCTTACGCTGTTAGTATAGTTCTTCACATACGTAAATTCGCCCTCGACATAGCCGGCAATACCGCCCGTGTACACGTTGGTTCCGCCGTTATTCGTGACGACCCTGTATTGACGAATGCAACATCCGCCTGCGCGGTGCCGAGGAAGCCTGCCAGCCCTCCGGCATACGATGCGCTTGCCGATGGAGCCGTGATTGTGATCGTTCCGCTGTTTACGGTGTCCGGGGAAAAGATCGCCTGCCCGTTGGCTTTGCCCAAAATGCCGCCGGCATAAAGGTTTGATCCGCCGGACACGGTTACTGCCCCTGCATTCGAAATATTGGTGTTGTAGTTGCTCATCATGATGAATTGAGGCGAATAGCCTGCGATACCGCCGGCATACACGTCATTCCCCGCTCTGCTCACCGCGTTAAGTGCCCCATTATTCCATAATTTAACAGATTCCAACCCACTGCCGTACACACTTCCGATGACCCCTCCGGCGTAAACCGTTCCACCGGATGCCGTAACCGCACCGTTATTGATGAGATTAGAGATATGGCCTTCGCTTTGACCGACGATTCCCCCAACGTAGGTATCGCGAGATGCTGTATCGACCGTGATGGTCATGTCGTTCGTTATATCGTACAAATAGCTGTTGTTGATCATTTTGCCGACAGCTGCCCCAGCATAGACGCCCTGAGTAACCGAAGACATGTTGATGCTGCCGGCGCTGGTGAATTTAAATCCGCCTACCGTTGCCCCGTCCATGTATCCGATCAAGCCGCTGTAAATGCGATCGTCAGCTACCTTCATACCGCGAATTTCCTTAGCTTGCCCGTCCGTTGTTATCAACGTCCCTTTGAAGGGCTTTGTATCCGTACCAATCGGTACCCAGGAGTACGCGGATAAATCCAGATCCGTACTAACCTCCAGCCTTTTTCCGCTAAAACCGTCGATCGCCACGCCATTTCGGCTGATCCCGTCATTGACCAGCTTGGCTACGCCAGCCAGCTTCGCCGGCGTGTTAATCGTAAAGGTTCCGAAGGAAGGATCGACGTCAAACCAACTCGTATCCGGATTGCCACCGTCCGTCCATCGCCCTGTGTTAGCACTCGCATGGTAAGCTGCAAAGCTTGCCAGTAATGCGATACATAAACCAGCAAATACAATCGCATAGATTGATTTTTGCTTCAATGCCATTTTTACACCGCCTCAATTTGGTAAAAATCCGGTTGTCTACCTCTTAATAAGAGATACCGGCACAGGCCATAAAGACTTGTGTCGGTATCTTTTCGTTATTTACGGCTTGCAAGCCACGCATCGAGTCTGATCGCGATCGCCGCTGCCTGAGCCCTTGTCAGTTCGTTCAACGGATTCACGTAGTTGTTGTCCCCTTCAATGATTCCGTTTTGGATGCAGATCGCAACTGGTATTTTAGCCCAGTCGGGAACGGATGCTCCGTCCGCGAAGGCTCCGAGCACCTTGTCCGACTCGTCTTCCGACATCTTTTGGCTGCGGCCCAGCGCTTCAAGCAATCTTCCCGCCATCGTCATCGCTTCCATTCTCGACACGGTCGACTGAGGAGCAAAGCTTCCGTCAGCTAGACCGTTGACGATACCCATTCGCGCTGCAACTCCCACGCTGCGGTTGTACCAATCTTCTGAAGCGATATCCGTAAATTCAGCTTCAGCCTTCTTGTTCATCATGCCTGCTACACGCAGCAGAATCGTCGGATATTCGGCCCGCGTAATGCGGCTTTCCGGCTCGAAGCGATCCTCCGCCTTGCCGAGCACAAACAATTTGGCTGCCGCTTTGCTGATGGCCTCTTTCCCCCAGAAGCTATTCTGTACGTCCCCGAACGTTTTCGCGTTCCGGATAAATACGAGATTGCCTTCTCCGGTCAATTGGACGTCGACAGAGGCCATATTGCCTGCCGTATTCAGCTTCCACGGCACCGGTGTCCAAGCGCCGTCCGGACTTTTCAGCACAACCGCAGTGATATCTCCCGGTTTAAGCGAATCCGGAAGCGGGATACGGGTGGCCGCATAAGCATTCCAGTCGGCTGCAGGGATGTTGGTCTTGATCGATACACCCTGGCCGCCGGCGAGCAAGGTGGAGTCCAGACTGCCTGCCAGCCTTCCCAGGTCGTCAAGCTCATCGCTTAAGTTTCTAAAAATATGAACTTCCAGATTGTCTTTCATATTTGCCAGCATCTTCGGCGTCAAAACAAGCTCAGCCAAAGGTACTTGGATGACGATATTGCGTTGTTTGCCGATCGCCTGCCGACCAATTTCCTTATCCAGATGGAATGTAAAGCCCTTGGCCGTGCGATCCTCGGAAGCGATCACGATATCCTTGGTGCCGGAGGCATCCACATGTTTCGCATCAATATCTGCTACAACCACGTCGTCTTTTTTCACGGCGCTAATGCGCTGCTGGCCGATGATGATTTCGGAAGCGGTCGTGACCGGAATAAATCCGCCGCCACCACCAAAGCCGCCAAGCTGCGGCTGCCAAACGTTAGCAGACATTGTCGCTGCAGCTACGGCCAGCTTGCCCGAAGAGGTCCGCTTCGCCACCACGATGCTGTCGCCCGATTGTGCGGAAACGATCCCGTCTTGTGGCAGGAAGCTCCAAGAGCTTATATCTTGATTAAGTGCAGGCTGCGCTGCACCCGTACCTTTGGAAAACACTTTATATACAAGCTGGAATCCGAGCATTTCCCCTGCACCGCTCACAGTCAACTTCGTATGGGAATTGTCGTTTCCGATTGCCGAAGTACTGGCTTGAATACTGCCGAGTACCGTTGGTGCGGGAACTTCTACAGTTGCCGCCGCCACCGCTTGCAGTGTAACTCCTTCGGCAACCTGATATTCCGCCTGAACAAGGCTGGCACCTCTGGAAAGCGCGGTGATCGTCTTGCCGTCGGCGTTCAGTTGTGCCGCTTCCCCTGACAACATGGAATAGTTGACTTTATCGGCCGAAAGCGGAATCTCCTTGAACTTCGGCTTACCCTGCGCATTTTTGCCGTCGGATACACGCAGATTAGCTTCCAGCTTCGCGCTGTCTCCTGGCTTCATGACCGGCAGCTGCTTAATCACGAGCCCTGCAGGAACATGAAACTGGTCGTTTGTAATCGACACGATGGCCGTATTTTCATTGCCAGCTCCGTCCCGTGCCTTCACGGTGAGCTGTACGGTCGGATCGGTCGATTCCACCTTGATGTCCCCTGAGAATCGTCCGTTATCCGCCACATGAAGCGTCGTTTCTTTCTCGTTCTCGATCACTTTAAGTGCGGCGTCGTTTGAAGTTCTCCCGGAAAAATGAATTTTCCCGCCGCTCGTTCTTGCCCCCGTTAACGGCTCGTCCAAGTACAGCACGGGAGCGATCGTATCCACGGTCAGGTAAAGCATTTTGACCTTGTAATCTTTCGTTTTCGTATTGGTGGCAAGCAGCTCGATTGCGTAAGTACCGTCCGTCGTAAACGGAGTCAACTGCAATGTGCCATGGCTGCCGGTTCCATCGTTCTGTAGTGCCGTCTTGCCGATCAACTGATTGTCATAGTAAGCTTCCACAGTAACATCCTGCTGATCAGAAAACAGCTGGATGTTTTGCTGCGTGACATGATTGGTCAATAGATCGATTTTCGGTTGAGGCGCGCCAAGCTTTTCCCTGCTAGTCTCAAGCACCGGTTTGGCCGGCACCGGCAGCAGCTTCCTCACGCTGTCCATTCTGGCGGCATAATGATAATTCTCGTTTTTATCGACTTCCTTAGAAGGCTTGACGACAGGCGAAACGCCTACGATATACTCTTGCCCCACCTGTAAGCCGGTATATTTGATATCTTTCGGATCCACAGCGGCGCTGTTCAAGCTTTTGAGATCGACGTTGGCGCTAGTTGTCGTCGCCGTCCAACCGCCTATCTTAATGCCTTCGTATTTGCCTGTTGCGGCATTCCAATGACTTGCCAGCTCCGCTTCGGTAAACATTAGCTCACCGAAATTCGGATAAGACGTCAACTTACCGTCCTGTTCCTGCATCGCGTTAATGACATAGCTATGCTCGAAATTCTGTAGAGCCGGCTTTTTCGGCGCCGGTCTAAAACTCAGCTCGAAATATCCGTTGCCCGCAGGCACGATGGAGACATCTTTAACCTCCTGTGGAGCCAGAGGATCGACGATGTCGAATTTCTCAGCCGATGTCTTGGTGCCGAACGCGCTATCAGACTTGAGCTCGGCCCGCAAATAATAGCTGCCTTGCTGCAGCAGTCCGCGAATGTCCTCATCGGCTCCCATCATATTGACCTTCGTGACGTCGATGACCTTGCTGCCGCTAGTCGTTGCCCCCGACACTCCGCCGCCTTCGGCTACGGGGATGTCTTTGGCAAGCAGCATACCGGGTTCACCCGGCTCAAGCACTTCTTGACCGTTTTCAAGCTTCGTCTTGGCTCCAGTTACGGCATCCTTGGTCAAGTACAGATTAACGGTATCTCCCGCCTTGGCATTGTTTACCGACCAGCTTGCCGTAAATGTATTCGCATTTCCGCTATTCTTCGTCAAGCTGACGTTGTTCAGCTGCGGCAGCGTCGGAACGCTAAGCAGTCTGGTTTGTACGGCAGATGTGGATGTCAGCGTCCATGTGCCGCTGTTTTTGATTTTATCCTGCGGAACAACGATAAACGCCTTCTGGTGATCCACCTGATCGCTCGATTGAGCGGCAGGGATGATCTGTGTAAATGCGGTAGCCGCCGGATTCGTGTTCGTGTTGTCGATAACGATCGGATACAGCTTTCCGGCCGAATCCTTGAGCGTTAAACTAGGCATGTCTTTATCGGTGTATTCCACTTCAATAATGGCATTGCCTGACACCCCGCTTGTCGGAATTTCGTGCAAGCGTCCGCTGTTTTTCACTGTGATGCCGCCGATTCCGATATTCATTGCGCCATTATCTAAGACTTGCACGCCTGGAGCAGCGTCACGGTATACGATCTCGTGTGTTTCTTTCTCCGCTTCGACCCACGATGTGGCCACCGTCTTCACCCCTTGCCCGACGACGAGCAGACGCGGACCGCGTTCCGGATCATTGATGAGCAAGTGGGTAAAGCCTTCGGGGAGCTGCTCGCCAGAGGTGCCGAATTCGACCCCGCCGCCCCAATAGTACGTAACGCCAAGGGAAATAAACAAAATGCCTACGCTTCCCCAAATTTTATCGTTATTTAATCCGAAAAAGACGCTGGACAGCGGCATCCCGCCGACAACAGGGACCGAGCTCGGGATTTGGATCTTCGCGCCGATGTAGCCCTCAAAATCGGTTCGGTGTTTCTCCAGGTTTTGCCCGACAAAAATCCCGACTCGTCCAACAATGACATCCCAGCCTCCAATGTCCACTTCAGCCTGCAAGCGCACGAACCACGGAGTCACCCACTGGGCTTCAATAAGCGCCTGAGTCAACATCGGAATTAAATCGTCTTTACTCGCATTGCTTTTGGTCGAAAAGCCAAGCTTTCCTTCCAGCTTAATACCGGTCCGTTTTAACGTCAGATCAATGTCGCCATAATGATAAGCAGGCGCAATCCCAAACCGCAAGCTGATGCCGGCTTCGATGACTAACGGGAACGGATCGTCCTTGGTGCCGCCGGCAATCGTATCGGCCAGTTCGCGCAGCGCTCCCCGCACACCCGTTAAATAAGTCGCGCCGGTAATGAGTATGCCGGGATTGTTAAGGGAAGCTTTAAACGCAAGCACATCCGGCAAAATCCTGCCGTCATCAACCTTCTTGAAGGCAATTTCTGCCCCTATCTCCGTCATACTTTTTAGCTGGGCATCGAATTTCAAGCCGTATGTGTTGGAAACGCCATCGACCGGCTGCACATAATGCGTGATGTCGATTTCACCGCTTGGCTTCTTCGGTCCCTCCGGTTCTTTCTTGGCATCCCCGCCCTCTTTTTTCGGTCCGATCAAGCCCAGTTCTTCGTTTAAATCGAACTTGAGCGCGGCATCGATACCGACGAATCCCTTATCGTTAAACACGACGTTCTTCACTTCGGCGTTTAATATTTTCAAAGAAATCGTACCGCCGAAGGAAACGCCGCCGGGTCTTAAAATAAAATCGTTAAAGGAAACGCCGAAGCCTGAAAATGTAAAGTTCGGTACGGAAAACAAGCTATGCTTGTTAAAATAGACAAGCTGGACCATCAGTTGCTTGAACGGATTCAACCTGTCTCCAAGCGCTCCCGAAGCCCATTTTAAGCTGCCGTTTAAGCTGTCGTCTTCCTCATTGCCTTTTTTCTTCGGATACTCCGCCTGCGGAATGGTATATCCTTCGCCGAGCGTTTTCTCAAAGCCGTTGAAGAAATCGAGCGTCCATTCCCCTTTGTGGAACACAAAACCGCTGCTGGCCACACTGAGCGTCCCGTCCCCCTTCACAAACAACGTGTCGAAGAAAGGCATCCTGTCGTAACCGTTCACCTTTTGTTTGACTCCGAAGATGTCCAGCTTGCCTCGCGTAAATACCATATCCTTGCCTTTATACGCGACGGCTCCGTTAATGATGGCCGGCTCGGTTTTCGTATCGACGATGACCTGCTGATCGGCTCCGGTGCCTGCCTGCTTGATCATCCCGCGGATGTCGACAAGCTTCTCCCGATCTTCTTCTTTAAAAAACTCCTCCATCGCTTCATCCGATTCAAACAAGCGATAATGATAAACAGGCACTTCTTTTAATGTCTGCATATCGTTATAGGCGACGTTATCGAATTCCGGGTCCAAAGCCTTGGTAGCAGCGCCCAGAAATAACTTAGCAGCCTTATAAACGGCTACAGCATCAGCCAAATTCATTCCGGGTTTAAAAGGCGCCCCCGGAAATGCGCTGTTCAGCTCCTCCAGCAAACTTCCGTTCAGCGAGATCGGCGCATGGCTCAAGTCGAATTTTTGCTTGTAGACAGCCATAATTTTCGCTTCCCGGATCCGGTTGCTGTCGTCATCCGATACGGCGAATGTTTGATTGGTCGTTATGCTGTACATCGACGCGATTTCCGCGTCGCCGCCGGTGTCGCCTTTATAAATAATTTCAACCTGGTATTGGCCGAGCGGAAGCTCCGGCCCGAGACCTGCCTGAATGACGGTACCCTTGCTGTCAACCAGGTCCCCGCCTCTGTATGTAATGCGCATATCTCCCGAGAACCCGTCATCGGTCGGCTGCAAAATGACCGAACTTTTGACCGGCACCTTATAGCGTTTGCCCGTAACTTTCTCCTTGAGGAACAAGTCGAAGTTAGGCTCGGTTGTCTCGTTGCCTGGATTGTAGGCTTCAATATTCGATAGATTCACGGCCAAATATTTGACGTCGGTGCTGTACGTCTCTTTGGGTGACATGCCAAACACATACGTCGGCACCGCATTCCCGATGGCCGGCAATAAAATGAAATTCGATTTATTCGATTCGTACTGAGCTTTAATCCCTTCATCTGTTTGTCCCTGCAGCTTGGCCTCCGTTTCCGGACTCCTTACCGTCATCATGTACTGCTTGGTAGTTGGCCAAGGCTTGCCCTTCGCTTGGACTTTGAACGAAGCTGTGACGGTATCGCCGGGTTTGAATTTCGGGATAATGCCCAACTCCGCTTCCGCCGGTGTGGCCGGTTTACGGAATACCATTTTTTTGCTGCGGTATGATTCCGTAAGCGCCTTGCCGTTCGCATCGCGCACGATCCGTCCCTGGTCGTCCAGCTTAACGAAATTAAGACCACTATCCAGAGTCAGCTCAGCCTCAATGTATGATTGCTCCATATTAAAAGAAGCAAGGTTTTCAAGCTCCGCGTTCATATCAAATATGCCTTCGCCCGCATAATCGCTATTGTCGCTCAAAGTAGCCAATTGCTGAGGCGTATCCATAAATCGGATGGAAAAGACTTTATCCGGCGCGATGATTTCGCCAAGTCCATAGACGGTTTCAAATGTTTGCTTCGCCTGGCTCGCGATTGGCTTCGGCTGCCAATATAATGCTACCGCCGAATCCGCCGTGCCGTAATCGTTCGTATCTCTCGTAAAATCGAGATTCGGATTCGGGGTATAATCCCACTTCGTGTTCGCCAGACCGTTCCAATGGCCCACGATCATTTCATCAACAATATTGATATTTTGCTCCGCAAAGTTGTTAAAACCGTAAGCGATCACGTTGGTAGCCTGCGGATCCGACAGATTGAGCTTATCGCGCATGACCCAATAAGGCGGAAGCTTGTAATAAGCCTTATCCTCTTCCGATATACTCGAATCCGGCTCGTGAACCAACTTTCTTTCGACCGACAGAGGAACCTTATAGCCGGTTCCGATTTGGAACTCGGGCCCGTCGTTGCCTCCGACCATCGTATCGAGCAGAATACGGGAGCCCAGCTGCACCTTTGCTCCGCTTCTGTTGACAACCTCATAACGGATGTTTACGTTGCCTACATTTTTCTTGTCCGACGTGTCGGCATAGAGCATAAGAATTTGCTTGATCTCAACGCCCTTGATCGTCCATACCGTTTCGATCTGCTTGGATCCATTCGTATTTGCCACAATACGTGGCGGTGTAATCTCCGAGAAAAAATTGGCGGCAAACTTGTAAGGATTGCCGAAAATATAGTCGGTTCCGTCAATCCGAAAGGTCGTGAAGGACGTTTCTGGATCGTCGCCACGGAATAGCATATCGACGTTCTGATCCTTTTTCCGAATCGGCTGCCCTTCCACCGTTCTTATGCCGTACCGCCCTGTGGCGTTATCGACGGTAACTTTAATAAAATCGTTTTGCAGCACCGTTACCTTGGGCGCGTTAAGCTCCGCCGCAAGGACGGAAGCCACCTGGAAATTCGAGCTTGCGATAATGATGAGTGCCAGCAATAGTACAAGTGTCTTTCTGACCAGCTTCAAATGAACTGCCTCCTATCCTCAAACGCTATTCCTTTTTGCCGATAAAGAAAGTCGAATACTCGCGTTCCCGTTCCTGATTTTTTACGATAATCGTATACCAGCCCGTATCCGGTAAAGTGACCTTGAACTTGCCGTTCACCAAGTCGCTGTAGGAAATTTTCGTTGCGATATATTTCATTTGCCCTTCGCGATACAGCCCCTGCTGAACCAACAGGTCGTAAGTGCCCCATTCGTTGATCCGATTTTGTCCGCCAACTTCCATGACATTATAATTCGTTATATGGAAGGTGAGCGTATTGCGGTTGAACAAGGCCGATTCGTTGCTGGAACCGGAAATAAGCACATCGTCTGCAAAAATAAGCATGCCGTCGCTTGCGACAACCGTAACGTCCTGGTAGGCAACGGCCGTATTGCCAACCTGATCCGTTGCGGTATAGGTTACCTTTTGTCTGCCGAGCTTGCCCAGATCGAGCCCGCTGATGGAAACCGCAATCTGATCGGCCGCAGATACGTTGTCGCTTACAGCGTATCCTCCCAGGTCGGTTCGGAAGTTAAAATTCGGCTTGTTTTGGGCGATACCTACGGTTGACAAATTCAGGTTGATGTCCGGAGGCGTGTTGTCCAGTCCTTTAATAGCAACAGGCACTTTCTTCGTATTGCCGAGCAAGTCCGACAGAGCGACCAACGTATTGCCGTCCGCGGAGAAAGTGCGTGAGTATGTGAAAGAGCCGTCCGCATCGCTGATTTGGTTCGTATAATGGTTGCCCTCCGAAATCGGCGTGACTCCCGCAAATACCATGTTTGGCGCCTGAGTCCGGCCACTGAGTGTCACTTTCACTTTACCTTGGGCATATTTCTGACCATTAATCGTTACAATTTTGTTATCGGAAAGCGGGTTCCCCTCATCGTCCACAAAGCTGTACGTTATTGATTCCGCCTTCGGCGCTGCTGAGATGATGTTGTCTACTGTTTCCTTCACAATGGTCGTATTGCCGAACAGATCGGAAACCATAAAGGAGACTGTGCCGTTCTCCAGCAGCATCGCGCTCGTTTTGCCGTCCGCTACGGTAAAGTCCTTGGCATTTGCGTCTGCTTTTTCTACCGTCAATGTGACTCCAGAGGAAAATAGCACGCTGCCGCCAGTATTTTTAATCGTGCCGAACGTTTGGCTGTTGTTCTCGCCGTATGCATAAGAGCGAATCACCTTGACCTGCGGCACCTCTTTGTCGATGTTATAAACGTTCGCCGTTACCGAATTTGTATTGCCCGCTTCGTCTTTAAATTCGAAAGTAAACGAGCCGTTCTGGGTAAATTTGTATACCGAACGCCCTTCATTATTGGTAATCGTGACCGGCTTGGAAAGATCGGTCAGCTGGACAGACACGTTTCCGTTCGTTTTTCCTGTCGTCAAATACTCAACGGTTCCGGTCGGCTTCGTATCGTCCACATTTTTGACTACGGCATAAAGCGTCGCTTTTCTGCTGGCATCGGCAATATCCGTAAGATCGAAGGCATACAGTCCGTTCTGCTTGACATTAAACCTGTTGCCGGATCGAGTAGGCGTAGACGGATTCACAGCCGATGGCATTACTTTAATGCCCAGCGGCACCGTAATGTCGATATCAGCGCCCACCTCCGATTTAATCGGTCTTTCGTTGCTAATAGCTGCTAATGCGTAAACCGGCTGGTCTTTGGATATGTTTTCCGCACTCAGCACTTTAGCCGTACCGACTACACCGCTTGGCGTTCTATACTTTACTTGAACCTGCAAATCGGAAGGCTTGTTCGTTGCTACCTTTAAAGCGACAAAATTCGTATACGGCCGCCATTTCACCCAGCTGATCCCGTTATCCGGAGACAATGAAAAATCGTATCCGCCTTTATCCACGGAATCTTGCGCAAGTCCCAGCTGCACGATAGCGGTATAGCCATCCTCTTCGTCGCCGTACAAGTAAATCAAATCCGATGTCACATCGGCAGGCGGGTTGCCGGGATCCTCAGACCTCGAGATGGCGAAAACGCCCGTCGTTTTGGTCAGTACGCTATTCCCTGCGCCGTCCTTGGCCCACACATACAGCCGGAAGTTCTTTTGCTCCCCGAGTTTAAGCACCTTCTCACCATCGATAACTGCCTTCCCATCTTCCGGCAATTCGATCCATCCTGCTGTCGCTTCGTTCGGATCAGGCAGTCCGTCCACGACCCATTGATATTTCTTTTGAAGTCCTACTTTGCTGTAAGGTTCATCAACCGTTACGGTTACCGATTGCGAAGCTTGCGGATATGAAGCGTTGTTTTTACTGAACGTAACGACCGGAGGCTCGTTGTCAAAATAATAAGCTTTGGAGAAGAAATATTGCTTTTCAAATCCGTTTTCAGTCACTTTTGCCAAAATATGAACATATTGCGTGCCGTTTTTGATCGGGTCTGCCGGTACCACATACAGGCGGCCACCGTCCTTCAGCGTGTAAGTCGAAAAGCCTTTGAAGGCCGTTTCGGCCGGACGCAGCGCGCTCCCGCTTAACGCATAGCCGACATACACCGAGTTGGTGACCGTTGGAAGCATCATCCCGCCATAGGTCGATTGCGTTACTGTCGGCGAATAGGTCGATGAAGTCACAGTTGCCGAACCAAGATTGTCGACCCCCATGAGTTTGAATTCGACGTCACTGCTTTTTACATATACGGGCCTGCCTTCGCTATCGACACTAGCAGGTGTTGCGAAGGTTCCGTTAATCAGCGAAGAGGAATTGACGGTGATCGGATCGCTCTGGAAGTTCCGCACGTTGCCCGCATTGTCCGTTGCTCTGATAAACAGAACATAGTCTCCGTCTTCAACAACTTCATTTTGGGTAGTTAGTGTAGCGCTATTGCCCGAAAGCGGAATCGGCTGCCAATTGATATCCTGCGGCTGACTGCCAACCTTCACCCATTGATACAGGCTGCTTTGGACACCACTGTGCTCGTCCGTTATGGTCAACGGGAACTGCACGACGGATGTGTTATTACCAATAACCCCTGTCGGAGTAACCGTTGGCGCTTTGTTGTCTACCTTGATCGTTCCGACACTATGGACCCAGTTGGAATCGTCATGCTTAAAATCGTCCATCGGCCAAAGGCCGTATTTCCCTACTTTTTCTAATACTTTATTGTCGGCATAAAATATTTTATCCGCTTCGGATGCGCCCGGAGCCTCCGCTTTCCAAGCTTCATATTGAACTTGGCCCGCTGGGTCTTGTAAGTAAGCTTTTTTCTTGTCGTATTGCATCAGCTCTCGTGCCGTATCCCAGGTCATATCTGCCGTCCATGTATGCAGATACCAAGGACCGCTTTTATCTTCAGCGAGCGCTTCCGCCGGCAGTACAATCAGATTCGTTTTGTTATTGGCAACGCTGAAGCTCGTATCGGCAAATTCTCCGGGGTAAAGATCTTCTCCCGGTTGTTTGCCGGTAAGGGAGTATCTTTTAACGGCAGCGAAATGATCTGCGTCTTTGCTTTCAAAAGGATCGACCTGACTTTGGCTCCACCAGTAATAAACTAACCCGACCGCCGGCGAAGAGGATCCCGTCATATTCGATGGACGATATATACCTCTGCTCGGCCTTGCCTCCCCAGGCCCTATCGGATCGAGCGACGGCACGATGATCGTAGCGTCGTTGGCATCGATCGTCATTTTTCCGTTCTTTTTGTACATGGCATCGGTTGCTCCTCCGGGTTCGTACCGGTAGCTGACCGTCGGTTTCGTATTATCGATCGAGAGCTGGGCCCAGTCGATTTTCGAGTTGACGTTGGAAGATTCGAGGCCATCCTCTGGATCCACGAAAAGACCGTTATAGTTGGCCGGCTGAATCAGAAGATTCCCCGCATAGTCTTGCAGCACATTCGTATCTTTCGGCATACCAGTTGCCGTATCGGTGATATTTGCATCGTTGGTCAAGGCAATCGCCTTAAGCAGCGGTGTCTCTACGCTTACGCCACCGGGAATACTCAGATGGAAAACCCACTTGTCCGTTCCCTCGCCGGTTACGTAATAAGCTTTCATTCCGTTATTCATCAGCAGAAACGTTTTCCTCACGTCCCAGCCTGTTTTCACTACAGCCTCTTCTGTCAGCTGTACCGTAAAATCAAACGAGTCATTTTTGTTCAAGGTGCTGCCGGTCAATATTTCCGGCTGAATGCCGTTGCCTGTCTTCGAATATTTAGGGCGCACCGCATCAACGATCGCCCGGTATCCCCCGTGTTCAAAATCGAAGGGATTTACCGTTTTAGTGCGCAAATAGCTTTTGCTCGTATCGCTGGCTTTGTTAAGCGCGTCGAAATCCTGCACCAAATTACCCGCTGCATCGGCAAGGCCAGCCCCTCGCAGCTTCTGCTCCAAAGACGAATCGATCGTAAACGAAGTCGATGAGCCCGATTTCTCCGCACTGGTTCTTTCAATAAACGGTTGAAGCGGAATATTGCCATTCTGGTGATACTTAACAGCGGTATACCGGTACTCCAAATTATCTGTATAAGGCAGATTGTTCATTTGCTTGAAATTTGCCGTTTTGTAGTCCTCGTTTAGCAAATATTGCTGTTGACCGGCAGCAGGCAAAAGAGTGCCCGCCAGATTGACAAACAACGGATGCTTTAGAAATGAGACGCTGTCTCCCATCAAACTTACCGACGTTGGTCTTACCGGTTCAGTGAAGTTGTACGCAAGGCTGAAATATTCATCTTTTTTGGCATAAAGCTCTTTTTCTTTGTTTTTATTGTCTCTGGTCGCTCCATTGGCTTTAAAGGTGTAGCCGGTCAACTTCGGACGATGCTTGTTCTGCTGGAATTTGACAAACACGCCTTCCGTTCCGGCCCCTTGCCCCTCTATATTAACCGTGAATTTAATAACGGTTCTCGACGTAATAGCCACTGTCTTTGCTTGATTCACGCCACTGCTATCCCGGCAGTCGCCTTTCAACGTTACAAATTCAGGTCCCGATGCAAGCAGCGACGTCATGCCGTTAGCAAAACTTCCCGACGGTGAAGCTGTCGGAACAGAGCTGCTGCCACTGTCGCCACTTCCATCATCCTCAGGCGGGACATAGTCAGGATCTGGTTCCCCACCTTCCGGCTCGTCAGCCCCGTCACCGTCATTGGGGTCAGGAGGGAGGCCATCAGTACCATTGGGATAAATCTTGAATTCGGCAGAAGTAACCCTCGTTTTGCACCAGCCGAGAAAACAGCCGAATTTATTGAAACGCAGCTTGTTCCAGCCGACTACGACTTCTGCATTCCCGCTTTGAGCAAGAGCAAGCAAGGTCGGGTTATCCTTTACGTTAACTTCAAAACGAAGTGTAAACCCCTTATCTCCCTTCGGGTTGATCGATCCATCCCCAAAAACGCTTCCTCTATCTGAAAATGTGGTTTGCGCAAAGCCGTGCTCTGGCTCACCTGTGAAGTTTACAAATGAGTTAGTGGCAGGATAACTTAAGTTGCCGAGCTGCACACCCTTGCCAAAAAAAACTTGCAAGTCCTGGCCTGCTGCCTCTGCCTTCTGAACATCCCAAGGTAGAATCAGCGTTATACACATGAAAAAAATCAAAAAGTTTGCTATCCATCTTCTTGCCATCTTGCTGTAAAGCATGAAAACCAGACCCCCTTAATAACCTTAAATACAATCCATAAGACCCACATCCTCAGACATAATACGACAAAGAACCTTAAAGAAACCTTAAAAAGTATAGGTCTTTAGACACATGAGGCTGTAAAATTTACAATAGAACAGGATATAAGAAATTCTTTTCAAACAAAAAACGACAGTCTTTTCCGGTACACCACCGTGAATAGACTGTCGTTTTTATATCAACATTTCCAATTGGGTCGGCCTCAGCTGAATCCCATCTTCTCTGCCGGGATCAGAACCGTAACCTTGGTTCCGTTTCCGGGAGAGCTGTCCAGTATTAATTCCGAATTATACTCGTACTTGAGACGCTTCATAATATTTTTCAAACCGACCCCCTGGAAAGCGGCAGACTCCTGGTCAAGAAGTTGCTTGACCAGCTCGGTCTCCATGCCGACTCCGTTGTCTTCGATTTGGAAGCAATAATGTTTTTCCGTTTCATTTGCCGTTATTCTTACCGTTCCCCCATCGGTCAGGCCTCCTATGCCGTGGCGGATGGCATTTTCTACGAGCGGCTGGATAAGCAGCGGAGGAATGCTGATACCGTACATCGCCTCCGAAATATCGTATTCAACCTGCAGACGATCTTTAAATCTTGCCCTTTCGATCTCTATATAAGACCGGATCAAGTTCAGTTCCTGCCCGAAGGAAGTGCGCTTCTGAACGTTGCTGAACCGGAAGCTGCCGCGCAAATAGTCGGCTAGATCGATCGTTAGCTTTCGCGATTTCTCCTCATCCGTGTAGCTTAAAGCAACGATCGTGTTCAGCACATTATACAAGAAATGGGGCTTAATCTGCGACTGCAGAAACGCCACTTCCATATCGATCGCCTTGGCGAGCGAATCCTTCATCAGCAATAAACCCTTGATCCTTGCCTTTAGCTCCATCGTATCAAACGGCTTCGGCAAAAAATCGTTCGCCCCCGCCTCAAAAGCAGCGAGCTTATCCTGCGGCTGTGTTGCCGTTGTTACCATCAATACGGGCATTTCAAGCAGCGTGTACTTTTTTCGGATCGTCTGGCATACCTCAAAGCCCGACATCCCGGGCATCATAAGATCCAGAACGACAAGATCGACCGTATTCGGCTTATCGATTTGCGCGACAGCTTCAAAACCATTTTTGACGGCAATGACGTCGTAGCCCATCGGCTTAAACGCGTCGATCAATATTTTCAGATTGGCATGATGATCGTCCACGATAAGTATTGTATGTTTGCCTGTGCCTTCCGAATAATAAGGAGTAGGAAATGAATAGTAGGGATCCTTTCCAGGTTCGTAGATAGCATGCGAGTCTACCGTCCTTGCTCCCTCACTTTTTTCGGCTAAAGGAAGACTGAAGGTAAATACTGTCCCCTCGCCTTTAACCGAAGAAACTGAAATTTTGCCGTTCTGCAGCTCGACTAGCTGTTTGACAATGGGCAAACCTAAACCGAAGCTCTCGCTCTCCGGGGATTCGAAAGATTTAAACGGTTCAAAAATAAGGTCAATAGCCTGCCGATCAATCCCCGCCCCCGTATCTTGAACAGAGATTTCTATAGCTCCGTCCTGCTCGGAGGCCGACACCTCAATGGATCCGCTTTCCGTATGCTTAACCGCATTATCGAGCAAATTATTCAAAATTTGCCTGAAGCGGTTTTCGTCTGCAAGCATGTTAGGCAAATTTTCTGGCACGCTGTTAATTAAACGTATAGGTTTGCCGGCCGTCATAAACGAAACGATCCGCAGAACAATGTCGACCGTCGAACGTACATCAATCGAAACAGGCCGTACGGTCAAATCCCCCTGCTTCAGCTTGGATAAATCCAGAATATCCAAAACGAGCTGCGACAGCTTCTTGCTGATGCTGAGCACAAGCTCCAGCTTCTCCTGCTGTTCCGACGGCAATTGTTGGCGGCGATCATCGATCATCGATTGGGAAATCGTAATGATACTCTGTAAAGGCATCTTAAATTCATGCGACGTTTTCGAAAGAAAATCATCCTTTAGTTTATCCGCATTGAGCAGTTGTATGGAAAGCTGCTCAATCTTTTTGAATGCGTTCGAGAAGCGCAGCGACATCAGCAGGGCAAGCATCAGAATGACTAGAAACACCTCGTAAGGGATCATTGTATATACCGGTACATTCGAATAAATGCTTAAATTTTGGATCATCACATGCTGATTCAAGGCTATGGCGGCCATGACCAAATACTTGCTTCCTTCAGCGCGCTGAAAAGCAGCCAGGACGTACACATAGGTTACATAAAAAAAAGGAACCGTGCCGTATCCTGTCGTAAGCAACTGAAATAGTTTGCCATAGCTAATACCGGTTAGACCAAATATCGTCAAGCCTACGCCAACAGAAACCCCTGCATAAACAAGCTTTTTGGAGCAAAATGAACGGAAAGCCGTATACACATAAATGAAATTCATGATCCCTGTGGCATATACCGATATGTTCTGCAAACGAATTAATAACCAAAACGGGATGTAGTCGAATAGGATGACCAGCAATCTTTCTCCATGCGTTGCTAAATATAAAGTGATGAATATGCATAGAAGTCCGAATGCAATAAGAGAATAGTCGCTTTTTCGCTGGATATACAAGCCGGAAAAATACAGGCCCATGATCAAGAAACTGCAAATGGACATCAAATCGTGTGAAAGCGCCTTGTCGCGCAGGCCGGAAATCTGTGAAGAGTATCCTAGAATAATGGAATTTACAATGCCGCTGCTGGCCTCATACTCGTAATTGGCCGCTTGAACGATAATTTCGTTCCAGCCCGGCTTCAATGTAAAATAACTTACATACGGTTTGTTATTCGCTGAGTATGACGCCTCTTCCGACACCACTCCCGCAGAGCCGATTACGGTGCCGTTGATGATAATGCGATTGGCCAATTGGATGGACATCGTCTTCAGTCCGTAAATTCGATTGGTGTCATCCACGCGGATTTGCAGTCTATAGGTAGCCATCCCGAGCGTATTCATCAGGTTGCTCCATGAACCGGGTACGGTAATCAGCTTAGGCGAAACTAAGGTGCCTAAAGCCGATTGTGAGTCCGCATGTCCAAGCAGCATATCCGGATAAAATTCCCACTCCCCGTCAAGCGGAACAAACCCTTCTTCGTCAAAGCGCCAGCCGGACAGGTCCATACGACCACTGGATGCGACCGGTGTATTTTTATCGTAAACCCTATTAATTTGAAATAAAATGCCATATGTAACTACCAGAAGTACTATCGTTACAGCCGCTGCAACGAGCTTTTTTTTCATGCCATTCTCCTCAGCCGGATAAAGTGAAGCTTTTATACAGGCGTACCGTCTCTTCTTCCAGCTCTACCCCCAGATTCTCGCGAACCTCATGATCCAGCTGCCGGTATACTTTTAAAGCCTCGTTTCGTTTATCCGTATTTATGTATAGCCGAATCAAATCCCGGCCGTCCTTCTCCGAATCGGGAGTTAGCGCCAAAACGCGCTGCAAGCTGTCGACCGCGAGCGGAATGTTGCCTGTCCTCATAAAATACCTGTACGCAATTCTCAGCGTCCGGATATATTTGGATTTAAGTTCCTCCCTCTTCCACCTCGCCCAATCGAAATCGCAGCCCTGCAAATATTCGCCTTTGTGCAATGCGTTGATTTTTTCGTACTGCTTCTCTTCCAGCGTTTCATCAGAAGCCGCCTTTTCCGCAATGGCTAAAAACTCCGCTACATCGCTTATAATTCCTGTAACGTTGACAACGTATCCTCTGCCGATTTTATCCACTTTGCTTTAACGCCATTCGCCTGGAAGCTTTTCCGCAAATACGAAATGCATGTGTACAAATAAGTTTTCGCTTTATTCAGTTCGGATTCCGGCCAGATTGACTCAATGATCGTTGCGGCATCGACTTGATTCCCTGCGTGATGAATCAAAAATGCGCAAAGCTCCTTTTCCTTGTTCGTTTTCCACGGGAGCAATCCGCTTGCCATATGTATACTAAAACCGCCAAAGCATTGCATATAGACGCGCGCTTCGTCCGTAAGCTCGCTGGGACTTTTGTCGAAAGAGGGCTTCTCGAAGCGCGAGACGGTGTTTTGCAGCCTTTCTTTTGTAAACGGCTTCAATAAATAATCCACGGACTGAATTTCGAACGCTTCCACTGCATATTCCGAATATGCGGTAATAAACACAAACTGGGTATGCGGCATCTTCTCTCTGATCTGCCTTGCCACCTCAATCCCCAGGATGCCCGGCATTTGGATATCCAAAAATACGACGTCCACCGGCAGCTCACCGAGAACCTCCAGCGCCTGGAACGGGTTCGTAAAACGCCCGACCACCGTTACATGATCGATCTCGCGCAGTAAAATTTCCAGAACATCCAGCGCATTTTCTTCATCATCGATAAGCATAACGCGTATCAATTGGTTCACTCCCTTTGTTGATTCGGTAGAGAAAAATAGATTTCTTACCCATTTTACTGGGAGGTTCCTGCCAAATCAATGGATGCAAGATTTATATTGGATTACAGCTTCTGTCAAGACTCAACCTTTATATTTTTTCATCAATTCCATTTTAAGTTCCCAAGCCGCTGGACTTAGATTTACTCGGAACAACTCAGGATTCAACTTACGAAGATACTCCGGCCAGAATAACTGAAGTTGTTGCTCATGATACAAGCGAACTTCACTTAAATCTGGTAATGAATACTCAAGTACACCATTCACAAATATAGGACGTAGGAGTGATACACTTTCATAGTCATCTACCGTTTTATTCCTATAAGGGTGAATGGGATCAAACAAATTCAGTGGTTTTCCTAGTTGTACATCCGTTTCGTCTCGTAAAGCGATGTAGTCGGCTTCTGCTTTGCCAGTTTCTTTATTGATAATCCGGTAGATTTCCTTCACACCCGGATTTGATACTTCTCCGGGTTCCCCGATATCTTAATAACCGGTTCGCATACCCCATTTTTTTCTCTTTCTACCAGCTTATAAACGCCCCCTAATGATGGCTGATCTGCCGCAGTTATTAACTGTGTGCCAACTCCCCAAACATCTATTTCCGCTTCTTGTGCCTTCAGATTAATTATAATGTTTTCATCAAGATCACCTGATGCAATTATCTTTACATATTGAAGTCCAGCATCGTCAAGCATTTCTCTTGACCGCTTTGAAGTGTAAGCCAGATCTCCACTATCAATTCGAATAGATTGCATTTTTTTGCCCATACGCTCTAATAGTTTGGCAGTTTTTATGGCATTAGGGACACCACTTTTTAACGTATCATAGGTGTCCACTAATAAAGAAACTTGATCAGGAAGTGCTTCAGCAAATTTCCAAAAAGCTTCTTCCTCGGTATCATGATCCTGAATCCAAGCATGAGCATGAGTACCCTTTGTTGGAATTCCGAACAGTTTACCAGCTCGCAAGTTTGAGGTCGCATGAAAGCCTGCGATATAAGATGCTCTTGCTCCCCACAAAGCTGCATCGGCTTCTTGAGCTCTTCTGGTGCCAAACTCCAACAACGTCTCATTAAGTGCCACTTGTTTAATTCGAGAGGCTTTGGTCGCAATTAATGTTTGATAATTCATAAAGTTAAGTAAGGCAGTCTCAATCAAATGCGCCTCGAATATCCTAGCCTCGACCCGAATTAATGGTTCATTTGGAAAGACTAAGGTCCCTTCAGCGACAGAGTGTATATGACCTGAAAACTTAAAATTCCTTAGTTCGTCCAAAAATCCATCCTTATACTTCTCCTCTTGTTGCTGAAGATAATGAATATCCTCTTCGCTGAAAGCTAAATTCTGAATGTAAGTAACGATCCTTTCCAAACCCGCAAAAACAGCATACCCATTTCCGAATGGTAATTTACGAAAATATGCCTCGAACACTGCCATATTATTCAATGATCCCTGTACCCAATGCGCGTACATCATATTAATTTGGTATTTATCCGTATGCAGGGTTAGGTTGTCATAGTTATGATCGTTCATGCTAATCATCCTTTCCACCAAGTATCGTAGCAGGTCACAGGACCTTGACGTTTATGCGCTGTTAAAGCGAAGCGGGTTTCGATTTTCTGCTGAGCATCAATTGAAAGCATTTTTCCCTCTAAATAATCATCCAACTGGTCGTAAGTGAGACCTAGCGCCTCTTCATCCGGCAAACCCGGTTTCAAATCTTCCAGATCCGCCGTAGGCTTTTTCAAATATAAATGTTCGGGGCAGCCCAGCTTCTGAAGCAACTGCTTGCCTTGCCTCTTATTAAGCCCATAGATTGGGGCTACATCACATGCGCCATCACCATGTTTGGTGAAAAAACCGGTCAAGGCCTCAGCCGCATGATCCGTTCCCAACACAAGCATGCCATAGTGCGCCGCGATATCATACTGCGCCTTCATGCGTTCGCGCGCTTTCACGTTTCCTTTATGAAAATCCTTGAGCGTTTCCCCCGTTGCCTCTGCAAATTGCCGCACCGCTGCATCCACAGCAGGCTGAATATTCAGCGTTATGACTCTATTCGGTTCGATAAATGCAATGGCATCCTGAGCGTCAGCCTCATCCTGTTGAATACCGTATGGCAATCTTACCGCAATGAATGCGAACCTCGTACTTTCCTGCTCCGCATTCAGTTCATTGATCGCAAGTTGCGCCAGCTTACCTGCCAGCGTAGAATCTTGCCCTCCGGATAAGCCGAGCACATAACCTTGAGACCCTGTATGAAGGAGGTAATCTTTCAGAAAATGTATTCTGCGCTCTATTTCATGGATACCATCTACTTGCTCATTCGTATGCAGTTCTAGTCGAATAGCCTGTTGCCTAGGATTCACCATGGTTCCCCATCTCCTTCTTATTCGTGGTTTGTAAAGCCACGAACAACTTTAGCGCCTAATGTGCCTTGAACATGCTGCAGGGCCCATTCATGACCCTGTGGATTAAAGCTGGCAACCGCATCCTCATGAATCACAATCGCAAATCCCTTATTATAAGCATCAATGGCAGTATGCAGCACGCAAATATCTGTGCAAACGCCCACCAAATGCAGCTCCTGAATCCCTCTTGCTCTCAAGCGAAGCTCAAGATCCGTGCCACAGAAGGCGCTATATCTCGTTTTATCCATCCAATAAATGCCATCCGCATGTTGTTCGTATGCCTCCTGCAGCTTCCCATACAGCTCACGCCCCTGAGTACCGCGAATATTGTGAGGAGGGAACAGCTTCGTCTCCGGATGGTAAGGGTCTTCTTCCTCATGAAGATCAACAGCCATGACGACAAATTGCTGCTGAGCTGCGAACTGCTCCGTCAGTTCACTTATGCGTGTTTCAATTGCGATGCCAGGATCCCCGCAGGGAAGCTTACCTACCACAAAATCAACTGTGTAATCAATAACAATAAGGGCTCTCATCATCGACACTCCTTCAAAATGTATATTTAATATTATTAAACAGACAGTATCAATAATGAAAAGAGAGGCCTAGCTGTAAATGGACAGCTGAGGCTCATAATCTGTGAATCGGTACAGCTGCGCCGCCCGTTGGGAATAACGGTTCGACACTTTACCTTCGCCTTGAAGATCCAGAACTTCTTCGATGATCCCTTTGCGACTTTGTGTCGACGTAATTTTACGAATAAAATTTCGCTCCTCGAACGTGGGCACGACCGACTGGATAACCTGATACAGCTCGCTGATTGTGAATTCCTCAGGCAGAAACTCCCGGGCAATCGTCGTCGTCAGCATTTTCCGTTGAATCTGCGCTAGCGCATCCCGAAGTATGAGGCTATGGTCAAAAGCAAGATCCATAGCGAGGGCCTCCCCGATGGGAAACAATCGAACATCCGCCGCATCGTCGGCAGCTTGACGTTTCTCCAGCAGCTTCTCATGCACCAGCGCTAAGAAAGCATGCGAGATAATCCAGCCCCGCGGGTCACGCTCAGGGGTACTATATACATTGAAATATTCAATATGCACATCGGCGACACCTGTCTCCTCCGTTAATTCGCGCCGCGCGCTCTCATGAATCGTTTCGGTTTCCTTGGAGAAACCGCCGGGAAGCGCCCATTGGCCTGCGAAAGGCCACTGCTTTCTTTGAATCAACAGCACCTGCAGCTCTCTGACAGGCAGCGACTTTTTTGTTGATTCTTTGCCTTCAGCGGTGATCGTGAAAATAACGATATCTGCAGGCGCGCCATCCGGAGTGCGATATTTATTGGATTGATAGTTCAATACGTTCTCTGCTTGCTCGTTCATACACTCACCTGCTCTTTAACCATCCTCGAACTTATATAATCAATTCGATAAACTCATTATGACATATTTAAATTAACATTTCAATCCCAACTCATTAATTATTTCTCAATCACAATCAAACAAGTGCTATCCGGCAAAGAAACCGTGTTTCCTTCTTCATCCATGAAGCTAATTTTATCCCTTAACGCTTCCGTATATCCATCTTGGAGAAAGTGTTTGCTTACCACAATGTTTGCTTGTGGACCTAGCTTTTCCAGAATGAATGAGGTAAATGTACTTGGTGTAAAATATCCGAACTGCTCTTGCACTTCATGGACATAGGCTTCTTCCCCCCATGTATACGTATAGAGGAATTCCATGGCATCGTTCACCGGCATCATGACTTCATTCGGAGCGACAATCTCGTACTGAATGGTACGGCCTTCAAAATCTTTGGCGTAGCGTCTCAGCCATTCCATGGCTTCATCCTGGAAAAACCGGATTCGACGTTTCTGTGCAAGAGGCTCGGTCATAATGCCATCTCGAATAATGATTCGACCTCCGGGAGCGAGAACGTCAAAAGCACTTTGCAGTGCGGCAGCAACTGTATCATGGTTGAATTTCTTCCCCTCAAAAGGGATGTATGAATACAATTCATGCAGGATAGAAGAGAAAATAACCGTATCAATCGTGCCTGGCTCCACATACGCTTTGAGATTGAGAGCATCGCCCTTTATGACATCCCAACGATGGCCCTCCAACTGTTTCTTCCGCTCCAGAGCTTCAATGACATTGGAGGATATATCAATCCCGATCGGAAGCTTGTCCGGTAAATATTGCTCGATAAGATCCAGCATCACCCCGCCCCCTGGGCCAATGTCTATAACCCGTCTTCCAACAACGTAATCCAGCATCAGCTTCTTATAATCTGCCGTTTGATTCATTGTGGCCAAGTATTCTTCTTCGTTATGGAAACGATCATAAGCATCTCTGCGTAATTCAAAGAGATCGAACAGGAGCAGCACCGCTTTTTCATATAACGGAGATTTCTCAGCTTCTACACAAAACTCAATCAACTTCTCAGCCGCAGCAGAAAATTGGAACGTGAAGAAAATCGTATCAGGAAGCAGCGGCTTGATCTCAATAATATGCTTTAAATGAGCATTGCCTTGGTTTAGCCGCCCCTCCAAAATATCTGCCCAAGCAAGCTCACTCAAATATTTCTCAATCATCCGTTTCTTGTACACATTAACCTTTTTGGCACCCTTATAATCATAGTACATCGTTTTCATTAGGTGCTCGAAGCTGATGTGCTGAATAGAGGGATTGACATGCCCCTTTTCGTACTGCTGGATAATAAGGAATACTTCACCAATTGCTCCAAAGAAAACTCTTGCAGTGCGGATTCAACGAACCATAACGTTGTTCTTTCCAGCAAAGAAGCCAACGCCTCCATTGGTACATGATCGATCAGCTTGGCGAATTCAGCTTCGAAATTTTCACCTTTCTGAATCGAATGGCTTCTTATCCTAGCCAACCGATCTGGAAAGGAAAGCTCCGTTTCCAAGGAATCCGTCACAATACGCTCAATAATCGCCTCAACCTCATAACGTACTGATTCCCACAACGTCTCGGAAACACCAGCAATAATGCATTCGTTTAAAGGTAAAAGCAAGCTGCGCAGCTCTTCCGCCGAAAGCTTCCCTTCTTTCATCAACGCTACTAGAGGCTCCTGTTCTTTCAAGGGAACTTCACCTCTTATGGTTTGACCTATGAGCCCATGGGTTCGAATTAAGGTCTGAATAACTGCCGTTTTATCGCTCGTATTGACCACATTACTTTCATATAACTGGGCTGAACCTCTGTTATGTACAAAAAGATGGATACCTGCCTCCTGCCATTGAATACGCTCCCGCGAAGTTCCTCCCTTCGCTACTTCAGACCAAATCAGCACTTCTTCCAAAACATCTTTCTTCCAGAAGGAAAGCTCCAGCCTGTCCAACACCTGAAGCGTTCGTTCCACGTAATCCAGCACCGGATTGGCCTGTGCCAATTCCTTTATGGAATGAATGCGTTCAAAATTAACAATGCGTTCCTCTGCCGAAACGATATAAGATAACCATGCATGCTCAGCAGCAACACGTGTATCGCCTGCCCGAAAGCTGCGAATGAATGCTAAAGCGTTCAACATATGACCTCATCCTCCCTGATTTCGGTGAATCACCCACAAACAAAAAAACCTAAGCAGAATGCTTAGGAAACCAATTCACTCCGCATACCATTATCTTCCTAGTATAAACCAACTTCGCAGGAATCTCACATTACTGAAAATCGTCATACAAATTAGCGTAATTCACCAGCATTGTCATAAAACCAAGAACAACAAAAGAGAAGAATGCCATCAAATGTAAGCCATATAAATTCGGGAGGACAAGAAATACGGCACCTGTGAAAAAGCATATCCAATTTTCCCACACTTTTTTTCCTGTTTTGCCAAGCGCGAGTAAAGAAAGAACAACTTGCAAGCTTCCCAATAACGCACAGACGAGGAATGCGTTCATATGATCGGTGAAATCAAAGACCCAAGGGCTGACCAGAAACCAAATCCCCATGCCAGCGGACATTAAGTTTTTCAAGTACATCGTCCACTTCCACCTCCTATTGGTTCGATAGCTTATTATATGCAAGCGTTTCCAATAAAGTGTAATGGAAAAGCCCCTAGTTCTCCCATTTTTCAACAGGAACTAGAGGCTGTTAGACGTATGTGATATCTTATTTCAGCTTTTCAATATGAATATCGCCTGAATCGCCATTTCTCACATCGGCATGTAAAATATCAGAAACGAATGTGAGAGGCACATATAAGGATTCATTTTGAATAACAGGGGCAGCTTCCAATGTGATCGGTGCTAGTTTTCCATAGAAATACGCATTCTTCCCTACAATTACATTTGTCCATTCTGCTCCTTTGTTCAGTTCAGCAGCGAACTCACTTGTGATCCACTTGACCTCGTATCCAAGTCCTTCAGCCACTTTCCTTAAAGGTACGAGAGTTACACCTTCTGGACTCTTCAAGCTGTCGTTAGTCAGTAAATCTAATTGTATGGTCTCCGCTTTGGCAATCGGCTCAACGAATTCGGAGTGATCGTTACATTTTCTGGCAAGCTAAACCGAATTCGTGATCCTGTTGAACCAGGCGCAATGGCATATTTCGGAAAGATAACGACCGCTTCACCTTTTTCAACAAAAAAGCCCTGCTCTTCATTTATACCCTTAAAATCATTCTTGAAATAGTTCTGAGGATCCTCATCCATTTTGGCTAAAACACCTGTGTTTACAATTTCCTTGAAGTTGTCACCCAGCAGATCTTGGAGCCTGACAAGCTGAGCTCGCTCGCCATTAAACACATTGTATGTATCCACACGCGGCATCCCTGTTCCGCCAGTCTCTCCATAGGTTGTTACTTCAAGCGAAATTACACCCGCCGGGTTACTCGACCCGTCTGATTTCAGCTCGTAAGTAATTGTCAACTCATAGGGTCGATATGTAAAACCATTCGCTTTGGCATCCGACGCAGCTTGCGCGGCCTCTTTTTCCCAGTTGGCCATATCCTTATTGGCATGAGAGAAAATGATATCGTTCATTTCCGCTTGATAGGTCGTATCACGCATCCCCGTGAGCTGGGGTACTTTCATATTTGTTTTCAGTTCCTTACTTGCAGAGATTAAAATCACTTCTTTAACCGCAACGGAGGAAGGATGTGTTGCTGGGATAGACGCCTTTGGAATTGGCGTGTTCATGGGAATCGCTGTAGCTTGTTCGGCTGAGGCCGCAGCTGCATTCCCTGTCAAGGGAATAATCGCCCCGCTCAACCCTGCCAACATCGTACATCCGACTACACCCAACTTCAACATGGTAAAACGATTGTTTGTCATTTCCATTCACTCCTCGACTGATTATCATGGTATTTACTTACTCGATAATTTAGACGAGGCAGCTCGTAAAAAAGACGTAAAGTCACAATTTATTCACGAAATCCGGAATGTGCTCACGACTTGGTGTAAATCGTTAGCAATATCCGCCAAGCTTTTGGCAGAAGCTGTAATCTCTTCCGTTGAAGCAAGTTGCTCTTCCGTTACAGCTGCAACCGACTGTGCTGTCCCTGCTGTTTGCAGAGCGACGGAGCCCATGCTCGCAATCGCTGCAGCCACTTCCTCCGAGCTTGCCGCCATTTGCTGGGCAGCCGCAGCCGCATCTTGAATTTTATTTGCCACATCTTGCGAAGCACCGAAAATTTGACTAAATGCTTTCTCAGCTACGCCAATTTCGATGAGGCCTTCATTCACTTCCGTAAGTCCAGTGTTCATCACCTCAGCGGCCTTTACAGAATCTCTTTGAATATTCGTGATAAGTTCCGAAATCCCGCGTACAGATTCATCTGTTTGTGACGCAAGTTTACGAACCTCTCCTGCAACAACAGCGAATCCCCTACCGCTTTCTCCCGCACGAGCCGCTTCAATAGCGGCATTCAGAGCAAGAAGATTCGTTTGTGAAGCAATATCACCGATTAGTGTGGAGATTTGTCCTATGTTTTGAGAGTGCTTTTCCAATTCTTGAATGACTTTGTTCGCAGCATCCACCGAAGCGCTAACGACCTGCATTTTATCCATCACACGTTCCATCGAATCCGTTCCTTGCTTAGCCAAGTTCGTCGCAGAAATCGATAATTCCGATACATCAGATGTCGTCTCAGCAATACGCTGAATGCCAATTGTCATTTCCTCTATCGCTGTACCGCATTCCATGGAGCTTTGAGCCTGTGTATCTGCACCTGCAGCAAACTCCTGAACGGCTAACGCCACATGGTTCGAGGCCGATACATTTTGTTCGGAACTGGCGAATAGCTCCTCAGAAGAAGCGGCCACACTATCAGAGGCTCGCAGCATTTGAGTAACGGAATGACGTAAATGCTCAACCATCCGATTCACGGAATCGACTAGTGTTCCAATCTCATCTTTATTCCTCACATGAATAGGTTCAACCGTCAAATCGCCGTTCGCAATCCGGTTCAGGGTTTCGGATGCTTTACGGAGCGGATTCGAAATGATTCTCACCAATATATAAGAAGCTGCTAACATGAATAATATAATCACAATAAGAGTAATGAAGGATGTCCTTACACTTGCATCATACAATTGCCTGCTCTCTATCTCCGCATTGGCTGCACCATTCTGATTGTAGGAGACCATTTTCTCCAGAATCGTCTGCATATCCGTATATGATTGCAGCATAGATTGTGTAGCAGCCAAACCATCTTTAGATTTATTGGTGTCAAAGCCAAGCTCTTTTACCTTTGCTAAAGATGCTGTGAAATCTTTCCAATGCGTTTCAAACTTTTTATAATTTTGTTCGTCCTCGTTCCCGCTTAAAGAAGCTTTGTACTTTTCAGATAACTGCTCAATTCTTTTTGCCGTTTCGGACATCGTTCCAAAGAGCGGCTCGCGTTTATTTACATCAGACTCCGAGATGATTCTGTAATAATTAGTAATCATAAATTCCGTGTTGTAATGAATGTCCTCAATGGACTGAATACCCATTAACCAGTCGTTTACTAGTTTTTGATTATCGTTTTTCAATGCTCCCATCCGGGTCATATCCGTCCAGCTCAAGCCTCCGATCATTAGAAATATGATCAAAAACACGGTAATCAACTTTGCACGTACTGTGAACCTCATTTGTCATTTCCCCCCGAGTTGTGGATGAATAATTGAACTGCTTCTTAGATGAATGCAACTACATGTCTAATTATAGGGGCAAATCATTAAAATTGTTACCTAATATTTGTTATTATTTGATGAGTTTTATAAAATGTCCTTCCTCTGATCCAAAAAATGCTAGTAGATTGAAAAATGAGCCGATTTATGTCACTATATGCTTATGCCTTGCATGAACTCTGGCATGTAATTTATTCGTATAGGTGGTTAACCATGACTGTAGAAGGCGCTCCATATCGCATATTGTTGTACTATAAATTCGTTACCGTTCTGGACCACGAAGCATTAGCCCGCGAGCATTTGGCCTATTGCAAAAAAATCGGTGTCAAAGGACGTATCCTCATTGCCCCGGAAGGCATTAACGGAACTCTCTCTGGAACGATTGAACAAACCGAAGCCTACATGGCTATGATGCGCCAAATGCCACTCTTTCAAGATATTGTCTACAAAATAGATGAGAGCGAGAACCACGCTTTCAAAAAATTGTTCGTCCGTCCCAAAAAGGAACTCGTAACCTTCCGTCTCGAAGAAGATGTGAACCCGAATGAGTTGACCGGCACGCATCTCAAGCCCAAGGAGTTTTATGAGAAACTCCAGCAGGAAGACGTTATCGTGCTGGATGGCCGCAACCATTACGAATTCGATATCGGACATTTCCGCGGCGCCATTCGCCCTGAAGTGGAGACCTCCAAAGAGTTTCCGGAATGGATTCGCAACAATCTGCAGGACTTTAAGGACAAACCGATTCTCACCTATTGTACAGGCGGTATCCGCTGCGAGAAACTTTCAGGCTTTCTTATGCAGGAAGGCTTCAAAGAGGTCTATCAGCTTGATGGCGGTATTGTTTCCTACGGCAAAGATGACGAAGTACAGGGACGGCTATTCGATGGCAAATGCTACGTCTTCGACGAGCGGATCTCTGTTCCGATCAACCGTACGGAAGAAGATATCGTGGTTGGCAAGTGCTACCACTGCGGGACGTCCGAGGATCGCTATATCAACTGTGCGAACGACGCGTGTCATTTGAAGCACATCTGCTGCGAAGCGTGCGAAGAAGAGCACAACAGCTTCTGTTCCAAGGAATGTGAAGAGAAAGTACTGAGTCAGCTTGAAGTCTAACACAAGGATAAACAACTTCGTCGTCCTTCAGGGACGAGCGAGTTTGTCAAGGTAGATGCGAAGCAAACGTATAGACATATACGTTCTTATCAAATTAGAAAAAGGGTTCTCTACAGTCGTTAACCAGACTGCGGAGAACCCTTTTTTACCATATAAGAAAGTAAAAGTTCTCGGTTCCCGAAAACCGCTTTCTTATTGGCGATAAAACTAACCTCTAAACGCGGTCGCTCATCATTGAATGGCCTCGATAGAGGTTTTCTCATTATGCTTTCAAGCTAATTTCTCCAAGATACCATCAGCTAACGGATATACAAGCTCCTCTTCCAAGGTGAAATGTTTCAACAAAATGAGACAAGCCGTCATTAATTCGGAAGCCATCACTTGCAAAAATGTCAGATCTATCGGTACTTTCATTGCATTGACGCCATCGACGAAGGACTGCACAACTCTTTTGGCTAAGTCATGATCCTGCTCCAGCACCGTCACGGAACGCGACACGGAAAGTGCCATCGTGGGATGTAAATAGGATTGCAGAAGGGGAAACAACTCCTGTTCTTCCCATTCGGAATGCTGCTCCAGCTCTTCAATGAGTGAAAGAATGCGATCCTGCAGTTCAATTAACTTGCACATGCCCATTGAGCAATCCTCAAGGGAGAGCAGAGAGACAGCCAGTTTGCGGATTTCGGAGATCTCCTCGCGCATTTGCTTGTGCTCCTCCTTCAATCGTTCCACAATCAACGGAAAATAGATTGAATTGGCTGCATACTCCCCATTCCTTTGAATGCTCAAACGCTCATCCATTAGACATCCTCCTTAGCGATTTCGTTAGAATCCTGCACCTTATTAGCAGTGTATGCGGATGGGGGCTTCTAACATGCGCGAATGTCTAATTATCAGCATTTAACGAATGCGGCTATCGGTCAAATGAAACTGATTCACGAGCTGCAGCAAAGACTGCGTGATAACCCCCACGTTACCAGTGGTTTGACGCACATGCAGCATATCCTGCAGCAAGTCCTGCACCGTCCGTTCAACCTCCGCAGATATGTGACGATTCTCGATACTCACCGCCGCAACCTTCTCCATCAGCGCAACGACTTCGTCCACTACCTGTGTTTTCATGGTATCGTGCGCGCTCGCGCTGCTTAAGATTTCTGAGGCTGCCGCAACGATTTGCGTCCCCTCCATGACCACCTTGGTGCCCGTCTCCATGGAGATGAAAGCTTCATTCGCATGGTGCTCAATATGTCCGATCGTGACATTGATCTCTGTCGTTGATTTCTTCGTCAAATCTGCCAGCTTGCGAATTTCACCCGCAACAACGGCGAAGCCTTTGCCATGCTCACCCACTCGTGCAGCTTCAATGGATGCATTCAGTGAAAGTAAATTTGTTTGTGCAGAGATTTCCTCAATAACTTTAAGCAGCTTGGGGATTTCTTGCGTCGTTTGCAGAAACGTTTGTATCGCCTGATTCGTCTCGGCCACTTTATCCGAGATATGATTCATTTTCTCGCCGATTCGCATGACTTCTGCTTGAGCGACGGCGATTTGTCCGGATGCCTTCTCTTCCAATTCCCGCAACGTGCCGCTCATATTTTGAGTAACATCTTTGGCGATATCGATATCTTTCAACTGTCCGCGCAGCGAGCGGATCATGTCATTGATTTTGATGCTCATTCGTCCCGTCGATTGTTCCGTTGAGCCGGTGGATTCATTCATGCGTTCCTGGCTAATCTGCACATCGGCTGCCGCCTGTTTAACTTGCAGCATAATTCCCTCTAGGGAATCAATCATATTGTTAATCCACTTGGCCAATTCGCGCGTCTCATCACCTGCAAATTGTTGAACCTGAAGCCGCTGCGTTAAGTCGCCGCTGCCTTCCGCATTAATCCGGATAAATTTATTAATTTCCGTCAGCTGACGCACAAGAGGCTTCGTGCCTTTATGTTGAAAAACACGTGCGCCAATCCCACCATAAACCAAGCTCATAGCAGCAATAAGAGATGCTCCTAAACCACTTGAAACATGCCCGTTAAGCAGCCAGAAACCTGCGCTGCTGAGCAGGATAAAACCTAGGATGAAACCTAACTGCAAGCGCAGCAGCTTCCAATCCATACTGCGGATTCGGTAAACCTCCTCCAAATCGCCTTCACACATCATCCCCCAAACGTCCGGACAATGTGGTAATTGGAAGGTGACACCTTTCCCAATAACAGCAATATGTCGATAATCGGAATAACCCGGAAATTCCACGAATAGATTACTTCCCTTGGCAATCGTTCCCGCTACCCCTGGATGAAGCTGTCCGGTTGCCGGATCGGTGAAGATCAGTTCGAGCTCCGTGTGTTCCTTTACTGCTACCGTACCATAATCGGTTCGTACGCCATCTTTTAGATTATCGCCGTGTGTAAATGTTAGATCTTCAAATCGGCTTCGCGAAAGCGCAGTGCCCGGCGCAATCTGTTGATTTAAACCTGGCTTAGCCATGAATAAATAGTTGTCACCCGAATCGGGGTACACATGTCCAGACTCACGTTGAATCAAATCCCCCAGCACATCGTTTGGCACGCGCCCACAAACAGCTCCTTTCCAGACGCCATTCTCTGTAATCGGTAAGATAAAAGCTAGCGTCATAGCGTCGTGAAACGGAGATGTACTCGGACCTATCTGTAGCGTAAGAGAGTCGGAATAAGGACCGAACAAACATTTTTCTCCTTTCCGAGCCTCCTTCAACCCTTTGGAAAGTTGATGCTCGTTGGCATACGAGATGCCAACATGAGCTGGATACGTCGAGCCAACCACCACTTCTTTTTCATTTAAAATAAAGATCTCCGAGAAATCTGCTCCGCTCTTTATTGTTGCTGCAAGAATTTTTTGAACAGTAGCATCTTCTTGGTTCCACGCTGCAATGGAAGGTTGATACACAGCGATCTGCTCAAGAAGGCGGTCTAGATATGACCAGTATGCCTTCACCCAACTATGTAATATTTCCGTTCGTGTGTGAGCAATCCCTTCGAAAATATGCTCTACATCCACTTTAAGATGGCGGTTGAGGCGATAAGACCACCATAAAGGTAAACCCTTCCGATACCCAAGCCAATCGAACATAGGATAGCCCCCTACAATCACATCTAATGTGATTTTATTTAACATTCTTATATTCGACATTTTAAAGCTGTTTTCCGTGTAAAGCAAGATAAATCGACTATTATTCCCAATATTTATGTTGCGCAGATCTTTTCCTGCAGTTTATGTCCATGAATATATGAGTCAGATATATTGACATATTATTCTGAAAAATCTACAATATAAGAAAATCCATTATTACCCATCAATTAGCGTTACATTTACTAACATCATTTGATCTTAGATTAGAAAGGAGGCCTGGTTTTTGCTTCGGACTATGATAAAGCCGCGCATCCGAATGCAGTATGAAGAAACCAGGGAGCCGCGATGTCCAAAACTGAGAATCTGACCACCATTAAGTTGATCGAATAGTATGATCCGCAATCAATTCCCCCGTTATATACGGATCAACGTCCCCGCTTCACTCCCCTTTCTCCCCGGTTTTCTTTATTTTTGTACTGATACATTCGCCAATCTGCTCGTTGAACCAGTTCTTTCATCTGTTGAGCATCATCCGGATAAATCGCTGATCCAACAGAAATCTCAATATTCCCCTGAGAGATAACTAACTCATTGAGTTTTGTTTTTATTCTGCTTAAAGTATGATGGACTTCATTTTCTCCAACATCAGGACAAAGAAGAAGGAATTCATCGCCTCCCCAACGCGCAGCAATGTCTTCCTCCCTTTTACATGTCAAAAGCAAACGAGCGAACGCCTTAAGTACCTTATCGCCCGCATCGTGTCCTTGCGTATCATTAATCAATTTAAAATCATTCATATCAATGATCAAAACAGCGAGCTTTTTATGTTTACGATCCATTTCGGATTTTAATCTAGGAAAAACTTGATGAACATGCCTCCGATTGTACATGCCGGTCAGCTCATCTCTCTCGGCCAAAAATTTAGCTTTATCAAACTGCTTGCCTAGCTCATAACCTAGCAAGCAAGAGACTCCTAGAAGCAAGATGACAAATAAATCAACAGGCAGCCCATCCATCGCGTATTTGAATATCCATGCTCCTGACTGAAACATAGCAATTAAGCACCCAACCCATCTACCTCTGTAGTTCATGTATGTGTCCTTTCGTGGGCAATGATAAGTGATCTGTGGTTTATAGCCTCAGAGAATGATATCTTGAATGTGAACATGCAGATCTTTACTAAGGTCCACAAAGGATTGATCCACCTTAACCATAGGATGTGTGTCATCATGAGGGTTCAAGTAAACAACTTCCCCCCATCGGCCGTCCGTAAGCCTAACCCTGCGTCCCAATAAATTTCGTGTTAGATTTTCCAGAAAAACAGACACGATATAGGGATCTAATTCACCAAAAAAACCGCTCCGCATTCGGCTAACCACTTCAAAGAAAGGGAGTGCTTCATGATATGGCCGCTTGGAGGACATGGCGTGAAAGACGTCAGCCACCGCAACAATGCGGCTTAATGGATCGATTTGATGTTCGGTAAGACCAAGTGGATACCCTTTTCCGTTCGCACGCTCATGATGCTGCAGAGCGACTAAGGCTCCTCGTGAACTCAAACCAACTGTATCTTTCAGCATGGAGTAACCATAGACCGTATGCAGCTTCATTTCCTCGAATTCATCCTCGGTTAACTTACCGGGTTTATTCAATATGTCCGTGGAGATTCGAACTTTGCCCACATCATGCAGGGTAGCAGCCACAGACAATAAAGCAACTTCCACTTCATCCATATTCAGCCACTTTCCAATGAGCGTTGACAACACGCCAACACCAATGTTGTGCTGATGCGTGTATTCGTCTTTGGCTTTTACAGCTTCAAATAACTGAAATAAATCTGGATGTTCGCTAGCTTGTTGTACAATCGGAATGAGTTCATTCCTAATTTCTAAAAGGGGAATTTTTTTATTATATTTCATGCGTTCGAACAAATCTTGGGCATAGTGAACAGCCTCTTTAACTAAACTTTCCGGCGAATCGGTTTCCACATCGTTATCGGACCAAAGGATAATGTCTGTAAAGTCAATCGCGTGCTGCTGCAAAAGCTCCAGACTATTTAGATCGAGCACATACCGGGCCGGAATAAGTACGAGCCCTTTTTCATTGGTAACATCATTCTTAATTTTCTTGCCTAGCAGTCGGTCTAATGACATCTGTCTTCACTCCAACACTTATATTTAAAATCACTTTTCAATTCGATTCATCATTCTTCATTGTACTCTCTCGTACTGAACAAATACTGAAACTAGAGTAAGCAGGGCTGTTCTACGCTCACGCCTATGTATAGCAATAAATTTTTATTAGTAAATAAAAGGAATTCAAGTTCATTTGTGGAATAGAAGGTATATAACGTACAGGTTCGATTGCAATAAGCGAATAAGGAGGCTGCTAGGAATGAAATCGACGGGAATCGTCAGAAAAGTGGATGAGTTGGGACGGATTGTATTGCCGATTGAACTGCGGCGTACGCTTCATATCGATATCGGAGATGCGATTGAGGTTTATGTAGATCCTGAGCGTATTACACTCAAAAAATATATGCCGGCTTGTATTTTCTGTGGCAACTTTGAACAAATGACCTATTTCAAAGGTAAGCTCGTTTGCCATACGTGTGTGGAAGAAATCCAGTAATTCACTATTCCAAAGTTAGCGAAAAAGCCCCTGCGTACCACAGCTGTTACTGACAGCTACGGCACACTGGGGCTTCTTTCTTAACAGAGGGAACTACGTGATCCCCTTACTTCACTTTCACTTCCACTTGCTCCGGTCGATAAACGGCTATTCAAGTGGCCTTGACCATCAGTCGCTAACATGACTGTCCGCTCGGATGCAAGCTCTTGACTCCGGCTAAACCCAGAACAGCTAATCTTTTTACTTTGCCCATCAAAAACGGTATCATTCACCTATGCACAAATAAGGCGTATAGCGCTTAAGAGTAGCTATACGCCTTATTTGTGCTAGAACAAGGACAATCCAATAGAAACCAGAATCCCTGCCACTGAAATCCAAAATAAATAGGAACGAAGGACACGGCGCAAGCTCTTGTCTTGACGGTCAATAACCGATTTCTTCCTAGAGCTGCTATCCTTCGTCTCTCCATCTAATTCATCCGTAACTTGCGAGCGCCAGTTCACGAACTGAAAACCAATTCCGCTAATCACCACTGAAACCATTAATAATATCAAAGAAAACATAAATATCTTATCGGATAGCGACTGCATATTCGGGTAACCTCTCTGTCTTTACCTAAGATTCTTTCTTCTATTATACTGCAAAATGAACCTTGAATACATACAAAAGCCTCCATCGAGTGAGAGTCGATGAAGGCTTTCAAATGCTTTTATAATGTTTTATCGCCTGGTTTCCAGTTCGCCGGACATAATCCGCCTGCCTGAAGCGCTTGGAGCACACGCAGGGTCTCATCTACAGATCGCCCTACGTTCATATCCGTAACCACTTGATATCGCAGTACACCGTCCGGATCAATGATGAACAATCCGCGGTGCGCAGCTCCTGTATCATCGTCTAGAACGCCGTAAGCTCGCGCAGTTTCTTTGGAGAAGTCACTGACCAACGGGAACTTCACAGGGCCAATTCCGCTCTGTTCACGCGGTGTTTGTGTCCACGCTCTATGCGTATACACACTGTCGACAGAAGCTCCAACGATTTCACAGTCAAGCTCAAGAAACTGCTCGTAATTGTCGCTGAAAGCCGTGATTTCAGTCGGACATACGAATGTGAAGTCAAAAGGCCAGAAGAAGAAAACAAGCCATTTTCCTCTATAATCTTCAAGCGAAGTTCTCTCCTCTAAGGTTTCCATATTCTTCGTTGACAATAGGGAAAAAGATGGGGCAGGAAGACCTATTTTGGCAAAGGATTGTGAGGGTTGTACAGTTAGTTGGGTCATGGTTAGCTCTCCTCTTTTATCTATATTTGATAATTTTCTTGTCTTAACTTAGCTAGCAATCTCGGCCAAAGCTTTTTTCAGCTTCGTCACATTGAGACCTAATATTTTATGCTCGCCAATCACGGTTACAGGCAACGACATCAAGCCCATATCGTGGAGCTCTTGTCCAAATTGATCGTTCAGATCGATGTTTCTTTCCTCATAGGGAACGCTTTGCTCGGTTAAATATTTTTTCAACTGTTGGCAATAAGGGCAATTCGTACTGGAATAAACAATGACATTAGACATCGGTATTCATCTCCTCGTTATATGTGTGATTATTTGTACTGCGGGATCAGTTGAGCCCGTTTATTAATAAACTTATCTACGGCCATCGCGGCAATAGCACCATCAGCGGCTGCAACGACGGCTTGCTTCACTGGTGTACGTCTAACTTCCCCAGCTCCAAATACACCAGCTACCGGCGATTGCATTAAGCTATCGAGAACCATAAAGCCATCCTCATCCAGTGGAACTTGGTCTTGTAGGAAATCCGTGCCTGGCTTGCTGCCGGATAGGAACACGAATACTCCATCTACATCGAGCACTTCCTCAGCGCCTGATGCTGTGCGGATGCGCAGACCCTTCACATGCTGATCGCCAAGCACTTCAAGCGGTTTGGATTTATACAGCATGTCCGTATTTGGCAAATCCGGCACATGATGAACCCCCTGAAGCTCCGGACGTGGAACAACGAAGTAAATTTTATCCGTAAATTTGGTCAACGCTTGAGCTTCCTCTAGCGCTTCCTCCGAATCTCCAATTACCGCGACCGTTTTCCCTTCAAAAAAAGCTCCATCGCAGGTCGCGCAAGTGCTAACTCCCCGTCCAAGTAGGTTCTCCTCGCCGGGCAGCATGCGATTGCGTCCTTTGGAGCCCGTGGCAATAACAATTGATTTCCCTTCATAAATGCCATCGGCCGTAAACACATACTTCGTATCGCCTTCGACATCAACAGCCGTTATCGTCGTTTGAATAAACTCAGCGCCAAAGCCCTTCGCTTGCTCACGCATAGTATCCAGCAGATCTTTACCTGAAAGCTCACCAATGACGCCTGGGTAATTCGCAATCTTGTGTGTAATCGCAAGCGCTCCTGTATTCGGAGCTTTATCGATAACTAGCGTCTTCAGGTTTCCTCTAGCTGTGTATATCGCAGCTGAAGCACCCGCTGGACCGGCTCCAATAATAATGACATCGTACATCATGGCTTGGTCCCTCCTTCGTTTACACCTGTATTTCATTGAGAATCTATATCACATAATAATTATTATAAATAAATTCAACTAAAAGTCAATCCTTTTTAATAATAATTATAAATAAGAAAAGAATCCCGATGATTAGCATCAGGATTCCTCCGTGTTTCAACCTATTTTCGCAGCATACAACTCTTCCAATTCTAAAGCAGCCATCCGAATGTCATATCCCGCTTCTTGAATCGCAAGAATCCGCTGATCCTTCGACATTGGTTCGCTGACCAGTGCTTTCAATAACCACTGCACCCATACAGCCGTATCTTGATTCAAACTAACGAATGAGAAGAAGCCAGATTTCAGGTTAGCTTCCGCCGGAATATGATCAGATACAATACATGGAATACCCGCAGCTTGGGCTTCGATGAGAACCATCGGTACCCCGCCCTTGAAAGATGGAATCACCAGAACGTCCAGTTCCTGAAGCAGCTCTGGAACATCATCTCTATGCCCTAGCAAATGTACATGGTTCTGGATCCCTTTATGCTCAACTAAGCGCTGTATCTCTGTTCGCAGCACACCATCCCCGATTAAAATAAGGCGCGCATTCGGAATACGAAAGAGCAGTTCTTCGAAAATTTCAACCAGAAACCTATGATTCTTGATTCCACTAAATCGTCCAATATGACCAACTAGAGGAGCATCCGAAGGAATAAGCAATTCCTCACGCAACGCGGCTTTCTCTTTCAACCTATTCGTAAAGCGGATAACATCAATCCCATTATGAACCATCTTACTCCGCTTATCCTTCGACCAGCGACGACCGAACAACACCTGACTAGCCGATTTAGAACTGCCTACCCAATTTGTAGCAAGCCGGCGGATCATCTTCGTTTTCAACCAACGTGTCATCTTATTTCGTGGTGATGAATAAGCAAAATCACTTAGACTGTGACTATGAGCAATACGAATATCAATACCAAGCATTCTGGCTATTAATAACGCGAAGCCTCCAGCATCGTGTGTATGGCTATGTATAGCATGGAACGGGCCCTGCTGTTGAATCGTAGATCTTAACTCATACAAAAAGCCCCACCAGCCTACCCTATATGGCTTTCGCAGGTTAAATATCCTTCCACCTAACGAACGAATTTCTTCATCGTAATCACATGGATTGTACGTATGGACAATGAAATCGAATTGAATCTTCGAACGATCCATCTGTCGGTAAACATTCATTATGAAGCTCTGAGCTCCCCCACGATTCATACTATTGATGATGTGTAATATCCTAACAGGACCATTACTCAACACACGTACCCCCTAGGTTTCTACAATTCTTACAACCATAAAGCCAAGTTCGAATATGAAAAGTCAATAAAATTGATGCGAAATCTACTTGTATTCGAATCTAGATTGGGGAGGTTTTTGTGGGGAAAAAGTAAACGATGTGACAAATAATGTAAACGCTCTCTGAAAATGATTGTAGCATGAAAATGATGGCTTGCCTATAGAAGTATAAAGATTTGATAAAGATAAATGACAACGAATGTCGATTTATGTATAAATTTGGGGAAGGAATGAAAAAAAGAACCTTTCCGGTTAAGGAAAGGTTTTTGGGATTGGATTATTTAGGCGTTACCATATTCATACCCTCAGCTTTTTTCTTTTCATATTCAGTTCGATACGTACTAAGGATACTCTTATCGTAATCATTTGCGGAAAGTTGAGCATCTGCAGCACTGATAATGGATTCGAATTCTTTATCATATCCGGCGATTTTATCTTTGGCTTGCTGCTTTAGAGCCGGATCATTCGTGCTAAGATACTGACCATATAGCGCAAGTAACTCATTAGTACTTTTGCTTTCTAATTGGTTTAACTTCGCCACTGTTTCCGACTTAATCGAATCCAACGTTAGCTTCGTACTGCCTCCGCCACCTCCACCACCGCCTCCTGCAACAGGTGCAGTTGTACCAGTCTTTGGACCTTCCGGTAATTTCACCACAGGATCTTTCTTATCGGGACTTGTGATTGCTGATACCGTATACGTTTCTGGATCCCAATTGATCGTCTTCCCTACCGACTCAGAGAAGAAACGAACTGGTACATACAGACTTCCGTCCACAATGTAACCAGGCAAATCCTCAGAAGGTTTCTTGGCTACACCATCGAACACGTAGGAAATCTTCTCTTTATAGGCAGTCAATTTACTTGGGGCTAGCTTTGGCTTCTCTATTTTCAGATCACTTTTTGATCGTACTTGGGTGTTTAACTTATATTCACTGATATTAATTTTATCTGTTTCCTTGGGATCAGCTACGGTGACGGTATAAGTTTCCGCGTCCCACTTGACTGCTTTATCTAACGAATACGAAATAAAACGAATCGGCACATACGTACTGCCTTCATAAATGAAGCCCTGTTGCCCTTCAGGAGGTGCATACTCCTTACCATCGAACGTGAAATGCATCGGAATCTGATACACATGGACATCGACCGGTGTTTGCGCCGCGGATGCTTGTATACTCAGTCCCATGATTAAAGCTATGGATAATGCTGCTGACACTTTGACACGTTTTATTACTTTCATTACAACGTACACCTCTTCAATAATTATTTAGTAGCGACTACCCGCCTAACCGCCTCAATCTCTGAGGAAGTAAACTTCGAGTACGCAATCTTCATCAATTCAGCCTTATTCTCTGAAGTTAAATCCCCACTGGCGATCTGCCTAATATGATTGATCTCCGATACAGAGAATCTGCCCATGACGAACTTGATAGCCTCCTGCTTGCTTTCAAATGCGAGTCCCTTATTGTCTAAACTTTTTTTAGATGTGGATGAGACGGGCTTTTGCGGAGATTCGCTAGACAAGGGTTCTTGTATTGGAGCGCCCGACTGTTCCTCACCATGTGATTTCGAATGATCTATCGTAGAGATTTCTTGATCCCTAGCCGTTATGTTCAAATTATCAATCGTTGATTGCTGCTGAATATCTTGTCCAGAAGGCGCCGATAATCCCGATGCATTCACCCTATCCAACCATGGAGAATCATTCGCGGCCTCCGCCAGTAAATGATCGGAAATCTTATTTCCTATCACATTCAACGAATAATTATAAATAGCGTAAACCCCGATACCCGCAATACTCAACCCAAGCATAACCTTTAGCAGCCGCTTTCTCAAAACGATCCCCCGTTAGCTTACTTATTGCTTTGGACTTGTTTCTGTGAATCCTTATAACTCATTCCTTCGCTCAATCCATACTTTGCTGCAATCTGGATCAACTGGTTATACTCGTCTTCTGATAATTTCTTGAGAATCATCTCTTTGGCCTGCTTCTTCTCATCTACCGATAACCCGTTAGCCGCCATCTTAGCAAATAGTTGAAGCTCAGTGGCACTTAACTTCTTCAAAAGGATAGCACTCACCGCTGCCTTCTCCTTCAAAGAAATAGAATCTTCTACCGCTTTCGTCTTCTCCGTGGTAACTTGAGCCTCATAAGTTAACGCTTGTTCTTTTGACTTTGAAGTTGGGGCGGGAGTAGTTGTAGCAGCAACCTGAGGAGGAACTGCGGGCGTTACCGACACTTGAGATGAAGTGGAAGTCGCTTCTTTGCCTTTTGTAGATTCAGTAGGATTTACCGTTGATACAGCCTGAGTGGATCCAGGAGTGCTGGCCTCTTTTTGTTCAGCTATCACATTAGTCCCACTAGTAGCAGTCGGCACAGGACTTACACTTTCTAAAGCTTGGCCGCTGGAAACTGGCAATTGAGGAGCCATAGACTTTAGTACATAAGACACAGCTATATTCATGCCAAAATATCCAATACACAGAAGCACAAATACACTGCCAGCTACCCACAGCAATGCCTTTTTCCATTTCTTCATTTTCATCGTATCACCAACCATGTCACAAAATGGATATGTTCTATTATAAACCCAATTATGAAATAAGTCACATTTTGGAATAAAATAAAGCTAAAAAAGCACCCAGTTTGGATGCTTTTTCACAAAACTTTTAGCTTACGATCATGGTATTCTAGCTTGCGCAGCAGTTGCAATTTTGTCTCAGTATCAATACAGCTCTCGTATAATTCCTCGTTATACTTAAACCAAAACCGGTGCCACATCCCCATGAGGACTAGATACATGATTCCCCCCCTTTGTGTAATAAAATAGATGGAACATCATGATTGAAAAATAACTACTATATCTTAACTAATTATAATAGTTCTTTCAAACATCATCAATGTTGATTAACCAAATTGTGTAACTTGAATTACCCCAATGAGGTTGTATGTCTGAACCAACCAACAGCTACATCCTCACAACCGTTACGAGAGAATTGGACAAAAGAGAGCTTGCAAAAGGATCACTGCGTAAGTAACGCCCAACAGCCATTTAAGCAAAAGATAGACCATCAAAGCTACAAACAGTTGACCGTACAAGGTATTTTGAGTTGTACCAAACAAATTCAGGAAGTTCAAATGTTGTTTACTCCAACTTAAAATCTCGATCTGCAACGGATTTTGTACATCTGTGCAACTTGTTCAGTGGTGACTGCTCTTTGAATACCGAAAAAAGAACGTCCGCAGCCTTACCTGAAAAACTTGAAAACTGCAATAATTTCAAGCCTTTAGCACCGAATGATCGACGCCAAAACGATAGTTGTCCCATTCTTCGAATGCCGCCAAATACCAGTATTTAACATATTGTACAATGTAAACTTACGAAGTTTATTTTCGTAGTTTGCAACTTGAACGACAAACTAGACTTCTTCTGGAGTAAAGTCAAAACTGATTGAAGGCTGGATAGAATCGTGGTAGACTTTTTCATGGAGTCTCCAACCTTTTAGGTTGTTTCTATGAGCACAGACATTTTACCGAGTTAGTGTGATTAATGAACAAGTCTTTTCAAATATAATATGTAACTTTTTATTTATTGAGTGTCTTAGGAACTACTAAAATATAAGGAAAATTACTCATTTGTAAAACAAACAAGATATAACCAATGGCTCCTAAATGTCTAACTCCTTAATATTCTTTAATTTATTTAGTAACCTTTTGTCCAATATATTGTTATTTTTAAGGTTAAGCTTTTCTAAATTAATAAAATATTCAATACCTGCTAAATTAGATATGCTCATTCCTTCAAAGTCCAATTCTTTTATGTTTATTAAATCATTAATATATATCCACTTATTCTTCAAATGTAATCGATTTCTAATAGCTTTCTCTAAATTCGGGTCAATAAATGTTGCAATACCAGCCGCTTCTGCCATTGTGTAAAATTCAAGCCCTATCTTCTTAGCCTCCTTAATTATATATTCAATATCCTTAGGGGAGACTCGATACATTCCTGCCTCCTTTGAATTTATACCCCATCCAAATTCATCCCAATTTAACTTTTTCGGTAAAATAGAATGACACATTAAAACTAGGTTTTTTCCTGTTAATTTTGCGTAATTTAATGCAGGTTTTATGAGTTTTACATTAGGAAATACATTTTTATCTATACAAATCGAAGGAGAAAAACCTGTATGTTGCATTGAAATTAAGTTATCTTCTTGAATGTATCCTCTTACTATTTTATAAAACCTTGGAATTAGAGCTCCATTTGTTTCATTGTTGTACTTACTACCAGGATATGCATAAGAAACTGGATTTTTAAAGTGTTCTCCAGTAATAGAATGTTTTTGTTGCTCCATCCATTCAAATAAGGGGATAATATCATTTTCTATCCAGAAATTTAATCCATGAGTTTTAGAATATTCAACAGCATTCCTATGCCTGTAACCATGATGTGCAATTTCATGCCCATTCGCTTGTAGTTCTAATAACATATCAATCTCACTCTGGTTTAATTCCCTTTGATTTTCATAATGATGATAAGCGTTAATATTGAATGTAACTTTAACATCAAAAAAACCAAAAAGATCTTTATACCCTTGCTTCTTTCCAATTCCATAATCATACCAATGATTAATTCTAAAACTATCGTCAAATGAGATTACAATCCCTGGTTTATTAATATAAGGAATTAATTGTTCTTCACTCCTATTTATGCCTTGTAGTTTTCTTCCCATTTCACTTACCAGCTTTTTCGATTCCTTTATTGTACGAATTTTTCCGATTATATTCTTCATAGCTTATTTCCTTCTTTTAATTCTTTTAATAGGAATACTATAAAATGTGTTGTACATTTTAGTAAATTTCCGTTTTATTAAATGCCATCGGAATTCACGAAATAATCTTTTGTAAATATCGGGACAGTTTTCTTGTGTCCAAGCGTACATGTTTTTGAAATCTCTGGAGTCTTTTGCCGAATGAAAGAGATAGTATGAGATAGTTATATATGCATTATGATTCCACCAGTTCTCGATTTGCTTAGAATCATATTGTGTAGTTGCCATTTTTTTAATTTCCATTTTTTCTTTAAGGTTTTCTATAATAAAATCAAAGCTACAATTAAAAGTAATATTACCGCCATGTACACGATAAACAGCTGCCACAATATCAATAAAACCAGCATCTCCAACCAATAGCGAGCGAAGGAAAATAGGAGTATCGTTTACCATCTCCATCTCTAAAATATTCATTTCAATTAAACATTTGTTCTTAAATACTGTAGTAGTAATGCATGGTTTAGGAAATTCGTTAGACATAAATTTCAAAAAATACTCTTGTCTATTGATCACGCCTCTAAGATTTATGAAAGAAAGTTTCAAATAATTGTTTTTTTTATATTCGTAAAAGGTGCCTGCTCCAACAAAAGCTACATCAGGGTGTTTAATATGAAATTGAATTGCCTTACTTATATAATTCATATCAATTAAATAGTCGTCATCATCAAAAAATATCACATAATCTCCGTCAGCATATTTACTATATGCTCTTAATCGGTTGGTTCCCGGGCCAAGATTTATCTCATTTTGCATATATATAACCCTGTTTTCACTTTCAAACATTTCAATCATCATTTGTTTAGTTCCGTCATTTGAACAATCATCTACAACTATTATTTCAATATTTGGATAGTCTTGATGTAAAAAACTATTTATTGCTTCTAGAAGATATCTTCTTCTATTAAAAGTTGTAATTAAGACACTAACCTTAGGATAACTAAAATTATCAGAAAATTTTTGTATCATAGAACTTGAATTGGTATAGTGGATAGAAACATTATTTAAACAAGCTAGTAATTCATCAATTTTTTCAATCTCAATCATAAATTGTTTATTCAAATAAAAACTTAATACAGATTCTGAAATGCGCCCATATAAATATCCGTCAATCACTTCTCTTAACTCTTCTAAGTATTCATTACCAAGATATTCTTTATTAATAAGATCACTTATTAAATTAAAAATATTTTTGTAATTTAAATTACTATTGTTAATTTCACAATATCGAATAACAGAATTTATTAATTTATTACATTCGATTTTCAAATTCTTCTCTATATTCATAAACTAGCCTCCAAAGCGATGCTTTTTACTCTTCTTTAAGCGCTCTAAAAAACCAATTATAAATACTTTAATTAAACTTTTTTCATAATTGGTAGCACCTAATAAATATAAGAATACACAATATAATACTGTGTAGACTAATCCGTTTAACCATAAATATTTCCATGAAATTATGGGAACTAGTTTAATAATAATAACACCAATAAAAATCACTATAGAAACAAAGGGGAGAAATTTCAGGACAGTATCCTTCCAGAAGTGTAACATGTTTATGCTTAATACTATGTGATAGTAAATACTCATTATTATTATCTCTACCAATAACATACCAATAGTAGTTCCCAATGTTGCACCATACGGTCCATAAGCTTGAACCAAAAAGTAAATAAGTACTGCTATAATAGCAGCATTGATAATACTAATTAGAGCTTTAAACCCATGTTTATTTTTAGCAATTAACATAGATCCCGGAACACTCAACAACAAAGTAAATGTTTGGGGTACCATTAATATCATTGCTATACTCCAAGCTGTGATATAATCACTGCCTAACCAAAGTGTTAGAAATCCTCTTCCAAATAATGAAAAACCCCCTATAACATAACCAAGAACAATAAACTGTAGCCGTGCAGTACGAATAATAAAGGTAATCATTTCATTTTCACTAACATTTTTGGTTACCATCATGGTAATTCTAGGGATGAGAACTGAAGAAATAGAACTTGCTATGTTCATATAATACGTTGTAAATTGTAGACCTACAGCATATATTGCAACTACAGAAGCACCCGAAAACATACCGAGCATAATATTTCCTAATTGCCAAATTACTAAACCGGAGAGAGAAATGACAAATGATAAGGATGATTGTTTAAAAATTTTGAGAACAAAACTTCTATTAAATTTCGGCCTAGTAATTCGTTCTTTTATAACAATAAACACATATGATGCATTTATTACACCAAAAAGTATATTAATTAATGTATCAACTATAACAACCGTAACTGCTTTATAACCAAATGTTAGAAGTAGAGTTAGTAACCCAACACGTACTACTCCACGAACCATTGTAGTAATATTAAGTAGTGCGAATTTTTCATACCCACGTAACACACTGGAAAAAGCATTAAATGGGAATGCTATGACTATATTGATAATTAAGATTCCAAATATAATTTTAGCTATTTCTAATTCCTCTACTGAAAGCCCCTGATTAAAAATAATCTCTATATTTGAGTATATTAATATTCCTACTACTAGTGCCAAAGCCGAAATACCTAAATAAATAATAAGACATAGTGAAAAAAATTGTGACTCACTCTTCATATCTTCTTCTGCTCGATATTTGGCAATATACCTAACCAGCGAGTTACCAATACCTAGATCTAAAAGTGTCATGTATCCAATTAAAGTCCCCATTAGAGCATAAATACCATATTGCGACTTTCCTAGAGAATCGACAAGAAACGGTGTAAACAATAAACTTAATATATTATTTACAAACATTGTCAGATAAGAAGTTAATGCTCCAAGTTTAAGTTTACTAATCATGATCTCAAGAATCATTCCCTTGCATCTTCAAGTAATGGATCTTCTCAGTCCTACTTCATCTAGAAGACAAATATTTAGAAAGTTTTTTGTAGCACACTTTGGTTAGATTTTTACCATTTAGATTCATTTTATTACTTTTTAACTAGAAACTAATTTATTAAATTCATCAAAATGTACTTTCGCATCTGACTTACTTTTTGAAAAATCATTAAAAATATTTTTATTTTCAATTATCGAATTTACTATTTCGGCAACATTATTTTTATCTATAGACATATCCTTAAACTGTAAAAGTAATCCATTATAATATTCGTCATTTAAGTAATTTTGCATTTTATTTGAGTAAACAATTGGCAAAAAAGGAATATTTAGTATCTGACACAAAATAGCACTATGGAATCTAACACTGACAAATCTATCACATTGTTTCATAGATTTAATAATCGATTCATGATTTCCTAAATAAGGGATTATACTTATTTTTTCAGGATATTTGGATATATATTTTATATGGTGAGCAGAAGATAAATCATTTTCATTTTCAGAATCAAATGCGAATAAATAAACTTCACTTCCTGTTTTCTCAATAAATCCATCAGCAATTGCAGATAAAAAAACATAACTCGAATAATTAGTTTCTTTATTTTGAATTGATCTGTATGTTGATATACCTAAACATGTTGGTTTATTGTTTTCTACAGCATCTTTTTTATCCGAGTAGTTAAATACAATATCTGAGGCCAAGTAAAAGTTTTTTATACTTTTAAAATTTTCAATTAAATTATAAGAATCTAAATCTCTTACTGTAATTAAATTATTTAATTGGAGTTCTATTTTCGTCAATAGAGGTCCAATTCTATTCTTATATGGACCAAGGTTACAACCAATAGTCGCCAATTTAATATTATTCTTTTTGAGACGGTAAAGGAGAATGATTCTAAGTATCCTATGCACAATTCCCATTAAACTATTGATGTTGTTGAATAATGAACCACCAATCGATAAATGTACTTGGAATTGTCTTAAATACCTTTTACTTTTATTAAATTTATGACAAAAAATATTTCCATTTTGGCTAAATGTATTTATGACTGCACTATTATTTGTGTCAATGTAAAAACTGCATTCTGGGAATCTCGTGGCCAATAACTTTATCATTAAATCATCCCCGATATTATTATCTAAATAAGCTGAAATAAGTATTTTCAATATCAATACTCCCTTTCAAATAAAATTACATAAAGTTTCATTGTCCTTAATATTGAAGAGACAGACTACATTTTTATCTCCGAAACATTTAAAGAGAAAGTTCTCTTAGTATTCTGAATCACTGAACTTTTTGAAAATACCAATATATAAAAAACTACATAGTAAAAATTGTTACTATATATGAAGGAATCTATTGCACTAATAATCACCATTATACCCAAAAAAATCTTTCCGTCATCTGTAGTAACTTTAAAAAGCCATATGATAAAAAAAATAAATGCAATTAATCCCAATATTCCATAATTAATTAAAACAATTACAAATGTGTTGCTATAATTGTATAAACCGTAATTACTAAAATAGTTTGATAACTGTGAAAATCCAACTCCCAAGAATTGATTCACTATCGGTAATTCCCAAAAGTATTCTAGATAACCTATAAATCTTATCTGACTATTTTCATTAGTAGTTGCAATTTTATTCAAATTGTTTCTTAATAACCATTCAATATTTAATATTTGCACACAAAAAACGATTATTATACCCAAAATTAATAAAACAACAATAATTTTGTAATTTTTCTTTATTAGTGCATACATTAGAATTACAATAATACTTCCTAAGATTCCAAGAGTCGATGTAGAGAGAAATAATAACAAACAACAAATAATCGCATATGTCTTTTTTTCATTTATAAACATAAATGCCATTAATGGAAGAAAGAATATTGCAAAATATGAAGGCTCAGAAAAAAATGAATTCATTCTTAGATATGTAACTGAATCAGACCAAGTATAGCCCTTTGCTAATTCACCAAATAATTTACCATTATAAGGAATACCCCCTTGATTAATAACAATAAATTGATATACCATAAAACTACCACAAACAATAGATAGAAAAGTAAGAACCCTCAAAAAGGATTTCTTTTCATAAAATGGGACTATTTGCATAAGCGCCAAACTACTAGTTAATGCCATTAAAATACTCCAAAACATACTTAAGATTCCTTCATTGTAATCCAAACTAAAATAAGATAAAAAAGATAAAAAACAATGAACAATCAAAATGAAGAACAATGGTAAATTAATAGATAATGTTTTTTTTATAATAATAGATAGTACAGCTACTAATACCAAGAAAATAATTCCAATAGAAAAAGGACCTATTAACTTGTAAGGTCCAAGAATAGGCATTAAACATATGGAAAACGCAGCCAGATAATTTATTGAATTTGATTTTTCAGATACATATACCATTTCCCGCCGCCCCTCTTTTATTTTTGCTTATACCTTTTTCATGGTATTATTCAACTTATAAAAGAACATTAGTATTATTGATGGTGCATATTTAATCAATAATGCTTTAATACGCACTAATTTGGAAGACTCAAACTTAACATTCAAGCATTCCCTAGCATGAGGACTTTTTTTAAGCTCTCTTAATTTTCCCAACTTCTTAAAAAAACCAATATTTGATCTAACAATATGGGATATTGAAAAAAGTATGTCGAAATAATAGTATCTGTTTAACAATAACTCATATTCATTTTTAGCATTGAGATATTCAAAAATTTGATCTAATCTTTGAGCTAGTAACTGAATACGTTCATACTGATTTTGATTCATTAATCTAATTGCGGAACCTATACGCTTCTCAACCACATAATATTTATATGGAATTATGCCTATTTTATTTTCAGTTAGTAGTAGAGCTTTGATAGTGAACAACATATCCTCTCCATAACTCATATCAATATCAAAAGCTAACGAGTGTTTTCTTATTAAATCTAAATTAAATAAAACTCCACAAGCAGATCTTTGTACTTTTCCTTGTAGCATTTTCCTTATATATTCATTAGATGAACTTTCTTGTGCAATTTCAGTGGTATCATTATATTCGTTATTTTCGAATGAACAAAATGTTAAATCTAGTTTTTGACTCTCCGCGAAATAATACATTTTCTCTAGCATATCAAAATTAATATAATCATCACCATCAACAAAAGTAACGAATTCACCAATTGCCATTTCAATACCTTTATTTCTGGCAGTACTTACACCTAGATTTTGTTGCTTAACACATTTTATTCGTTTTTCAGAATATGGTAGTAATGTAACACGTATTGTAGAAGAAATTATCACCTGCTGCAATAGCGGCAGACTTACTTAAGAAAATCAGGGTATAACTTTATGAATAAAGAAATTAAAGTAAGTGTTATTGTACCAGTATATAACTTGGAAAAATATATTGAGAGATGTCTTTATAGTATAAAAAAACAAACCCTTGAAAATATAGAAATAATTGTTACTGATGAGTTGGATCTTATTGCTTGAGCAGCTATAAAAAGAATCCTCAAGTATTTCACCTCATTATTAGATATACCTAAGTACTATAATTTT